>DCLG01000082.1:0-203 GCA_002320935.1 Pedobacter sp. UBA1654 | reverse complement strand
TTGATGAGTTGAGTAGGGTAGAGGGTTGTGTTTTCTTCCTCAGGCTCAATTACATTTTTAACGGCCTCCGCTTTAGATTTTCCAAAAACCAGAAATGCGATGTTCTTAGCATTATTGATGAGTCCGGCAGTCATACTGATGCGGTAAGTATTTAGTTTTTCAACAAAGACCGCTTCAACACCTGCTTCTGAACTTTCGAGGAT
>DCLG01000030.1:135188-135470 GCA_002320935.1 Pedobacter sp. UBA1654 | reverse complement strand
TGTCCACCGTGAGACAGGTCGAAACCCAGGATCTTGTCGCCAGGCTTAATAACGGCAAGCATTACAGCTGCATTGGCCTGTGCACCAGAGTGCGGCTGAACATTCACCCATTCTGCATTGAACAACTGTTTTGCTCTTGAAATGGCAATATTTTCTACCTCGTCAACAACCTGACATCCGCCATAATAACGCTTTCCAGGCAAGCCTTCCGCGTACTTATTTGTTAGCACTGAACCTGCAGCTTCCATCACCTGTTTGCTGACAAAGTTTTCTGAAGCAATA
>DCLG01000030.1:133878-135056 GCA_002320935.1 Pedobacter sp. UBA1654 | reverse complement strand
ACAAAATGACGTACTTTGTACATCTTTTCTATAAAAACCTACATGGAAGAAAACGCCCATCCCTTGCTATCAAACATCAACTATCCTGCTGATTTAAAGCAGTATACAGAAGATGATCTGGAACAAATAAGTCAGGAACTTCGTCAATATATCATTGATGTTGTTAGTGTAAATGGCGGTCATTTCGGTGCCAGCCTTGGTGTTGTTGAATTAACCGTTGCCCTGCACTATGTATTGAATACCCCCTATGATAAACTTGTATGGGATGTTGGTCACCAGGCCTATGGACATAAGATCCTGACCGGCAGAAAAGACGTTTTCCATACCAACCGTATTCTTCATGGTATCAGCGGCTTTCCCAAGATCAGCGAAAGCGAATACGACACCTTCGGTGTAGGCCACTCTTCTACCTCAATTTCTGCTGCTTTGGGCATGGCTGTTGCCGCGCATTACAAAGGCGAAAAAGATCGTCAGCATGTCGCAGTAATCGGGGATGGTGCGATGACAGCAGGACTTGCTTTCGAAGGCTTAAATCATGCTGGTATAGAGAACTCCAACCTTTTGGTGATTCTGAACGACAACTGTATGTCCATTGATCCCAATGTTGGTGCATTGAAAGAGTACCTAACAAGTATATCCACATCAAAATCATATAATCGTTTCAGAGACGATATCTCCAATGCCTTAATCAAGCTTTCCGAACTTGGTCCTAATGCACACAACTTCGTTAAGAAGATTGAAAAGAGTATCAAAGGTACCTTGCTTAAGCAGAGCAATCTTTTTGAGGCATTAAACTTCAGATATTTCGGTCCTGTGGATGGTCATGATGTTAAGAAGCTTGCTTCGATAATCAGAGACCTGAAAGATATTCCCGGTCCTAAGCTGCTGCACTGCATCACCGTAAAAGGAAAAGGCTTTGCATTAGCTGAAAAAGATCAGACCAAATGGCACGCTCCGGGCTTGTTCGACAAGATCACCGGAGAAATTAAAAAGTCCATCGTTGAAAAGCCACAACCTCCAAAATACCAGGATGTCTTTGGACATACACTTGTAGAGCTTGCAGAAGGCAATAAGAACATTGTAGGGATTACACCAGCCATGCCTTCGGGTTCTTCCATGAACATCATGATGAAAGCAATGCCTAACCGCGCCTTCGACGTGGGGATTGCTGAGCAGCA
>DCLG01000030.1:106351-133826 GCA_002320935.1 Pedobacter sp. UBA1654 | reverse complement strand
GGCGCTACGCACCACGGGGCCTATGACATTGCGTATATGCGCTGCATACCAAACATGACCATTGCTGCCCCTATGAACGAAGAGGAATTACGCAATCTCATGTACACCGCACAGCTTGAAAATAAAGGACCGTTCTCTATCCGCTATCCAAGAGGTAACGGTGTTATGGTCGATTGGAAACGCAGCTTCACCGAACTGGAAATTGGCAAGGGCCGTAAGATCTGTGACGGAGAGGATGTCGCCATTCTAACCATTGGACACGTGGGCAACTTCGCAGTCAACGCATGCAAGGAATTAAATAGTGAAGGGATTTACCCAGCTCACTATGATCTTCGCTTTGTAAAACCACTTGACGAGGCTTTACTGCATGAGGTATTTAAAAGATACTCAACAGTAGTAACCGTTGAAGATGGTTGTTTGCAAGGCGGCATGGGTTCAGCGGTGCTGGAATTTATGGCTGATCATCAGTATAAATCTAACGTGATCCGATTGGGAATCCCTGACGAAGTGATCGAACATGGTGAACAATCAGAGCTTTGGGCAATCTGTGGATACGATACAGCAGCCATAATGGAGACGATCAGGAAGGTTGCCGTAAGCAGAACCACTAAAACCATCGCTTCATAAAACATCATTGTGTGGAGCTAGGCAACACAATTTTTACATTGCAAAAAACATAATCGCCTGATTTAGCGATATTTAGAGATAAGAGCCCTCTTGGCACAGTTGTGTATACTAGTGATAGTAACCACAATCATTTAAACTTAAAACTAAATAACATGAAAAAGATGATTTTATCAGCAGCATTCCTAGCATTCGCAGGCCTGACTACTGTAAAAGCAAGTGAAGTTAAAACTCCAGTAATTGCAATTCAACAAGATAGCACAACTAAAGTACCGGTAAAACTTGAAGAATTACCTGACGCAGTAAAAACAACACTACAATCAGACAAGTACAAGGAGTTTACTCCAAGTGCAGCTTACCTGGTTACTGCAGCAAATAAATCAGAATGGTATCTGGTAGAATTGGCTAAAGAAGGACAAACAGCATCTTTGAAAATTGGAAAAGATGGTGTAGTTGTAGAATAAACCCTTATTTATATAAAATCTAAACCATAAAAGCCGGAAGTCCTCCGGCTTTTGTATTTTTGTTATCTTAACACACAAATATGGCAAAAATACTAATTGTTGAAGATGACCTAACCTTTTCTCAATTACTAGAGGGCTTTTTCAAAAAGCACCAGCACGAGCCAACCGTCGTTCATAACATTAAGAATGCTTACCGCCTTCTTGACCAGAAAGAATTTGATCTCCTACTTGTAGATTACCGGTTGCCTGATGGTACTGGTTTGGATATTCTCTCCTATCTGAATGGACAGGGTCTCGACCTACCGTTGGTGATTATGACCAGCTTCAATGATGTGAGAACAGCTGTTAAATCCATTCAGCAAGGTGCCTCTGATTACATCACCAAACCGGTGAATCCGGACGAGCTCTTGATGATTGTCAAGAATGCGCTCGAACATGAAAGAGAAGAAGATATTGCCAAGACCGTCTCCGATGATGAAACCATCAAAGGTAACAGTCCATCTGCAGAGAAACTATACGAACACATCAGTCTTGTAGCCCCTACCGACATGTCGGTTATCATCCAGGGCGAAAGTGGTACCGGAAAAGAATATGCCGCCCGTGCACTGCATAAGCAGAGCAAACGTGCATCGAAACCTTTCGTTGCCATCGACTGCGGGGCACTTTCAAAAGACCTTGCAGCAAGTGAGCTTTTCGGCCATGTTAAAGGCGCATTTACAGGCGCCATCAGCGATAAACAAGGGCAGTTTGAAGCCGCCAACGGCGGAACTTTATTCCTTGATGAAGTTGGTAACCTCAGCTACGAAGTGCAGATCAAATTACTTCGTGCTTTACAGGAGCGCGTGATCCAGCCACTGGGCAGTACAAAATCCATTTCCGTGAACGTCCGCATCATTGCAGCCACAAACGATGATCTGGCAAATTCCGTGGGCAATGGTAGCTTTCGTGAGGATCTATACCACAGAATAAATGAATTTAAAATTCAACTTCCGCCATTGCGCGAGCGTGGTAAAGATCTGGAGCTGTTTATAGAACACTTCGTGAAGCTTTCCAACAAGGAACTTGGCAGGAATGTAAAGTATATTTCAGAAGAAGCCAAAGCATTACTGCTACAGTATGATTGGCCGGGAAACCTGAGGGAACTGAAGAACGTGGTGAAACGAATGGTGCTGCTAAGCCCCGGCGACACTGCTGAAGTTACTGCGCTTCCAGATGAGATGATCCTTGCCATCAGGCATACTGCACCAAAACCAGGCGGTTCCGACCTCAAAGCTATCAATGAAGCAAATGAAAAGGCACTGATCATTGAAACACTGGTAAAAGTGAAGTACAACAAATCTCAGGCAGCGAAACTTCTTAATATCGATCGGAAAACGCTTTACAGTAAAATGGAGCGTTACGAAATTGAATAGTCATTAACAAGATCTACGAGGTAGTACAGACCTGGTATCAGGCGATCTGCCTCTGCCTTGATCTTTGGGCTGATGTCTGTGCAGTCCATAACTTCAATTTCAAGCTTTCTGAATTCCGCAGCCAGTTCGGCAGAGCCGATCTGTGCAATGCGTCCTGCAAGGCGATGCACAAGCAGTGAAAACTGACTTACTTTATTGTTTTCCATACTGTCTTTCAGGTCTTCTATATCCTGCAGACAATCTTCACTGAAGCGCTTTAAGATTTTAAACAGCTGTTCTTCATCACCGAAGGTCATTTTCTCCAGATATGAGGGATCGAAGATGATTTCCGGGCCTTCAGCTGCCCCTGTGCGGATCTCTGTGCCACCCTTATTGCCGCTCTTCAGCAGGGTAAGCAGCTCCTGCTCCCGGAATGGCTTCATCACCACCCCGTCAAAGCCAAGCTCCATCAGTTTCGCGCGCTCTTCCGGCAAAACCTGTGCAGTCACAGAATAAACCTTCACCTCCGGGCTCAACTTAGGCTTCATTAGCTTAAAGAGATCACGGCCCGACATCTCAGGCATTCGAAGATCCATTAAAATATATTTGACTTCATCAGACACCGGCGTTGCCAGCATTTCAGCAGGCGAGTCGAAACACCTGTATCTTATATTATGACGTTGTAAGAGGAGACCGCAGAGTTCCAGAATTAACTTGTCATCATCTATTACCCATACTTCCATTCCGTTTTCCAGCTTTGGCGTTAATGATTTTTCTAGCAGAGGTGCAGCGGCGTACCTAAACCTAAGGTATACCATAAAACTACTGCCTTCCCCTTTTTTACTTTTAGCATAAATCCGGCCACCCTGCCCGTCAACCAAAGCCTTAACGATTGTTAATCCAAGCCCCGAACCTTCTTTAGCCATCGAAGCTGTAGTCTCCGACTGCTCAAACTCGCCGAAGATGTGCAAGGCTTCCTGTTCAGAAAAGCCCACACCCGTATCCTTCACAATAAACGTGAAGTGCAGGTCATCACCCTTGCGCTTAAAATATACCGTGAGCAGCACCTCCCCTTCAGCAGTAAATTTAATGGCATTACCAACCAGGTTCAGCAGAATCTGCCTTAAACGGAATGCATCCCCGGAAATGTACTCAATGTTGCCAAGCTGAAAGTCTGTGTTCAGCGCAAGATTCTTTTTCTCGGCTTGAGGCTTCAGAATCATGATAACCTCCTTCAGGAGCTCTTTAATCGAGAAAGTATCTTCAGAAAAGGTGAATTTTCCGGAAACGATCCGGTTATAATCCAGCACTTCATTTACAATCTGCAGTAAATGCTCGGAAGAATAATAGATCGCATCAATGTCCTTGCGCTGTGGATAAATTTGCTGCTTAATCAACTCCGCATAGCCAATAATCGATTGCAAAGGTGTTCTGATCTCGTGACTCATGTTCGACAGGAAACGTTGCTTTGCGCGGCCATGGAATTCAGCTTCATCCCTTGCAGCCTCCAGTGCCTTGCGGTAGCGGATGCTTTTAGTGATGTCTGTAAGGATAAAGTATAATAGCACGATGGTGATACCGAAGAAAACCAGCATGATCGTGCTGATCCTCGAGATACCCGTATTCACCACATCTTTGGCACGCAGGCTACTCTTCTCAATCTGGTTGACCGCTTCGTCCTCAACCTTCCTCAAAATGTTCAGCATCTCCGCAATCAGCTTGGTGTTTGCATTTGCAAGTTCCGCTTCCTTTTCAATAAAGGCCTGACTTTTTAATTTCTGTGCAGTTTGTATCACCAATAAGGAACGGTTTACATCTTTCGCAATCGTTACATCATTCACGATCGAAAGCGTATCCCGTTTAACATTCTCCTCATTTACGATTTTAAATGACTTTGTTTCTTCCGGTTTTTTCCGTTTGAAGAGCTTTCCAAGAAAACCACGACTGTCTTCTTCCTGTGGAACTACGGTTGTGGTGAGGGTTTTTTGTTCAGAAGTGACTACGGTACTGTCCGGTTTTGCGGTATTTTTGGCTACAAGAGCATTCACCCGCTTTACCTGCCGCGTAATCACCCCATCGTTTACCAACTGTCCCCTTACTTCCAGGTAGTTCACAAACTGTTTATCCCGTTCCGTCAGCAGCGCATCGATGGATGCAATGCGAACCTGCTGTAAGGAATCATTTCCATAAAGTGCTTTAAGGGTGTCCAGCACGGCGCGCAGCTTTTTAGACTGCGCAAAAAACTTGTCATAATTTCCAGGATCGCTAATGGCCTGCTTTTTTTGCAACTGGTCCATTGCAGAGATGTTCCCGGCAAGTTTATGTACAATTCTTAATCGTTCATTTGGTGCGGAGATGTTAGCAACCGTGTTAAGCATTTCTGTAAATGCCACTTTGCTTACACCCCAGGCAAGAAGTAATGCGCAGCAAGCCAGTACCAGCGCAATGATTATTTTTGGCCTCAAGATGTTCCTTTTGTTGTTAGCAGCTGTATTTTTTGTTCAGTAACAAAGTAATAACGCAAAAATACAAAAATTAGGGTGCAGCCTATTGCTCGAAAATACCCATTCTCACTTATCTACTTCTCAGTTTATCAGCGATTAAGGGAATTTGAAACTGCTCCTCCGGCAATGCCGAAGGCATCAGAAAGACATCCCTCAAGGCTCTGCCAAGCTTCAAATGTGCCGCTACTTCCTTGGAACGTAGGTCATAGTAGGCCTCAAAGGCTTCCGAAGGTTCCATATTTTTTAGATTCGCTGCAAGCACACGGGCATCAACCATCGCATTCGTCGTACCGGCACTCGTAAAAGGTAGTGCCAAATGCGCAGCATCCCCAATCAGAACAACGTTATTATGAGAAAAAGCAGACAATACCTCAAAGTCCCTGGTGGTCCAGATATATGTGGTACTAAAATCATTGCAGTCCAGGATTTGCTTTACCAGATCCGGGAAATTCGCCATTAACCGGTGGCAGAATGCTTCAAGCGCCTCCGTGTCATTCGGGTCAATATCTGAAATGGATGGATCATACTGCATGAACCACACCAGCTCATCGCCTGTGGAAGGAATCATCCCGAAGGCCAAACCACTGTCGCCGCGCTGAAATTTATTGAAAGTCCCCCGGTATTGGGCAGCGAGTTCAGGGTTTGATGCCACGCCAACCACCTCTTTCACCCTTCCGGGCACAAAATCCGTAGGACCCCAAACGGCCTGCCGAACGCGTGAAAATCCACCGTCGGCACCCACGAAAAGATCACCATATTCCACATCGCCATTCTCAAATGCCGCGGCCACAATACGATCCTGTTCATAGATAAAATGGGTAAACCGCCTGTTATCCCGGATCACCTCTTTGGGTAGCTTCGAATGAAGGTAGCGGCTAAGTTCAGTGCGTTTAATGCAGCGCCAATTGTCCAGCGGCAGATGCTGCACTTCCTTCCCATCGGGGCGCCGCAGACTAAAACGCTCCACAAGCTGTCCTGGTAGTACGTCCGGAATTACTGGGGCAAGCCCTGACTGTGTCGACTCTGTTGACCTGGTTTTCAATA
Source organism: Pedobacter sp. UBA1654 (assembly GCA_002320935.1). GTDB lineage: Bacteria > Bacteroidota > Bacteroidia > Sphingobacteriales > Sphingobacteriaceae > Pedobacter. Next base: position 127,799 of record DCLG01000030.1, on the reverse strand, counting down.
GTGCCAGTTCCTGCAGTACCGACAAGCCATCGCTATGCATCAGAAATGCATGTCCTCCACCTGCCGAGCCGATCGCGCGTTCATTTACGACCACCTCAAAACGGTCGTCCTGTAAGAGGTTTGCAAGCGTCAAGCCAGCTATGCCACCACCAATAATTACAATTTTCATCTATTTGATAATTTGCGCTGCTGCTGATTTAATTACAATTCCATCGCTCTAAATGCGATTCGAACCATGCTTCAACTGTTATATATTTTCCGGCGATTTAGCAATCATGATCTGCAACCTTGTCCAATGCGAGATCCTGATGGTTTCAAACGCATTTAAAATGTCTGTTTAATTCTGCTGAGTGCTTCGGAAATAACCGCTTCTGATGTGGCAAAGCTCAGGCGGATATAACCTTCCGCCCCCTGACCAAACCACTGCTTGGCCCCGGGCACTACCGAAACCTTTGCTTCATTAAACAACAGTTCCGCTATTTCAGCACTCGATTTACCTGTACCGCGGATATCGGCAAAAGCGACATAACAGCCTTCAGGCGCTTTACAATGAAAGCCTTCAATGCTGTTTAATCCGGTTGTGATCAGGTCACGCATCTGTTGCAGGTGCGAAACAAAACCGTCAAGCCAGTAGCCACACTCGTCCAGTGCAGCCACCACCGCCACCTGCGAAAGCACATTTGCCCCGTGGATGGTCGAACTGTGCAGCGATGCCTCAAACAAACGTTCGTAATGTGCAGCATTGGAAGCCAGAACAGTTCCGATCCTTAATCCCGCAAGCCCATAAGACTTGCTGTAGCCGGTTACCGTGACGGTCTGGCTTCGAATTTCCTCGTTAATGGAGGCCATGCTGGTAAAAACATGTGGTTTGAAAATGATATCACTCCAGATCTCATCAGAGAGGATGATCAGGTTATGTTTCACTGCGAGCGCACCGATACGCGTCAGCTCTTCCCGTGTAAACACTTTTCCGGTTGGATTAAGTGGATTACAAAGGCATATCATTTTAGTTTTATTGCTGATCAATTGTTCCAGCCGCTCAAAGTCCACCGGCATGTCCGTAGGCGGAATGGCAAAAGGTACCGCAACCGCAGCCACGGCCTCCGTTGAATAGCGGAAAAGGAAATCTACCGGATCAAAGATGATCGCCTCGTCACCAGCCTTCAAAAAGGCTTTACAGATCACATAGATCCCGAACGCCGCACTGTCCACCGGGAACAGCAGGTCCGGCGATGCCGGAATCTGCCGCTTCTCCTGAAAGAACCTTGCTACACTTTCCTTAAAGGATGCCAGGCCCGCAGCCGGGCCGTAAGATAAATACCGGTCTTTGGTAAAGCGAATCATCGCTTCCGCAATTTCCGGTGCACTGGGAAAATCCGGGTCTGCAGCCGTCAGCGGGATTACACCCTCAGGCACCGTCGCCCATCGAAGGTTGAAAGCCCGTTCTTTTAGAATATCAAAGTTTATCGTGTGATTTTCAAACATGTATCTGATTATAAAGCGCAAATTAAGTCTACAAACTTCTCCTTAACCATCGGCTTCACAATAAATTCCTCTACTGCAGGAATTTGCTTTGCCCGTTCCACCTCATAAGGTGAAATGGAAGAAGTTACAATATATAAGCGAATCTTGGACGAGGTGGCGAAGGGGATCTGTTCATAGGCTTTAAGAAATTCCCAGCCGTCCATTACCGGCATATTCAAATCCAGCAGGATCAAATCAGGCAAGGCAGCCTCATTCCCCGCAAGTCGTTGCAGTTGCTCAATGGCATCCTGCCCGTTGGTATAAGTTTCCAGGCTTACCTCCTGTTCAGATCTTGCAATCAACTTCTTTGTCAAGAATACAAAAACTTCATCATCATCGATCAGCCAAACGTGTTTCATATACTTAATGTTGATTATTAAAAACGATATAAAATACGGCACCCTGATCCGGGGAACTCTCCACCCAGATCTTACCGTTCATTGCTTCAATCTGTGTCTTTGTCATATACAAACCCAGACCTTTCGCATTTGGATGTTTATGAAACACCTTTCCAATTTTGAAAACATTATCCATGTGTTTGGTCAGGTCGATACCCAGTCCATTATCACGCACCATCAAAAGAATGGACTCCTTGTTCTTCCTGGTACTGATCTCAATCCTTGGCTTCCTGTCAGGCGAGCGGTATTTCAGCGCATTGCTCACCAGATTATGAAAAATACTGTTCAGGTATTTCGGTGGATAAGTCACCACCGGGGCATCGTCGAAGTTCACGATGATCTCTGCCTCATTCTTGTTGATCTCCATTTTAAGACCCTCCAGCGTGCGCTGCAGATAATCCTGAAGCACGATCGGCTCAGAGGCCACTTCCATATCCTGCCGCACCTGTATAGATTCGACCAGCTCATTAAAAGTGGTGTTCAAACTGTCAATCACCGGCGTAAGCTTGGAAGTCAACAGTTTGATCTCATCAAAATCTTCGCTCTCATTAATAAATTCAACCAGCATGGCCATATTGGTCAGCGGTCCCCTTAAATTATGAGAAACGATATTGCAGAAGTCAAGCAGTTGGGTATTCTGAGCAGAAAGCTGCTTCATCATAACCGACTGCTTTTCTTCTAACATTTTTCTATCCGTGATGTCAATACCGAAACCGATAAAGAGGATCAGTTCCCCTGCTTCATCATGTACCGGAAAAATCCTTCTCAGCACGGTGACCGTCTGTCCCTGCGGATTTTTAATACTATCTTCCCAACGGGCTACTTTCCCTGTACGCTTGGCTTCCAGGAACTGTTCACGCCGCAAGCGGGCAATGCCCTCATCCCTTCCCCTGAACCTGGCATACTCAAAATCATCCATTCCGATGATCCGCCTGCGCAGTTCCGGATCCTTGATCGCTCCGGGATTCACAAACATATAGCGGTGATTGAGGTCAAACACGGCAATGTCCGTTGGAATTTTATTTAATATATTCTCGTAAAATGACTTCTGCTTTTCCATCTCCCGGGTAGTTACCCTCCGTTCGGAAAGTTCCCTTGCCGAGATGATGTAGTACAATTCACCATTAACATAGGTCGGCGAGACNNAGACGCCGAGGCTTGCACTGAATTCATATTCATCGCTGCGGCGAACCACCATTTCAAAACTCTGCTTTGGCAGCCCTTCCCTTACGTGTTGCTCCCTTACTTTTAAAAAGTTCGGATGATTGCGCTCGGGAATAATCGCTTCATGTATGAGCCTACCGATCGCCTGTTCCTGGCTCCAGCCGAAAAGCTCCGTCGCTCTGGGGTTCCAGCTGCAGATCACCAATCCGGCATCCAGTATCAAAACGGCATCCACAGCACTGTCAAATATCCTTTCTACTTCGGCCAGTGCCTGCTTTTCATCCTTATGGTTCGCTGCTGTCTGCAGTTCCAATTTACGCAATTTCAGCAGTTGCATCACCTGACCGCCCAGCAACTCCAGTCCATGTAGCTGCCGCTTGCTGAATTCGCGGTCTTTGGTATCCGCAACCGCAAGATGACCAATATGCAAACCCTGATTATTCAACAGGGGTATCAACGCCAAACATTGGATGCCCAGCGCTTGTATCATTGGATGCCCGGCAGTACGGGGATCGGTGGTCGCATCCTCAATTACCGACAGCGTATTCGAATTCAACTTTAGTGCTGCCGATGGATTTTCAGCATAGCTTCCAAATCCTGAACGGCTTTTGTACCAGATCTGATCCATCATCCGGAAACCGATCATGGCAATAGGGGTATCGCAAAGCATGTTGGCCAGCAAGGTGATCTGGTCAAAAGCCTCCTCTTCAGGAGAATTCAGAATTTCCAGATCAAGCACCGCGTCATACAGTCTCGCCCCGTCTTGTGGCTTCGGAAATTCGGTCATTGTGATAAAAGACGTTTAAGTTTAGGAATGATAGAGCGTGTCACAACAGCATTTAAAACACTAATTTACAACATTAATCTTTAAATTATTCATACCACCAGATCATTGCCGGGCTTAAAAATCAAAAAGCCGTACGACAAACAAACTGAGCGGTTTGGACCGCAAATTATTTTTTCAGCGCCGCTTTAATGGCCTGTTCTGCCAATGGTTCCATCACCGAGTATCCAAGTTTGTTCGGATGCACTTCATCATTGTGATAGATCGACTTCATGCCCATGCGTTCATCCACCATGGCCGAAAAATAATCCAGGTAAATCGCTTTTTTAGATGCAGCATAAGCCTTGATCCATTTGTTCAGGGCAATTACTTTTGGTGCAGGCACCATATTCGGGCGCCATGGGAAATCGTATGCGGGAAGTACCGAAGATAGTACCACTTTGATGTTGTTGGCCATTGCAATCTCGGTCATCGAGGCAATGTTATCCTGAATCATCTCCAGCGTTGAAGGTCCTGTATTGCCGGCGATGTCATTGATGCCGCAGAGCAACACTACTACTTTCGGTTTCAAAGCCACCACATCCGCACGGAACCGCACCAGCATCTGTGGGGTGGTCTGGCCGCCGATACCGCGGTTAATATATGGGCGCCCTTTAAAGAATTCCGGCGAATGGTTGATCCAGCCCTCTGTAATGGAGTTGCCCATAAAAACAACCCTTTGTTCATTCGCAGCGGGTTGCCCCAGGGCCGCATTGGCTTCACGGTATTTTTTAAAGTTCGGCCAGTCATCATTCTGCTGTGCCTGCACATTCTGAAAGGCCATAATCGTTAGTACAACTGCAAGGATTCGGAGAGTTTTCATTAGGTTAAGATTACGCTTTTCAAAGCACTAACAAAATTTATGATTGCCCAGGTGTATATGGAAGCCATAAATAATGATGTACTCATCATATTTGGTCAGATGTTTAAAGCCGGTAAATTATGATATTTATCAAAAATTACCGCTACCTGCAGTAAAATATTCTTAAGAAAATAAAATAACCTGCAATACCGGGCTACAGCTACTTCGATGCAGGTGCCAGCTTGCGGAACAGGAAATCGAAATCACAACTACTTCGATGCAGGTGCCAGCTTAGGCAACAAGAAATCGAAAATCACAGCTACTCCGATACAGGTGCCAGCTTAGGCAACAGGCAATCGAAATTACAACTACTTCGATACAGGTGCCAGCTTGCAGACAGGAAGTCGAAAATCAGAGCTACTTCGATGCAGGTGTTAGCTTACGGAACAGGAACTTCGAAAAGGCCTGCATCGTACGCAAAGGCTGATAGTGAAAGCACTTTTTCAACGAGCAGATCGCCTTTTTAAACTCCCCCTTATTTGCACAAAAGTGGAACACCTTCAGGAACTCCGTATAGTTCCTGCGTTTCAGCACCTGCTGATCAAAACCTTTCGGCAGGATCTTGGCAATGTCGTTGTTCCACTTCTCCATCAGCAGGGCCCACTCCAGCTTGTCGGTCGATAACACAACGCCCTGTGTACCCTTCCGGTAAACGGAAGACATCACCGGGAAATAGCGGATCTTACCTTTCTGCGCCAGAAAACACCAGAGAAAGGTATCTGCACTAAATTTATAGTTCATCAATGAAGGATCCAGTGCCGCACGGCGCAGCAAAACCGAAGCCGTCGGAAACTGCCGCTTGGCCAGCAAATGATGAATCTCCAGATCGCGTTCATCAATGTTGTTAAAAGGATGTTCAATCCCCCTTGTGGTATCCAGCACCAGGCCATTCTCGGCCACCATACTGTAGTCAGGATGTGTTTCCAGAAAATCTACCTGCCGCTGCAGCTTATGTGGATCGGTCCAGTAATCATCACCCTCGCAAATGGCCAGGTAATCGCCGCTGCAGGCTGCAAAAGTGCGCAGACCATTCGCCGTCATGCCCACATTCACCGGGCCCGAAATCAATCTGATGATCTTCGGATAAGCAGCTGCAAACTTTTTACAGATATCCAGCGTACCGTCAGATGACAGATCCTCACCAATAATAATCTCATAATCACAGTTCAGCACCTGATCCACAGCACCCTGTAAACAAGCCTCTATATAAGGTTCATGATTATAAGTTATGATACAAAGGGAAACTTTCATTTTATATTATTCAACCCGCAGGTCCGGCACAAATGCCCAACCTGCATCTTATTTAATCTATATTTATCAGGCAACATATCCCGCCCTGATTTACGCAGGCCCGAATCATTGCTGATGCAAGTCTGCTATGCAATTGTTAGCTAAGCAGTGCCCGTTCATTGCTGATGCAAGTCTGCTATGCAATTGTTAGCTAAGCAGCGCCCGTTCATTGCTGATGCAGGCTGCCAGGCAAATTTTAATTATTCTGCACCCGCAACATCAAACGACTGATCAGATCCACCTCTTCCGTGGTCAGGTCGCAGTACAAAGGCAAACACAATACCCGGCTGGAAATATCTTCCGTCACGTCCAGCTTCTTGTATTCCATGTAAGGCAATGAGCTGGCCAGCGAAGGATAAAAATACCTCCTGGTAAAGATCTCGTTCACTTTCAGGTACTCCATACAGTTCAGCATCAACTGAACATCTTCAAAAACCAGTGGATAGTAGGCGTAGTTGTTAGCCGATTGCTCATGCCATTTCGGTCTGCGCGCACGCAGGCCCTGCAGGTTCTGATCGTAACGGTCGGAGATGGTCTTACGTTTCTCCATGATCTCCGGCATGTGGGTAATGTTCACCAGCCCCATGGCCGCATGAAACTCAGAATTTTTACCATTAATGCCAAGGGATGCAAAGGCTTCCGGTCCATTGAAGCCAAAATTCCGCATCAGCGCCAGTTGCTTCAGAAACTCCGGATCATTGGTCATGATCAGCCCCCCCTCTATCGAGTGGTAAAGCTTGGTGGCATGCAGACTGCAGATGGAAACGTCGCCATAATTGAAAATGGACTGCCCGTTTACCTGCACCCCGAAAGCATGGGCACCATCATATATTACTTTAAGGTTGTGTTTTTTGGCAATGATATCGATCGCTTCCACGTCACATGGATTTCCATACACGTGGGTCGCCAGGATGGCGCAGGTTTTATCCGTAATCGCCGCCTCAATCTTCGCCGGATCGATGTTCAGTGAATCGTTGTCGATGTCTACGAATACCGGCTGACAGCCGGACCAGACAATGCTGCTGGTGGTGGCGACAAAGGAAAATGCCGTTGTGATCACCTCACCTTCCAGTTCCAGGCCCTTCATGGCCATTTCCAGTGCTACGGTACCGTTGGTCACATACAACAGGTGGTTTACTTTCAGATAATCTTTAATGATTAGCTCCAGGTTACTGGAAAGCGGCCCCATATTGGTGATCCACTGACGCTGCCATATCCCTTTTAAATAGTGTGCATACTCCTCCTGTGGAGGCATAAACGGTTTGGTAATCGGGATCATATGTTGAATTTTTGTTTGGTCTCGCGGTATTCCTCGTCAGTAATGCTCAGCAACCAGCAATTGCGGTGTGCACCGTTCTTGTAAATGTATTTCCGCAGGAAACCCTCACGCTTCAGTCCGGCACGTTCCATAATGCGAAGCGAACCTTTATTCTCTTCCATCACGTAAACTGCGAAGCGAACCATTCGAAGCTCTTCAAAAGCATGTCTCATGCCCAGGAGCAATACCTGCAGGCCATAGAACTTACCCGGCGTTGGGGAAATCACCTTTATACCGCCGCCAATGCAGGTACCATTGCGGTAATCAATGTCGTTTACGGAAGCATAACCAATGATGTTGTCATTGCCACCCACCTCACATACGGCGAGCCAGCCATTCCTGGGATCATCATTGTAAATGATGTCATTAACCCATTTCTGCTCCCTTTCCAGGGACACAAATTTGGTCACGCCACCAATTTTCTCTTCTATTTCCTTACTTTTCCGTAATTCATTAATAAAAACGGCGTCTTCAGGTTTAAACGCCCTCAGATAAACCTCAAACTGCATACATAATTCTTTAATCCTCCATAAATAAACGGCCATCAACAAATATTAAGCCTTTCCAGGCCTTGCATTTCGAATGTGAAAGCAGGCAGAAAAGCGCTGATCTGACCCGAGCGCAGTGTTCAATACTTTGATTTGCAGAGCAATCTACGAAATATATTTTCAGTGGATCAGGGCATGCTGGTGTGCAATTGCACGATTTGATTCACAAAATACATACGATTTCGCCGCAGATTTCGTTCCTGTGCGAATCCGGAAAATTTAAAATTGTGCAGTGCCTCCGGTTCAGCAATGAAATATTGTCTTTTTCCAATACAAAACCTGTTTATACCGGAGTAGCGGCCTCTGGTAGTGGCTCCCCTGTACTGCCCCGCAGCTTCCGCTGGTTCAGCAGAAAGCTGACCATCGAGAACAGCACCGGATAAATCAGCTGTAAACTGGAGGCTGAATAGGCGATCGTGTTGTGGAAGTTCGCAAAAATGATCATGTTGAACAGGATGGCCATACCGGTTACTTTATAGGTATCCGACTTCCGGATCAGCAGGTAATACAAGTTGATCAGCGCAATGAAATAGAAGAACATCAGCAATATACCCGGCCAGCGCAGATAGGAAAAGCTGTACACATAGATGGTACCTACATTTAAAAATGGATTGATCTGGTGAAATTTCTTAGGTTCCTGATCTACGATGAACTTAGTCACAAAGGCGGGCAAAAATTCATTCATCACCAGATCCTTGTAACTGCCTTCCGGACTTTTCACCAGGTTGATGTTGTTTTGCAGATTGGCCACAGGCGATGCCACATACAGGTAGGACCAGTAAAACTCCTTCGGTACCGGGCTCTTCAAAAATGCCTTTGTAGCACCGGATGATCGCGGAATATAGGTCGGGTCGCCCTTTCCCGAACGCAGGTTCCCCAGNNACCAGCAGGACCCCGGCAATGGTCTTCAGGATCAGTTTCACCGGGATCACATTCTTATGGAAAAGGAAGACGATCAGCGCACCCAGCAACACATTTAAAATACTGGAACGGTAAACCAACAGGATAAAAGGCAAAAGCACCAGCACAAAAAACCAAAAAAGCCGTCGCTTCCGGTTACACAGGTACTGATGAAAGAGGTAAATGGCATAAAAGGTATTAAAGGAAACCAGAAAGGTATGAATCACAGGCAATCCGAAAGTCTCCTCGGCATAGTTAAAATTGCCCTGCAGTAAGGCTAAGATCGGCAAGGTACCAGAATAAAGCAGTTCGGCAGCATACAGCAGGTAGATCAGCACAATCACCAACATGTTTCCCCTGGCCTCCGGAACGGCTTTGTAATGAAAAGGTTTGCTCAGCTGAATGATCACACCAAGCGCAGCACAAACAAGAAAAGTAAAGAGATAAAACAGGAATAATGAAAGGCTCAGCCTCGGATATAGTGTGGACCACTCAAAGGAGTAGAAAATAAAGGGAATAATGAAAGCGAGGATGTAGATGAAGTTGGGATTATAAAGGATCTTTTTAATCATGGGCATTCCTCATTATGTTTTCCTGAAACAAAACCCCCACCATTTAACCATGTATTTCGAATAGACCATTAGTGTATTTGTATAGACTTCATTCGTTTTGCAGGCACGTACAATTTCTCCATTCAGCTTCATCAGGCTTTTCAGACCCGAGGTACTCACCCCGCCCATGCGCATCTTCACCCATACATCCCTCACGTATAAAGCTTTAACCTTATGAATATACAAAAATCGCATCAGAAGTTCAAAATCTCCTGCAATCTTATACGTTGTACTGTACAAACCGAATTGTTCAAATAAGCTGCGCTCGGCATAGAATGTCGGGTGGGCGGGCTGAAAGCCGAATTTAAACATCCAGGGTTTAAAGTGTTTGGAGGAATAATAACGGGCAACTTTCGTCAGATCCTCACGTTTGGTAAAAATCACATCTGCATAGGCTGCATTTATGCCTGGCTGCTCTTCAAACACTGCGGCAATCCTGCTGATCACCTGATCGTCCGCAAGAAAATCATCCGAATGCAACAGCCCCACTACATCACCTGTTGCCATCCTGATGCCTTTATTTATCGCGTCATAGATCCCCAGGTCGGGCTCAGACACCACCCGCTGGATCCTGTTCCGGTATGCGGCTATGATCTCCAGGGTATGGTCCGTAGAACCACCGTCTACCACAATGTATTCTATAAAGGGGTAATCCTGCCGCAGCACCGATTCCATCGCAGTTGCAATACATTCATTATTATAAACCACAGTAATAATGCTGATCTTGATCATTGCAGGCTTTGGTAAAGTTTATAGGTTTGGTTAAAGCAGCTTTCCCAGGAGAACTGCTGTGCTTGCTGCAGGCCTTTGCGAATCAGCTCGGAGCGGTTGTTCTGTANNGGTCCGCGGCTTCCAGCAATACCCCCGCACTGCCTGCTACTTCCGGTATTGCCGATTTATTCAGCGCAATAAACGGACATCCGCAGCGCATCGCTTCCAGGATGGGAATACCGAAGCCTTCATATTCTGACGGATAGAGCAGGCAAAAGGCCGCGTTGTAAAGTTCATTCAGCATATCTTCATCAATGGCGGTAAAGCAGCGGTAGCGGCCCTGCAGCTTCTTATCCAGGCTTGCTTTCTCCAGCGCATTCAAGGCTGGTCCGACCACATAAAGATCCAGGTGGGGCTGTTCGGCAACAATATCCAGCGCAAACTCAAAGTTCTTATAATGATCCCGCAGGCCAATGAACAGAAAAAATGGACGCCTTACCGGTAGCGGAAAATTCAGTTGCCGGTAACTTTCAGATACCCCATTGTAAATTACCTTCACTTTTGCTTCATCCAGCTTCGGGTAAAAGCGCATCAAATCTTTCTTTGTATGCTCTGAAACCGTAATGATCAGATCGCTTTCCATAATGGCCGAATGTTTCATGCGGTTGTGCAGCCAAACCCTGGGGCCCGAGAAATAGATGTCGTGAATAAAATCGTGAACAGTGGTCACAACGCGCGTACTGGAGTTACGCACGGGTACCCGGAAATAACTGGAGTGAAAGAGATGCGGACCCGGATAAGCGGGCAATTTCAGAAAACGCTCCAGCAGCAGACCCGCACGATTGCTCCTGATGACCTGTTCAGTGGCAATGTCCAGCCTTTTGCGGCACACATTCCGGTGTTCCTGCCCCGTCTCATAGAAGTGCAGCTCCAGCTCCTGCACCTTCAGGAGCCTTCGGGTCAGTTCATACCAGTAAGTTGATATGCCACCAAAAGGCTGCAGGCTGTATACCAGGTTATCATAGCATAAAGTCATAGGGTAATTTTTAGCAGCATCTTCACGCAGAAGGCGTAATGCTTACAAATAAAACCCAAAGGAGACAAAAAGCTTTAAAAATTTAAATATCAGGCACTTACACGCACAGGTATTGCATCTTATTACGGCAGAAAGATGAATTCACGCAAGCTCGCAGGTAAAAAGAACTAAGTCGCAGGTATTGCTTGCCTCAGGAACGCAGCAGCGGCCAGTTTGGCAGCAAAGGGTCGAACAGCATCCCGCATCGCCAAATAATCCGCCTTGCTCAGGCGCTCCAGTATTTCCGGCAGCTCCAGCAAAGACTGAACGGTAATGCCAAGCCCATGTGTGCGAATAAGATCCCCGATCGCCGTATTTGCAGGTGCGATCAGCGGCAAGCCGGCAAGCAGGTAANNNNCTGCCCATTGCAGGTGAGCTGATGCTTGCAGCTGCTCATAACCCGGCCCATACAGCACAAACTGAATCCCGGAAATCTGAACCAATCCTTGCAGAAATACACTTTTAGCTAAGTTTCCGGCAAAGGCCACCCGGTAGGTTCCCCTTTCCAAAGTATGCGACTTATTCTGCAGCGTGAGGAATACCCGCTCCGGAACCAAGTAATCAAATAAACCCAGGCAGGACATTGCTGATGTAAGTCCATTCTCCATCAGCAGGGCTTTCATACGTTCATTATGTACAATCACCAGATCAAAAGCATTCAGGCGTGCAATCTCCTGCTCCAGCGTCCAGGCATGGTGTACCTGTCGTAAAGAATCAAGATCATGCAACAAACAGATCAGCCTGCAGCCTTTGCTTTTCAAAATCGCCGCGAAGTACTTCAGCCATTTGTTGATGCCCAACAATGGGTATTGCAACAGCACCTGATCGCCACGTTTCAATGTACTATACAACTTTCCAGCATGTTTCAGCAGGGTAAGTAGATTTAGTACTGGCGCTTTATTGCTGTATACCGGCACATCGAAATGCCGGTAACCCAGATCCGATAAGATCTGTGAGCAGTCGCGGCTGGCCTTTGAACCTGCCGTCTGGTTTGCCGCTTCGGCATAATACATTCGGAGCTGGTACTTCATAAGCTGCTCAATCCATGATGTCGCGGAACATCCTTTTTGCCAGTAAAACGGATGCAGTCAGAAAGCCAAACAGGATCATGCCTTTTAAGAAACTGCTGACCTTACCGGGCAAGGATTTATATAAAGGGAATTTGGGATAATCCACCACCTGTATCAGGGGCGTCTCGCGCAGCAGGCTCATCTTTGTAAGCTCCAGGTTCTTCACCATCTCTCCCAGGATCGCCCTGTTGGCTTCCGCACTGAACTGCGAGCGCTGGATTGGTGCCGTACGCTGCGACTGCCGTGTAGGGTTTAAATTGGGTGTCGCATCGGCCACAGCTGCGGCACTATAGATCTCCTGGTTCATATTCTGCCGGATGGAGTCCGTTTTTGCTTGCAGGATCTTAACATTAGACATCGACTTCCGCGTTTTCGTCTGCACATAGAAATCATTCACATTCGCGACGATCATATCATTGAAGGCTTTGGCAAACAGCTCATCTTCCGCATTTACATCTACGCGAATGATGCTGTTCTTATCGGGTTTATGTACAACCAGGTACTCCTCATTGATCTGCCCGGAAATCTGCTGGAGCAAGCTGTCCTGCAACCGCATTTGTGCTTCAGACAACCGCTGCCAGTCGGCATGAAACTGTACGTTCTGCAAATGTTTTTTTTCGGCCCATTCTTCCCGAAGCTTGTTCATGGATACATAACGATCGATCAGCAGGAATTTTTTCTCGCGGTATGATACCTCGGAAAGCAGGGTCTTTTCAATCATGGTACGGGAGCGGTATAACTCCAGAATGTTGTTGCCCTGGAAAATCCCTCCACCGGTATTCAGGTCAAGCCCGATCATGGAGGCAATGCCGGCATACTGACCCAGACTACCAGGACTATCGCCACTTTCCAGCACAAAGGTCGTCGTGGCGGTATAAACCGGCTTTTTCCAGAAAGCGTAGGTCAGGCCAAGGATGCCCCCGAGCAGGGATATGGAAAGAATGAGCAGCCATTTCGATAACAGGAAATCATAGTATTTTCCGAAAATCTGAAATATTTCCCGGAGGGATATCTCATTATTCGCTGGACTAGAAGGCTGCAGATTTTCCTGGCTCATGTTGGCAATCCCTTTGATGCTGTTATTGCCAAACAGATACGATCGCGGCAATGTTTGAATTTACATAATTGGCTGTAAATTAAGCGGTCAGTATTGAATTACCGGGAAAAACACGTTCATGAACGAACGTTTCAGGTATATGCCGAAGTTTTCTAATTTTCAGAAATCTTATCCAACACCTCATCTACAAGGGGACGCGGCGCTCTGGACTTGGGTTGGTAGCTTTGGGGTTCTGTTTTCAAATGGCCGAAAAGCTTTCGTTTGTAGCGTTCAATATAGATCGATAAGCATCCGTTCGTGATCAGTGCCAGTAAAGAAATGGCAGCAACAATCTGCCCCGGACTAAATTCCTGCATGGACAGGGCGAGCACGATGAAAAGCAAATTACAGAGGCCCAGGATAAAGGTGGCCTGTATGTGGCTCAAGCCTATGAACAGCAGACGGTGGTGTAAGTGATTGGCGTCAGCTGTAAAAGGCGACTTATTTTTTAAGATCCGCAAAGTAAACACGCGGAGGGTGTCAAACAATGGAATGATCAGAATGGCGAGTACAATCCCAGAAGCATAGTTCACGTCAAAAGCACCTACTTTCACGTTTACGAGTGAATCCATAGAAAGGAACTTCAAGCTGAAGATGGAAGCCACATAGCCCAGCACCAGCGAGCCACTGTCGCCCATAAAGATCTTTGCAGGGGTTATGTTAAAGTATAGAAATGCAAGAATGGCGCCTAACAGCGACAATGACATCAGAAACCAACCTGTATACCCTGCTTTATAGAAAATAAAGGAAAAGGTTAAACTACAGATCAGAGCCAGACTACCAGCAAGTCCATCAATACCGTCAATTAGATTAAATGCATTCATTACACCAACCATAAAGAAGACGGTCAATGCAACGCTGGTATAGTAGTGTAGTTCATGATAACCGAGCAGGCCGAAAAGATTTTCAATCCTGATATCGGCAACAACAGCAACAATGATGGCACTAAAGAACTGTGCAACGAATTTGATCGTGGGAGACAGTCCAACGATATCATCTTTCAACCCCGTCATAAAAATCACCAGGCCTGCTGCCATCATCAAATTACCTTCCGGAAGAAATTTATGTGGAATAAAAAGCGAGGAAGAAAATACAAAAGCACTAAAAATCGCAATGCCCCCCAGGTTCGGAATGATCTTTTTGTGAATCTTTCGGAGTTCCCTGGGTTCATCAAACAAGCGCTTCTGGAAGGCAACCTTGATGATCATTGGAATACTGAAAAATACCAGGAGGTAACTGGTGAGAAAAATTAGTGATGATTGCATAACTTTTATTTTGAGCGTTGAAAAATTCTAGTTAGTTGATTCTTCTATCAAGTCCAGCACCCTGCTGTTTAAAATATCCCGTTCCTCATCTCTGAGCCAGCCCCATTTATTAAAATATTTGACTGCCGACTGCACATGAATTTTCAACAGTTTGCCGTTTTTATAAGATTCCTGCTTGTGTCCGTGTACTACAGAAACTTTAGGATAGAATTCAGTTCGTGCCACACGGTGTATCCGGCGATTCAGATCATAGTCTTCCAGGTACATAAAAAACTGCGGATCAAATAATCCAACCTTTTTCAGCACACTGCTGCGAATGAACATGAAACAGCCGGAAAGCGAAGGCGTATTTAAGATGCTGTTATAATCGAAGTGATGCAGCTCATAAGCAGCATTCTTTTGCTGCGCCCAAGGCGCTTCCCCAAAAAAGCGTCTTCCGATCAAATTAAAAGGTGTTGGCAACAGCTTGCATAGGCGTTGGATGGAGCCATCCTCATAGTAAACCTTCGGCATAAGGGATCCGACTTTCGGATGCTTTTCCATATACGCATGGATATGCTCCAGCGTACCCGGTTTAAAACTGATATCCGGATTCATCACCAGATGATACTTCGCCTTCTGCTCAAGACTCTGTTGCATGGCAATATTGTGGCCCGAGCCATAGCCAATATTCGCATCATTGAAGATATAGGTGATTCGCGGATCGCAAGCAAGTGACTTCAGCTCATCTGTTTCAGAATTGTCGATCAGAAAAAGCTTCAGGTCCAGCGTTGAACTTAGAATTGCATTGATGCAGTCCCATATCTCTTCTCCATTGTGGTAAAGTACTATTGAAATATGTAGTTGCCTATTCATAGTTAATAAAGACCTACCTTAATAAACTTACAATAATTGCCGCCATACTCGCAACAGCTGTTCCGATTCCGATCCAGCCCTGCGGGGTCAGACGTTCTGTAACTGCACGTTTTGGCACCAGGATCTCTGCACCTGGCTTCACTTTTGGATAATTGTTGAAGAATAAAAACTTACGTGCAGATTCCACCGAACCGTTCGCATACTTGATGTATGCACCACGGCGCAATGCTGTGCTGGTAAAACCACCGGCACCATTAACATATTGCTTAAAGCCTTTGCCAGAACTGAATACAATATTATTTGGATTCAGCACCTCACCGGTCACCTTTACCGTTTGCAACTGTTTAGGCACCCGGATCACGTCGCCATCCTCTACAATGAGGTCACTCTTCGAACGCGGGTTCTTCAGGATACTAACAAGTTCAATACCCACCAGGTCAGACTGGATCAACTGCTGTTCTACATCGGTACTAAGCGTATCTTTAACGCCGGCCTGTTGCACGCGCTTCAGATTCAAAAACTTCTTGGCTTCTTCATCATCATTATCAATCGAGTTCCGGTTTCGCTCAGTTGAAACCGGTTTTGGCCCGGGGCGTTTTAAGGAAGCACCCTCTGCATATCCGGTCGGCGTTAGTCCCCCTGCACGTTTGATCAGGTCAGAAATCCGCTCATCTTTACGGGTAATGGTATAGGTTCCCGGATAAAGCACCTCCCCTTCCAACGTTACCTGGCGCTGCACCTGATAACCTTCCGATCCCCGTACTGAGATCACATCAAATGGCTTTAGGACAAAAGTCTGGTCCGAAAGCCTGAGGTTCTGATCTATATTCACGGTAAAAACTTCCGCTGTGATTGCAGAGGCAGACATGGCGTCACTATTTTTTATCCGGCGGGAGATCTCAATGCGGTTCGGCGTAGCACCTTCACGGAAACCACCAGCCATCTGGATCAGATCCTCCAGGCTCATGTTTTCTGCATATTCGTAGGTCCCAGAGTCCCTTACTTCGCCCTGTATCATAACCTGGTATTCATCACGAAGATCAAATAAGGAAGAAATCGTCACCTTATCTTCCCTTTGAAGGGGAATATCAGTGCTTGTACCAGCGATAATTTTAGAAACATCAAAGGAGATCAGCGACAGCGAATTGTCCATATTCAGACGATTGATGTAGCCGCGGTTTAGAAAGGCATCTTCCTTCAGGCCTTCGGCCTTGTTGATCAGTGCGCGAAGGGTCAGACCTTTGTCCAGCTCGTATAAACCCGGGCGGAAAACCGCTCCGATAATTTCCACACGATTTTCAAAACGGTCCAGGATTTCTTCAACAATATATTTATCCCCGTTCTTTGGCGAATAGTTTGCAAACTCCGTTGCAGCAATATCCGTAATACGGCGTTCTTTCTCTGTATTTTGCAGCACCTTGATGCGACCGGTGTAGGCACGGGTATTAAAGCCACCTGCGAAGTTCAGCACATCCTGGATGTCGTCACCCTTCAGGGATTCGAACAAAGCAGGGCGTTTTACCTCACCTGCAACTTCTATCCGGGTTTCATAAACCGGAATATGGATCACATCCTGATCCTGCAGGCGTATGTTGCCTTTCTGAATACCGTTAACAAGAAAGTCGTAAGTGTCGATGGTGCTTACCACGCGGTTGTTCCGGATCACCTGGATCTTACGGAATGAACCATTTTCTGCCGGACCACCGGATGCATATAGCGCATTGNNCATTGAACACGGTTGCCAACGAAGGCAGGGTATACGTTCCGGGTTTAACCACCTCACCGGTGAGCACAACTTTGATCCCGCGAATGTTTCCGAGGTTTACAGCAATGCTGGAGCGGCCGGTACGCAGCGCCGGATAGGTTCTTGACATCACCGTACGCAATTTGGAAGTCGCCTGTTCTATGCTGAGCCCGGCAACGGGCACAATACCAACATACTGCAGGCGGATCGTTCCATCCGGGCTTACCGGCAGGCGATAATTAGCCTCATTGTCGCCGGTCAGATCTACAAGTAATTCATCATCTGGCCCGATCACATAGCTTTTTGGGGTGGCCATGCGCAGGTTCGGTTCGAAAGTAAGGTTTGAGTTTTTAAACAGCTCCGCACCGAACACCCTGGGTTTAAGGCTCTCGAACATGGATTGGATTTCACGCTGGCGCTGCAATTCCTCGTTATTGCCATTCATGGCAAGGCTATCGGGATTGCGGTAAATTTGCTGCTGATTATTGTTATTAACACCATCCCGGCCGTAAGTGCGACCAGTTCTGGCATCCTGTGTATTGGCGTTGTTAAAGGTCCCGGGTCTCGGATTGCCGCTGGTAATATCCTGACTTGTTGTGGTACCCTGATTGTTCCGGATCTTCTGAACACGAAGTCTGAGCTTTTGTATTTCAGTCTGTGGCATACCCTGGGCGGCGGCCATCTGCTCCAGCTGGGCGTCATTGTACCCGATAGACTCCGCCCTTTGAATCATCTGCCGGATCTGGGCATCTGTAAGATCATCAACCTTTACATCTGCGTAGCTGCTTTGAGCGAATGCAGCCGGAGATAATGCCAGCATTACCATGAAAAATAGGAGTGCCAGTGCCTTTTTTATATCCATAAATCAATTACAGGTAGCGATTTTTAATTACTTAAGGCTACAAATATATGACAATTAACAGGATATCGGAGAGAATCAAATATTAATACGCATTCTCCTCTCCGCGAATTGCATTTATAATGGTCATAAAAATGATCCGTACATCCAATGCTGTGGTCCAGTTTTCCAGGTAATAAATGTCATACTTCACCCGGTTGTCCATATCTTCCAGCAACCTGGTTTCTCCTCGAAAACCATTTACCTGTGCCCAGCCCGTAATGCCCGGCTTCATGAAGTGGCGAACCATGAACTTCGAGATGATCTTTTTGTACTCTTCCGTATGTTTAAGCATGTGCGGCCTTGGCCCTACTACGCTCATATTTCCCAAAAACACATTCAGAAACTGCGGCATTTCATCTAAGCTGGTCCTTCTCAAAAAGGCACCTACTTTAGTTACCCGGGCATCGTTCTTGGTTGCCTGCATTTTATCGCTCTCCGAATTAACGGTCATGCTCCGGAACTTATAACACCAGAAAGGGACATCATTACGACCCGAACGCAATTGTTTAAAGAGCACCGGACCTTTACTTTCCCATTTGATCAGGATGGCAATCAAAGGATATAACCAGCTCAGGACAAAAACGATCACCAGGAAGCTGAATACCAGGTCAAAAAGCCGCTTTTTAAAGCGGTTCTTCATCTCCTCCAGTGGCTCTACCCTAAGGGTGATGATTGGAAATTCCCCACCCAGGTAATCTATGGTATATGGAGAGGCCAGGGATCCACCCAGATCAGGAATAAACTTCAGGCGGATACATTGCCTGTCCGCTTCATCCACCAGGGCGCTGACTTCGGTCATACGGTTTGGCGCAACCGCGACATAGACATCCTGTACACCCGCAGATGCGGCTTCGCTGAACTTCTGCGAAACCAGATCCGAGACGATACCGCCTTCTTCATTATATATGCTTTCATCATCACCCACAAAGCCGTAAAAACTTAAGGTACGTTGTTTCTGCAGGTACTCTGAAATCCGGATGGCGGTCGCGTTCGAACCCATCACCGCAACTTTCTTGGCAGCATTGAACTTTGCCAGTAAAACATACTGAAATGCTGTGCCCAGAAAACGGTTGATTAAGAACGATACAGAAAGTAATCCGTAGAATACCAGGAGAAAGGTCCTGGAGAACTCACTGTTTCTCGAAAACAGCAGGAATACGGTAAACAGGATAAAGTGGAATGCAATGCTGCGCCAGGTTTCCCGATAGATGCGTTCCAGTCTGCGAATACCATATAAACTATAAAGGCCGCAGAAAGTCGCGCAAAAGAACCAGATCAGATTACAAACAATAACGTAATCGGCATCGAGTTCATCAACCAGGTCTTTACCCAACTGGTCTGTGATGAAATAAGATAAAAAGTAAACAATATTGAGCATGATTACATCGGTAATCAGCAGAATGTAACGCAGCAAATAATTGTACCGGGTCTGTATAGCCATAAATTCAAGACATTAAACAAAAAAAAAACGCAGATACCTACGTTTTTTGAGCGCCTTGCAATTATAGCAAAAAAGTTTATTCGGAAAATAGTTCGCAGTACGGTTGTGTAGTTTATCGTGCGTTTACCGGACTGTACTTGTAATGTACAGGCTGAACAATCGGGTTATATTCCAGATCGCTCCGTTTCCAGGTATTCATACCGCCAATGCTGTAGGACTTGCCCGCTTCGGCCTGATGAAAAAGAATGTCTATTGCACAAGCCTCATCTTCTACCCAGAACCATTCAGGTACTTCCTGACCTTTGGCATAAAGGGGTACTGTGTTTTGACCAGCAATATTCTGCTGTGCGATCGCCGAGTACACAAAAGGAAAGTCTGAAGAGGCAAAGGTTTCCTCACAAGAGCTAACCAAAAGGTTCATACCATTTTTGTCGTGGTATTCACGCAACATCAGTTCAGCTTCAAACAGATCGCTTGTCAACATCAGAAAGCGATGCGCATCCTGGTTCGCAGCCCAGCTTGCATTTGCAACCTTCAGTAAGTTCCGCGTCTCCTGGGTATTTTGCCCCTGCGCCGCAGCAAGATGAATCACAGAATCAAAATTCTGCGTGGAAAATAAGCTGTTTATCACTGTCGCATCCGACAGATCGTTCAATTCTACGAGTTGGTAATCGGAATAGTACTCGGAAAACCAGTTAATTACCTGTTTTCCTAATTCGCCTGTGGTACCTGTTACTAAAACTTTCATAATTCCGCTGTATTAAAGGGGGTGGAACTCGGCATCTATTACACTATCAACAACCCTTTTACGGGATAAGTTTTTAAATAGTGGGAACTTATGTAGAATTCCTTTCACGATTATACACAAAGATGTTGTTAATACTTGAGCAATAAAAATAAAAAATGCGCTTTGCCGCAAAAAACCGTATTTACCTCATAAGCATACCTACAGGCACCCATAAAAAAAGGCAGCTTAAAAGCTGCCTCCTGTTATTATATCGTTCCTAAACGCTAAGAACCAATCGCTTGTACCGTAAAACCGATCGCACGTAATTTCTTAACATCTAAAAGATTTCTACCATCAAAGATCTTAGCCGGCTTAAGCATATTATCATAAATGCGTTGCCAATCGTAGTCCTTAAATTCATCCCACTCCGTAAGTACCGCAATCGCATGCGTGTCTTTACAAGCTTCATACGGATCTTCAAAAACGGTCACGCCCTGATGATTTTCTTCCTGGCTCCGGGTGTTCAGGTAATCCAGATCTGCATGAACCTGTTTCTGTTCTACCTTAGGATCAAATACTTTAATATTCGCCTGCTCATTCAATAACATATCAGCCACATAGATCGCAGCAGATTCTCTGGTATCGTTGGTATCTTTCTTAAAGGCCCAACCCAGGAACGTAATTTTTTTACCTGAAACGGTATTGTATAATTTGCGGACAATATTCTCTGCAAAACGTCTTTTCTGATGGTCGTTCATGATGATCACCTGTTCCCAATAGTCTGCAACTTCCTGCAAGCCAAAAGAGCGGGAGATGTAAACCAGGTTCAGGATATCTTTCTGGAAGCATGAGCCTCCGAAACCAACCGAGGCCCGCAGGAACTTCGGACCGATCCGGCTGTCTGCACCAATAGCGCGGGCAACTTCCGTTACATCCGCTTCTGTTTTCTCACAAAGCTCAGAAATGGAGTTCATGGAAGAAATCCGTTGTGCAAGCATGGCATTTGCAACCAGCTTGGAAAGCTCGGATGACCATACGTTGGTGGTTAGGATGCGCTCGCGTGGAATCCAGTTCGCATAGATGGAAACCAGTGACTCAATAGCTTCCTGACCTTCTTCGGAAGGC
>DCLG01000030.1:105974-106322 GCA_002320935.1 Pedobacter sp. UBA1654 | reverse complement strand
AGCACGCGGTCAGGGCTTAACAGATCCTCTACTGCGGTACCTTCTGCAAGGAACTCCGGATTGGAAAGGATCTGGAACTTTACGCCGTTCCCGGTATTGTGCAGGATATCGCGAAGTGCTTCTGCCGTACGAACAGGTAGCGTGGATTTCTCTACAACAATCTTATCATTTTTAGCAACTCTGGCAATCTGACGGGCACAAAGCTCTATATATTTTAAGTCGGCACCCATACCTTTACCGGCACCGTAGGTTTTAGTTGGTGTATTTACAGAGATGAAGATCATATCTGCTTCATCAATGGCTTTATCCACTTCGGTAGAAAAAAACAGGTTTCTGCCACGGGCTTCC
>DCLG01000030.1:77748-105967 GCA_002320935.1 Pedobacter sp. UBA1654 | reverse complement strand
ATTTTCCGTGTTTTCATCATTCCAGGCTGCAATGCGGGCTTCGTTTAAATCTACAACAGTTACGGTAATGTGTGGACACTGTTTGGCAATTACCGCCATCGTAGGACCACCTACATACCCTGCACCGATGCAGCAAATCTTAGTAATGTTCTTCATTGTTTATAATTGCGTTTTCTAAATATTGTAAAGGCTATAATATAAAATCGATCTAAGGTATCTGATATTTATATTAACGCCAAGTTAACAGGATGTTAGGTGTGATTATGTGTACGATATTGTGAAGCTGCGCATGAAAATTGTTCCAATAGCAGCTTTTTCACTGCAAGGTATAAATTTCATGGATTTTTTTCAAAAGCGCAGCAGAAATACGGATAGATTATCAAATCACAATATTTCTTTAATTAAAGAGGTGTATCTTTGATTCAGATCATTTACCGGCAGCACATCTGTAACGATGCAGTGCCTACGACATATACCACATTAACATTGAATTTTTCATGAAAAAAGCTTTAATTACAGGCATAACCGGGCAGGATGGCGCTTACCTGGCGGATCTCTTACTAAAAAAAGGTTATGAAGTTCACGGCATCAAACGCCGTTCCTCACTATTCAATACGGACCGTATCGATCACCTTTATCAGGACCCGCATGAAAGCCACTTGCGACTCGTACTTCATTACGGTGACCTGAGCGATTCGACCAACCTGATCCGTATCATCCAGCAGGTACAACCCGATGAGATCTATAACCTGGGCGCAATGAGCCATGTGCAGGTAAGTTTTGAAACTCCGGAGTATACGGCGAATGCAGACGGTATCGGCACGCTTAGGATCCTGGAAGCGATCCGCATCCTGGGACTGGTTAATAAAACCAAAGTTTACCAGGCTTCCACATCAGAACTTTACGGATTGGTACAAGCGGTACCACAATCCGAGACCACCCCCTTTTATCCGCGCTCGCCTTATGCGGTAGCCAAGCTTTATGCTTACTGGATCACGGTAAACTACCGCGAAGCGTATGGCATGTTTGCTTGTAACGGCATCCTGTTCAACCATGAAAGCCCACTGCGTGGAGAAACCTTTGTTACCCGTAAGATCACCAGAGGAACCGCTAAGATCGCTTTAGGGATGCAGGACAAACTGTATCTGGGTAACCTGGATGCCAGAAGAGATTGGGGTCATGCAAAAGACTATGTAGAAGCCATGTGGTTGATCTTACAGCAGGATCAGCCCGAAGATTTCGTGATTGCCACTGGTGTAACAACCACCGTAAGGGATTTCATCAGAATGGCCTTCCTGGAAGTAGGCATTACGCTTGAATTTAAAGACGAAGGCGTTGACGAACGCGCTTATGTTGTTTCCTGCAGTAAGCCGGAATTCCAACTGGAGATCGGTAAAGAAGTAGTCGCCGTAGATCCGCGTTATTTCCGCCCTACAGAGGTGGACCTGTTGATCGGTGATCCATCAAAGTGTAAAGCAAAGCTTGGATGGGAACCGAAGTACGACCTTGCAGCACTGGTGAACGACATGATGAAATCAGATGTCGAGAACTTCCAGAAAGAACGCATGCTTAAACAAGCCGGCTATGCGGTAAAGAATCAATTCGAATAAGCCTGTTCCCAAAACATGAAAAAATGCCGGCTGAAATCAGCTGGCATTTTTTATTTTATTAATGCGGTTCGGCCATTTGTTCACCTGCCTCACGTCTCCTTTCGGAATTTTCCAGTTGTTGAAGCCATTATCCCAACCGTGGTTCTTGCCGAACTTATAAACCTTGCCATTTTCCTGTACGACAGCCAGCTGATAACCCAGCTTCAAGGCAAGTTTGGAAACTCTAACCTCAGCTTCTCTGATCAGCAACAGCTTGTGGCTGATGTTATGCCCGGGAAACTGCCCGCCGTTCAGGGCTACAATCTCCCTTAACACATCGATGGTCGTGAGGTAAAAGAAACTTTGTATATGCGGATTGAAGTTATTCCGAACAAAGGTCTGGTAGATCTTTGTGCAGTAGGAAACACCCAGAATACCTACTTCGGGATTTTCTTCCATATAGCCGATGTAGCCTTCAAGAAAGGCTTGCTGATCTTTTTCAACGGAGGAATTTGAAAGAATCACATAAGCATTCGGCAGGTGTTTGATGCGATGGTACTGTGTTGCGTAGCCAGAAAAGTCCATTCCAGCATTGGAAACTCCAATAACCTGATGCGCATTTGCCTGTATGTACCCGAGTTGCGTATGCTTTTCCATATCGGAAATGGTCACGGTAAGGTTCAGCTGATAACCCTCAACCGGCAGCTTAAAACGTGTCAGCTGATGCTGCAGCCCACAAATAAAGGTGCTGCCATGTTTAATGGTCTTTTGTCGTTCCAGTGCATAACCACCCCATTCATGTACGGAAACATGGACCATATTGGTTTGTACCGGACTTCTGCGTGTTTGCGCGCGCAATGCTGCTTTTGAAGATATTAATTTTTTGAAAGCTTCAAAAGGATAGAGGACCGGCAGCAGCAGCAATTCGATCCCAACCTTGAAGTAGAACCTGAGCGCGTGTTTTTTCATACTTATACTCATGTGTTTCTTAAAAATGTATAAGCGATTTTATAATAATAGTATTTAAAGAAGGAATGCCCTTTGATGGATCTTAAAAATGCCAGGTGTTTCTTGTGCCCGGCCAGCGTTGCACCAACCTGCAGCAGTTTATCCCGGAAGTACTTGCCATTGATATTTCTGGCCCCTACTTCATTATTGCCATGTTGCCGGTACAGGATGGTGGGCGTATCCAGATGTTGAATGATGCCGGTCTGGATCACCCGCAAGGCGACCCACCAGTCGTGCATGGGTGCGTTCTCCGGATAAGGAAAAGAGACCTTTTTAGCCTGTTGATTGAAAATCATGGTACAGCCGGTCACACANNAATTAAATACCTGCATATACGCTTTATTGCTGAGCAAACGTGGATCTATCCTGGAGTATTTCCAGAAAGAATTATGCTTTACTTTCAGGTCCTTATCCACGACGATCAGGTCCGTATGAACCACGACTGGGGTTTCCGGATGAAGTTTTTCTAGTCTCAGCAAGGCTTGTTTTGAAAGTTCGATCTTGTTTTCCAGCCAGTAATCATCATGATCACAGAACATGTAGTACCTGGATTCCACCTCGGACAGCAGATGCATAAAACTCGCCATGGCCCCCATGTTGGGATGATCATCCTTCAGGAAAGTAATATTTTCATGTTTTGCGGCATAAGCCTCGATCAGCTCCACAGTTTGATCTGGCGAGCCATCATCACGTATGTAGAGATGCCAGTTCGGATCTGTTTGCGCCAGGATGGAGTCCAGCTGCACTTCCAGGAACCTGGAACTGTTGTATGTTGTTAGTAGAATGGCAACTTTTTCGGATTCCATCATTTCAATGTAGCTTTAGGTGCATTATTTTTAAACAAGCTGCGCAAATACATGCTCAGGAATGTTTTGCTTTTGGTTTGCATCGTCAGATGCAGCATTCTCACAAATGCCAGTCTCGCATACAGCAAGGAGTCCAATAAGGAATGTCTTTCAAAATTACTTACATCCGCAAGAAAGAGCGAAAACCTGCTGGCTAAGCTGCTTTCATCGGTATCAAACAGGGAGAAATCCTGATAAAACCTGATGTCCAGCACCATATAGGTCGGATACTTTTTCCTGAACCGTTCAATAAACTGGTAATCTGCACCGTCCAGCCGGATGTTTTCATTGTAGCCGCCAACAGCTAAAAAAGCCTCCAGGTTTACACAGAGTCCACTATTTACGGGTACGGTATCTGCAAATGCATGCAGGCCGGGTTCAACGCTTTTCATCAGCTTCCCCCATTTGTACTTATACCGGCATGGCGACATGAAAAGGCCGTTAGCGATTTGCAGTATGGGTACAAATAACTCAATTTCAGGATGTGCTTCAATGCTGCGAAGATATTGTTCCAGGGTGTCTTCCGGGAAAGTAGTATCCTGGTCCAGTAAAAACAGCCACTTTCTACCGCTTTGCCCGGCATGCCGCGCCGCAGCATTGTAGGCAACACTTAGTCCACCGTTTTCCGGATCATGCACATAAATGCTTTCCTGAAAGCGATCCTGTGTCAGGCTGGCGTATGGCTGCTTTTCAGGACTATTATCGTAAATAAACAGGTTACCTTTTTCTTTGAGCCTGTCGAGACTCGCCTTTAGCGCAAGAAAACTCTTGGATGCGGCCAGCTGCTGCTTGTAAAGGACAATGACGAATTGGATATCGGAAACTATCATCTAAAATATCATTAAAGTATGGGCACGGAAATGGAAAAACAGGAGCATTACGGCAAACAATGCAACCAGGATCTGACCAATGATCCTTGGCCGGAATATGTAGATCAGCAGGGGCACCGTAACGATCTCGATGACGCTCAAAAGCTCGTTTAACCTGAATGCAAGCGTACTGACATCCGCAACAATGATGAGCACCCCTATGGAGAGCAGATAGATCTTAATGGAAATGATGGCAAAGGGATTTCTGGAAGAAAGCCGATCCAGTTTGTACAGGAACAGGTATACCAAGAGTATACGCGCCAGGATCAGAACGCTGAATACGTTAACCTGCAGCACATCACCGGATTTCTGAAGCGCGAAATACACGTTTAGCTTCGCCTGTACACTGGCGATGGGTATGAGTCGTGCTAAGGTGGACACATTTAATCCAGCTAAGAACGCAAAGTAGCAGAACGGTATGATCATGTACCAGATCTTGCGATTCATGTTTTCCGTATCTAAAAACCAGAAGAAGAAGATGATCAACCCGGAAAAGTGAAAAAGACTAGCAATACCGGCCAGCACAAAAAAGCCGATGTGATTTTTATGCTTTAAAGGTATGAGCGATAACAGCAGCATCGATGCGCAGACTCCGGCCCGAATCTGGGTCATGTCCTGAATAATAAAGATGTTCGACAGGTAGATCAGCACAGAAAAGAACCAGAATTCCGACAGCTTGAGAATGCCATAAAACTTTAGAAATACCGCCAGAACAGCATACATCATCACCACAAAAAGGAAATTGTTGCCCAGGAATGTGCGTACCAGATATTTAAACAACAAGAAAGTAGGTTCAATATAGATATCAAAACCTTGCTGATAAAAGAGTTCTTTATAGCTGCCGTAATCGAAGTCAACATTTTCCCCACGGAAGGAGATCACCAGAATTGCGGACAGCCCGATTACTGACAGGATCAGGAATGCACTCGAATTCGCCTTAACCGGGACAAAGCAGAAGACCAGGGTGCTGAGGAAAAGGAGGCAGATACAGAGCAGAACAATCATTTACGGGCTGCCATAAATTAATCACTACTCAGTAAAAGCCGGATCAAACGAAAAACAACAAACAGGGCAACAGCGGCGAAACTAAACAGGACCGCAGCCTTTAAATTACCTAACTTAAGCCGCTCCAGCGGAAACTGTGGTTGGTCTACGATCTGGATCAGTGGGGTCTCCTTCAGCAAGCTGATCTTGGACAGTTCCAGGTTCTTAACCAGCTCCGCAAGAATCACTTTATTGGTCTCCGCAGAGAACTGTGAGCGTTGCATTGGTGCGGTTCTTTGCAGCTGGCGGGTAGGATTTAAGTTGGGCGTTGCATCAGCAACCGAAGCAACGTTATAGATGGCACCGTTCATCACCCTGGTCACAGAATCCACTTTCTCTTTGAGGATCGTTACGTTCTGGAGGGATTTCTTGGTTTTGGTCTGTATGTAAAAGTCATTTACATTTTTAACGATCTGATCATTGAACATCTTGGAGAAAAACTCATCCTTCGTTTTTACATCCACCCGGATGATGCTCAAATTTTTATCCGGTTTAACAACCGTAAGGTTTGATTTATTGATCTCTCCGGCGATGGCAGCAAGTACACTGTCCCTAAGGCGGGTCGCACGTGTGATCTGCCTTGTGGCATGGCCCTCAAATTTCAGATTCATCAGGGCCGGTTTTTCAGCCCAGGATGCTTTCAACTTATTAAACTCAATATAACGATCTATCAAGAGCTGCTTTTTTCCTTCCTCCTCTTCCACCGCACTCAGTAAGGTTTTTTCGATCATGGTGCGGGACTTGTAAAGTTCCAGGATATTGTCACCCTGAAATATACCACCGCCGCTGCCGCCAAGGTCTACGCCCACCATAGAAGCAAGACCGGCATACTGCCCCAGACCAGCGCCACCTTCAGGATTTTCCAGAACAAAGGTTGTGGTGGCGTTATAAAGTGGTGCTTTGGACTTCGCATAAAAGTAGCCCGCTAATGCCGCGATTAAACCTATGCCCATTAACAGCAGCCATTTAGACTTCAGATCGTCATACAGCAACTTCAGCTTCGCTGAAACTTCTTTAATGGAGATCTCCCCCTTATGTTTATCCTCCCTTAGTACTTGTATACTCATTAATGTGATTTTTTACCCCGACTTAAGCGTTGATCCTAAACAACATGCGCCGGACATCGGCGCACAAAGATAGGGTAAATAAATGTTTCTGCATGAGCGCAGCCGCTATATTGTATGAAGACCGGGCGCATTAAGGAGTCTGGACCTTCCCAGGAGGTAGGACCACTCATACGCTACACTTTCTGCTTTTGCCTCGGCTTTCATGTCTTCTAAAAAGGCGTCATCAATGGTATGCAGAAAGCCGGGCCATTCGCTGATCTCCGAGAAAAACACCCCTTTAGCATTTTTGAAATGAAACATCAACTCTTTAAGCGGCGTACACAGGACCGGAATTCCTGCAGTCAGGTAGAAGGAGATCTTGGTTGGAAAACACAGATTATAATAGAACCTGCTGCTGTCATATTGAATCAGGCCCAGATCACAATTCGCAACAATCTGTTGTGCAAGGCCATTGCTTTTGTTGCCGAGGTAAAAAACATTCTCCGGTAGATTCTCCCCGAGCAGCCATTCCCCCCAGTCGCCGAGTAATACCAGATTCATCTCTTTCAGCCCGCTGAACATGGCAATCAGGGATTCGACCTGACGCCCTTTATTCAGGGTCCCGGCATATACACAGTTGATTTTCCCTTCAGGCAGGCCGAAGGTGCTTTTAGCAAGTTTATGATCTTCCAACCGGTCGGCTCCGTTTACGATCACCTCGGAGTGGGTATCTTGAATGCCAAACTTAGCTTTCACAAAAAGTTCCATTTCTCTGGAGGCAAATATGTAGTAGCAGTTTTTCAGGCT
This sequence comes from Pedobacter sp. UBA1654, assembly GCA_002320935.1. Lineage (GTDB taxonomy): Bacteria > Bacteroidota > Bacteroidia > Sphingobacteriales > Sphingobacteriaceae > Pedobacter. Next base: position 98,759 of record DCLG01000030.1, on the reverse strand, counting down.
GTACAACTGATCCTGGAAATGTTCCACCACCCGGGTCACGGGTAGTTCCAGATCAATGGCCTGTTCATAAGGCAGGTCGTTGACTTCTATGATCAGCCTGTTCTTAAGCGCCACCTTTTGCAGCAGTCCAAAGACCAGCTTGCTGATCAGCGGGAACTTCAATAACGCAAGCGGAAAAAGGTACATGATCGTACCCTGATGAAAGAACAAGATTTTATGTTTCGAGCGCAGCAGCATACCCAAAACCTTGAAAAGGTTCAGGACCCTTAAAAATTTATTCGGCTGATGGAGGTTGTAAATTTCTGCGCCTTTATTCCTGTAATGTTCACAGAAAGCAACATTTCTGGAGGCCCCGCCGTCATTGGTTTCCGGACTGAACTGCGCAAAGTACTGGATGTTTTTATTCATCAGAATGGATTACTTCTTTCCCTGAAGGGAGGTTAACAGGAGTCTTAAGCGTAGTATCATGGATCTTATGGCGTACTGTTTACTGCTGATGACACCATATTTTTTCAGGACGGATTCAGACTCCAGACTGGCTTTCCAGGACTCCGAGGCACCGCCGATTCTGAAATTGGCAATGATGTGATCCAGATGGTGGAAGGGCGCTTTATTGATTCTTGCAAGTCTGAGCACCCAGTCTAAATCTGCTGAATACCGGTACTGCAGATCAAAGCAACCATATTTTTCATAGATGTCTTTAGTAACAAAAGTTGCCGGGTGCGGAATCATACGTTCAGAGACAAACTGCTCACTGGTACGTTCCAGATAGTAGTCCATCTCATCCTTTATATACCTTAAAATACCAAAGTAAACACCTGATCCCTTAGCCTGGTAAGCCTGACTCATTTTCTCCAGGGCATCCGGTTCATACCAATCATCACTGTTGAGCATACCGATCAGCTTACCTTTTGCTAAAGCGAGCCCCTTATTCATCGCATCATATATGCCTTTATCCTGCTCAGACACCAGTCTGATGAAAGGAAAACGTCCCATATATTCTTTTACAATGCTCAGGGTACCGTCTGTTGACAGACCATCTATAATCAAATATTCCTCCGGCAGCAGCGTTTGATTGCATACACTTTCAATGGTGTCCCTGATCGTCTTTTCCCCGTTATATACAACCGTAATTATTGTAATCATTTATGATGTCCGTCTTTATATCGGCGGGCAAAGTTACGGAACCTGATATAAATTAAGTTACATTTGCATTTTTAAGGGACCATTATATCATCAATGCTCAAACACATCTCCGGTTTTTTTTCGAGAGGCCATAACAGAAGCCTTACCGTTAAAAAAAACATTTTCTATTCTTTGATCATTAAGGGCGGCAGCATAGCGATAAGCCTTATCCTCATACCATTGACCATCCGGTTTGTAAATGAGACCCAATACGGCTTGTGGTTAACCCTAAGTTCCATCATCGGCTGGTTCAGTTTTTTTGATATCGGGCTGGGTAACGGCCTCAAAACAAAACTTACGGAAGCCATTTCAAAAGGTGATTATAATCAGGGCAAAACTTACGTCAGCACCACTTACGCCACACTGAGCATCTTAAGCATTTCACTGCTGGTGCTGTTCTTTGGAATGCAGTTTTTCGTGGACTGGTCCAAAATCTTAAATGCCCCTGCAGCATACGCCTATGAACTCGGGGCAGTTGCCTGGATCGTTTTCCTCTCCTTTACTTTTCAGTTCGTGCTAAACCTCATTATCGCCGTGGCAGCAGCCAACCAAAATACCGTTGTCGGCTCCCTCATAAACTTCGTCAGCAGCCTGATCACCGTTACCGTAATTTTCTTCTTAACCAAGTACTATGTAAGCGGCACATTATTACAACTGGCCGTACCAATGTGCCTGACACCAATCCTGGTGCTCTTCATTTTTACGGGTGTTTTATACCACAAACGGTTCCGCGCAATTGCACCATCCATTAAGTATGTGGACTTCAGCTGTCTTAAGGACGTTGTGGGACTTGGCATAAAGTTCTTTATCATTCAAATGGGATTGATCCTGTACTACAACATTGATAATATGGTCATTACCCAGGTGCTTGGTCCTAAATCGGTGACTCCTTATGCCATTGCTTACAAATATTTCGGTGTGATCACCATGTTCTCGGCCATCGTAATGACGCCGCTTTGGACGGCCTTTTCAGAAGCCAATGCTAAAAAAGATTTTGACTGGATCAGAATNNTCTTGCATTGGTCCCGGTGGGTATCGTTATGGTCCTGGTCTCCCCTTATGTTTACAAGTTCTGGGTAGGTCAGGATATCGAAATTCCCATGCTGCTCTCCGCAATCCTGGCATTTTATACCATTTGGAATACCTTCCGAACCATTTTCATCTATTATCTAAATGGCGTCGGGGTAATCAAACTGCAGGTTTATCTGGTATTGATCTCAGGTTTATTGAACGTTCCGCTTGCGATCGGCCTTGCCAGAATCATGGGTACGCCCGGTGTCATATTATCAACTACCATTCTTTGTATCATTTGCGGGATCATCGAAATCATACAATACAAAAAATTAATCAATCAAAACGCTAAGGGCATATGGATGAAGTAAAAGCAGATAAGCTCCAACTGATCTTACTTACTGGCTGCATTGATCCGGGCGGCATGCTTTTCACAAGTCTCCAGGATCTAGAGGTCAGGAAAGCACAGTATAAGGAGGCGATCCAATTGNNGCAGCTGCCACATTCTTTTTGTTGAAAATTCAGGCAATGATATTTCCCCGGATTTCAAGAATGACCCGAACCTGGGCAGGATGGAATTTCTGACCTTCAAGGGCAACAACTTTGATAAAGCGCTGGGCAAAGGCTATGGTGAGATGATGATCCTTGAGCATGCGAGCAAACATTCGTCATTTTTCAAACAGAGTGATTTCATTTGTAAGATCACCGGACGTTATAAGATCCGCAACATCAAACAACTGCTTGACTTCTACATTCAGGAAAAGCCAGAGATCATGGTGATGCTGGGGCAGCAACTCAACTACTCCGATTCAAGGCTGTTTTTTGGAACGCCGTCCTTTTTCACGGAGGTATTACTGAAGTATAGCGATCAGGTTGACGACAGCAAAAAATTCTATTTTGAGCATGCCTTGTGCAAAGCCGTACTCGAAGCGGTAGGTTCAGGTTATTCGTACCTGCCTTTTAAATACAAGATCCGTATTTCCGGGCAATCTGGTACAGATGGGCTTTTCTACCCGGATGGTTTCTTTTCCTGGTACAAGTGGAACTTACTGCACATCTTGAGATTTAAGCTTAACCGGTACTGGTGATGCGATGATCCGGAACACCCAGGCATGTTGTGGCGGCAGTCTGGCAAAATCTACCGCTGCCACTTGCAGCAACAACTTACCGCCCTTCATTTTTTGCTGCACCTTCACATCAGTACCCAACAGGCTCAGCTGATCCACTTTTTTCAGGCCGCTGATCTCAATGCCAGCTGCCGGCCACTTCTTCAGCAGTACAAACAACGAATCACCTTTCTTTGTAAAAGCAAGATCCTTATTGTTGTACAGCGTTGCACCTTCCCAGGCTTGCGTACCATAGATCGCCTCGCCGTTAATGGCTAACCATTTACCCATGTCCAGCAATCGCTCCTGCATCACTACGGGAATTAAACCATTTGCCTGCGGACCAATGTTCAGCAGCAGGTTACCCCCATTGCTCACCTTATCAATTAGGAGATCAATAAGCTGTTTGGGGCTGAAATAATCCTCTGCGGTTTCAAACTGGTTGTAACCATAAGAAGTACCAATGCCCCGGCTTTCCTCCCAGGGATGCGACTTCTTGTCCCCTATCCCTTTTTCATCATGCACCAGGTCGTATTCTGTGGTGTAATAGTCCCCATGTTTGCTCCGGGTTTCCTTACCCCAGCGGTCATCCACAACCACAGTTTCCTTTACAAGAGATTCATTGTAGAGCCAGGCCAGGAAGCTTTCCGATTTAAGGTCCTTGCTTTCATAGTCCCATTCTCCGTCAGAGAAGATGATCTCTGGCTTATATCGCGTCACCAGATCCTTCATCTGCGGAATCATGTGTGTATCCACCCACTGATTCAAGGTAGCGGCACTGTACAGCGGACGATCCCATTCCAGCAGGGAATAGTAAAAACCCATGTGCATACCTTTACGGCGCACTGCTTCGGTAAGTTCGCCGGCAAGGTCCCGTTTAGGACCAAGTGCAACACTGTTAAAACCATTGCTTTGCTGACTGGGCCATAAGGTAAAACCGTCGTGATGTTTGGAAGTTAGCACCACGTACTTCGCACCTGCGTGTTGCATCAGCTCCGCCCATTGGTCCGGATTAAAGTGTTGCGCTTTAAACAGGTTTGTAAAATCCGCATACTTAAAGTCGGCACCCCAGAATTTTTCATGGTGCGCCATAAAGAGTTTGTTTTTGGTGATCAGGCGGTTGGCATAATGTTCGGCATACTTTTCATAGATACCTTCCACTTCATGTACCGGAGCGTAAGCCGGAACGGAATATAAACCCCAGTGAATAAAGATCCCGAACTTGGCATCCTTCCACCATTGCGGGGCTTCCCGCTTGTCCAGCGATGCCCAGTTAGCCTGGTATTGTGCAAAGCTGTCTGTACCGATNNCAGCAACGCCGCAGCAAGTATTGCAAATCTCTTTTTTCCTTTGATCATATCGAATCATTCATCAGTAACATATCGCCAGGATCTCCAGACGATCCACCACTGGATCTCCCTGGAAGATAAAAACTCACATACCTGCTCCGGGTACAGCCCTTCCGTTACGCTCAGCGCTGTACTAAGTTCCTGATGTGCGACCTGCAATGGCGCCGCAGGTAAACACATCATGAGTGTAGCTTCCGCAATAGCATCAAAGAAATCAGGACTTCCAGCGCCTATGGGCATGTTCTCGTTCATACGCTTGTTCAATAAAGATTCGAATCACAAATAAATGATTCCACTCTTAACTCTGGAATAAGCATATGTTAAATCATAGCAAATTATGATTATTAAATTGAAGTTAAAATAGAAAAAAAATTAATGGAAAAGACATAAGGGTCGCAAAAAACGTCTCGATGTCCAACAAAGGACGAAGCTTGTTGTTAATCGATTAATCTTTTAACATTTAGTGTCTTATGAAAACATGGATTAAAGCCCTGGCGATCGTTGCGTTAACATCTGGATTGTTATACAGCTGCAGTAAAAATGATGATTTCTGGAGTTCGATCATTCCAGAAACGGAAGACGAGCCTACTTCAAGCCAGATAAAAGCCTATGTATTCAGGCCTGCTGTAGCACCTGCATCAGACGCAAACATCGCGCAGCTGCGCGTTCCACAAGGTTTCACAGTGAAGAAATTTGCTGCCGAGCTGGGGAAACCGAGAATTCTAGCCATCAGTGATGCCGGCAATGTATATGCTTCAGATAGAGAAGCTGGCACTGTAATGATGTTAAAAGACCAAAATGGAGATGGCCTGTCCGATTCACAAACAACAGTAGCAACCATTAAGCAAGCGCATGGCCTGGCCATACATGGTTCGAAAATGTATATTGCAGCAGTAAAAGAAGTGTATGTTGCAGACATCAATGCGGATGGAAGCCTGGCTTCGCCCCAGCTCATTATCAGTGATCTCCCGGATGGTGGCCAACATCCCAATCGAACATTAGCTGTAGGACCCGATAACCTGCTTTATATCTCTGTAGGAAGTACCTGTAACTCCTGCCCGGAGTCGAATAAAACCAATGCCACCATGGTGCGGAGCAATTTAGATGGCAGTAACAAAGTCGTATTTGCAAAAGGTCTCCGAAACACCATAGGCTTCGGCTGGCATCCGCAAACCGCAGAACTTTGGGGAATGGACCATGGTATCGACTGGCTGGGTGATGATGAACAGGTGGAAGAGCTGAATGCAATTAAACAAGGTGCCAATTACGGCTGGCCCTACATCCATGGCGAAGGCAAGTACAACCCAACTACTGAGCGCCCGGAAGGCGATACAACCTATAATCAATATTTAAAATTAACGACCCTGCCATCACTTACCTATCAGGCACATGCGGCACCCATGCAGATGGCTTTTTATACGGGTAATTCATTTCCGGCAGAATATAAAAATGATGCATTTATTGCCATGCGCGGTTCCTGGAACCGCAGTGTACCCTCCGGATACAAAATTGTACGACTGCATTTTGAGAATGGAAAGCCAGTTCGTTTTGATGATTTCCTTACCGGCTTTCTAATTAACAATAACACAGCACATTTCGGAAGATTGGTGGGCGTAGCGGTACATCCCGATGGTTCATTATTGGTATCAGATGATACCAACGGCGTGATTTACCGGGTTTCGAGGCTTTAAGGACGATTGTCAATACTGTGTGCAGGAACCTTAAAAACTCTCCGCCAGGTATTTCAACTCCGAGAAGCCTTTCAGGAATTTAAAGCGGAGCTCGATGATCTTTTCCTGCGCTTCGATCAGTTTGTTCTGCCGGGAATTGATTAAGAACAGGGAACTCTCCCCATTGCCATACATAGCCTCCTCACCCTGCAGCAGCCTGCGGTAATTTTCGATATTCTTGTCAGCCAGACTAATCTGGGCACTGTAATTCTGCACCTCATTGGCATAGTTGGAGATCTTCACGTCCAGCTCCTGCTGCTTCATTGTGACGTCCATCCGGTTCTGACCGATCTTTGCTTTTGTGATCTGATAACCCGCTCTCGCTTGCCTAAGAAAAATCGGAATTTCCAGTTTCAATCCATACTGGTAGTTGTTCTGAAACATGGGGAAGTATTCACCGCGATAGCCCTCCTTATTGAAGAAATTGTAGGTAAAGTCGACTTTGGGCAAAAAGCTTTGCCATTTCAACCTGCGCTCCGTCTCCAGGAAGTTCTCCTTCTGCTGATAATAGATCAGGGAGAGATGATCATTCAGATTCTGGGTATTCAGGTTCGCGATCAGGGCCGGATAGCTTTCATAAGCTTCACTTGAAAGCAGGTTATCCGCAGGGAAAAGCGGCCGACTAAGATCGTATGGCTGCTGATCTGCCGTCCAGAGGAACAAGGAGAGTTCCATGGTGGCCTTCACATACTGAAGATAAGCGTCTTCCTGTTCGAGTTCATAACCCCTCAACTGAGACAGTGCCTCCGTCGTATCTATGGCAGCACGTTCACCATAGTCGAAGGTCTTTTTGATCAAGGCCAAACGATTGCTATTGATCTCTACCGCCTGTTTCTGTAAAGTATAGATCTCATAATACCGTACCCAGTCCCAATAGGCATTCTCCGCATCCCTGAAAAGCTCGTTGGTTAGCAGCTGCTGTTCGGCAGCAGTCATCTGCAATGCCGCCCTGGCCTGCTGCAGCAAAGCCCTTCGCTGATCAAACAACAAACCTTTGGCCAGGGGAATATTCACACCAAACTGATACAGTCCACCACGGGTATCGCTGTTATTGAGCCTTTGCCCATCAATGTTGTTATAGCTCCCGCTCAGGGAAATGCCATACCATGTCGGAATCTCAATACCAATGTTCGACTCCCGGTAGTAATCAATACCATCAATCGTCTTTGAACCATCTTTGCCGGCAATTACAGGATCAAAATTACCTTTAGCATTCAGGAGTTCCGCTTTGGCGATGTCATTCTCCAACCTGTACCGGAAGGCCAGTGGATGGTATTGTTTCACAATGGCCAGGAATGCTTTGTGCGACAAGCGCAGCGTGTCCTGCGCGGTTGCAAGCTGCGCCATGCACAGGAAGATCAGTAACAAACTAGTTCTTTTTCCCCTTTTCATCTGCTGTATTTTCGCTACCTGATTTAGACACATAATAATCCGGTGGGAAACCATTGATGTTCCGCCACAGTTCATACCAGACCGGGACATCATTAAGAATGGCAATACCTCTAACACCCGCGCCGATCTTGATCTGCTTCGGCCAGGGCTTTTCAGCTTTATCTTCTATAACAAGCGCTTTAAAAAGCCCGTTTACGCTGATATTGCTTTCTATGGCTACAACCTTACCGGCAAAGGTACCATAGCTGGAGGTTGGCCATCCGGAAAAAACAATTGCCGGGAAACCATCAAATATGCACATCACCCGCTGACCTTCACGAAGCAGGGGCAGGTCTACCGGTTTTACATAGATTTCTACTGCATAGTTGGCCATCTTGGGCACAATGGTACCGATGCTCTCCGTTTCTTTCAGGATCTCCCCGATACCGGATTTGGTTAACTGAACCACCTGACCATCCTGCGAAGCCAGTACGGAATACATCCCCTGCCTTACGCGATAATTGGCCACCTGGTTTTCGAGCTTTGCAATATCACCCTCACTGCCCTCGATCTGTCCCATGCTCTGGAAACGCTCACCCTCGGTCTTGCTTACCTTTTCTGTGTAGTCCTGCATAATGGCATTCCGCTCAATGTCCATGTTGATCAGTTCCTGGCGTGATTGGTTCAGCTTGTTTTCCGCTGCAGTTCTTTTCGCAAGCGCATTCTGGTAAGACACACTGCGCTGCTGGAACTGCGTGAGCGAAACCAGGCCTTCTTCATACATTTTCTTCTGCCGGCCATATTGATCTTCAGATAACTTCAGCTCATTACTTGCAGCCACCAGTTCCGCTTCTTCAGCAGCGATCTTACTGTTCAGCTGTGCAATCTTAATTTTCAGTTGTGCAAGCTTCAGGGATCTGGTGGCATTGATGGCCTCCAGCTGCGCGTCTGTTGTACCAACCTTAGCTTTATAGTAGTCCCTCACCCCCTTTTTCGCTTCTACCTGTTCCTCGGTTCTGCGGACCAGCTGAGGGTCCAGGTAATCGTCTTTCACCTCTGCAAGCTGCAGAATGGTATCCCCTTTCTTCACATAATCGCCATTTTTAACATGCCATTTGATGATCCTGCCGGGAATGGGCGAGTTCAGCTGCTGTGGCCGCTGATCCTGATAAAGCGTACTTACATTTCCCCTGAGCTGGATGTTCTGCGTCCAGGGCAGGAAGAGGACAACGATAAACAAGATGCTGAAATACAGGAACCAGCGTTTTACATGCGATTCCTTATTGATATGATAAATGCTCTCAAAAGATCTAAGCTTCATTTTAATATTATTTTAGCGTATTGATGAGGCCATCTTCCAGATACAAGTGCTGATCTGCGATGTCCCTTAAAGCGAAACCTTGTGATATGATGATGATCGTCGTATATGCCTTGATCTTCTGCAGGTGCCGGATCATCCTGGTTTGAAACTCCTCGTTCATACCCTGCAGGGGATCTTCCAGCATGAGCAACCTGTTATTTCCGAGTAAAGCCCGCAGTAAGGTGATCTTCTTTTTACCGCTGAAAGAAACCTCCGTATCCGTTTCACTGATCTGCGTATCAAAGCCATTGCTGAACAAGCTGGGCAGGTCTTCGAGGCCGATCTCTTCACTCAATCGGATGACATCATCCGCAGTTACATCATCACGACCGAGCAGAATGTTTTCAAGTAAGCTGCCTTTGATGATGATCATATCCTGCGTGTACAAACCGATGCCGGCTCTTAGCTGGCTTTTATCCAGATTCGGCAGTGGAACCTTATCAAACAGGATGGCGCCCGAAGAATTTTCATAAAATCCTGCCATCACATTAAGCAGGGTTGATTTTCCGGCACCGATGGAACCGGAGATCACGGTTATGGTATTTGCTTTGACTTCGAAGCTGATGTTCTTCAGTATCGGCCGGTTATCATTGAAAGCAAAGCTGACATCATCCAGTTTCACTTCCAAACCGCCCGTAGCTTTTTGCAGGCTCATGATGCCGTTCTGTTCCTCCGGTAACTCCGTCACCTTATTTAATTTTACCAGTGAGGCAATCACGTCATAGTAGCTTTCCAGACTCTTAATCAACCTTTCCACCGCATTCATGATTGTCAGCACCACAATCTCCGTGGCAATAAAAGCACCAATATTCAGCTGTTGCGTAACCAGCAGATACGTTCCGATGGTCAGCATCAACATGGTGATGATCACATTAAAGCCGATAATGGTTTTGTATTGGAACTCCAGAACGCGGAAATGGGAAGTCCTGTGTTTAAGGTAACGCACCACACGCTCATCCGTTCCGGTCAGGTGGGCATCCGCATTGGAGTTGCTCTTGAAGGTCTTCACCGCAGCTGCGATGTCTTCCAGCCAGGAAGCCACGGCATACTTCTTTTCGCTTTCTTCCAGGCTGGAGCGGATCCCGGAATTCATGGTAAACCTGAAGATGATGACCACGATAATGATCACCAGGGCACCGAATACCAGGAACCAGGGATGGTAGAAAGACAGCAGCAGGATTCCAAAGAGGATCTGGATCAATGCCGTTGGTATCTCCAGCAAAATCTTGGAAATACCTTTCTGTAAATTCTGCGTATCAAAGAAGCGGTTCACCAGTTCCGGCAAATAGTATTTCTTGGTAGCAGAAAGGTTGACCTTAGGAATTTTATTGGCGAAGGCGATGGAATATTCAACAAATATCTTCTGCTGAATCTTTTCAATGATCTGCATCACTTTAACCCTGAAGAACCCCACCAGGAAAGTGCCGAGCACGATGAAAAAGATCAGGATGTAAAGGGAGGTCACCATGGTGGCACCCATAACTAAACTCACGATGGCCTGAATCCCAAGGGGTATGCTCAGCTGCACCAAACCACTTAGAATGGCGTAGATATATATGGACCAAACGTCCTTTTTTTCCTTGGTGATATAGTTAAAAAGCGCTGCGTTGGTGAGCGTAAAATCTTTTTCCTGATACATCTATTACAAAATATTTTAAGCAGCTTAATATTCCTGAAGGTAGTGGAAGTGGGTTCAAGCCATCTTCCACTACCTGTAAACATAAAATTACCTGCTTTGTTTTTTAGCGCTGCAATACTACAGCAAAAACAATAAAATATCTTGTTATAAAGATTAGGATTTCATTAGAATTTCATACCGAAACGGTAATCAGACACATGATCTTACTTCGTCAGCCGCATCAGGTACTGCCCGTATCCGCTTTTCACCAATGGTGCAGCAATTTCTTTAAGCTGAGCCTCATCAATGTAGCCCATGCGGAAAGCAACCTCTTCAATACAGCCGATTTTAAGACCCTGACGCTCTTCAATCACCTGCACAAACTCACCAGCCTGCATCAAGGAATTAAAAGTCCCTGTATCCAGCCAGGCGGTGCCACGGCTCAATACCCCAACCTTCAATCTGCCCTGCTCCAGGTAAACCTTATTTACATCCGTGATCTCGTATTCACCACGAGGCGACATTGGGATGTTTTTAGCAATCTCCACTACAGAATTATCATAGAAGTACAAGCCTGGTACCGCGTAATTAGACTTCGGATTTTCAGGTTTTTCTTCGATGGATACCGCAACTTTATTTTCGTCAAATTCGACTACGCCGTAACGTTCCGGATCCGCAACCTGATAAGCAAATACAACGCCGCCCTCAGGTTCTTTCAGATCCTGCAATAAACGGGAAAGACCATCGCCATAGAAGATGTTATCACCCAGGATCAATGCCACGCTGTCTGATCCAATGAATTCTTCACCAATAACAAAAGCCTGTGCAAGTCCGTTTGGCTCTGCCTGTACCGCATAAGAAAACTTACAACCAATACGGGAACCATCCCCAAGCAGCTTTTCGAACTGCGGAAGATCATGCGGGGTAGAAATGATCAGGATCTCATTTATACCTGCAAGCATAAGGATAGACAAAGGATAGTAGATCATAGGTTTGTCGTAAACCGGCATCATCTGCTTGCTGCAGGCAAGCGTTAAAGGGTGCAACCTAGTGCCGGAACCGCCGGCGAGTATAATTCCTTTCATCAATTACGATTTATTTGTTAGCTTCTTCAGACAGATCTCCAGACTGTCTCTCCAGTATGGTATCTGCAAGTTAAAGGTATTTTTAATTTTAGTCTTGTCCATAACCGAAAACGCAGGTCTTGCGGCTTTGGTCGGGTATTCAGTTCCTGGAATAGGCAGAACGCGAGTTGACATGCCACTAATGTCGAATATGGCTTTTGCGAAATCATACCAGGAGGTTACCCCTTCATTGCTGAAGTGATAAATACCGAAGGCATGCTTTTCAGTACCGATGATGTTGAAAATAGCATTCGCAAGATCCATGGCATAGGTTGGTGTACCCACCTGATCGGCAATCACCCTCAATTCATCACGGGTGCTGCCTAGGTTCAGCATGGTCTTAACAAAATTATTTCCATGTTCAGAATATAGCCAGCTGGTACGAAGGATATAGAAATCCTGCAGCTGTGCAGCAATGGCCTGCTCCCCTTCCAGTTTGGTTAGACCATATACGGAAATCGGGTTTGCGGGATCTTGTTCTGTAAGCAGTTTAGGTATGTTGCCTTCAAATACAAAGTCGGTGGATATGTGTATCAAAATGGCGCCATGTGTATTACACAATGTAGCCAGGTTGGCTGCACCATCCCGGTTTACCCGGCGGGCAAGCTCAACTTCATCTTCTGCCTTATCAACAGCCGTGTAAGCGGCGCAGTTGATCACATAAGCTGGCTTCACCTGTTCAAAGACTATTTGCAGGCCTTCCAAATTCAGTATATCTGCAGAACGCTCTTCGGGAAATACGATGTCGTGGATGCCTTGATCTGCTGCCACACTTTTCAAACATGTACCCAATTGTCCGGAGGCACCAAAAACCAATACAATATTATTCATCAAGATAAGTTTATTTCAGAAAGGAAAGGAAGCACGGCATCTTTGTCTGATACCAATAAGCGCTCTGCCGGCATCTGCCAGTCTATGTTGAGTGCCGGATCTGCGTAATGCAAACCACCCTCAGAAGCTTTATTGTAGTAATTGTCGCATTTGTAGAAGAACTCTGCAGTTTCTGAAAGCACGACAAAGCCATGGGCGAAACCACGCGGCACAAAGAATTGAAGTTTGTTCTCTTCAGATAGGATTACACTTTCATACTTACCGTATGTTGGAGAACCCGGACGCAGGTCAACCGCCACATCCAGCACCTCACCTTTAAGCACCCGGACAAGCTTTGCCTGCGCATGTTCCGCCTTTTGAAAGTGAAGTCCTCTTAGTACACCGTATGAAGAAAACGATTGATTATCCTGTACAAAATGAACATCTAAGCCTGTAGCCTCATCAAAGCGTTCCGCATTGAAGCTCTCAAAAAAGTACCCTCTGGCATCTGTAAATACGGCCGGTTTGATCACCAGGCAATCTTGTATACTTGTTTTTGTAATTTCCATTTAAGCTGATTTAGGATCATCCTGAACTTTGGTCGCATCAGCCGCTTTCTGCTGATTTTCCAAAAGTGTGTCCAGTTCCTCAAACTTAGAATTTTTACTCTTAAACTCCGGCACTAATTTTTTCATTTGCAGTACCACCTTTTTGTTGTCGTTAACAATTGCATCGGCAACAAGGCTCAATACTTGTGTTTCTACCTCAGCAAAAACATACTCCCGCACCTTTCCAATCATGATTTTCTCATGATGGGTCGGCATCGTATTCTCTTTATCATTTAGCAACTCTTCGTACAGTTTTTCACCCGGGCGGAGACCGGAATATGAAATCTGGATATCCTTATTAGGTTCCATACCTGCCAATTGAATCATCCGTTTCGCCAAATCAACGATCTTGACTGATTTTCCCATATCGAAAATGAAGATCTCCCCTCCCTGGCCCATGTAACCTGCTTCCAGCACCAACTGACAGGCTTCAGGTATAGTCATAAAGTATCTTGTGATATCAGGATGTGTAACCGTTATCGGACCACCACGTTCAATCTGCTGTTTGAAGCGCGGGATTACAGAACCATTTGAGCCCAAAACATTCCCAAATCGGGTGGTAATGAACCGGGTACCTGATGCAGCAGGTGTATTGTTCAGCGATTGCACATAAATCTCTGCAATTCTTTTGCAGGCACCCATAATGTTCGTGGGATTAACCGCTTTATCTGTAGAGATCATCACAAACTTCTCAACCTTGTGCTTAACTGCAAGATCCGCCATTGTCTTTGTACCTAACACGTTGGTTTTTACGGATTCTGCCGGATTATCTTCCATAAGTGGCACATGTTTATAGGCCGCTGCATGGTACACGTATTCGGGTTTGAAGTGGTTAAACAGGAATTCCATACGACCAGCATCTTTAACATCACCAATGAAGGCATGTACGATGGAGCCGGATTTATGTTCGCCCATTTCCAGTGAAAGGTTATGCAGTGCTGTTTCACTCTGATCAAGCATGATAATTAGCCCTGTTTCAAACTTCATGAGCTGGCGTACAATCTCCGAGCCTATAGAACCTGCTGCACCACTTACGAGAACCCTCTTGCCTTTTAATTCCGAGCCTATGCCTTGCATATCCATCCGGATAGGCTTACGATCCAGTAAATCTTCAATGTTAATCTTGTGAATAAGCTTCGGATTGGCATTCGGTTTTGTCCATACATCCGGTGCGGGAATGTTGAGCACCCTTACGCGATGTTGTAAGCAGAGATCTACGATTTGGTTTTTGCGATCTACCGGAATTGAATAACTGGCGAAGATGATTTCATCCACCTGCTTTTTCATGATCACTTCAGTGAGCACTGAGGCTGGTTTGATGATGATGCCATTCACGGTCTTGCCAATCTTGCGCTCGTCGTCGTCAACAAAGGCAATTATCTTTTTATTGGTTTTTGGATCATGATCGAAAGTCCTTTTAGTAACCAGTCCCGCTTCTCCAGCACCGTAAATGATAATCTTCCGCCTATCTAGTTTTGCCGTTTTGAAATATAAGAAAATGGATTTCGCAAGCATCCGATATGCCGTGAGGATTAGGAAGCTAAAAAGCGTGAAGTTAACCAGCGTAGTGAAACTTATAAACGGGTGGCCATGGAACGTGACCATGACGGCATTAACAATAAAGATCAGGAAAGTACTGAGTAGTACCGCACCAAGTATCTTAACCGAGTCCTGAGCGGATGTGTACCTGACAATTCCAGCATAGGTCTTCAGAAGGAAGAATACTATAGCATTGATAGTCACAGCTGTTAGTGCTGCCTGGTACAATGAATGAAAATTGATCAGTGTAACATTGAAGTTTTTGGATATGACTTCAGCCATTAATAAAGCAACCAAGCTCAAGAATATATCTATTGCAAAGATGATCCAGCGCGGTACTATTTCAATTTTCGAGAACATTAGCAGGGATATTTTTGATAAAATTAATAATAGTTAATCGTTTATTCATTAACTATTTTAACTATCCAGCAAAACAGGCCTTAATTCCATTAACTACACGTATCAAATCCTCATCACTCAGGTTTGAACCAGAAGGCAGGCATAAACCACAAGCAAATAGATCTTCTGATACCCCAACACCATAGTATGGACTACCCTCAAAAACTGGTTGCAGGTGCATGGGCTTCCATAATGGTCTACATTCAATGTTATCTTGGGCTAACACATCGGCAACTTGTTCCCTGGTNNTTTGAAAGTTCCGGATTAATCAGCATGGTACTTAACCAACGGTTGGAGAAATAACCGTCAGGTTCATCCATTAAGGTAATGGCAGGAATGTTAGCCAGCTCCTTTTTATAAAATTCAAAGTTAGCACGTCTTTTTGCAACATGTTCATCAAGCACTTCCATTTGCCCGCGGCCAATCCCTGCTGCAACATTACTCATCCGATAATTGTAGCCAATCTCCGAATGTTGATAATGCGGTGCATTGTCACGGGCCTGGGTAGCCAGGAATCTTGCTTTTTTGATATGATCTTCGTTATCGGATACTAATGCGCCACCTCCGGAAGTTGTGATAATTTTATTTCCGTTAAAAGACAGCACGCCCATTGTACCATAACTACCCATTGCTTTGCCACTGATATGAGAACCGAGTGCTTCTGCAGCATCTTCAATTACCGGTATCTCGAATTCATTGGCGACAACCATGATCTTGTCCATCTGTGCAGGCATGCCATAAAGGTGAACGGGGATTATGGCTTTAGGCTTCTTTCCGAGCTTAATTCTCGCAAGAATAGCGCTGCGTAAAAGTTCCGGGCACATGTTCCAAGTTTCTTTCTCGCTATCTACAAACACGGGGATTGCACCTAAATAAGCAATAGGATTGGCACTTGCGGAAAAAGTCATCGATTGGCAAATTACCTCATCTCCAGACTTCACGCCTAACATTACTAAAGATAAATGTAGAGCAGCTGTTCCGGCACTTAAAGCAGCCGCATGCTTTGTACCCGTATAGGTAGCCAGATCTTGTTCAAAGCCATCCACGTTAGGGCCCAAAGGGGCAATCCAGTTGGTTTCAAAAGCCTCATTTACATATCTCTGTTCCAATCCACCCATGTGTGGAGATGACAACCAAATTTTTGAGTTCATTATATTTAAATTCTATTATACTTAATTATTCTACCTGGATTGCCGACTACAACCGCATAATCTGGCACATCCCGGATTACTACTGTTCCTGCGCCGATGGTTGCCCATGCGCCTATTTTCACACCCTGGATCACGTTTACACCTATTCCTATGTGAGTTCCCTCGCCGACCTGCACATTACCTGCAATGCCTGCCTGTGGCGATATGTGAACGAAGTTATCAATTGTACAATCATGGTCTACAGAACATGATGTATTTAAAATAACGTGTTCCCCAATCAAAGTATCAGCGTTTACCACAACATTTGCCATTAAAACAGATCCACTTAATACCCGCGCGGCTTCTGCTACAATACTTTTTGGATGCATTACTGTACCAAAAGGCACGTGAAGTTCAGTAGCAAGCTTCTTACGAATACTATTGCTACCAATCGCAATTATAAGCTCGTCAACCTGATGAGACTTAATTCGTTCCAGGTTGCCCGAAATCGGAAATCCACAGAAACTTTTAACGTCCGGATTGTCGTCCCATATTGCTGATATACTAACTCCACTTAAATTGAGAATGTCAATTATAACCTTACTATGCCCACTAGCCCCGAAGATATGCATTAGTTTCCCGTAAACTTCTCCATTGTTACTGAGGTGTCTGAATTTATTCCTTCTCTGACCACCACCTTTTTTATAGTCAGAAAAATAATTTTTATATCTAACATCAGACTTAAGTGGTCAACGTACCAAACATCTAATTTAAACTTTTCCGTCCAGCTAATCGCATTTCTGCCGTTAATCTGTGCCCAACCGGTGATACCCGGCTTGACCTCATGCCGCCGGTTTTGTTCTGAAGAATACAAAGGCAGATACTCTGGCAGCAGAGGTCTTGGTCCGATCAGACTCATATCGCCTATTATTACATTGATCAACTGCGGTATTTCATCTAATGAGGTTTTTCTAACAAATGCACCCAAACCTGTCAGTCTTTCTGCATCTGACAAGAGTTTTCCATCCTGCCCGCAGCGATCATTCATAGTCTTAAACTTAACAATCTTGAATATAGCTGAATTCTTTCCTGGTCGACTCTGCAAGAAAAATGGCTTACCCTGATTTACTATAAACAAGCCAAGGGTTAAGCAGAGAAATACCGGGCTCAGTAATAAAATGGCAGTTAATGCGACTAATAAATCTAGTATTCTTTTAAAGTATAATTTATACATCGACACGAGTTTGTTGTGCTAATATTATCTCAGCGAATTTTTGAACCAAAATACTTTTATCATATTGATCTTCTGCGAGCTTTCGTGATGCCTTTCCCATTTGTTTTGCTGCTTCCTTATTGTTCTTTAAAAATAAGATTGCGTTCTTGAGGCTGTCAGGATTATCTGGATCAACGTACAAACCACATTTGTATTCTTCTACTAACTCCTTTGTCCAACCAGCCGAGTTTACTATAATTGGCTTTCCTGCCGAAAGTGAATCAAATAGTTTATTCGGTGAGTTCGTGTATAAAATCGGTAAATTTAAAAAACTTACAATTGAAACGTCACAAACATTGACGATTTCCGAAGTTGTGGTCATACCGAATTTACCGAGAAAATGAACATTTTTTAAATTTTCTCGTCTACACCGATCTTCCAATTCTTTTTCGGTTGATCCTCCGCCTAAGAAGATAAATTCAACATCAACTTCTTTTTTCATATGTATAGCGGTTTCTATGATCGACATTGCACCATTAGCTATGCCCAGAGTTCCAAAATGAATTATTTTAAAGGAGCTTTCAGATAATCCCAATTCTCTCTGTAAAACGAGGTTCTTTTCTCTTGGCCAAAACTCATCGATCTTCGACATATTAGGAATCATGGATATTTTTTCATCAGAAACACCGACACTTTTTACACCTTCATACATGCCAGGCGATAGAGCAATTATATGAATAGCATTCTTGTAAATAGATCTTTCAAATACTTTCGCCAATTCTATCAACATTCTATTTTTCAAGCCTCCCATTTGAATAGGAACCTCCGGCCATAGATCTCGTACCTCGAATATATAGGGTTTTTGTCTAAGCTTTTTTAACACAAGAGCGGGAAAGCCAACTGTAAGTGGTGTAGACGTCGCAATAACCAAATCAAATTCCTTCTGAAAGCCGACAGCTGTAGACAACCACATGAATCTCATAAATGCATATAACCTTGCTGGTATGCTCATATTGTTGTCATAAGGAACATTCACATATATAACCTGAATTCCGTCGATCATAACCGTTTCAGTCTTTGATTTCATCCCGCTTTTCGAGGTAATCATCGTAACTTGATGACCTACTTCAACAAGCTTTTTTGAAATCCAATATGATCTGGTACCCCCGGGTTCTAATGGTGTTTTGAAGTATTGATGTATGTATAAAATTCTCATTTTGTTTGTTGATCTTTCAATAATTTACGTTGTGAGTTGAACTATGTGTAGGTCATTGAAAAATCTCATTTAATGCTTCAAGATTCTGATGCCAGCCTAAATTTGCACGATATTCAAGAGACTTCTCATAAACATTATTTACTTCATCAAACGTAATTGTTTGAATGAACTTCTTAATTTCCCCTTTTGAAGATCCAACTACCTTGCCTAAGTTGTGTTTAACTATTAATTCCTCCATAATGGGAAACTTATCATTGACGCAAAGGTATAATCCAGCCATGGCGTACTCGTAAAACTTGTTTGGAAGAGAGAGTTGATAACTTAAACACATCTCTTTTAGGATAAAAAAAAGTCCCACATCCGCTCCACGTGTATTTTCCAAGATCGAGCCAGGAGAAACTGCAGGTTTGAAGTAAATTTGATTATTAGTTCTTGACAAAGTTTTGATTTCTTCTGCCAACTCGCCGTATCCCATAAAGATGATCACCCGATCTTCCTGAATTCCTCCCTCCGAAAAAATTTCAAGCAGCTCATTTATTCCCCTCCCTGACGATAATATTCCTTGGTATAGAAAGATGATGGTATTCTCCTTGAGACCAAATTCTTCTCTCAGTATATTACTTTTAGGTAAGATCCTACCAGGAGCATTGTTTATGGGTATGTTAGGTATTGAGTAGATATTTTGGAGATTGTAGGCGGCTTGATACCACTTTAAAATAGCTTCGTTAACAACAATAACTTTGTCACAATGCCCGATTAATTTTCTTTCCATCCGGCGTGAAATAGTTTGTCTCAGCCCTTTCAGATTAAACCTTTCCGTCTCCAATTCATGTGCATCATACACCAATTTAACATTAAAACTTTTTTTGGCCCAAACCCCGATTGGCAAAACGGATAGACTATGAGGGATTACTAAACTTGGACTAATATCTTTAATGATCTTTTTACAAAGATTGTTGAAGACGTAAAATTTTATTGCGTCTCCAAGTGCATTCTTTGGAAGCCCGTGCGTTACAGACTTTAGTCTCCTTATATTTATCTTATCAGATATTTTGACTACTTCTTCTAACTTGCTATCAAAGTACATAGATAAGATGAGGACTTCGTCAACAATGTTTTGCTCAGTAAGATAATATGCTTGTTTTAGAATTCGACTAGAATGATCATTTACTCTGGGATAAAGGATGATACAGATGTTTTTAGGGTTTTTCATAAATTTACTAAAAAAGAAAGTTGAAGGACCAAAAGGGAAGAAATCAAGCTAATTGAAATGACAGCTCAGCGTAAGCTGCAAATGTCGACAATTTGTTTCGCAAGCCTTTTTTGTTCTGATTCGGCTGGAAAATAATTAGGTATACTATGACTAAGGTTTTTATACATGTCTGTGATTGGTTGTTGGCCGAGTAAACTCCACCATCCATAGAAAATATGATGATAATTTTCAAATGGGCCATAACCACTTGGTTTGGACGGGTATTTATAGCGAAAAACACCATTACTTCCATCCATGAAGTTATTGAATCTGTAAAGATCTATGTTATCCGAACGCCTTGATTTCACAACAACCTTTTCCATGAATTGCTGACTCAATCCAACTTGAAGTCGTAGTATAAACCTACCCACCTCTGACTTCGACTTAAATATGCAAGAAAGTGTATATAAATAGCCGGGCATTCTTGAAAAATGCGATGCATCCCACCCGATATTAGGAACTTTTTTATACTTCAAATTTGGGCTTGACCATTTGTTACCTGCGTAAAGGTAATTGGAATGCTCACTCCACACACCAGGTTGTAATAACCACTTATCTCCTTCTGTGAACACAGCTTTTTGTCTTAAGGTTTGAATGAAATAAAATACAACTTCTACTAATGCCGGGGAGACAATAGTAGAACTCCGGAGTTCAAAGCCAACTAAGCTTGCACCAGTTGCCATCGTAAAAAGGTCCTCATCAGTGACGGCAGCATGGTAACTTTTCTTATAATAAGGTAAATTATGAGTCAATAAATACGCAACTCTACTTCTTTTTCCTTTAAAGTGGCAAATCTCATCATCCCATACATTACCTTTCTCGTTGCGCCACATACTTAGAACGAAGGTTTTAAGAACTTGATAAGATTGTCGGTTGCGGTCTCTTAGTTCTACGTGTTGAACGCTTAACCTTAGATATTCTGACGCAAGGAATGCAAAATGCACTTTATCTAGCCTTGATACAGATGGTTTACTTAGGTTATCTTCAATG
>DCLG01000030.1:56317-77710 GCA_002320935.1 Pedobacter sp. UBA1654 | reverse complement strand
TCAAACTGTCGCATGAGCTTAGTGTCACCATTTTTACTTGCATATACAAGCGAAACAAAAAGGTAGTGTGTTGGATAATAAAGTGAAAAGTCCTTACTTGTCTTCCACCTTGTTATATATTCTTGGATCACATTAAGATTTGAAACGTTTTCATCAGACTTCAATTCTGGGCTATAGCCAAGCGATGAGTTTATCTGATCAAGGCCATTTGAATTGATCCTGTACGTACATTCGGGTTTATTGCCAGATATGCAAATTATTAATAAGGATAAAACTAATATCTTCATAATTGACTTTCTAACTTTGACTAAGAGAATTCATATATTATAATTAATGATCATAATTGGGCGTAAATGTAGGTTAATAAGAGCTTATCTACTAAATGCTAAGGTAAACCTGTTTAGTTTAGCCTGCGTGATCCAAAGGTGACTGGATTATCTATAAGCTTTAATAAAATAAAACCAATAAGTAGACCGTGCGTCAAAAGAGTTACTGGAAGATCTGCACTCATAAATAAGTTTATAAAAGGAAGCAAAATGAGGCCACTTGTAAACCAAACCGGTGTGAATCTAGAAAATGTATCCGCTAACCGAATTAAAGTACCGATAACTAGTGGAAAAATAATAACTCCAAGATATCCGAAATGCATAAACGAAGTACCCAAAAAACCGGTATTTGCACCCAAATCTGGTCGTCCAAGATAATTCCCGATCAGGTGAGCAGTATTGGTGATCTCGTAAGGATAGTCTACTATCGGAGATAATAAGCTATTAGACAGGTATATATATTCATTATTACTAAAAAACTCAAAATAGTTGAAATTTAAAAATGCAGGCACGAAGAATACCCGCCGAGTTATTATATTAACTAAGATAATGTCATCTGCGACCAGTGAAACAAGTAACGGAATTCCGGAACAGAGTATAAGACCAAGAAGGTAAGCAATGTACCTATGCTTCCACTTCATAAATAGGTATACAAACAAGATTATAAGAGGATAAAAAAGTACAGTTTTGTGAGCAAGAAAACCAAAGAAAAGAAGCTGCACACCAATGAAAATAATGGTTTGAACTTTTTTCCTATTAATAACCGAGTATACAATTAGAAACAAATTAAACACCTTGGTAGCCCAAGATATAATATATGGCATAAAACCGACTGCTATTTCCTGAGAATTTTCTTTTCTGAATTCGTAGATCTTAAGTAGGTCAAAGTTCAATCTTGAAAACCCGATTGTTCCCATAAGAAATATTAATGACAATAATGTGAAAAAGATACTTACTTTATAAGAATTATCAACATTGCTTTGCGATCGAGTAATCTTGATCTTTAGCAAGCCCATTTTGCCGACATAAATAACCAAAACTATTTCTAAAAACATCAGATAGGCATATAATCTTGATTGATCGGATAAGCTATAATAAGCAAGCATTGGCACGCCTATTAAAGTAAATAATATTACCAATATTAAATCTGACGTTCTGTTTATTTCTTTTGGAGTAATCGCAAACAACAGCAGTAGGAGTACGTAGGAATCTAAATACTTTGCAAATGAAAATTCAAATTCAAATCCATCATAGTAAAAATTTGGAGCTATTACATAATAATAACTCAGATCCAAAATAATTCGATAGATTACTATCAAAGCGACCATCAACCAAATTTTCTGATTATTTTTTTTTTTTAGCATGCTAGTCATTTGCGTCTCGATAATTCCAAATTGTATCGTAATAAATCTCAGACTAATTTAAATATGAGGATGTCACACCAGATCGTAACTTTTACTTTAACAACATATTGTATTGAAGTGCATAAAGTAAAACTTGCTCTTGTCGCTTTATAATATTTTAAAACCTTTCGACATCTTTATTTTTGAGTAAGCTAAAGCTCCTTCCGAAAATCCAAAACAAAATCTATATGCTTAAATTTCCTTCAGATTTACAATAAACTTGTGCTTATTCTTGGTCTCAATGAATTGAGGTTTGTAGTCAAATTCAATTTCTACGTTTCCTAAATGTTCAATTATGGATGTTAAAATAAACTTCTCGTCAGCTTCGGTAAATGATGCACCTTTGTTGATAAGGAACTTTAGCTTATTTTTACTTTGCACAATCTGATATCTTTTAATATCGAATTTACCCATTAATACGGTGAGTACCGGGCTTCCAATAATTCTGTTATTTACTTCAATGAAATCAGTCGAACGCCCCAAAAGGTTCTTCAAAATCATCCGATTCTCTGATACTGCACTATCTCTACTAATTATGCCAACGTCTCCAGTATCGTATCGGATAAATGGAAAAGCAAAGTTGTGCAGTGAAGTCGCAAGAAGGCTGCCTGGGCTATTCAAAACATGTTTACCAGCGGAATCTACCGACTCCATTATTGAACGTTCTGTATCGATAAGAAACCCTGTATGTTGTCTATCTTCATAAGCGCTAATACCGCCGTCATTTAAACCATATTGANNTTTTCGACCGCTGATTCTCAGTTAACATTTCTGCCGTCGTGAATATAGCGTTTGGTGCATAGTTCAGCTTGTATTTAGAATCTGTTGCAATAAAATTAGCAAGAAGAGCGATTGAACTAGCATATCCGCGAAGGAACTTCGGTCGCCTGCGATTTAAGAACTTTACCATGTCAATCAGATTTAACTCTGAGACACCAAATGAAGAAAACGCACTGAAATTTCTACTCCATTTCGTTAGCTCACGAAATAATGTTGGATTTCCTACAAGTGAGGACCCAGCAAAGATAAAAACATGATCGCCTAACTTGTAGCCGGCTCTTGACCATCCACGGTACATCAATGCCACACCTCTAGAACGATCTTCGTTACTCATCATGTATCTCATCGGCTCACCAGTTGATCCTCCCGTACTTGCTTTTACGGCATCTTTGGGAACTACGTTGGGCGTAAAATCAGACAAATTGTTCAACACCTCCGCTTTCGTAAGCACTGGTAAAAGGTTAAGATCCTCTTGCCCTTTTATATCCATCGGAGAAATCGAAAGTTCCTTCAATTTCCTTGTGTAATATGGAACATTATTGTAACAATGTTCTACCAGACGGCAAAGTTGTCTATCTTGCCGATATCTTAGTTCGTCAAAAGATAGCTTGTCACTTTCTAAAAATTGTTTGTACAAAACAGTCTCACGTCTTCCTAACGCGCGATAAGAAGCATGGAAGATTATATTAGATAGAAGACTCATATGGATTATTTTTTGAATTGTCGTGCTTAACGATCATCTTGTAATAGAAGTAAATTGTTACTAAAGACCAACTTGATATAGCAAACATCTGTAACAGAAAGAAGTCGTTCATTGGAAGAAAATGTTTTTTAGTAATAACAATCGGAGCTAGATACACTAAGAATGTAACTACTTGCAGAGCTAAAAACGTTTTTTGCTTCTGGTATACGACCCCGACTAACTGCAGAGGAATGACGATAAATTGTATTAACAGCATGGGCGACAGAATCCTTGTAATATCAGCTGAAACCCTCCACTTTGGCCCAAAGAAGATATCTACAGCAGGCTGTATCAGAAAGAATATTGGTAAAAACACACATACACCTAGAAAGAATAACTTTTTTATATATTGTTTAAAAACTTTGATACCGGATGCATTCGTTCGGTATTTTAACGACAGTTCCTGCATGAACACCTGCCCGATCGCTACTGAAATAAGAGAAAGTGGGGCTGATATGTACCTTTGCATGAAAGAGTAGTATCCTAAATTGTCAGTTCCATACAAACTTCCTATATAAAACACTGTTATGTTAGTAGCAATTGCAGATAGGAAGACGGCCCACGTTGAATACATGGGATAATCTTTATATTTTACAAATACATGCTTTAGTGACCTTAAGCTAATAATCTTTCTGGGTACAGTTTTGAGATCTTTTAAAAAGGACTTTATCAGAGTTGTATTTCCCGCTAGTTGAGAAAAAAACAACCCTAATATCAGGCCTATGCTTGTGATTTTTAGAAAGCCAAATCCCACCTGTACACCACATTGAACTAATGATTTGCTTATCTGAGACAGCGATAAAATTTTATAGTTCGCGTGCCTTGTAAAATAATATTTGAGTGGATTGTAGATGCCCATCAGAAACGTTATAACGGGAATAAAATACAGATACCTAGCGACGTTTACATCCCCTAAAAAAATTGCAATTGGAACTTTCCAAATCATTATCATCAGTGTCAAACCTAGAGCCATAATTGACGCTATAATAATTGACAAGAAAAAAACATTAAATGTGCCAACCTGACCTTTTGATAATAGTATAGCTAGTTCATACCTTGCATTAATTATAGTGGTCAAAATACTGATTGTAGAGAAGAGAATAGCAAAGACACCTAAATCTTTAGGGCTATAAATTCGAGCAATAATTGGTGAAATAGCAAGCTGAATAAGCAATGCCCCAGCATTTCCACTAAATAAAGTTAATATATTCTTATTACTGGTCGACTGAAAAATTGTGCTTA
Organism: Pedobacter sp. UBA1654; assembly: GCA_002320935.1. Taxonomy (GTDB): domain Bacteria; phylum Bacteroidota; class Bacteroidia; order Sphingobacteriales; family Sphingobacteriaceae; genus Pedobacter. Next base: position 73,217 of record DCLG01000030.1, on the reverse strand, counting down.
GCTTTTTAATCATCAATCCTACTAAATTGCACTTTTATATATTCTCTCAATTATGTCAACAACCTTTAATCCTTCCAGGGCATTGGTAGTGATAGACGCACGGCCTTTTAACACATCAACAACATTCTCAATTATATAATGATGGTTTGCAGCAGACCCTTTATAAGCTCCATAGTCGTTTCCCGGATTAGTAGGTGCTAATTTCGGCATATTATAGTTTTCAACATGACAATAGTCTACTTCGTTCATGTATTGGCCTCCGATTTTAACAGACCCATTCTCAGCGATAATGGTCATGCTACTTTCCAAATTCTGATTCCAGACAGACGTGGAGTAATTGATAGCTCCCATACCTCCATTTACAAAATCAAAACTTACAAAACCAGAATCTTCGAAATCGGTTAGATCTTTATGATTGAAATCATTAAGCCTTGAGCTTATGTTTTCGATATCACCAAATAACCAGTACATGATATCTATGAAGTGAGAAAATTGGGTAAATAAGGTGCCACCATCTAAATCTTTTTTTCCGTGCCAAGATTCGGGCTTATAATATCTGTCATCTCGATTCCAATAACAGTTAAGCTGAACCATGAATATTTTACCCAGTTTGTTTGAATCTATTAAGTCTTTAATCCAAACCGAAGGCGGAGAATATCGGTTTTGCATTACTGCAAATAGATGTTTATGTACATTTAACGCCTTGAAAATAACTCTTTCCGCGTCATTTTTAGTTAAAGCCATTGGCTTTTCTACCACAACATGTTTACGAGCTTCGAGGCACATAAGAGCCTGATCAGCATGAAAACCATTTGGTGAAGCAATATTTACAACATCAGTATCGATTTCGGATGTAAGAAACTCTTCTAGGCTTCTAAAAAGCGGTACATTAAAGTGTTCTATTTCTAAAAGCGAAGACTCTTTGTTGTCTATTAGAGCAACTAGGTCACATTCTTCATTTCGTGTTATCATCTCGGCATGCCGCTTGCCAATGTGGCCACACCCAACTACCGCGAATTTAATTTTATCTCTTGTTGTCATGTTATNNTTATTTTATACGTGTTACAATGTTATTTTCAATCTGGTATTCTTGTTTACTCTCCTGACAAATAGCTACGCCCGCAGCAGAAAAGTGAAGCCGATGTCCGAACTCTGACACCCAACCCAACTGTTTCGCTGGATTTCCAACTACTAGCGCATAATCAGGAATCGTTTTTGTGACTACTGCACCAGCACCTACAAAAGCAAACTTGCCGATATCATGACCGCAGACAATTGTTGCATTTGCTCCAATTGACGCACCTACACCTACATGTGTTTTTAGATAGCTTTCCTTTCTGTTTACAGCGCTTCTCGGATTTAAGACATTTGTAAAGACACAGGATGGTCCAAGGAATACATCATTATCACACGTGACCCCTGTATAAATGGAAACATTATTTTGTACCTTAACGTTATTTCCCAGAATCACTTCTGGCGATACCACGACGTTTTGTCCAATGTTGCAATTATTTCCAAGTTTACAATTGCTCATAATGTGAGAGAAATGCCAAATCTTTGTTCCAGAGCCAATAGAAGAGTTTTCGTCGATAATAGCTGTTTCGTGTGCAAAATAAATCTTATTCATGAAAAAATGTTTTAATGGATTCGCAAATAAACGAGAGTGTCTCCTGATCAAGTTCGGTATGCATTGGCAAGGATAGGACTTCTTTGCACAACATATTGGTTACATCTTGATTACCAACACACTTTCCTATATTTTTAAATGCTTGTTGTTTAAACAAGGGAACTGGATAGTAAACCATGCTTGGTATACCCTTTATCTTCAAACATTGTTGTAGTTCATCACGCTTTCCATTTCTTACGCGTATGGTATATTGATGAAATACATGGGTACTCGCGGTAGACCTGAATGGAATCATAATATCCCCAATTGAGCTTAAATGTTTGTCGTAATACGCGGCAGCTTGATTCCGGGCAGCACTATACGCATCAAGATTACGAAGCTTGATGTTTAATATTGCTGCCTGAATTGTGTCTAACCGGCTGTTCACACCCAAAACTTCATGAAAATATTTTTTTCGTTGACCATGATTTGAGACCATTTTAATGTTCGCACCTAGGATTTCGTCATTAGTATATAGTGCACCTCCATCGCCATAACAACCCAAATTCTTAGATGGGAAGAAAGATGTGCAACCAACAATACCCATAGTCCCCGCACTCCTCTTTTCACCATTTTTAAATGTGTAAATAGCTCCAAGTGCCTGAGCAGTATCTTCAATGACATGCAGATGGAATTCCCTTGCTAGTTCCATTATACCTTCCATATCTGCACATTGGCCGAATAGATGAACTGGAACAATAGCTTTGGTTCTATTAGAAATTGCGGGTTTAATTAATTCAGCGGTTACATTGAATGATAAAGCATCTACATCTACCATTACAGGAACTAATCCCAAAAGTCCTATTACTTCAGCTGTAGCTACATAGGTGAAACTTGGCACAATGACCTCGTCACCTGGCTTCAAATTAAGGGCCATTAGTGCAATTTGTAGTGCATCGGTTCCGTTAGCACAGGAGATTACCCGCTTGGCGCCAAGGTATTCTGCGAGATTATTCTCGAACTCACGTACCTCTGGCCCCTGTATAAATGAGGTATTATCGATAACATTGATGATAGCTGAATTTACCTCGTTTCTAATCTTGTCATATTGACCTTTTAGGTCAACCATTTGAATCCCGTTCATTTATCTACTTATAATTTTTTGAGTAATTAATTCCCCAATTGATAGACATGCTGTCGCTGCAGGAGATGGGGCATTGCGAACGTGTATAATATTGGGGTATTCTAAATAATTAAAGTCGTCTATCAAATTCCCTTGTCTATCGCATGCTTGTGCTCTTACGCCTGCCCCCCCTGGAACTAAGTCAGATGCCGTAATTTCAGGTATGAGCTTTTGCAATGCTCTCGTGAATGCTGCTTTAGAGAGCGATCTGTATATTTCACCCATTCCTATACCTCCATATTTTCCAACAACTTTCCAAAACCCAGGCCAGGTAAGTGTATCTGACAAATCCTTGAGGTTTATATCTGAAAATTTATAACCTTCCCTTTTTAAGGCTAACACAGCATTAGGGCCTGCTTCAATTTGTCCATTAATCATTCGAGTAAAGTGTACTCCTAAGAATGGAAAGTTTGGATCGGGAACAGGATAGATTAAATTTTTAACAAGATCTTTCTTAGACTCCTTTAGTTTATAATATNNCTTAGATCATTATTAGATTCGGTAAGACTGGCTACTCGATCAGAAAACAATCCCGCACATGTAACTAGTTTATTAGTTCCATAGCTCTTCGTGGTTGTGTCTACATAGACGGCGCCATCTTTAGAGACTACGTTAGTAACTTGTTCATTAAAACGTACCTCACCATTGTACTTGTTTACAAATAAATGTAGAAGTACTTTAGCCATCTTTGGATAATCGATAATTCCGGTTTGAGGAACGTGAATTCCTTCAATGCCAGCACAATGCGGTTCATATTCCTTGATTGCTGCGGAAGAAAGCCTTGATATACCGCTAAGTCCATTTGCAAGGCCCCGATCATAAATGTTATTAAGTACCTTTAGTTCAGCATTTGATGTAGCTACTATAATCTTTCCACAAATTTCGTGGGGAATCTGATGTTCTTCTGCAAATTGCAATAACGTGTTATATCCCTTAATACAATTTTGTGCTTTCAAGCTACCGGGTTTGTAGTAGATACCACTATGGATAACTCCACTATTGTTCCCCGACTGATGCAACGCTACCTTATCTTCTTTCTCGATTAACAAGATCCTACTATCAGGTCGTTTCAGCTTGAGGTTATAAGCTACAGAAAGGCCTATCAGGCCGGCACCCACAATAATTGTATCGTATCTACAGTCTTCCATCTACAAGGGCTCTATCTAGACAGGCTTTTGTGTCAAAAACAACTCCGTTGTTACGCTTTATCTTTTTATAGTCGAATTTGAGAAACTCATTATGCGCAACCGCTACTATCACGGCATCGTAAACGACATCATCTTCCAGCTGGTTCTTGATAGTGAGGTTGTATTCATGAAGAACCTCGGCGGAATCTGCCCAAGGATCATAGATATCTACGTTCAATCCAAACTGAATCAGCTCATGATATATATCAACAACACGTGTGTTACGAACATCAGGACAATTCTCTTTGAATGTGATACCCATTATGAGCGCTTTTGATCCTTTTATTTTGTGGTCTTTCTGGATCATTAACTTGACTACCTTATCAGCAACGAACGCACCCATTTTATCATTAACCCGTCTACCTGATAAAATCACTTGTGGATGGTAGCCTAAGGATTGTGCTTTATGAGCCAAGTAATATGGATCAACACCAATGCAATGCCCACCAACTAATCCAGGCTGATACTTCAAAAAGTTCCATTTAGTACCAGCAGCTTCAATTACGTCATTTGTATCAATTCCAATACGATCAAATATTAATGACAGTTCATTGACAAACGAAATATTTACATCTCGTTGAGCATTTTCTATAGCCTTTGATGCTTCAGCAACTTTAATGCTAGGAGCTTTGTGAGTACCGGCAGTTATTATAGAGCTATACAAACGATCCACCTTGTCCGCTATTTCCGACGTGGAACCCGACGTAACTTTCTTGATCTTAGTTAATGTATTAACCTTATCACCAGGATTTATCCGCTCTGGAGAATATCCAGCGAAAAAATCTTTATTGAAGACTAACCCAGAAAAGCTTTCGAGTACAGGAACGCACTCTTCTTCAGTACATCCTGGGAAAACAGTAGATTCATATATTACTAAATCACCTTTTTTCAAAATAGATCCTAACATTTCAGAAGCTTTGATTAAAGGCTTTAAGTCGGGTGACTTAAATTGATCAATAGGCGTTGGTACAGTAACAATAAAGGTGTTATAGGCCTTTAAATCGTGTTTGGAGAAAGAAAATGAAAGACCAATACGATCTTCGCTGACTGACTTCGAGTTAATGACAGCACTTAAATCCATAAGATTTGCCTCTTGAGTTCTGTCTTTACCTTGATTTAATTCATTGACTCGAGATTCGTTTATATCAAATCCAAGAACATCATATTGTTTTGCAAATTCAATTGCTAAGGGTAGCCCAACATAGCCTAGCCCAATGATTGCTATTTTAGTTTTTAAAGCATTATCTTGCATGTTTTCCTTATTAGAAGCGTTTTGAAATATTTTGAATTATAGAGGTTAAAGATTTTTCACTATGTTTCGCATCATCAGAATAGTATCCATAACCATAGCCGTAGCCATAACCATAACCGTATGAACTTCCGATCTTTACACCATTCAATAGTAAATTAAGCTTTGGAAACTTATTAGATTTAAAAATTTGCTCTATATTCCGAACATCTCTTTTATTCGTAACACCCTGTCTTAACACATATAATGTTACGTCAGCGACCCGGCTTAGGATTTGTGCATCTGTTACTAAACCTATGGGAGGACTGTCGATGATAATTTCCTCGAAGTTTTCACGCAAATAGCCAAACAGAGTGTCAATGTCACCTTGAAGCAGAAGTTCAGATGGATTTGGAGGTATCGGGCCGGATCCTATGATCGAAAGCTTATCATTAAACTTGGAAGTTTGGATGATTTCAGGAATTTGGACCTGTCCTATTAGATAGTTACTCAAACCCACTGGATGCTTTAAGTCTAGATATTTTGTGATCTTCGGTTTTCTTAAATCAAGTTCTAATAGAGCCGTTCTTTTCCCACTTAGAGCTAATGCAACCGCTAAATTACTGGCAACAAATGACTTCCCTTCGCCGGAGACACTGGACGTAAATAAGGTAACATTTCCCTTTTTGCTAGGCTTACGCCCGTGCAAATATTGCATGTTGGTCCTGATTGCACGAAATTGTTCTGCTATAGCTCTTCGGCTATTTGCTTGAACTACGATTGCTTCTCCACTTTCGTCGTATGAGACTTCCCCCAAGAGAGGCGCTGTTGTTGATTTAACAATGTCCTGCTGACCAGTTATTTTGTCGTTAAACACGCTCTTTAGATACAAGTATCCAATTGGAAAAATTATTCCTAATAGAAAACCTGAGAGCATTACCAGTGATTTCTTCGGAGCAACAGGCTTCTTAGAGTAGAAAGCTTGATCAACTATTCTGCTATCTGCGACTGTAGAGGCATAAGAAAGTGCTGCCTCTTCTTTCTTTTGCAACAAATATAAATAGAGGCTTTCTTTTATCGATTGTTGTCTTTTAATACTGATAAGTTGTCTTTCATGGCTTGGTATTTTCTTAATGGCCTCCTGAACTTGGGTGTTATTCCCTACTAAATTCAACTTGGAAACCTTAAGCAAATTTTTAATGTTAGAGATTGAAGTAGCAATCGCTATCCTTGTACTTTCNNTTCAATTTGCTTGTTTAAAGGGTCAAGTAATGGATTATTCTCAGTGGTTGTTTGCAATAGTTGATCACGTTGCACCAACAACTTCCCCAATTGACTAACCTGCTCAAGTAAAATTGGGTCATTAATTCCGAAAGTACTAGGAACTTTTTGACCGGATGAATTTGAATTGACATATCTCTGGATATCCTCAATTGCACTTAGCTGTAAATCAATTTCATTTAACTTGATATCATTAGCTTTCACACCCTCAAGATAGAGACTCGCATCTGCGGTTAAATCTGTTATTCCTCTGCTACTCTTGAACTTCTCTACATCACTTTCAACTTCACCAAGTTCACCAGTTATTAACCTTAATCTCTCATCAATAAATTCAATGGTACTTTGGGTAGTCTGATTCTTATCGGTCAATGCAGCTTCGTTATAAACCTGAACCAGGGTATTTAGTATGTCTCTCCCTCTTTCAGGAATAGTGGACAAAATTGATAGGTTTAAGACGGTTGATTGTTTACTTGCTAAGGAAACTTTAAGATTTGCCAATGCCTTATCGGCTACCTCTTGAGGATCTTGAATCATCAAGCCAACATCCGAATTTGCATTATCCATGAATGCTTCACGTCTAACTATGGAATAAACGCCAAGCTCATTTCTCTGTATTTTATTTAAGGCTCCGGTAAATTTTACGTTTGATGTTTCCTCTTCCAATAGGTATACGTTATTACTTGGAAAGGTTATTTTAAATCGTTTGTTATACCATTGGGAATTTATATGATGTACATTCATTGATGCTGGTTTATTAGCATAAAGATCAGAGCTTTTAACTCTCCCCTGAGCAATAAAGACTACAGAAAGATTCAGGCGATCTACTACCTTGCGCATTAACGTCTTCGACTTCAATATCTCGATCTCGTTATCAACAACTTTTGAACTGCCAAAAAGATCAAGTTCATCCAGCAAATCACCCCCTGATTTCAGACCACCTTTTTTATCATCTTTAACTAACAAAGTGCTGTTAATAGAATACACAGGTTGTGAGTAACGCAAGTAAAGTAATGCAATCAATAAGCAAAACACCAAGCCTACAATGAAGACCGGCCAGTGAAACAAGTATTTATTAAACACCTCCTTGAGGTTAATATGATCGCTTTCTTCTTCCTTTAACCGATCAGAAGTTAAATCTTCAGTATTCATTTTATATATTAAAGTCTAGTAATGATTAATGCGATGACTGAAAGTGCAGAAAGGATAATACTTACATTTCTATAGCTAGAATCGACACTAGCATATTTAGAATTACCTGGCTGAACGTAGATAACGTCATTATTTTGCAAATAGAAATAAGGAGAATTAAAAAGATCTCTCTTTTGAAGATCTAATCGTATGTATGTGCGCTTACCTTCAAGTTCTCTAATCAATAAAACATTGCTTCTAATGCCGGTTATTGTAAGATCACCAGCCATACTGATTGCTTCGGCAATTGAAACTCTTTCATTTTGTACTGGATAAACTCCAGGTCTCGCGACATCTCCTAATACCGAAACCTTTAAATTGACGACCCTTAAACTAACAACTGGTTCCCTCAAGTAATCTTGAAGCCTAATTTGAATCAATTCTCGTGCAGCCTTAGTAGTTAGTCCTGCAACGGTAATTGATCCGACCAATGGAAGCTGAATTTGCCCTTCTTTGTCCACTAAAAAACCATTAGCGGTCAATATTGGATTGATATTACCTCCAACATTACCCTGAACAGAACTAGTACTTCCCATATTGAAGATAGCTGATGCTTCAGAATTTAAACTGCTGACGGTAATACCTAAAATATCGTCTTTTTGGATCCTCAACACACTTGAGTTGGAAATATCTTCCTGAAGAAAAGCGGTATCAATGATATCTTGAAAATATGGAACCTGTTTGTATTGAACTCCACAGGAACTAAGAAATAGCACGCCTAGGAATAAGTAGATGATATTTTTCATTAAAATGGTTAAAACACTATAATATAAAAGTTTACAAATATAAGTTTTCTATGAGCAACAACAGGAAAATTAATTGTTGTTTACCTACTTGCTTTGTAGAATTAATTAAAAATCCTGATATAAATTTCTGAAGCTACTTCTCAAACCAAATGTTATCAACTGGGTTTTCTGCGTAAAATCTACAGATCTCTCACTCCGGTAAACACCTCCAATTTCCAGTCGTAAATTATACTTCGGGTTCAGCAGATAAGAAACTTTCGCCTCTAAAAAATTCAAATCTGTTTTCAATCCTTGTCCAATGAAATTGCCATAATCATTAGGCCTGGTGTTATAAGACAAAAAGAGATTGGACCCAAAATTCTGCCCATCTGGATCCATACCATACCTGGCATAACTGGCTTGAGCCTGGAAGTCAAACCGCTTATAGCTATAATTCATAATCCCCAAAAACTCCCGGAAGTTCGCACCCATCGGATGCGCTAAGGGTTGATTCATGCCGGTATAACTGGTCAAGCGCTGAAAATGCGTGTAAGTATAAGGGCGGGCGGTATTAAACTCGGCTAAGTAGTTCAAATTTTCAACCTTGAACAAATCTGATCCACGTAGGCCCATTTGGATGGCCCATTTATTTGCCCAGAATCCTGTACCCTTAAAAACCTCTTTCGCTACAAATTCGTCGAACATAAATTGTCCGTAAACTGCTGCTTTATTGGTTACCTCATACTTCACATTCATACCAAGACGCATCTTATCAGGCGACAATCTGTTTGAACCTTCTATGGGTCTTAAGAACACAAAAGGATGAATGTAATTAAAATCAAAACCACGCTTCCCTTCTGGCTCTGAATCAGCCCAGGTTACCGCTTGAAACAAACCAAGAGAGAAGCGATTACTCACGTTCCAGTCTACATAATGCATCGCATTCCATTTTGCCCTTGCGCCTAAGCGCCGGTCGTCCGTTAGTGCTGGCGCCTGGTTGTCCAGCATGTAGGAGAAAATGGTTTGATATTGAATGTTTCCAACTGTCGCTCTCAGTCTTGCAAAAGAGTAATTTCCAGCAACATCAGACAGCAACATCGAGCGATAACCATCGCCAATAAAGTTCTTGTCATAACCCAAGGCAAAATTGATATACTTATTTGGTGTGTACGAGATCAATGCAGTAACATAGGCCCAGTCTTTGGTTTCACCATCCAGCTTGCCGGACATTTCACTTGGCACCACTTTATTGGTATTAATGAACCTGGTCAGGTAATTTGCAAATACCGCCTGGTTTTCAAAACCATTGGTATAAAAGGAAAACTTCTTCCCGATCGTACCACCGATTTCGTAACCTCTGGTATTTTTCCAGGTGCCCTGACCATCATGGAACTCACGCCCGATCTGCAGGTCCGGTAAAAAGTTCGCGTAGATGTTATAATCGTCTGACTTGAAGTTTAACAGATGTTCATCGGTAATCTTACGGCGCAACCATTTGCGGTAAACATTTGTATCTGTACCAAGTCGCATCAGCTGCTGGTAGCGATCAACCAGCAAAGTATCATCCGCATAGTAACTACGGATGGAACTGTGCATTCTGGTGTTTACATCATACACCTGCTTGTTCAGCTTTTGATAAAACTGATACGAATAGGGCATATTTACATTTGGTGTCTGTTCCTGCGCAGCTGCTTCAAATGACCAAACACCAGCAATAACGAACACAAAGGCCGTTAAGACCTTTGACATCCGCTCATATAGATTTAGATTACTCAACCGTTACTGATTTAGCTAAATTCCTGGGCTGATCAACATTACAGCCCCTAAGTACGGCAATGTGGTAAGACAGCAACTGTAATGGAATTGTAGCAAGCAGCGGCAGAAAGGCCTCACTTGCATCCGGTATTTCAATAACATAGTCTGCCATGGCTCTTACCGTTTCATCACCTTCCGTCACAATAGCAAGAACAATACCTTTTCTGGCTTTTACCTCCTGAATATTACTGATTACCTTTTCATAAGAAGAGTTTTTAGTTGCGATCACCACAACCGGCATTTCTTCGTCGATCAAGGCAATCGGACCATGTTTCATCTCCGCAGCCGGGTAACCTTCTGCATGGATGTAAGATATCTCTTTCAACTTCAGCGCACCTTCCAAAGCAACCGGGAAGCCACTGCCCCGTCCTAAGAACAGGCAGTTTCTGGAATCTTTAAACTTTGCAGCGATCTCCTGGATCATGGCATCTGCTTCCAGGGCCTTTTGTACCTTTTCAGGGATCAAGTCCAGTTCCGTCAACAGTTCTACTAATTTTGGTTTGCTCACAGTACCTTTTTGCTGTGCCATAAAAAAGGCGATCAGTGTAAGTACCGTTACCTGAGCCGTAAATGCTTTTGTTGAAGCAACACCAATCTCCGGACCGGCATGGGTATACGCACCTGCATGGGTGATCCTTGGAATGGATGCACCGACTACGTTACAAACACCAAATATGGTGGCACCTTTTTCCTTGGCCATCTCAATGGCAGCCATGGTATCGGCGGTTTCGCCCGACTGCGAAATCGCAATCACAATATCTTTTTCGGTGATGATCGGATTACGGTATCGGAACTCCGAAGCATATTCTACTTCAACCGGGATCCTGGCGTATTCTTCGATCAGGTATTCACCCACCAGACCTGCATGCCATGAGGTACCACAGGCGATGATGATGATCCGGTCTATATTTTTAAACTTTTCTGCATATTCCTGCAGACCACCAAGCTGCACCCGGCCTTCATTAGGATAAATGCGGCCACGCAGACAGTCGCGGATGGAACGTGGTTGCTCATAGATCTCTTTCAGCATGAAATGCTCGTATCCGCCTTTTTCCAGCATCTCCAATTTCATCTCCAGCTCCTGGATGTATGGGGTCTGCTCCACATTGTCCAGCTGTTTGATCACAAGCTCATCACGCTTTAAAAACGCGATCTCGTTGTCTTTCAGGTAAATTACATTTTTGGTGTATTCTACAATAGGTGTCGCATCTGAAGCGATGAAGTATTCCCCTTCACCAACACCAATCACCATCGGACTGCCTTTTCTTGCAGCAATTAGCTGATCTGGATGATCTTTATCCATAACCACAATCGCATAAGCCCCATTTACTTCATGTAAAGCCAGACGTACAGCCTCAAAGAGGTCATTATTCTCATTTTTATAGATCTCTTCGATCAGGTGTACAAGTACTTCAGTATCGGTATCACTGTTGAATGTATGACCACGCTCCAGCAATTCTTCCTTGATGGTTGCGTAATTTTCAATGATGCCATTGTGGATGATGCTTAACTGCCCATCATTGGAGGTATGTGGGTGTGAGTTGCGGTCGGATGGCTCACCATGAGTGGCCCAGCGGGTATGACCGATTCCGATGCTACCGCTCTGGTCCTGACCTGCTGCAAAGTTTTCCAGTTCAACAACTTTGCCTGCTTTTTTGTAGATGTTTAATCCGCTTTCGCCGATCAGCGCGATCCCTGCACTGTCATAACCACGGTATTCGAGTCTTTTTAATCCTTTGACAACTATTGGCCAGGCTTCACGGAAGCCAATGTAACCTACAATTCCACACATAAATTTTTAATATTGATAAGACGTTAATTCGCCCAAAGGTATATTTATTTTGGGAAATTATGTGAAATTAACAGCTAAAGTAACGTTTCGTTATACTTAATCACACTAATGGAATATTTCTACTCATTACTTTTATGAATGAAGTACTTGCAAAGAAATATCGAGTTGACTTTCATAATGAGTAATTTTATGCACCACTGGGTAAATATATACCCGGTATTTACACAATAATATCATTTCTTATCACTGGGAGAAAACCACTTGATTTTTTAATACTGTAGCTCAGTGCATTGGACACTCCGCTTAAACAATTTAACAGGAAGGCTTTATTATTGTTTAATTTACCAAAAATTAACATTATGCCCTCAGATACCTCAGCAATCAAGTCCGCAAAAGCTTGTCCGAAATGTAAAAACAACGACACAGACAGAATTCCAAGAAGCGGCCTTATCAAAGCGCTTTTTCCATGGCTCCCACTAAAACATTATGCATGTTACCGCTGTGGCCATAAGTTTTACGCCAGGACGAAGTAGTCGTACCAGCTTTGGTATTGAACCGGCCTCAACCCGGCGTCGACCCGCCCTTGATCCGGCATTAAAGCGGCTAACAGGCGAATCAATGCCGGATAGAGACCCGTTATCCACCCCGTTAAAGTGGAATAAATTTCTAATAATTACTTTTATTTTTAATAATTAGTAATATCTTGGATTTCTAATCAAATATAACGCTCAAACAATGGGAAGATCTAATGGTGCCCTCGGCACTGTAAAGGGGAAAGTATCCAACGTGGTATTTTACCAACTCAATGGCCAGGAAATCATCCGCGGCCTCGGAATCAAAAAGACATTCAAATCCAAAAAAGTACTCGCACAGAACAACAGCCTCAAACTCCTGATGAACTTCTTCGGCCGGATCAAGCCTTTCATTAAGGCAGGCTTTAAAAACGAGGCTGCAGGTACCATCTACAATTACCACAATCTCGCAACCGCCTACAACAGGGTCCATGCTATGGATTTTCAGGATGACTTGCCCACCATCCGCTATGAGCGGATAATGCTGAGTCAAGGTTCGGCCCCGATGCCAATAAACCCCAGGGTTATTGCTGGGGCTGGAAAGCTAAACTTCAGCTGGGATACAGACCCGGCCCTGCCATGGATCAGCAATCAGGATCAGATCATGATGCTGGCCTGGTTTCCGGAGCTCAATGAAGCTTTGTTCAACGTAGCTGGAGCCTTGCGAAGTACAGGTGCAGACTTTCTTCCCCTACCCGCTGCCTACAGCCCCTTCCAGGCAGAAATCTACATGGCTTTCGTATCACAGGACCGCGAAAGTGTTTCAAATAGCATCTACCTTGGCCATGGAAGAGTTTTATAGACCAGAGAACATCACGGAATATACCGCCGAGCGATTGAACTTACTGTCCGTACTTAGTAAAATCGAACTCACTGAGATCGTCAGAATGGCCGGCGTGGATGTGCACGATCCCGACCTGCATCCCGTAGATGTTTATGCCTGCGACAAATTGCGCAAGGTGAAAAATCAGGAAGTGGACCGGATTCAGGATAGTGCGCACAAACTGTTTGAAAACAGATTGCCGGACTGGGTGCCTTTGCACATACCGGATCCGGTTGATCACACCTTAAAAGGATTTCGATATGCTTGCGATCACGCCCGCCGAGTTGTAAAGCAGGCGGCCGCGGTCCGCCGCGAACGTAAGGCCGCCCTCAAGCTTATTGCCGAAAGACCGCCGCGCCTCAAGAAAAAATGAAAACTGGTTAACCGGAGTAAAGTAGAAATCGGGATCGGCCTGCAGCACTTGTTCAAACAAGCGGTATGGTCCGCCGCTGGTACGGAAGGTGCCCCAGTTCCTGGAGTAGGATAGTTTTGTGCGGATCCGGATGTCATGCACCGAACCTTCAAAACCAAGATGCATTAGGAAGATCCGGTTGTTGATGAAATGCTGCGTAGGGTGTCCTTTAAGATCTGCACGGGCAAACTGCCGGTCGGTGATAAAGGGACTGCCCAGGTTCAGTCCATTGTAGGACCAGCCTTCCTAGTACTGGTAGTTGTTGTAGTAGTTCTCCGCACCGGAATTGGTGGGTTTGGACCAGGCCTCACCTGCCTGATTCTTGGTATAGAAGACTTCAAGCAACAGCTTGTTCCAGTTAAAGCTGCTGTTTTCAGCTGTATTGAGGTTCGTGAAGGTTAGTCCATTGAGTCCGTCGCGCAGATTGGCAAGCTTACCGAGTGCACCAATTTCATAGAGCTGCTGACGATAGGCTTTAACCTTTACGCCGGAAAATTCGTACTCGGCGGCCAGATCAACGGAGCCCAGGTGGTTGCCGACCTTGGAGCCGTAATACTCCTGTCCGGTGGCCACCTTGACAAACTCCTGCCAGGTACTCAGCGGTGCCCAGCGTGCAGAAAAGATGTTGCTGTAATTGCCCCAGAAAGCCTGGTGGTTTACACCTGCATAGGCCTTGAAACGACTATCCTGTTTACCAATCCGGCCGTAAATGGAGGTTTGATGGAAATAGGTTTTGGACTCGGGGATCCTGTAGTCCTGCCGCAAAGGTAAAGTGCCCAGCCAGCCATGCGCAAAGTTTCCCTTGATGGCAAACAAACCATCGAATACCGGAATGGTATAGAAATCGGGAATGGAGATACTCACTTGTGGTATGCCCAATGCGTTTCCGGAAATGGGAAAAGAACCGGAGCTTAACAAGGAGTCCCCCACAATGCCCATGATCTCTTTGGAACGGCCGGCTTTAAGTTGAAATACGCCAACGCGCAATTTGGCATAAGCTTCAATAAGCATAGCCTGACTTTCATTGCCCAGGTTTGCCCGGCCTTCCAGTCCGAAGCCCCAGTCCAGCAGCGCTGATCGCTCCGCATCATAGTCCTTGATGACCGAGCCAATAAAGCTACCTGAAGCACCGTCCAGGGGTACACTGCCAAACTGGTTGGAACGGAACCAGAAGGGCACCTGCCCATCAGAATTGTAAATGCCCTGGGCCTCANNCCTGGGCAAACGAAAATGCACATAAAAAACTGAGGATCAGGCTTAGACGGAACTTGTTCATGAAAGGCTTGCGTTTTTGTAAAGCTAAGCCATGCATACAAATTAAGGCTACACATTCGCTTCACGAAATCCGTGAAAAATTGTACTGGAAAGTACAATGAAAATATTTGAAAATAAATTATCGATCTGTGTATAACTGGATATATAATATAAACACAAGAAAATAATAATATGAAACAACCTTTAACAGTAGCTGAATTAACAGGCGCAAAGACTTCAAAACCGCTAAGCGAAGCACAGTGGGAAATTGTGCGACAACAGGTTAGGGTCATTTCCCGCGACCTTGTGGACTGGGAGTGCAGAATGATTCTGGCTTTTATTGATTTACAAATGAAAGACCACAAAATAAAAATAAAATTAGTTGACATGTACCTCGAGGGGCTCTGGAGGAGTTATATAGAAAGTACATGCACACTGGTTAGCCGCAATAAAGCAGGCGCCTACTACCGTGTTCGGGACGATTTTGAATTTGATAAAGTAGACCGTAAAACATCAGAACTGTTTCCATTATCAAGATACCTGCGGGAATGTCTGGCCGACAACGCGATAGCTGGAGTAGACTGCCAACAAATAATGAACCAACGACTGGATATTAACTTTTTGAAACCGGAAGATCCAGTCCGCCAAACATTATCGCTCATCATCAATATAGAAAACTTGAGCATGGAAGAAAGATTAGCCCAGATGGCAGATGTACTTGATCAAAATGGGTATTTTTTCTATCCGTTTGTTGATGATCTTAAACTGGAACAATGTCTAAATGATATGACGGACGATGATCTTAAACAATTTATACATTTTAACAGGGCACATGTAGATTGAGATGGTATGGCAATTATGGGATGGCAACCGCTTCGATCTGAATAATGCCTATAACAACAAACCCGGCAGGTTTTGCCGGGTTTGTTGTTATAGCGCTTTGATAAATTTTACAATTCCGCATAGGCTGCATCCAGCCAGTCGAAACGCTTGTTGATCCAGTCTTTCAAAAACTGCACCTCGTTATTGTAAGAACCCACTACAGCATAGTTTGGTTCTGTGTTGTTATACAGTGTGTTCCACTTGTTGTTATCCTCCTGTATAGACCACCTTAGTGAAACAGACTTCTTATTGATGTTTTCCAACAAGGCCATCTTATTGGCTTTGTAGTGCGCAAATCTTGCCTTTACAGCAGTCACAAAGGCCGGATCTTCAAACAATCTGCTGATCCATTTGGAGTTTTTCACATAAAATCCAGTCGGCTGTTGATTATTGTTATAATTCACATTTCCGAATGCAATATCAAAATCCCAGATCGGTCCCATTTTCAACTTACCACCTGGAACCAGGTTCATGTAACAACTGCTGAAGAAAACCGCATCATTGTTCTTTGCAATTTCATTGATCAGGTACCAGTCCACGAAACTTTCCATATCCAGGTATTTGCGGTAACCTTTTTCTGCATCACGGAAGGACTCTGAATAAAGCGCATTTTCAGCCTCATTCACAAAGCTTTTCACAAACTTATACTGCTGATCATCTTTTGCAAGCCCTGGTTCCTTAATGTTAAGGAGCAACCTTTGGGTTTGAAAGTAAACGTCGCCCTTCTCCATACGCTCAATCTGATCCACCTCCAACAGGTAGCCTTCATCGCCTACATTCACGCGGCTTGCAGAAACATTTACACCTTCAGATAACTGGTAATTGCCCAGGTAAACATCGTTGATGAATACATCTACGAACTTCGCCTTTGGTGTCCAGTCCAGGCTACTCTGTGCGCCAAGGAAATAAGCTGCGTCAGTACGTAGACTCGACTTGTCGTTATAATTGGCAA
>DCLG01000030.1:49447-56284 GCA_002320935.1 Pedobacter sp. UBA1654 | reverse complement strand
ATCAAACTTCATCTTATAAGGCTTCTTTGGAAGCATCCAGGTAGAATTGCCCCGCCCTTTGATCTTCATCTTGCCGGTATAGTCCGCAAATTGACCTGCACCGTCAATCAGAATATCTGCTTTCAGGTAGTCCTCTTTTTTATCGACAGGTTTGCCCGATTCTGTGTAAATGCGAACAACCGGCAGACCCGTAAAATTAGTAAGCTGCAGCGTGTAGTTTTTTACCCTGCCATGTTTGTCAACCAGCTTATAAGTTACTGGTTTGGAGAAGTCATTTACGGTTTCACCACTTACCTGCGCAACGCCATTTACAAATACAGAATCCGCTTCTGTTTGGAAGCTCGCCTTAATTTTCTTAAGATTCGTATAGTACGGAATCCTTGCGGTAATCACCTCATCCTGAATATTGAAGCTTACGTCATTATTGATAAATTCATGGTTATCATCAACCTTCAGTTGAAAACTCAAAAAACGGGCTGCTGTACTGTCTAGTATAACAGGCTCCTTTTCAACATAGATAATTTCTTTTTTACATGCATTGAAGACCAGCATCGCAAAAAGACTCAAAAGCAGGGATCGCGTATAATTTCTCATATTTTCAATTTTGCGCAAAAGTAAACATTTTGAGGTATCTACTTGAACCTTAATGAAATTAATACATTAAACAGCGCTTAATACGATAATAGCGGACTGTTTACACGTGTGAAATACTGAGAACGACTGCTTTAACAGCCCCTGCTCTCAAACAATCGGCTCGGCGGTGTTGTAGTTACACAGATGGATAAGGAACACATTGTCATTATAGGCGGAGGCGCATGCGGCGTTGCAGCTTTCATTGAACTTTTTGTACAATTGAAAGCGGGCGGTCATGAACATAAAGTGAAAATAACGCTTATAGAGCCAGATGAAATAGGTAAAGGACTGGCATTTGGGACCAGTCAGCCGGGTCATCTGCTGAACACACAGGCTGATCTTATGGGCATTCACGCCTCTGAACCGGCTCACTACAGTGAATGGCTAAAATCCAGGTCACATGAAGTGTCTTCTGAAACGATAGGACTTGAAAGCCCTGATGATGCTTATTCCACCCGGCGACTATATAGTAATTACCTGCAGGAACAATTCCAGCATTACTATCAGATTGCTGAGGCATCCGGAGCAGCACCAACCATCATTCATAAGCAGGCGATTAATGTTGTGAGAGCGGATAATTACTGGAACATCCTGCTGGATGATGGCGAGCATATTCCTGCAGCCTATGTACTGCTTGCACTTGGCACACCAAAACCCGACAATTACCCGGAACTGCTCGGCATTGATAACTACATTGACTTTCCATGGCCCTCTCAACCAATTCTCGAGCGTATCGGGAAAGAAGATACTGTTGGCATCTTGGGATCCAGTCTGAGTGCTATCGATGCCGTGATGACGCTTGTGGACAATGATCACCGTGGGCCGATCCACTTATATTCTCCTGATGGTATGCTTCCAAGGGTACAGTCAAAAGAAGATACCAAATATGAGCGAAAGTTCCTTACCCAGTCGGCAGCACACCAAATTAAAAGAACCAGGCTTAGGTCTCCGCGGGTCACAGAGCTGTTCCGCCTTTTTCGGAAAGAGGCCGAACATTACAATGGCACAACCATCGACTGGCAGAACACCGGACGAACCCAAAAACCGGCCCGGGAATATTTACTTGATGATATAAGAATTGCACAAACAGGAGGCGACGCCTTTATGAATATTCTTTATGCCCTCCGGTATGAAGCTGGTACCATCTGGCACTGGTTATCTGTGGAAGAGAAAAAAAAGTTCAAGCGCTGGATTGGAGGCTATTGGACAAGAAACCGGCATGGCATGCCATTGGCCAACGCCCTTCGCTTGCAGCAACTATTTGAATCAGAAAGGCTCTTTGTCCACCCAGACTTTAAACAAGTAGAATTTGACCCGCAGCTTAATCAATTTATGGTTAAGTACGCTGAGCACACCGATCATGTTAACTACCTCATTAACGCCACCGGCCCCGGAACTAAAATTGATCAGATGAAATCCACACTAATACAAAATCTTCGCCAGGCAACCCTCATTGAAGCTTATGAGCCGGGAGGCATCAAAATTGAGCCAACGACCATGCAGGTTGTAAGCAATAGGGCCATCCAGGAGCAACTATACGCAGTAGGCCATCTTTGCAACGGCATGTTACTCGATGTGAACGCTGTTTGGTTCAATGTGAAAACAGTGGCAAGAGCTTGTAAGCATATGTTAACTAAAGCGACAGGAGAACATTATGCTTGAAGTCTATAAACACATCTTGCCCATAATAGCCTTCATCCCAATCGGGTTCCTGGCGCGTAAATGGTTAAACATTTCAACAGACTACATCAGCAAAATACTCATATACCTGCTTTTGCCAGTTGTGGTCATTGCCAACATCCTTGAAGCTGATGTTAATAAGCTTTTCATCATCGCGTCCATATCGTTTCTCATTGCACTGGCTATGATCATTCCCGCATGGCTTTTTAAAAAGTACGTAGACAAAGACGCAAACATTCATTATTTAAAAAGCACATTCACCTTTTTCAATGTTGTATTCTTTGGCTCTCCACTGATTATCGCCATATTCGGGAAAGAGGCCATGAGCAGCCTATTCTGTGTTTATCTGGGCACAGCGCTTTATGGAAATGTGATCGCATACTTTGATGTTTCACGAACAAAGCTTTCAGTCCGGGAAGCACTCTTCTCCGTGCTGAAAAGCCCATATATTTACACCTTTATCGCTGCATTCAGCTTACTTGCATTCTCGGTCGAAGTTCCCGATGCCTTGACCGGCGCACTCGATGTAGCCGGATGGATCGTCTCTGCCGGGGGAATGTTGATCGTTGGGTTAAGCATAAAGTCCATCAAAGTGCCGAAAGGGACATTTGTAGGAATTGGTAAATTACTTGCAGCAAGGGCAGCTGCAGCAGCAGTGATTACCGCATTGTTCATCTTTATGGAATACCTTTTTTTAGATCAACTTGAAGAAAAAGACAGGATCCTACTGGCGCTGATGCCACTTTTGCCAATTTCCTCTAACCTTTCTCTTTTCGCTGCATTTTTAAAGACAGAAGAAGAACGATTCTCCGTAACGGTTGTATTGTCCATTGCTGCTTCGCTGGTGGTTGCGCCGCTTTCTGCCTTGTTTATAGGCGGGTAACAAAGGGGATCTATGCAGGTCCTTAATTTGAATTGCATGCCTTACACAAGCCGATTGCGATTATCGAAATATTTTCAGCATTAAAGCCAGCAGGGATATCGACCGGCGGATTATTCGATGGCAGACAGTAAATCTTTCTGCAGTTTAAACAGTTGAAATGAATATGCTGATCTTTATGATGTCCCGCACGGCAGCTGGAGCTGCAGCTTGCATAGTTTGTTGTACCAAACTGATCAACTATACTATGCAGTATTCCTTTCTCTTCAAATGAGCTCAGTATCCGGTAAAGGGTAACTCTATCCATTTCACCTTTTAGCCGCTTTTCCAATTCCGGTTGAGAAAGGGCAAAGTCGGCATGACTGAATTCCTCAAGAACCACATGCCGGTTTCGGGTACTTCTTAGCCCATGTGTTTTAAGTACTTCATCTGGAGTTGTTGCCATTCGTATGTTAATTTAATGTTACAAAGATAACATTTGGGCTTTTGATGTCCAGCTATGGACTTCGCAGATTCTTTTTATAAAATTTAAGTTGGTTATTGCGGGGACAAATACTTTTATGCAACTTTGTTGCATTGTGATGCGAAACAAACCCAGGAATTCAACTCAGCTGTATAAAGCAATATCAATATTGCTTGTCATGCTATTGCTATCTGTGTTTGCTTTACCGATGGTACACGCCCACCACAATGATGCACCAACAAGCCATACTGAAAAACAAATTACAGCTGCATCTGCTAAATGTACGATTTGTTCGTTTTTGTCGCATCATGAACAGCAGGACTACCTGATCCCAACAGATCATTCCCTCCCCCAGCCTGTTCGAACTTACACCACCATTCTGCCTGGCTTCTTTGCAGGTATTTATAAGTTCACACTTCAAGGCTTTACCAATAAAGGCCCGCCTTTGTCTTTTATCGCCCAGTAATTCAGCTACCATTTTCTGAGCCCTACACCACTAAGGCTATCCATTAGCTTGTATGTCGCTTAAGTTCAACAGCAACTTCGGGAAATTCATGCAAGGTCTTGATTAGTCCTATGTTCCGACCGCAGGTTAGAAATGTTTAGCGTACCAAAAACGGTACGCTGGGAAGCATGATACAGCGAGGAATCGCTGCGTCCAATAATTCCATTCGAATAAATTTCACACTAAATCATAATTATGAACTTCAAAACAAACTTTCAAAAGTTAAGTCTGCTATTTATTGTTGCAGCAACATTCTCGGCATGTAAAAAAGATAAAGAAATCACAGGACCGGAGCTTCCTGATGAAAGCACCAAAGAAAGTAAATATGTCCGGGTGCTGATCAGTGATGAACAAAGTACGCAGCTGAGCCTTATTGATCCCTTCTCTGCTAAGGTTGACCAGTTTAGTGCTAAATTTCCAATGGCTAATCTTTATGGTACCGCCTCGGGCCGCTATGCCGCAGTTTTCTACCAAAGTCAGAATCTTGTAGAAGTGTTTGACAGTGGGCTGGCTTCCCATGTCGACCATGTTGATGTGATCAATGAGCCTAAGTGGGCCAGCATTTCCTCCAATGGGATTAAACCAAGTCACTTCAAGAGCAAGGGCGCTGAATCCATCATCTTCAATGATGGAGATGGTACCCTTAGTGTTGCCAATGATCAGGATTTCAACAAAGCTGGTGCAAAGTTTAACATCATTAACGCAGGCTTGCTGCCGCATCATGGCGCAATGGCCCAGTTTGATAATGGCAACTATGCGGTAACCACAACAGCAACAGCGGGTGCCTCTCCAAACCGGGTGCAAATTATTGATAAGACCGGGAAATTGGTTCATGCTTCGAATCTTGAGATCGGTGCCATCCATGGCAACGCTACAGACGGAAAGGTTGCAGTGTTCGGTGGTTATACAAATGCTACTGCAGCTGCTGGAGGCGTACTTGTGGTTAACGCAAGCGGTGAGCAGCGCATCATTCCTAATCCTGAAGGATTTGGAGCGTTCCGTTTGGGAAGCATTTACTATGCGAAAGCAGCAAACAAGTTCATTGGTTTTGTGGCATCGAAAGGGGCCTATATGATTGATGTTGCTGCAAATAAGATAACGCCGATTTATGCTGGAAGCGATGCTTTTCAATGCAAGGTTGATTATGCCGGCAAAAACCTCATGGTACTGACCCTTGATGGTAAGCTTCGGATTTTTGATCTCTCAACAGGAGCCCTTAAAAAAGAAGGTAGCGTGATCAGTGCCGTTCAAGCTACGGACACCTATAAACCGGTACTGGAATCAACTTCATCGTACGCCTACATCGCTGTTCCAGCATTAGGTGAAGTACACCAGATTGATCTTAAAGATTTCGGCAGAATCGTGAAGCACAAGGTTACCTCAAGACCGGTAAGACTTACCTTATTCGGTTTTGAAAGTAATGCAGGTCACAACGATTAAATATAAAGCGGCACCGGTAGTTCGGTGCCGTTTTTATTTAATTGTTCATAAATGCAATGCTAACGTGATGAATGCTCCGCGAAACAGTTAACCCAATTTTAACAGCCACTTTATATAAGAACTGGATTTTTGCGGCATAAAGCGAAATGGTTTCGTAATGCAAAAACAGGATCTATAAAGTATAATGAAGCAAGCATTTACCAGTAAAAGATTTATTCAATTTAATAAAACCGCAAGGCTAATCACCTTTTCAGCATTAGCAACTTTTGGGCATTTGCCACTAATCGTCCAGGCTTCAGGGCTGCCTGTGATGGTCAGCCAACAGCAAGAGATCATCACGGTAAAAGGAATGGTCAAAGATGGAAAGGATGGATCTCCTGTTCCGGGTGTTACAATCAGTAATCAGGACCGTAAAGCACTTGGAGCTACAAACGGAAATGGTGAGTTCAACATCAGGGTAGCCAAGGGCACCGAGCTTTCGTTTAATATGATCGGCTATTCTGCTCAAAAACAGGTAATAAACAGCAATCAGCAAAATTTGGTAATTACACTTGTTGCTGCAGATAACGAACTGAATGAAGTCGTGGTAACTGCCCTGGGCATAAAACGGGAAGAAAAATCTTTGGGTTATAGCATCACAAAGGTTGAAGGCAAAAGTATCTCTGATGCACCATCCAATAACTGGTCAGATGCGCTGAAGGGTAAGGTGCCTGGATTAAACTTAACGCAGGGTGGTTCAGGGCCGTTGAACAGTACACGGATTAACCTGCGCGGAGACCGCTCATTAAAACCAAACGGTAACGATGCGCTGATTGTGATCGACGGCGTGCCGATGGCATCAGGGATTGTTACTTCTGGCGTAAATGATGCTTATGGCGCTGTTTCAGCAGGGGGTGATAATGATATCCCAATTGATTTTGGTAATGGTGTTTCCGACCTTAATCCGGATGACATTGAATCCGTAACGGTATTAAAAGGTGCAGCTGCTGCTGCACTATATGGTAGTCGTGCAAATAACGGTGCATTGATCATTACAACCAAGTCTGGTAAAGCTAGAAAAGATGGACTGGGTCTGAGCTTCAATTCAAACACCAGCTTCAATGATATCTTACGCTGGCCAGATTACCAATATGAATATGGCCAGGGCGTGCAAAATAGAAATGCAGCAGGTGAGCTATATTATTCCTACGGTGCATCCGAAGATGGACCAAATACTGGAAGTACATCCAGCGCATG
>DCLG01000030.1:0-49432 GCA_002320935.1 Pedobacter sp. UBA1654 | reverse complement strand
AGTTCTTCCAATATGACCCAACGACGGAAGCGCAAGGTACAACCAGAACACCATGGGTTCCGTATAAAGATAACAGTATAAAGAATTTCTGGCGGACGGGATACACCATTCAAAACAGCCTGTCCCTTGATGGTGGTAATGAAAGCTTCACGGCCAGAGGTTCGGTGTCACATACAAAAAATCAGTGGATCATGCCGAATACCGGTTTTGAAAGGCTGGTCGCATCCTTAAATACGAACTTACAGCTTTCCGAAAAATTAAAGCTGAATGGAAAGTTTAATTTTGCAAACAAGTCGAGCGACAACTTACCCGGGACCGGTTATAATAATCAAAGTATAGCCTATTTCATGATCCTTCAAAATCCAAACGTCAGCCTGGACTGGTATAAACCACGCTGGATGAAAGGTCAGGAGCAGTTAAAACAACTGCATCCATTTAGTTCCTTCATCGAAAATCCATACCTGATCGCGTATGAGATGACCAACAGTATTAACAGTCACAATATTGATGGCAACCTTCAGGGCGTTTATTCCTTCAATGAAAAATGGGATCTGATGTTCCGATCGGGCATTAGCACCCGCGAGGACCAAATTGAGCAGAAGCGAAATTTCGACACCGCGAACTTTCCCCTAGGGTACTACAAACAGCAGGATGTCAGCTTTTTTGAGTCGAACACGGATGCTTTGCTAAGCTTCACAGATAAAGTTGCACCAAAGCTAGATCTGCGTGCCTCAATTGGCGGAAATTTAATGAGCAGAAGTGTAAAAGTGAACAACTCTATAGCAAGAGGCTTGCTCTTACCCGGTGTTTATAAATTATCCAATGCGCTAACGACGCCGATTGCAGAAAACCAGCTTACGGAAAAAGAGATCAATAGCGTTTACGGCTTTGTAAACTTTGGCTGGGACGGGAAGATCTTTCTGGATCTGACGGGCCGGAACGACTGGGCGTCGACCTTACCAGCAGGCAATAACTCGTATTTCTACCCTTCGGTAAGTACCAGTTATATTCTGAGCGACATATTTCAACTACCAAAAGCCATCTCCTATGCTAAGTTAAGATTATCCTGGGCACAGGTTGGTTCAGATACCGATCCTTATCAAACTAGAAAGTACTACGGTACCTCAGAATTTCCAGGTTCCGCTGAAGCGCCAAGCGTACTACACAACGCTGTTTTGCAACCGGAGAAAACGAATTCCTGGGAAGCAGGTATCAACTTCTCCCTTCTAAACAATCGCATAGACGCAGATGTAAACGTGTATACCACAACGACCAGAAACCAGGTCCTCTCGGTACCTCTTGATATTACGACTGGCTTCAGTCAGGCATGGATTAACGGAGGAGTGATTCGAAACCGCGGTGTTGAAGTCATGCTTAGCATGAAACCCGTGGTGTCGCCAAATTTCAACTGGACTTCCACCCTCACCTGGTCCAAAAACCAAAACAGGGTGCTGGAACTGAGTGAAGACATAGAGGGTTACCAGCAAATTATTGCATCAAGTGGAGCGGGTGCCGTTCAGACCATTGTTACTAAAGGCGGTTCCACTGGGGATCTCTGGGGCTTTGGATTGGTGAGAAATGATGCAGGCCAGGTATTATTTGATGCGAAAACTGGTCTTGCCGTACGTCCTACCCAGAAAGTTAAGATCGGCAATGCCTATGCGGACTGGAAGGCTGGGTTTAACAACGAATTCAGATACAAAAACCTGAGCTTAGGTGTTTTGATCGACGGCCAGTATGGTGGCATTGTGTATTCTCAAACACATCATAAGCTTACAGAAACGGGCAAGTTAAAACATACACTTGCAGGCCGGGAAGAGGGTGGTGTGATCGGAGATGGTGTGGTACAGAACGCTGATGGCTCCTTCTCTCCAAATACCACCAGGGTGCCTATTAATACCTGGTATGCTGACTATTATCGCCGCGCGAATGTCGAAACGAATAGTTTTGATGCTTCTTATCTTAAATTAAGAGAAGTACGGCTGGAGTACAGACTTCCAAAAAACTTTTTAAACAAGATCAAGGTTGCTGGTGCCAGCGTTGCCCTATATGGAAGGGACCTCGCCATGATTTCTAAGTTCCCAATATTTGACCCGGAAACAGCTGCCTTTAATGGTTCCAGCATTATGCCAGGCGTAGAAATGGGACAAATGCCAAGCACCAGAACCTTTGGTTTAAACTTGCGCTTAACGCTTTAATTTTTTGATCATCAGGCCTTAGCCTTTACCAATATTTAACATGAAAAAACATATAATCGCTGCTGCTGTGATTCTGAATACTTTGGTGATTTCATCTTGCACCAAGGACTTTGAAAACTTAAATACGAATCCGAACTTAATTGAAAAGGTAACGCCGGCTAGTTTGCTTACACCAACAGTTTACGGAATGAGCACATATTTTACGGTGCGAAGCAATGACTTTACCTGGCAGCTGATGCAGGTAGGACTACCAAATCCAAGTGTTGCCTTAGGTATTCATCGCTATGATGTCTCTGAGTCGGCTGGTAATGGCACATGGAACACGACCTACCGTTACCTGAGGAATATCAGGGAAATGGAGGCTGCTGCTGACGCGTACCAGCAACCTGTATATCGGGCGATAGCTGTAACATTAAAGGCTTACATCGGCGGGATCCTTACGGATAGTTTTGGTGATGTGCCCTTTTCAGAAGCATTGCGGGCAGAAGAGAATATCGAAAAGCCCAAATTTGATACGCAACAGGAAATCTATACTTCGCTGATCCAGCAGCTTGAACAGGCAAACATGATCTATGCCGAAGAAGGTGTAATGAGCGGTAATGATCTGCTTTACAATAACAATAAAGCCAACTGGCGTAAGTTTAACAATTCCCTGCTCATGCGAATGCTGCTCCGGGTATCCAAAAAACCGGAATTTGATAGCTACAATCGAATAAATTCCATGATTGCGGATCCTGCTAAGTACCCTGTCTTTACAAGTAATGCTGAAGCAGCGATCGTTAAAATCACCGGGATTGCACCCTATGACTACGCATGGAGCCGCCGTCAGGACTATGTAAATGCGACTGCAATGGGTGAGTTCTTCGTGAATATGTTAAACGACCTTGAGGACCCACGAAGAGCTTTGTTTATGACCAAAGCGAGCAGAATTGAAAATGGTACTGCTATAGACATTGGCTACAAAGGCATTCCTTCAGGTCACTCTGGAGATGCCTCACAATTCAACTACACCCCAAGCACTCCAAACGGGGATTTGATGTACCCAGCTGCTGTTGGTACAGAGATCTTAGAGGTCATGATGAGCTATGCAGAAGTGGAGTTTATCAAAGCTGAGGTTGCTTTACAAACCGGTAACTTGGCAGCATCAAAGGAAGCCTATGAGAAAGCAGTTACCGCATCCATCACGCAATGGAAGAATGGTCAGATGCCTGCGACCTACTTCATGAATGAGAAGGCAAGCTTTAACGGGACCTTGGAGCAGATTATGAATCAGAAGTACTTAGGGCTATTTTTCAATGACTATCAGCAGTGGTTTGAATACCGACGGACGGGATTTCCAAAGCTACCAACAACCCCTTTCATGATTCATGATGGTGTAATGCCAAAGCGTTTCATGTACCATAGTGATGTGCGACAGTTTAATCCTGAAAATTACAAAATTGCAGCTGATCGAATTGGCGGAGATCATGTAATGACCAAGGTGTGGTGGGAGCAGTAATATTATCCCGCCAAATAACTATTGGCGATCTAGCCCTGGGAAACTAAGACTGAGTGGCTTACTGTAAAGAATGGCTGTTCTCTGAATTCTTTGTCTAGAGCAGTATAATCATTCGCCTCTACTTCCTCAACAATCAGAGAAATCTCATGGCCATCATGGGTCAGTTTGATCTCTCCAGTGTAATTAGCACAACATTCTGTAATAAAGTTCAGAATGTCAACCTTTGAATGAAGAGGTGGGTTGATCGTCGACTCCTTTATTAAAAATTCGAACTTAGCTTGCTGTTTTTGATCCATCATTTTTAAAGGTAATAAATTAATATTTAAAAGGTTAACCTTCATTTCAGATTCAAACATCTTTCTCAGAAAACGAAGCTTTTCACATGATGGATTTGGTACTCGCAGTTAAATTTGAACTTTGCCTGGCACCTTCTAGTAACCTTTCTCCCCTTTCTAAACATTTCTTAGCGCACAATGCAACCATATCTCCCAGCCCTATTATACCAATCTTCATGGACGCTAACCTTTCGAAGATTAAACAATTCAGAAACGCTAAGCAGGAACTAAGGCGAATAGTAAAGTTATTAATTCGGGCAAATCAGAGAAATTTATAATAAGTTTGCAGTGTTTTGGTTCCTGCCTTAATAAAAGACGGGATTAAAAGGGAATCCGGTGTAAATCCGGAACTATCCCGTAGCTGTAAACTCTATCAACTGAGGTATAATTTAGTGTCACTGTTCAATATTCGAATGGGAAGACCATATCAAGGGGAGTAAGTCAGAATACCTGCCAAGCACTATAGATTCATAGCTTTCGAGGATTGAAGCTGGAATGAAGATACCTGGTGTATTTCCATTTTATGCATTTCTATGCCCTTTGCTGTGTACATACGCAGATATGGAAAAACGACTACACACGCTAATTCTAATACTTTTTATCGGATCTTCCGCTTTCGGTCAAACCGATAGCACGAAAATACTTAAGGAAGTTGAGGTGAGGATGATCATGCCTCAAAAGATCAATCACATCAACCCTGTCCAACAAATTTCGTCTGCAGAATTCAAGGGCCTAAGTGCATATAATGTGGCAGATGCCATCAGGAATTTTTCTGGTGTAAACATCAAAGATTATGGTGGGATTGGGGGACTGAAAACCGTTTCGGTCCGAAGCTTAAGTGCTCATCATACAGGTGTTCAATTTGATGGCCTGCAAGTTACAGATGCGCAAAATGGCCAGATTGACTTAGGTAAAATCAATCTCGAAAATGTAGCATCCATCACACTATATAATGGGCACGCTCCTGATTTATTACAACCTGCCAGTGCATATGCGTCCGCCAGTATGCTTGTGATCAAGAGCCTGGAACCGGTGTTTAAAGGCGATAAAAACCATCGGCTTGGTGTTAATATGAAGACCGGTTCATTTGGATTGCTGCACCCAGGTTTGTCCTGGAGTCAAAAAATCAACAAGCATTGGGCCTTGCACATGAATACAAACTGGCAAAAAGCGAATGGCAGGTACAAATACAAGGTTGATGGAGATGGATCTGATACGTTGGCTACCCGCAATAATGCTCAGGTTAGTACTTACAATGCCAACCTTGCCTTGTACTGGAAAGGTCCGGATAGTAATAAATTTAATATCCGGGCCAATTACCAGAATTCCAGTCGCGGACTTCCCGGAGCTGTAGTTTACTATAATCCATATTCCAATCAACACCTCTGGAATAAGGACCTCCAGGTGCAAAGCAGCTATCAACAGCATTACCAAAGCAGGTTACAGCTTCTTATAAATGCTAAATTCTCCCGCAATGGCTTACGTTATCTCGATCCGGACTACCTTAACATTGCGGGAGAACTTGATCAACGATTTAAGCAGATCGAGTTTTATGAATCTATAGCACTCTCCTACCCGATCAGCCAGCGACTGGAAATGTCTTTCTCCAGCGATGTTGCATACAACAAGCTGGACATGAACCTGTATAATTATGCTTATCCTTCCCGGTTCACCATTCTGAATGCTGTTGCGGCTAAATTTGTCTTTCAGGACCTTGCGCTACAGGGCTCTTTGTTAAACACCACCATTCTAGAACATGTTACCGCAGGAACTGCGAGCCCTGGAAAAAATATCTGGTCGCCAGCACTATCACTTGCTTACAAACTTTTTGGAACACAAGACGTCCAGCTTAGGGCCTTCTATAAAAATGTATTCCGTAACCCGACTTTCAATGATCTATATTACACACGCTCCGGCAGACGTGATTTGAAGCCCGAATATGCAGAACAATACAACCTCGGAATAACATTTAACAAGCCATTCAGTACAGCATTTCGCTTTATAAACCTAAGCGCTGATGCTTACTATAACAAGGTAAAAGATAAGATCGTTGCCATTCCGAACAAGGATCTATTTACCTGGACGATGATGAACCTCGGACTGGTCGACATCCGTGGAATTGACTTAGGGCTAAAGACAAAGATTGCATTTGAGCAGCATATAAACTTTAGTCTATCTGGCAATTACACTTTCCAACAGGCCATAGACATTACCGATCAGCAATCTTCGGTTTACCTTCATCAAATTCCCTATACACCTAAACATACCTTGGCAGTAAATGCCGGTATCAGCAAAGGGAAAACGGGAGTTTACTACAACCATATCTTTTCCTCTTCAAGATATTACCTGAGTGAAAACTTACCCCAATATTTTGTTCCTGGATTTTCAGTAAGTGATGTATCCATCAATCATGAGTTCCGGGCGAAATGTCCCATCAGTATCTCTGCTGAGATCAACAATCTATTTAATAGATCATACGCCTTTATCCGCAGTTTTCCCATGCCCGGGCGATCGATCAGACTTTCCTTTCAAATCACTATTTAATCAATAACATGAAACAATTTAAACAACAAACCTTCTTCACATTACTTCTGTTAACTTGTATTTTTGCAGCTTGTAAAAAAGACGACCGGTCATCCGATCGGACTGAGCTTCCTAAGGCAGAGCGTGCCGGGATTTATGTGCTTTGTGAAGGGCTCTTCAATGCAAACAATACTTCATTGACGTATTACAATTACAATGACAGAAGCCTGGTTCAGGATCAGTTTACAAGCGTAAATGGCCGGGGATTAGGGGATACCGGAAACGACATCAAGATATATGGCTCAAAAATGTACATTGTAGTCAATGTCTCCAGTACGCTTGAGGTTATAAATCCAAAATCGGGTGCTTCCATCAAAAAAATTGATTTCAAAAACAATGGCGTTGGGAGACAACCCCGGTATGTAGTCTTCAACAAAAACAAAGCATTTATCTCCAGTTACGATGGTACCGTAGCCGTGTTGGACACGGCTTCTTTAGCCATTGAGCAATACATCAAAGTAGGAAGGAACCCGGAAGAAATGGCCATTTCTAATGGAAAACTATATGTTGCAAACTCCGGAGGTTTGGATTATCCAAACTATGACAACACGGTCTCCGTTATTGACTTAAACACACTTAAGGAGGTAAAGAAAATAACCGTCGTTGATAATCCAAGAAAAGTTGCTGCTGACCAATATGGCGACATCTATGTCCTATCTACCGGGAATTATTCCAGCATTAAACCAAGTATGGCTACTATTGACAGTAAAACGGACCTGGTAAAAACTGCTGTAGATTTTAGTGGCGGATCTATGGTGATCAATGGCGATTATGCATATATGCCAGCTTCGCGAGGAAAAGTTAAGGTATTTAATGTCAAAACGGAGCAATTGGAGAAAGAAAACTTCATCACGGACAGCACTAAAATCACCACTACTTATGGCGTTGCGGTAGATGAACTGACTGGTGAAGTTTTTGTCACCGATGCTAAGAATTATACTACCGGAGGTGAGGTAATTTGCTTTGATAAAGATGGAAAGCGAAAATACTCAATTCCTGTGGGCATCAATCCAAACAAGGTAGTGTTTGTAAACAAGTAAGTTATTGTCGCGCTGATAAATTAAAGGAAATGCTGTCGAGTTTAGAAGTTGTGCTCTAAATTCGACAGCTTTTTGAAATATTAAGCATGACTGAGTGATCATAACGGCTCAAGAGCCTTTTAATGTCGGTTTAACACGGCCAGTCTATATTTGAAAATCTTAGGATTTGCTAACCCTGGTCTGTGTATAACGATAAATAATAAAGGCGCCGATGATCACCGAAATTGAAATACTTAAATATATTAATGCACATAAAATAGTTGAAGCCGACACCATCCTAATATTTCTAAGCGCTTCTGCATACTTGATTTCGGCCGCGTTAATGTTTGCCGTTGCAGTTTATGGCTTTGTTCGAATGCAACAGGATTTTGTACGTTTATTCGTATTCGTTTTCTGCTCTTTGGCCATCAGTACGACCACTGTTTGCATCCTGAAGTATGGCATTGGGAGGGTCAGACCCTATGTTGAAGACGATACAATAGTGCTGCTAACTACTGCATCTAGTCCCTCCTTTCCATCCGGGCACACCACAACAACTATGGTTATTTATTTTGCTTTGGCTAACTATACAAACATACCCAGGAAATATAGGCTACTTGTCTTGTTATGGGCAGTACTGGTGGCTTATTCGCGCTTAGCTTTAGGTGCTCACTATCCCTCTGACGTAATAATCGGAATACTTATCGCATTTTTGAGTGTAATTGCGGCAAAAAGACTCTTGGAAAAGTTCAATTCTTATGAATTTGCATAAGCATTAGTTCAATATAAGCCTGCACTAATTGGATATAAACAGCTGTTAAAGATCTTTTTTGATATGTTCAATCCATCTGTGTCGTGGTAAATGCCTAAGGTCATATTCAGGTATAAAGCCTGTCTTATTTGTAGGCATGGTGTCGGTCCAGGTTGCTTTTCGATCCGGAATCTGCAAGTAGTAGTCTTTAAAGGGTAATATTGTTTGTTCTGATACGCCCATATAATCCATCATACCAATTGTACGTTCACCATATCGTTTCACTTTGCTGCTTTGCTTAGAAATATAAAAGAAATACTCCGTCGAGCTACCTCCAAGGTCGTCAAAGACTAAAGCAATCTTTTCAGGTGTTTTTAGAATAGAATCCGAATATAGTGTCAGTGCCGGCAGCGCGTAAAACTGCGAATTTGACTTTGGTATCTTTTCATATGCATTTCGGTACTCAGCCAGGATTTCTGGAGTATAAGATTGTTTCCATCTTGGGTCTTGAGGCGTGTTCTCGTACATTGACTTAATGCCTGGCAGGTTTGATTTAATATTCTCAGCAGAGATGCGTAGGTAAGATTTGCCCTGGGTAATTGGCTGCGTATAAAAATACGGAAGAAGATAACTCCAACCTGAATTACCACCTCCGTTACCTCTTAGATCTACAATGAGGTTTTTTGTAGCCCTGATCAGAGAATCATTCTTTTGAATGATTTCTTTGATCTTATCATCCCTATTAAATGATCCAATCGTCAAAAGAACATGGTCGCTATCTAACTTGCGGCAATCAAGACCAAAATTGTAGTTCCCCCAGGTGGATAATGTATTTCGTTCTTCTTTAGTCATTTTAGCTGGATATACTCTCCCCCAGAGTTCAAAATTCCACACATACAAAAGTCCATCTCGAACCCTGACTGGAAAATCCGGTGTCATCCAATCATACCGATCGAAGGTAAAACCATTTTTGTCTTTCTTAAAGGTGTAATAAACCAAGCCGGGCTTTAGCTTAGCATCGCTACGTTCTAAAATCACGGCCTGGTATGTTGCAGGATCTACTTTGTACACTGCTATCTTCATCGAGGAGTCGGGATTGATCCAGATGCCTTCAATTGAATCTCTCTTCTTATGCGCAAAAGTGGAAATAAAGGCTTCTTCGGTAAGCGCGTTATATTTAAAAGTGCTTGTATCTGAGACTGAGTATTCAATATCAAAATGTTTGTCATTAAAGAAGATCACATATTCTTTAAGAATTTGAAAACATTTCTGGGGATCCGATTGCTTTGCTGCATTCATCCTCAACTTAGCAACCATATTTTTATACGCTGGAAGCAGTTTTCTGGCAATCATGTCCGGATATCCAACATAGTTTAGTTCCGTCTTCTTAATTGTGGTATCCAGATTTTCAATGCAGTTACAATTCTCCCGAGCTTCAACCTTCTGGAAGAAAATAAAAAGACAAACAATCAAGTTAAACCTCAAGACAGCTGATTTTCTCATTTGCGTATGTATTATGCCTATTAGATTGAATATAAGCAAAATACCTATCAACGAGTATTAGGTAGTGCAACAAAGCCGGAGAACAGATTTGCAATATAGAACGGATGTTAAGCACACTAATTTAAAGAAGAGAACTAAAAGGATGAGAAACTTTCAATTTTGGGAAATTAAAGTGGTCTAAGCTCGCTGTGAATGGGCTAGGGGTACTTTGGTGCAATTAAATTGTTTATACCGCTGTTAGTTTAGAAGGTTTAATTCGTAATTTTGAGACGAATCAGATTTTAGTCGGTTTGATTTAAAAACCTCTGTGAGCTTAGGCCTGCAGGGGTTTTATCGTTTAAAACTATTTCACCTTAACTGTATCTATTTCACTTTTAATGACACACTTTGGTCTATGTCACTTAAAATGAAACGTCTAATTAAAGGCTTAAATTCTGGTTTTACTCTAAAACTGAGCTAGTTCATGCCAGTGAAATGATTTTCCTTTCAAACTATTTCAAAGTAAAATTGGCTCGATTAATCAAGATATGCTAGCAGTAGCTGATGGCGCTGGTTTGAATAGTATGATGTTTTGATATTAGAATACTACTTCTAAGAAGAAAATAGATACTAATATATTTAGTATTTAGCTTGTATTACTAAATATATTAGCATACATTTGTTCTATCGGATCGGTCATTTAGCATATCAATCTTAAGATATATTAATGTAAAAATCTGAATACTAATGATTTAAGAAAGGAGGATCTAATGAGCCCATAAGTGAAATGACATTGTACGAATGAAGTACATCAAAAAACGATAAATATTAAAAAATTAAACCGACTAAATAAAAATATAATGACTTTAAAAGATTTTAGCTTCCCTGTAGGGTTTGCAATTAAACACGATTATTTCAATGCTAGTTACTTAGCAAAATTCGACACTGATGCCAGATCAATAACTGGAGAAAACGAAATGAAGTTTGAGGGGCTTCAACCAAGAGAGGATGAATTTCACTTTGAGGATTCTGACTACGTGGTAAATTTTGCTGAAGCAAGAAACCTGCGTGTTCATGGCCATACTTTAATATGGGCGCATAACAATGCAACACCGGCATGGGTAAATGCATATGAAGGAACTGTGGGTGCAAGGGAAAAGGCCATCCAAATCCTTAACAAACACATTACAAAGGTAGTATCTAACTATGCTGGAAGGATAGCCAGTTGGGATGTTGTAAATGAGGCTTTTGACGCCAGTGGAAACTGGGCAGATTGCTTTTGGCTTCGGGTAATTGGACCTGACTACATTAAGCTTGCCTTTCAAGCAGCAGCTGCTGCTGATCCTACTTGTAAACTATTTTACAATGGCTATGGTCAAGAAACCGGCAACACAGTCATGTATGACAAGATCATGGAACAAAAAGCGATCATGGACGCTGCTAACATCCCTTTCCATGGTGTTGGGTTCCAAATGCATACACTGCTTGATGCAGCCATCAAGGATATTGGATTCAGGATGGATAGAATCAGAGATAGATTCAGATTGTACGCAAAAGCAGACTTCTTAATTCATCTTTCTGAATTGGATGTAGAAACAATAAAAAGGTCTGCAACTTATACTCCTCAACTTGAAAAAGACCTTGCGACTTTTTATAGAGATATCTTTGATGCATACCAGACAGTTATTCCTGAACCTCAAAGATGGGGAATTACGATGTGGTCAGTCTCAGATCGAGACAATTACATGAATAGAAGTGGAGTTCCTCAATTTCCTATGCTCTTTGACAAAGACTACAATGCAAAGCAAGCATATTATGAGGTATTGAACTTACTTGATCCTGTTCCAAACACTGCTCTCATTTATCAAAGCTTCGAGGAAAAAGATCTTATTCCAAGCAGCATCTTTATTGGAAGTCCAACGAAGGGCACTTCACCTGCCATTTGGACCATGGTAAGTAATGATAGCAATGCTAAAGCTGAGGTGACTGAAACTGGCTTAAGCATGGCGCAAACTCAAACAAACCTGTTTAATCACATTATTGTAGATTCAACAATCTCCAATTATACTTTAAGTACCAAGACAGGGGAAGTATTCTATTTGGCACAAAGGGTGATGCATCTTGCCTTTCGATTTGTAGATGGCGCTAATTTGTTCTCAATTCAAGCATATAAAAGTGCAACAGGGGACGTTTGGAGACTCATTAAAAGGGAAAATGGTGTAGATATGGTGCTACATACTAGTACCGTTACGCCGGTCTGGGGCCAAATTGTATCAGTAACATGTGATGGTGATAAAATATCCTACTCCATTGATGGGCAAGTGCAGGCACGTATTGTTGACAGCAGCTTTCAGACTGCTACCAAATTAGGCTTCAAAATGAAAGGAACCTATGATGCAGATAAGTTCTCGTCCTGGAAGTTTATTAAGGTTGATCCTATATCACAGATTGCTGATGACTTTGCTTTTGGTCCAACGGGCAATGCAAATGGAAGAACAACTAACAGCGGAACAGTGGTAAAGAGTTGGGCTGTAAATGGAAGTAGTGCCGTTTATAATGGTATGGAAGTAACTTCGGAGGGCTTAAGAGCAACAAGCGGAACTGCAACCTCTTACAGCAACGCGCTTATTGACTCTGGTGTAAGCAACTACAAACTAAGTGCAACGCTTGCTAAGACCAAACTCGAGTACACACTGGAAAGAAATGCTATAATGCTATTCAGGGTAAAAGATAATTCAAACTTCTATTACCTTATGGTGAACAATACCAATACTACAGATAAGAAGTGGGTTTTGACCAGGCGTGTTAACGGGGTAAATACCGTAATGATCACAAGTCCATTTGATGCAAAAGATGGAGACCGCGTGACCATTATTGCAAACGGCAGTGTGATTAAGTTGTATGTCAACAACATCTTTATTGATTCATTTACTGATGGCACCTTCGCTACCGAGAAAAAAATCGGTTTTAGAGGCAGAGGACAATTGGATAATTATTCAACATGGTCAGACATTCAGCTGAAGCACTAACCTCTTGCTCTAATATGCAACCACAGAATTAATAATTAACAATCAAAAGGCCCTTCAGAATTGAAGGGCCTTTTGATTCAAATGTAGTTTCTAAACAGCTTCACGTAACCAAAGCAGCGCTCGGGATTCCACTCCTCCGGAAAATTTGAAAGATGACCGTCGTAAAATTTCAATCTGGAACAATATGGTACAGGGAAGCAAAACTTATCATCATATGAAAGAGAATGTGAAGAGAAAAACAAAAATGTCTGACAAGGGAATTCAATTCTTAGTTAGAGAAGAAGGTTTAGTCGAACATCCATATAGAGATTCAGCCGGTATTCCGACCATCGGTGTTGGAATGACATACTATCCTGATTCGGGTAAGAAAGTTCAAATGTCTGATCCAGCGTTAACGTTTGATCAATGCATCGTGTATTTGCGGGAAATGCTCAAAACATACGAACGGGGGGTATATGAGGTGACCCGGGATGATATTAATCAAGATCAATTCGATGCATTAACATCATTTACGTACAACATCGGTGTTGCTGGTTTTAGAGCGTCCACACTTTTGAAAAAAGTAAATGCAAACCCAAATGACCCGACTATTGAAAAGGCTTTCCTTGCATATAGCGGTGCCAGGGTTGATGGGGTCAAGAAGCCGATTCTGTTGGGGCGTCGTAAACGTGAAGCTAGTCTATTTTTTTCCAAACAGGTAACAAAGTCTTCCAATCAGGATGATGTTCATACCCAGCAGGTGAAACATGTACAAAGTAAGCTTGGGTTAACAGTTGATGGAGTTATTGGTACAAGAACTCGGTCTGCCCTAATTGAATTTCAAAAACTCAAGGGGTTGATAGCAGATGGGATCATAGGTCCCCAAACGTTGGCAGAATTAAATTTACGATAATGGAAATAGAACAGGAACAACTTGATAAGGTAACATTTAGCCAGGTTGTCAGGGCCCCTGTAACATATATGCTTATGGTGGCCCTCTCACTAATGTGGTTTTTTGTATACCGCTTTGGCGCCAGCTCCGATCAGGTCAACAAAAATTGTGAAGCTGAAAAATTAGAGTTGCGCAAAGAACTTAATCAATCCAGGGCCGATAAAGATGCGCTGATGATTGCCTTATTAATTAAAAACGGAATCATCTTACAACAAGCAAAAGAACAGATGCATCTGGATAGCACCTTGAGGATGAAGGTGGGCAATAGGGCAAAGAAAATACTTAAAGAAAAATAGACATGACAAGTAGAAGATATAATTGGATAACCCTTGCATTAGCATTGGGATGTGTCACTTTGGTGATTGTATTAAGAGACAAGTCTCTGCAAGTTGCTGAGTTAAAGGGTGCGAAAGAACATATTGATGGCCGAATACAAAAAGAGGCCATAGAGATTTCCAGAAAAGTAGACTCAACTGGTATTGAGACCGTAATTTACGACATTAATCATAATAAGGCATCTCCAGCTCAGCTTGCAGTAAATAAAAAGACCAAGGGTATTATAGATACAACAGCACTAGCCTTAGACCTTCGCACCAAGCAATTGAAGCAAATTTTAGTAATAAAGTCAAGTCTGGAAGCTGAAAACCTCAAACTTAAGCAACGACTTGATGCATCAGAAATGCCGTATTATACTTATGATGCGAATGGCTTGAAACTGAAATTTACACCTCCTAATGTAATTGACTCCGTGGCACATGCCACATTTACTGCTAATGTGCAAATAAAAGCTACCCAATTTTGGCGAAGGAACTGGATCTTGGGCGCCAAACGGAGTTTCCTTGCGATATCCTCAGACAATCCAATGTTCAAAATAAACAGTGCTGATTACCTTGAAACTGAACAAAAGACAAATGCTTCTGGCGTCAAGATTCAAGCGAGAAGTACCTTCGATTCAAGATCTGGAATGTTCAGTTTTGGTCCGGCAGCGCAAATAAACCTGGGTAGGCTAAGCTTTACAGGACACTACGGAAGAAATATTACCGAGCAAAAATGGCATACACACTTGAGTGCCAGCTACGATGTACTTAATTTTTAGAACTGAGAATTGAGCTAGTAATTGTT
Source organism: Pedobacter sp. UBA1654 (assembly GCA_002320935.1). Taxonomy (GTDB): domain Bacteria; phylum Bacteroidota; class Bacteroidia; order Sphingobacteriales; family Sphingobacteriaceae; genus Pedobacter. The sequence goes on along the minus strand of DCLG01000030.1, from coordinate 34,484 downwards.
TTAGAAACTGAAAAGCGAACCTTCATAGTTAAGCTGACATAGATTGATCGTCTTTGAAAATGACGCTAAAGCGCTCTACTAAAAAGTTGAGCCGCCAGGTGCCAATTGAATGTATTTTTTTGTGTATTTACTCAGGTAACCAGATACAATAAAAAGAGAATCCCTTTATTTCAAATACTAAATAGTTCCTCTATAAGAAATTCAGGCTCTGGAAACAAACAGATTAGCGCATGACACAGAAGTTTACAATATGCTTCTCCGCTGATTGTTTCATAATATAAATCTTATGTTTGTATTGAGAGCGTTAATTGGGATTGGGCAGCCGAAAAGCTGCCCTTTTCTATATACTATCCCAGTATTTATTGAGGCTCATATGCTTTTTTTAAAAGAACGCTGATTGCTTTTCTGATCCTTTCTAAGCCTTCCTCACTTTTTAAATCAATCTCGCAAAAAGTAGAATCGGTTGATTTTGCATGCAACACCAAATAATATACCCCTGCTACCAATAATGCTGAGACTGCCCGTAAGTCGATGTCAGTTCCTGCAAGTTCAATATCGGAGAGCGAAAAAAAATGTTTGCTAAGCATTTCCCTTTCATCACAAATCTCTTTCATGATCTGTGTGCTTTCACTTATTTGCCACAGTACAATCTTTTGCATCTCTGTGTCGTTCCAAAAATACTCCAGTTGATTCTGAAGCAAAGCTTCCAGGATTTCTTTTGTATTTTCACCTTTATTATTGGATATCAGTTTTGCTGCATCTCCAGAAGCTGAGATCCAGTAGTCGTTGCCCCTTATATAAGTCTCAACAAGCGTGTCCAAGGTCCCAAAATAAAGGGTGATTAACCTGCGGTCCAGACCAGCAGCCCTGGAGATATTGGTGGCATTTNNCCTACAGCATCAATCAATCTCTGCTTAGATTTCTCCTTGTCATTCATCTGTCCCTTATATGATTTCCTGCTCATCCTTTAGGTAACTAATCTCCTAAGATACATGTTGGGGATTTATTTTAAAGGTTAGAATAATTCAGCTGGATTAAAAAAATTCATACTAAATTTCTCACATATGGGAAAAGTATTTATACATTTGATTAATAGGTCACTATGTAGACAATCGGCTATATGCTAAAATTTTGATCAAACCTGCTCTAAAATATATATAACGCTCAAATCCTAAGCAGCAATCGTAAATGGTTGCTGCTTCAATTTTATATACAGATTAGTCACATAGTTTATTCGCTGCAGGCTAATGTGGTTATACAACATTCTAAGCGTACAGTAGGATGATATTGCTTGGAACTTTAGTTTGTACCTCTTACCGATCAAACCTATCTTTAGGCCAGATGGAAAAACCCATAGTAAAGTTATTTGTCGGCGGACTGCCCCCGAACATTAAAGAAATTGAACTAGTTCAGTTGCTGGCAATCTACGGGGAGGTACTAACCGTAAAAATTGTTAGGGATCGAATTACTAAAAATTGCAAAGGGTATGGTTTTTTAGAAATGGCGAACATTCAAGCTGCAGAAAATGTAATTGAATTCATGGATGGTAAACCATTTAAGAAAAATAATAATCTGATCATTAACCTTGTGAAAGAGAAAGCGCTAAGCACTCTTGCAAAACAATCTCTACCTAAATCCCAGCTGGTTAACGAAAGGGTCACAAGTGAAGTCACTTCAAAGAAGAAACGGCCTAGACTTAATCGTTGATATATCTAATCCTAGAGGAACTTAAAAGCGGTTACTTCAGAAATTTGCCAATTCATTTGACCAACCCTCTAAAGTTATTATAAAGTGTTCTTTGAACTCGTAATTTTACAGCACAGTAACATCTGTCTCATAAAACGAATCTATTTCAAAGCAAAATTAAGTATTTTAATACTGACTTGGTAAATGCAGAACGCCTATGTAGGTCAAAACATACAAGGTAATGCCACCAATAAAGAGTACCAGATGTGGCAACATAACAGTAGGCCACCAAATAATTTTCATCCACACTCTTCGCCTACCTACCGTGCGCCAGTCGTGTTTCCAATCAGTTGATATTTGTAGAGGTGGCAAGAAACTCTTTTCTATAGTTGTAAAATATACCTCGATTTTACTGATACGTTCTAAAAATGCATACTGGAAGCCTTTCCAATAAGCTTCGATAATCCAAAAGAAAAGAGAGGCAGTTGCTCCTATGCAGAACAGTTCGGCGCTGCCTTTTTCAGAAAATCCAGCACCAATCAACACTAAGCTTCCTGATATGCTCCATGTTTTAATAGTTATAGACTTACTGTCAAAATCTTCATAGGTCTTCTGCAAAAAAAAGTATTCTTCCTTTAGAAATGTGTTATCTGCAATACCTTCAATTGTAGCCATAACTAGAGAATATAACTATAAGGTAACAATAAAAGTGGAACATTTGATTAATAAACTCTCAAAAAAGCAAGCTTAAGAACTCTCCTTTCAGAGTTAAGCCAGATGATAACAATAGGATTATAGTATACCGATCTTAATTGAAAGTATTTTCTTTTAGCTGTACTTTACTTAGCATCTCCCATATACAACAAAATAGAGAATCCACTTTTTTATAGTAGATATATAGATATCATGAGGCATATATATCTATATATCAAATGCTAAGTTATTCTTTAGTAAGGATATGCCAGATCTTATCTCATATAAATATTGCTGACATTATTTAAGTTTTGGATTTATGACGATACTTGAAGAAACCCAATGGGACTAATTATAGATCTAATGAATTATAAAGATTTGCCAAGTTACTTATGGAATCCAGATGGTGTACAAAAAGCACTTACTTTATTAGAAAATCAGGATACACAAAATACTTTCGAAAAGTCTTTTTTTATTTTTCAAAATAACTTAAAACTAAAAAGCGGAGAAGTTTTTCCAATAACTCGAGTTAAAGTTGAGAATAATAGTAAAATATGTCGAGCCCGTTTGCATAATCCCACTTTTTCATTCGCAAAAAACATAGGTGATATTGGGGTTAAACTTTCTGGACAAAATCAAGGTCGTGCAAACGCCGGCGATTATCGCATTTTTTATGGATCCAACAATGAGCAAACTGCTTTTTCAGAGATTTTATATGCGGAGGCAAATGGCGTATACGATGTCACCATGGGTTATTGGTCTCCAACAAAAAGCCTTTGGTTGGCGAATCTTGTTGATGGCTTGGATCCCGATAGTAAAGCCTTAACTTTTGCTCATAGTATGCCGGAACAATACTTGTCAGATTGGCCTGAAATTCCAAGACGATCAGCGATGATTTTGATTAATTACTTTGCTAAGAAATTTAAACAACCACAACAACCAGGTTTATTTGAAATTACAAAAATTATTTCTGGCATATACTTATCATTATCAGATGTTGATGGCATAGGATATGGTTCCGTGTCCTCCGGCTTTGCCGGATATAATTTAGCAATTAAAAATTTTGAAAAACTGAAATGCGTGGGCGTTAAAAAATGGAGGGTCGAAAAAATGGACAATGAAATTTTATCGTCTACCATACAATTAATCGGCTCCATAAATTCTAATGGAGACATAAATTGGTAGAATTCTTACTAAATCTACTAGTGACTAATTTCCTTGGATAGACAGGATAATATACCGACCAATTTAGGCATCTTTTATTAGCATACATTCTTGATACCACAATAAAAAGAGGAACAGTCGTCTCAAAAAACGAACATAATCCATAATACGGGTTCCGATTACCTCTTCTTTTTGATCATAGCCCAACATGGCCACAAGGGCATTATTAACCTGTAATATCTTTAAATCGGAAGTAATAATTTTGTTCCCGAGCCTAGAATTTTCAAAGACCGTTCTAAAACGGACCTGGCTCTGCTGGTAGGCTGCCTGGTGTTGATTAGCAAGAGCAACTAAACGTTTATCAGATTTTAGACGTTCAATTTCGGCCCTTAAGGACTGTATTTCTTTTTTTAGAGAGTCGATATTTTCCATATGCCTTTAAAAGGCACCAAGCCTAATTTTAGGATGAGAAATAGATGTTTAGTGAGCGTATTTGGCAGAATATTAAAATTTACTATCACCCTTAATCATTAGGGGCAAGCACTATACAAAAATAAAATTTTTCATTTTAATTGCTTTATGTCTGGTGCTATTAACAGATGGTTGACGTTTAGTTTGCAATCTACACTCCCATTTTCAACCATGGGCGCCGCAATAAAAATCTACACACTATTACTTTGCGTTCTTTTTCTCTGTTACCTCGGTTCTAATATCTTGGGATAATACCTTTAGATCCCACATTGCTTTTCTTAGACACGTTCCTGCAGCACCGTTTGCACCGTCATAAAATTTTAATGCATCTGCTTCAATTTTTGACACAATTTCTTCAAATTTCTGAAATTTGCCATTTTCTTTCTATTAAAATTGGATGATAATAGGTTTCTTGGTGATGAACCATCAGCTAATGCAAATTAAATTCTGCATGCTTATTCTTTAACAAAGCCTTTGACCTTGAGATGTTGAGTTTAAATTTCTCAACTTGCTGTATCACACAGTGCAGATAAAACAAATCCTTATGTTTTATCTTTATCAGAATACCCTATAATTGAGTATGAATAACTTTTCGCATAAAGCTTCTTTAAATAAGCAAAGGGTTGCTGCAAGTGAAGCGCGATTTAGAGCCTTAGTTACCGCTACTTCCGACGTCATATACTCCTTGAGTGCTGACTGGAAAATAATGCATGAACTTGATGGCCGCGGCTTTTTAAAGGATGCTCAAGAACCGACAACAGATTGGATGTTAGATAACATTTATCCTGAAGATCTAAAGATGGTAAAAGAGGCGATCAGCGTGGCAATTACAGAGAAGAAAATATTCCAACTGGAACATCGGGTATTGCGTGCAGATCGTACTCCGGGATGGACATTTTCCCGTGCAGTACCTATTTTTAACGACCAGGGAGAAATCATTGAATGGTTTGGTACAGCCAGTGATATTACTGGCCGTAAACAAGCAGAAGAGGCCCTGAAAGAAACCAGAGCCCGGTCAGATCAGCAGAAACGGTTGTATGAGACCGTACTATCAAGCATCCCGGATTTGATGTATGTTTTTGATCTAAATTATAGATTTTCTTATGTTAATGACGCCCTAATAACCATGCTGGGCAGAAACTGGAATGAAATTATCGGAAAAAGACTGCATGAGAATGGATATGCGCCCTGGCATGCAGAAATGCATGAGCGGGAATTTGATCAGATCAAGACAACCAAGCAGCCAATACGCGGAGAAGTATCTTTCTCGCATGCAAGTTTAGGTCCTAGGGTATATGATTACATCCTCATGCCTGTCTTTGATGAGCAAGGTGAAGTTGAAGCAATAGCTGGTGCCACTCGAGATATAACCGAACGCAAGCAGTGGGAAGATTCACTTGCACAAAGCTCAGTAAAATTACAAACACTTAATGAGGAACTAGCGGCAACCAATGAGGAACTAGAAGCGTCCAATGAAGAACTTATTCACACAAACAAAGCATTTGCCCTAGTTAATCAGAACCTCACCAAAGCTCACCAAAAAATCGAAGAAGATCAGGTCGCCTATCATCTGGCAATAAGTGCGGCAAACTTTGGCACCTGGCACCTTCATTCAGTAACGCTTGAATTTATTGCAGATAACCGTTTAAAGGAATTATATGGGTTTCATCCAGAAGAACCCTTCTCCATTGAGCAGGCATTAATGCAGATAGATGGCGAATACCGCGATTTTGTTAAGGCCAAGGTTGAAAACGCAATGTTTCATGGTGGCGATTATGACATTACTTATCCTGTCATAGGCATGCATGACAAACGTCTACGGTGGCTTCGTGCAATTGGAAATTTAAAAATGGATCCCTCGGGTACATTCTCAGCTTTTACCGGGGTTATAATGGATATAACAGAGCAGCATCTATCCGCGGCTGAAATCAAGCGTGCGGAAGAAAACCTTCGCATGGCGATTGATGCTGCCGGATTAGGCACCTTTTACATCAATGTTCAAGATCGAAGCCTCAAGGCATCTCCAAAGGTGAAGGAGTTCTTTGGTTTTCCTTTGGAGGCAGAAGTATCCTACTATGAAGCTATTAACCAAATCCATCCTGATTACCAATTGGAGGCTGCTGCTGTTTTTGAATCCGCTCTTACCAACCATTCCAGACTAGACATAGAGTACCCCATTATTGGCTATCAGGATGGCAAGATCCGGTGGATACGTGGAATTGGAGAAATCCAGCAAGCCGATGATGGAGATTATCTCGCTGGTGTACTTCATGAAATAACCGAACAAAAGTTAAATGAAATCCGTAAAAACGATTTTATTGGAATGGTAAGTCACGAACTCAGGACACCACTTACATCTATGAAGGGCTATATTCAGCTATTGCAAATTAGACTTAAAAATCAGCAGGATAATTTTATTGACGTTGCCTTGAAAAAAGCGAATGCGCAGGTTACTAAAATGACAAGCATGATCAATGGATTTTTAAATATTTCCATGTTGGAATCAGGTAAAATAACGCTTGATCAAGAAACTTTTGATCTGGCAACCTTAGTTAAAGAGATAGAAGATGAGGTAGTTGCTACTCTTGGCAGTCACAAATTTGTATTTGAACCCATTCAATCTAATCTGGTTAATGCAGATCGAAACAAGATCGGCCAAGTCATCCATAATTTGATAGCGAATGGGGTGAAGTATTCACCGCTTGGCACCACTATTCATGTTGCTTGTTCTTTACATAATAATACAGCAAAAGTTAGTGTCAAGGATCAGGGAATAGGCATAAAACAAGAAGATTTAACCAAAGTGTTTCAACGATACTACCGCGTAGAAGGTTTACATATGAATTCAACATCAGGATTTGGAATCGGTTTATATCTATGTGCTGAGATTATTGGGTGGCACAAAGGGGCAATTTGGGCTGAAAGCACGCTTGGAGAGGGATCTACATTTACCTTCACTCTGCCTGGTGTAGGAGGCTAAATTGATTATAGAAGGGAAATAGCAGTATTAGGAAGAAATTATTAAAAGAAAACTAATTAATTAATGATAGATACCACTACTTGTGAACTTATCCTTGCTAAATTGTTAACGTACCACCACCAGATAATAGGCGACAGCTACTTGCCTAGGTGACCTATTCAAACCAAACGCATAATCCCGGGTTTAATATTAATGCAGAATGAAGATAATTACCTAACCGCTGAGCTCAGCGATTTAATAATACAGAGTTTAGCAGATTACGCGGTTTTCACAACTGATAAGAGCGGGCACATAACTACATGGAGCAACGGAGCTGAGAAAGTCTTACACTATAAACAACCAGACATAATTGGCAAAAATGCTGACATTTTATATACTCCTGAAGATAGAGAAATGCTTGTACCTGCTATTGAACTTGGTACTGCACTAAGAGAGGGAAGGGCCCTCGACGAGCGATTTCACGTAAAGAACGGAGGCCATAGGTTTTGGGCTAGTGGAGTTGTGTTTCCTCTGTTTGACAAAGCACAGCAGCATATCGGCTTTACTAAGATCATGCGGAATATTTCTGAAAAGGAACAGGCCGATATTAATATCAATGAAGAAAGAGAGCTGGCCAAAACTATTGTGCAGTCATATACCGAGCCTATAGTAATGCTCAATACGGACCTGGAAATTATAAATGCAAGTTCTTCATTTTTGAAGCTGTTTAACCTTGAACAAATGTCCTTTGTTATCGGGAAAAAGTTCTTCGACGTAATTGATGCCGGCCTAAATGTTGCGCAATTGCGTACGTTAATTGATGAAACTCTAAAATCCCATAAATTTCACTCAAGCTTTAACGTTCAGTTTAACCATCCCCAGAGTGGCGTAAGATCAATGAGCGTTAAGCCTCGCAGGATATATCAACCACCAAACTTGATGTTTAGCCTGGAATTTGAAGACTGGGTGAAAAGCAAAGATCTGGCAAAAGAACAAGAAGTTTTCATTTCAATTGCCTCTCATGAGATAAAGACCCCGATTTCAGTCATAAAGGCATATACACAGATTGTTCAAAGGGAACTCCAGGATGCGAAGCCCATTGTCAAAAAAGCAGTAAATAAAATTAGTGAGCAGGTCAGTCACATGAGTGCTTTAATATCTGCGCTGCTTGATACAACCAGAATGACTACGGGCAAACTGACGCTTAACCAGGAAGCGCTCAACCTTTGTAGTCTGGTGCATGATGTAGCTGGAGCATTTGAAGCCAGTCAATCTTCTCACCAGATTATATTCAAAGAAGAAGATAATGGTGTGGTATATGTAGATAGAATCCAAATTGGAAGCGTGATTACTAATTTATTATCAAATGCTGTAAAATATTCACCTGGGCAGACCCAAATTGTTGTGCGCACAGAGGCAGACGAAAGCAGCGTTAAGGTAAGTGTTCAGGATTTCGGCCTGGGCATTGCAGATCAGGAGCAAAGTCAGTTGTTTCAACGTTTCGGCCGCACTGGATCAATAAAAAAGACAGACATACCTGGTCATGGTTTAGGACTTCATCTTTCCAAAGAAATCATTGAGCTACATGGTGGTGATTTAGGTTTTACTTCCGTTGAAGGGAAGGGATCTCTATTCTACTTTACTCTGCCGTCCTATTAAAAATATTATTAATTGTTTCTTGCTATGTAAAGAACATATGTAGCCGCCTTACGATTGTAAGAATTACTAAACAGTAGGCGCTTGCTAACATTTGTCTCAATAAAGGAAGCTTAGGTACTCTCCTATTAGAGTTGAGCAGCAGATATCAATACCATTATAGTATACCGACCTAAATTGAGTGTATTTTCTTTTAGCTGTAGGTTTACTCAGGTTATTCCAAATACAACAAAAGAAGAAGGTAATTTTCAGATAGATATATAGATACCATGATGTGTTTATATCTATATATCACATACTAAATAGTGCCTTACCTAAAAAAAGAACACCGAGTATCAAAAAAGGAAGACTAGTATATATGCTTTTAAGACTGAAAACTGCCGTCGTTGTAAGGATTACAGTGTATGACATGTTTCTTAAAGTTGGATGTCAAAACATAACGTGTATTAATTCCAAATGGAGAAAAAATAGCTAAATTGTATTTATAAATTACATTCATAAACACAAGAAATTATGGCAATTAAACCAGGACCAAAAAAAATCGCTGAATCCACGGGGAAACCCGATAAGCGTCAACGAGATAACAAAGAAACTCCAGGTAATACACCTTCGTTAAAACCACACAAACACACAAAAGGAAAATAATTACAAACAATCTTCAGAAGGCACGAGTGAATGGCTTGTGCCGCTGGAGGTTCCAGTGAAAATTTGAGCCAATTAAAACTAAGAAGTCCATTGTCCGAGTAGAGGATCAAATCCCTCTCTTTTTAAAAATATCTTAGAGATAATGTCTTTTGAATGAAAACTACAGGCTTCATATTTAAAAGTGATCCAAAACATAAAATGAACCATTTAATTTGGAGTCTGGAGCATAAATGTATTTTAATTATCTACACCTTTCTCATCTTCTACTTCGTCAATTACCCGTAATTCATAAAAGTCGTTAATCACTCGGATAAATTCTGTTCCGAAAGTAGTTAAGTCCACTTCTACTCTATCCCGGTTAAATGATATACGGTCTAACGTCAATGGGCCGCTGCTTATTAATTCGCCCCCAGTCCTAACTTTGGTAAGGCCAAGCGTCTGAAATTGATACAAAGCAATGTCTAAGTGGTGCATTGGATAACCCACACATGAAAGGCCGTCGTATTTTAAATTTACAAGATCCTCTAAATCAATTTGCTCAATTAATCCTTTAAATCTTACCATCTTAGATCTTGTTAAGTAGCCGTTTTCATAGTATTTGCATACGCGGGCCAAGTAGATTGATTTATCCTCGAAATCGTGCCTATCTAGCGCTGCTATGAGAAAAGTTCCAAATTTTTGTCCATATACAGGATCGCTATTAATACTGTCAATGAGGTGGATTCTAGCTTCGGCAGACATGGAAGATATTTCAAAAAGAAATCTTGAAACCTTTTTCATCAAGAAAAAGTCTTGAATCCCATTATACATTTTTTTAAATTGGTTGAAAAAAGATAATCCTGGAACGTTGTCAGTAACTGTTTCAAGATTTTTTTCTTGTAAGTCCAGAAGGTGTTTGAGATCATCTCTCTTTATGTCATCTTCTATTGAAGCGCCAAGTGATGCAATAGCCTGTAGCATATAACTTAAGATTAGAAGCTCAATATATCATTTAACAAGGTGATTAAGCGTTAATGTGGAAACTTCTATATTATAGCTATAGTGTAGTTGAGTTTAACTTAGATAACTCACTGGATATTTTTAGCTAGCAAAAGAGAAAGGGCAAAAGAGAAAGGATAATCTCAAAAAAGGAAGAACTCTAAGTCAATTTGCCAAATGACCTTGGTTGCTTATACTTTCTCTTACCTCAGGATTTGTTTCCTAAACAGGTAGGAATGCCTCTACCATAGAGAACTTACCTAAGTCCATACTACCAAGAATATTGCTAATCATGCTCCTCTAAACTTTCTGTGAATAAAGTTAGGTCTTTAACGAGCCTAATCTTGCGTGCTTATTACTAAATCGCGAAAGAAACCTTCAGTACCAATGTCAACGAAAAAACCGATAGCACCCGATGCGTTCGGACCCAACTTCAAATCATTAACAACTAGGGATGGTTGTTCATTATCATTTAAATACAATCTGGCTTTTGTGCCATTGACTATTATTTTCATCTTTATCCATTTGTTTAGGTCCATGTCAGCATAGGACTCATAGGCCTCCGGATTTTCCTTCCTCAACCGATCAAACTTATAATCGGGATAGGAATAATATTGAACTGAATGGTTTCGTCTTATCTGATCTTGTGCTCGTCCATTTGTTGGACGCAAATAAATGCTTTCATATTTTGAGTTGTCGTTGTTAATACGAAAAGCAAGACCAATGAAACCACGGGAATATTCTGGAGCATTTTTCAATAATCTACTTAGAACCTTAACCTCGATTGTCCCATTCTTAAAGTCACTGTTTACCACTTTTGCAAACGTTGGTTCATCGACTGCTTTCACTGCGGAATCTTTAACGACTTTCACAACTTTATAGCCTTCAAGTTTTTCTATAGACATGGCTACCTGGACAGGTTGAAGCACCTCGCTATTAAGCTGAAAGGTTTGCGCGTTGAGATTCAAAGAAAAAGCAAATACGCAAATGGCCACTAAATACTTTAAGTTTTTCATGCTAGATAGTATGTTTAAGTAATTTCTAAAGATCGGATGTATAATCTGGTTCAACCCTTAAACTATTTTAATAAATTTAAATAATACGTGCATGAGCTTCTATCTTTCATTAGCCATTTAATTACGAATTCTACTTAAGGATTCAGCCGTTATGCCCAAATAAGAAGCTATGTATCCAAGCGGTATCCTTTTTGCAATATCTGGGTGCTGTGAAATGAGCGACTTATATTGTTCCTTTGCAGTTTTACTAGCCCTGGAATTTATGAGCTTCTGAATCCTACATAAGCCCTTTGATAAAGTTGGTGAAAGAACTTTTCCAAGGTTGGAATTTTGTCGAGCAATATTTCGAGTTCATGATGATGCAATAGAACGACCTTACAATCCTTGAGGGACTCAATAAACATTTTTCCGGGCGTTGAGTAATGAAACTCGAAAGGTTCGAAACTCAATAGCCCTCAAATGCAATTGCATCACATGTTCGTTTCCATCATGGTCAACTGTAAATGACCGCAAGGTACCATCTAGAACAAAAAAAATGGGTATCGGCTTTTTTCATTTGAGTGGGGTTTTATTGTTGAGCTAACAAGATGCTCGGAGCTTATATGCATAAATTTTAGTTTGTCAATACAACAATTTTTCCGGCACCAGCATTACTTTCCATTGTACGGTGCGCTTCTTTTATATCCTTTAAATTAAAGGTGCGATTTACACTAAGTTCGATCCTTCCCGCCTCCACATCCAGTATGAATTGCTGAAAATGCTCTTTTTCAACCCTGATCTGACCGCTATCATAAATGGTTAGATTAACTGTTGCAGGAATGTATTCCATGGGCGCAAAATCATTTATTGACCACTGCTCAGACAGCATACCTGTCATACACACTGTTCCAAATGGCGCCGTACAATCAAGAGAATCTTTTAAGGTAGTGGCACCTATTAGTTCCAGCGTTTTTGTGACGCCATTGGGATACAGCCGCTTTAATTTTGATAATAAGCTGCCGTCATCTATAAGGACATGATCTGCACCATTGACTGCTAACAGCTCTTTTTTGGAAGGGTTTCTTGTAGTTGCGAGTACGGTTAGGCCGTGTAATTTAGCAAGTTTAATAGCCAGCATGCCAATAGAGGAAGTTCCTCCTCTTATCAGTATGACTTCTCCTTTGTGAATTTTTAGGGCCAGGTGTAAGGAACCATAAACCGTTTGGAACATTTCTGGAATTGCACCAAGCTTATCCCAGCTTAAGTTGCTGACAAAAGGTTGAATAATCGATTTTGGAACTAGACAATACTGGGCATAACTACCGTCGAAATCTCTACCCATTCCTCCCATGAAAGCTGCAACTTTCTGCCCCTTCTTAAATTCACCACTAGGATCCTCTTCCACTACCCCCACACACTCTATTCCTAGAACTCGCGGAAAACTGACCTCTGGCGACAAGCCCTTTCTAGTCATCAACTCTGAGCGATTCAGACCAAAAGCTTTTACCTTTATAAGCACGTGATCCCCCATGGGGACAGGTACCGATCTTTCTTCCAACACCAAATTTTCAGCCCCGCCTGGTTGGTGTAATACTGCAGCTAACATAGATTCCATTTACCAGAGGTTTAAGCCTGGAAGCTATTGAAAATATAACGATATATTTTCCAGTCACCTTCCGTATTTTTCAGGATAAACAAGTCTCTTGTATTCTTATTAAGCTCTGTATTGCTTTTAAGGTCCTTTATCTTTATTTTAGCCCGTGCTTCTACAAAAGCGTATGATCCTTCAACTGTTACTTCTTTGATAGAAAAGTTGATGTTTACATCTGCTTTTAGAAAATATCTTTCACTAGCCTTAGCCTGGGCAATGGATTTGAAACCTTCAGCCAGTAAGGAGCCGTCAGAGGTATAGAATGCTGATATTGCAGCAGCATCTTTGTCATTTACTGCTTTTTGGTAAGCTGAAATCAGTTGTTCAACTAACGATTTTTGATTTTGTGCATTCATGTGATTCCTTTTTAATTGTTTGTTAATCTGTAATCGGCCACGGTATGGTACTTTATTTTATCACCATCAAGAAAAAATGTATCGGTACCCACAGGGATTTTAGCCACAGGTGATTCACTTGTCCATACAATGTAGGCCAGGTTGTTTTTAACACTAAGTTGTTTCATCTCAAATGCGGAACCAGTCGGGATAGCCTTAAAAAATGCTTCAAAAAATGCCCGAATTGCTTCAAGTCCTTTTAGTGGTCCTGAAGGCGTAAATACTTCCGACTCTTCAGTGTAGTCTTTCATTATCTCTTCAAGATCGTTGTTTCCAAAGGCGATAAGGTGATGTGTTAACACCTGGTTTGTTATGGTTTCCTGTTCCATTGTGCTTGTCTGTTTACTAATTAATATGATGTTCTATTTATCTAAAAAGGGAGTCATGCTTGTCCATACTGCCGAAAAATTGACTAAGAAAGCTGGGTGCGGTGCATTTGGAATTATGCTCAATTGGCTATTCGGAATCATCTTATAAGCTGCAAGAACCGTTTCAAGTGGCGCATTTTGGTCCTTTTCTCCAGCAATGATCAAAGATGGGCACTGGACCTTTCCAAAAATCTCTTTGCCGATATTTAAAGAGCTGTAATACTTATTCAGCGTACCTAGCCATTCATCAAAACGCTCCGGCTGTGGGCTCAGCGCTAGTTGTTGCTTGAAATACAAACTATCCAATTGAAATAGTACCTCGCGTGTATTGTTAAATGTTCTGAAATCTTGCTTCCATTCCCCCGCGCCTATTGCAATCAGCTTTTTTACTTTTTCGGGATGCATTGCCGCAAGGAAATAGCCAGTATATGCCCCGTCACTAAAGCCTAGAACAGTTACACTGTCTTTTGTCACCGTGCTGAGAATTGCATTTATGTCAGCTGCTTTACGTTCATAAGATGGCGCTTCAGATCCCATTTCTGATTTACCATGACCTCTAGTTGAAACCGCAATGACTTGATACGTTTTGGACAAGCTATCAATAAATTGACCCATTTCCTGGGTTGATCCAACGATTCCCCCATGCAATACCACTATAGGCTTCCCTTTCCCGTAAATTTCATAGTATATGTTAGCCTTACCTGTATTTAGATAGCGGCCAGCTTTGGCGTTATTGCCGTAAGGAATTGCATCTTTTGGCGTCGGGCCAGCTTGCATAAAGTATCTTGGTTGCTTTAGATTCTGAGCATATAGACTTATAGAGAAAAAGCTCAGAAGTATGAAAATGATCGGTTTAATTTTTAGATGTTGTATATTCATTATGTGTATGTAGTATTGTTTTTAAGAATGTTTTAGTGTTAAGTTAGCCCACCAAAGGCCCTAACATCATTGGGTTTCAACCTATTCTATTTTAAAGTTGGATCAACTACCAGAGCATTAATTTCAGGGCTGACTTTTTGGTAGATCGCCGTGGGTTCAACCGTAATCATTACTTCAAAGTGGGACCTACGATTAATTCAAATAAATGCCCTCCATGAACGCTTCCATCCTCAATGGCGGTACTTAAATGTGTATGTGCAATATTCAACATGATATTGCTCAGCAAAGGCAGCAATACCTGACATTAACTCATCACCAGGGGAAAGTACAAGTAGATAGTTTTGGGTTTGTCCATTTGAGCTCAGCAACCTGACTTTTGCACCAGGCGCTTTTCCCGGCTTGGCCGGATTTGTAGGTGCGATATATTCCTGTGCATGCGCCACAATTGCCAGGCTCGTAAGCATACCAGCAATAGCGACACTCCTTAATAAAAATGAAATGTTATTTTTAATCAATCCTTTCATTGTGCTTAATTTACAATGCAAAGGTCGGCAAGTGGAAGCGACTATACCTATTAACTACTTTAAGAAACGCTCTTAAACTAGTTTAAGGTTATGGCCTATGAACCAGAACTTTTCTGATTTTGCTTAAGAATTCAGGTGTGATTCCCAGGTACGAGGCTATTTGGGTATTGGGTAATCTATTTGCCAGCTCAGGGAACTGATCTAAAAAGTTTAGATATCGCTGCTCCGCTGTGACACTGATGTTCTGTAGAACCCTATTTTGAAGTTCTATATATTTTGTTTCTACAATGATTCTGAAGTGACGGTCAAACCGATGGTATCCAATATATAAATCCAACAGGTCATCATGTTTTATTTGAAGAATAACAGCCGGTTCCATAGCCTCAATGTGCACCCCACTTGGCTTTTCTGAATAAAAACTAGCCAGGTCCGCAATCCATTCACCCTCGGCTGCAAACTGCATGTTATGTTCCTTACCCGCCTGGTCTATTGCGTACATTTTAAAGCAGCCTGATACGATAAAAGTAAAATGCTTGCAAATATCTCCTTGTTGCAAAATAAACCCGCGCCGCTTGATACTCCGTTCCAAAAAGTGAGATATTAGTGCCTCTCGCTCTTGTGAGCTGAGTGGAAAGATCTTTTTGAACGAGTCAATAAGTACATCTTGCGAAAGCTGGTCTGGACTTAACATGAATTCAATTTATGCTGCCAAATTAACATTTATCTATGGAATAAGTACCATTTCAAGTATTGCCACCTTAACTAGCGGTCTTAATGTATGAACTCTTTTAAGGTAAATGTTAGACCAGTGGACTGATGCTCAGCCAAACAACTATTTTCATTCCATTATGATGAAATCAGTTGCTAATGCTTGAACTAGTTTAAGGAAGTTTCTTAATTTAGTTCAAGCCTCATTCAGCCCTGATGGGTTATTTTTGGGTTAAAAAACAAGATATTATGAAAATACTTAAACACACGATTTCTTTAATGCTCTTCATGCTGATGATCGGGTCAGCTAAAGCACAAACAAGCACGGAAGATATTACCCAAGACTGGGAGCGGGCAAAAGCCTATACCAAGGAATATTTGGATGCGATGCCGGAAAAATCATTTTCATTAAAGCCAACGCCAGAAATGCGTTCTTTCGCAGACCAGATGTTACATCTAGCCGATGCCAATTACGGTTTTGTGAGTGCTGTAGGTCAAGAAAAAAGTCCGGTAGCTGTGAGCGGGCTTGAAAAAGGATCAGACAAATCGAAAGCCACAGTTACAAAGGAGACGCTTGCGAGCTATGATTTTGTTATTGCTACCATTAAAAAGCTAAACTCCACCCAGCTAAATGAGCAAACAAAATTGTTTGGTAAATTCGACCTGTCAAAAGGGAAAGTACTGGAAAAGGCATTTGAACATCAAACCCATCATAGAGGTCAAGCAACTGTTTACTTGAGGCTTGCTGGTGTCACCCCACCTGCTGAAAAGCTTTTTTAAGACATAAAGCTTCACAAGTACTTTTAAGGGCAGCCAACAAATTGGCTGCCCTTTCTTTTTCTATTCATATCGGTGCTGGCTTCTATGGGCTCGATTCATCAGAAATAGGTGGAATAATGGAGGATACAAGATTAGGCGCACAAACCAAAATTTCTCTTTTTGCCGTGAAGCTTTAATTGAGGTCAGATCAGCCAGGGCCGTCTTTTAAAACGAGGAAATAATGAGAGACATTAAGCTTATTTAATGAGATTGTAGTATAGTAGAAGGGTCTTTACTTCTAGGCCATCTTCACGACTACTTTCTAGCAAATATTAAATCATCAATAAGTTCCCGATGCATATCGTAGTACTTGCATTTATTTAATATTTTTTTCCCGTAATCGACCAAACAAACTAAACAAAAAAGAATTCAGTAATGGATTGGACCTTAGAAATAAATACCTGCATGGGTCAAATAATCGGACGCCTGAACTTCAAAAAATGGATTATCTAAACTTTTTAAGAACGCTTATTTTGATTCTTCTAGAAATGAAGGATGACCTAGATCTTAATACAATTCAATCAAAAGCAAACTAATATACTTTAATACCAGGCTGGGGGATACCCTAAGTGGTTCCCATGATTATCATCTAAAACCTCTTTGATAATTTAAAAATCTCTGATTGCCTGATAGACACAGCGGCATGCGTTTAAATATTGATAAAGATTTTGAAGCTTGTCTCCTTTGATGTAATCAGATTAAAACTTTCCTGAACATGCTTCCATGATCAAAACCATCGCGAACCCAGATGCTTAACTAGTCCAACATCAATTGTCGTTTGCCATCTAATACCATTTATTGACCTTAGATTAACTATGTAAAAGCTGGCTTAACCCTGTCCTTTGGCTGATCAGAATGCCTAGAGATATTTGTTACCATAATATATATCATAAACGCAATTGTTTGACAATATATACCATTGTCAAAACTTGGCTTTGCTATGCTTCTATAACCGAAATAGCTTTGATGAGTATGTTATTATACCAGTTGAAACCCTTAGAATAATCACTCGTAATACGGTGGTAAATTTAAGATCATAGAAAGATTGATTTAGAAATTATTTTTTAAAAAACAAAAACATGATTTACTTTCATAATAATTAGTGAGTTGGATATGAGCAGAAAGAGTAATATAGCAATGCCAAAAGATCATAATGTTGCCGTTGCATTTATTGGCGGTTTTTTTCTTTTGTTAAGTATATGGCTTACCAGTCACCTAAATGGAAATGTAGAAAATAAGTTATCATCAAGGGAAAAAACAGAAACCAAGGCTCCAGATGGAACATTTACTAAACGCGAAATTGAAATTTATAAATAAAACCTCATCTTGAAATCCGTCAGATGATCCCGTGAATACGCTTCTATTACCTTGAATATAAATTTGAGAAAAAGCGAAGGATCCCTCTATTTATTTTTTTAGTTAATAGATTCCCGGACTGCTACACGCTGTGTATCAAATTTACTTTCAATAATTCTAAAGGGCTGTAGAACAAAACTATCAGTCTAGAAAGTAGGGTTTGTCTCAGAAAACGAAACTTTCTTTTTTCGTATTGGCCAGGCATCTAGGTTCATTAGCAAAGAGCTTGTAAAAATGGTGGGATAATGAATTATAACGACGCTTTCTAATATTCAGAGATCATGGCAGCACAAACCTGGCGTAGCCAAATTCCGTTTCTGAGCTTCTAACGGCAAGTTGCTATTGTAATAACATTTTGTATATATTTACGTTATTATACATATTAATGTTATAACAAAATGAAAGCGAATATTATTAATATAGGCAACAGTCAAGGAATTATTCTCCCCGCTGTGCTTTTACGAAAGCTTAAGCTTTCTTTCAAATCTACTGTTGAAATCGATGTCAACAATGGTGCAATCATTATTAAACCTGAACCACGTCAAGGCTGGGCAGAAGCGGCAAAACAAATGCATGCCGCTAATGATGATCTTTTACTAGATGACCTTCCTACTGAGTTTGAAAATGAAGAATGGACATGGTAAAGGAAATCAAACAATACGAAGTTTATTGGATCTCATTAGACCCTACACAAGGCAGTGAAATGGCTAAGACAAGACCTTGTGTTATAGTAAGTCCAAATGAGATGAACCAGTTCCTTAAAACTTTAATTATTATTCCAATAACCTCTACCATTAAAACATACCCATGGCGCATGCAATTTAAGATTTCAGGTAAGCAGGGTTCAATAGCTCCAGACCAGATAAAAGTTGTAGACCGTGCTCGTATTGGTTCCAAAATTGGTGCTTTGTCTAAAGCAGAGGTGTTAGAATTAAAGGATGTATTGCAAAGGATGCTGATAGACTAGCTTGTTTCTTATAGATGTCAATCCTGTTACATCTCATATGGACTGATAACTGCATGTTGATAATACAAAACGAAGATCTGCCTCACATAATGATCATAAGTTTAAGCAGATAGTTTCCGGATCTTATCTGATCTAAAAGCTATAAAGAACTTAGTTCCATAGCCAAAATCACTATCTACCCAAATTCGACCGTGGTGTTTGTCAACAATCTTTTTCACAATTGCAAGCCCCACCCCAGTTCCGTCAAAACCAGTGGCTGTTTTGGCTCGGGTAAACAGCTCAAAGACACTTTCATGCTCATCCTTGGGTATGCCTACACCATTATCTGAAATGGTGTACAGCACCTCACCTTCCAGCACCTTACCCTCAACGGTAACTAGTGGAGCTTCCATTTTGCTGGAATATTTGACGGCATTACTCAGCAGGTTTGCAAAGACCTGATAGATCATAATTTTTTCACCTTGAATGTCTGGTGTTTGTTTGACAATTATTTCTAGGTTGGGATTACCCGATTGTAAATGCAATTCATCTTTTAGCTCCGAAATCATTGCAGTCATGTTAATCGGTTCAACCGAGAGTACGGACTGACCTGCTTTGGAATAAGCCAACACCTCCTCGATCATCTGCCGCATCTTAGCTGCACTTTGCTGTATGCGATCGAACATCATCTTCAATTTAGGCTCTAGGTCATACCGGCTTATGAGCTGTGCGTAGCTATGGATAGTGGTTAATGGATTTTTTAGATCGTGAGAAATCGTATAGCTGAAGGTATCAAGCTCAGCGTATGCATCGCGCAATTTTTCGTTCAGAGCTCTAAGTTCCATAGCCCGCCTGCCAATTGCAAGATTAATTTCGTGCCGAAGTTGTTGCGCCGAGGCAATTTCCTGTTGCTGCCACGATTTAGAAGTCTGGCTTACCCGCTGTGACCACACCTCAAACGAGGTTCGGGGAGAAATATGAAGGAGTCCATGCTGATCATAAGTTGCAGGCTTATCAGGGTTTCCAGCCCATTTAACTGTACTAAGCACCTCAGGCCTAAACCAAAGCATATACTCTTTCAATTCACCCGATAGCCTACAAGCAAGAAAACCACTTGCAAGATCTTTATATTTTGCTGCCTCCGGGTACTGCTGCGATAAACACTCAGTATAATATACATCCTCCTGGATTTTATCATCAACCCAGTTAATCAGTGATCTAATAAAACCATCACTGGGAACATCGCCAATTTTTAGGAGCTTACCCTCAAAAAGAAATACAGCACCGCCGGCAGGAACAACATCAAGCAATGTGGTATGTTGTTTTACCAAAGCCTCCTCAACAGGCATGTTCCGCAAAAGGTAGCGTGTAATATTGTCCACTGCGTTTCTTAATCCGTAAGCAAGCTGCTGTTGTTCTTCCTGCTCACGAAAATTGATGGCTGATGATAACACTTGGCCTACTAGTTTGGCAGCATCGCGTTCGCGAAAATTAATAAATCTGGGTACATAGCTATGGCATGCCACAAGTCCCCATAACCTCTCCTGGTGAACAATAGAAATGCTAAAACTTGAAGCAACACCCATGTTTCTTAAGTACTGTATATGCACCGGGGAAACAGCACGCAGGGTACTGCAGGTTAAATCAAGTGGCACTTCCGAAGGGTGCTGAATTGAAGTGATTATTGAAGATGGTTCCTGATCTACGTCGGCGATCAATCTGGTATGATTTACTTTATAAAGCTGCCGGGCTTGTTCCGGTATATCTGTTGCCGGATAATGCAGGCCCAACCACGAATTAAGGTGCTCTTCCCGTGCCTCAGCTACCACCTCACCATGTCCATCCTGATGAAATTTGTAAATCATCACCCGGTCGTAGCCTATGATTTCTTTGATTTGATCGGCTCCGTTCTGTAATAACTGCTCAAGATCTTTATCAGCAACCATTGCAGAGAGAGCTCTTCCTAGCAGTGGCTGTATATTTACACTCAAGTCAGATAACTCGGGTTCAAAATCCAGAAAGTAAAATGCGCCAGGCTTACTTAAAATCATATTAAATTCCCTGCCGCCAATTTCCAGTTCGTAGGGATTTAAAGCCTGAAATTTTTTTCGCCTGTAAGCCATTGCAATTAGCGGCCTGAAAAAGATTTGTTGGTCTTGGTTATTGATCAAATTCTCAAAAGCCTCAATCGGCTCATTCAAGAGCGCTGTTGCAGGCTGGGAGATATGATCTATTATGTTTTCACTGCAATAAATGATTTTAAAGTTTTCATCAATAGCGATAAAAAAGCCATGTGATTGTATTTTACCAGGGATATGAATTGGCTCTCTGGCACATAGGGTAAGATCAAGTTCGGGCATGTAAAGAGGTATAGGTGCTTTGTTGGCGTTGCTACAAAGAATGTACCTGTTTGTTTGTTCGATTCTTGCTTTATTCTATCAGAATTCAAGTTGCAGGGCTGTTCAAGGATTAGCGCAGCTTTAATTTCCACCTAAGTTGGGACTATTTGAAATTGAAATACGATTATGATGACCTGTTTGGAAGTACTACCCCGGAGCAATGAGGTATCGTAGCTCCTATGGTATCAGCACAACCAACTAGCCGACCATTAAGGTCAGAAGCTAAGAAGGAATAATGAACATCTTTTTCAAAGAGTGAGTCCCAACCTACGTGGCGTTCTACCTTTCAAGATCATTAAGAATTTATTTCATGCGACATCATTAAGCCGAATAAATCCAACCGGTGCACCCGAATATCTACCAAAATAAATGCGGCTTGTTACCAGCAGCTTTATACCTTTAGGTAGAAGTGCCATGAAAAAACAACGTTTATCAAACTATGATAAACCAGAGCTGAGTCTGACAGTTATCGTTTAAAACGATTTACCTATGGGCAAGATTATACAAATTGTAGAAGATGACGATGACATCAGATTCATACTTGGATATATTTTAGAAGATGTAGGTGCTACTATAGAGACTTTTGATTGTATAGAAGCATTTAAAACCAGAAGGCAGAATGCCGATTTGCTCATATTGGATGTTCGTCTGCCAGATGGAAATGGCATCGAACTGAGTAAATGTTTGAAAAGTTCGACAACCACCTCAAGTATACCTGTAATAATTATGTCAGCACATGCTAACGGAAACCTGGCTATTCTAGAAGGAAAAGCCGATGCATTTATTGAAAAACCCTTTGACTTAGATAGATTCTTACTTAAGGTGAAGAGTATACTGTCGCTGAATGAGAAAAAATGATATTCAAACATCACTATAAATATGGCTTTGCCATCTGGTCTTTAGGATGAGTACGCGAACATTTAATCTATATTACTTACAAGTAGACACTTAAATGAAACAGAATCTAGTCTTGGTAATCAAGAGTGATGCTGATATTTGCATCTAGTACCTATGATACTTGAAGATATAAATTAGTGTAATTGGATGATTGATCCGCTCATTTAAGAAAACTACAGAGGATAAATAACGGTAGCCGAAGAGTATCAAATGAATTGTACCGAAGATCAAATGACAGCATAGGATGTGCTCGAATTAAATACCTGAGCTATTAATATCACTACAGTTGGATGTAGTCTTGGTCGAATAGCACGTCATCCATTCTCTCGCGATGTTCGATAAAATCAGAACTTTTATTTGTAACTAATTTATTTTTAAAGTCTATAATGCAAACAATCGAAGCATTTGCGTTTTTAAGGGACGGTTCCAATCTTAGGATTTCTTCGTGTTTGTCCCTATCCAAGACTCTATAACCAAGCTCGGGAATATGATAGATTATTCTTACCATGACAATAGTTTCTCGAAGGCTCACAAACTTTATGCAATAAAGTGGGGTACCGTTACGTGAATTGCTAAATAAAAATACTTGATTGAAGAAGGAGTTAGATGAAAGTAAACGAGTGGGGGCCCACTGAAACAAGCCCCCAAGAGTCCCATAAAGGATCTTGGAAGATTAACGCTAGTCAGCCCAAAAATCCTTAATCCAGCCATCCAGCTTTCGTTTACTAAGGTAAAAAGCAAGCATTTTAGAAACAAACAGAATTTGAAAATATATGATTTAGCTTTAAAAGAAATTAATCATGCAGTCAAATAAGCCGACTTGCTAAAAGCCGGAACCTATCCAGGTACCCCACCTGTAACATAATACTTATAATTTCAATAGTACCATTGCAAGATACATTTACCGTTATAAAGGTTATTGTACCTATGAAATATGAACTACGTTCAATGAAAAATGGTTGTTTTAGTAATTGATCAGTTTTTTGACTTTCGCCACACTTCTGAAAACTAATTGACCAAGTTCCTATTCAATAGATAGTGCGACCAATACAAACCTGCATTTCCTTATGTAGCTGAGATGTAAAGAATTGTTTTAGAAAACGAAGAATCGTCTGTTAGCATTGTCGTTACAGCGTAACGACAATTACGCAGTGGTCACTTTAAAAAACCTAAAGTTCTTGTTTTAGCTTTGGGTCCGGTAAGTAAATGCTTGAATTCGTCTCAAAAAAGGAAGCTATAGGCTAATCCAGATTTACGCTTGAGTAAATTTATAGGTAAGTTTGACTTCCATGAATTTGCTCAAATTCGCCTAACTTCGTATTAAAAATCCTTTTCTAAGTGCTTTATACTAAACATCATGAATAATTTTATATCAATTTTTTCAGCTGTTTGTCTCATGTTTTTGGGCATTATGCTTAAGTATTCATCTAACGATGGCTGGAGTTCATATAAAAAATATTGGCCTTATTTCATGATTATGGGATTGGTACAATTATCTATTTGGTTTTTTAAGACCTCAGCCTAATAATAATAAGACGACCTATTTACCGCCTTTCTAAAAAATAATTGTGAATGTCCAGTGGAATACCATGAGTTATAACCAAGATCAGTAGCCAGGATCTGCCTGAGAAAAGGAAGTATTCTTACATGTTTGTGCAGTAAGCCATTTATCTAGGTTAAGTTGGCTGCGTACTGCACAGGCCACTGAAAAAATAATATCTTTGGATTAAACGCTTACTATCATGTACTTTAGAACTATTCTTCTTCCATTAGATCTGAATCAGTCGCAGGCAGAAGCTTCCTTAAGAAAAGCTTCAATGAAGGAAAAAATCTCGTTAGATTTTAAGTTCCACACCGTCAACATTGGTACAGATAAGATCTTTTATGGACTAGAAGACGATAAAGACCTGAAGTTTACTAGACTTAAAACTTCGTTTGAATTCTTCTTGCCAAAATTGATCATTAGTTTATCTAAAAATTCTTCGGCTAAAAATTATAGAATAAGACCTAGTGCTATATCAATAGGAATTATGGGATTGCTTGTTTTTGGGTTATTTACTGGGCTAATAGGAATTATAAGAGAAACAACTACTCTGGTTACTTTCGTCCCTTTTTTGATCATTATAGGCATTTATACGCTCTTATTTCTTGTTGAGATCAATATCACCCTCCGTACAATGAATAAGGCACTTAGCAATTTTTAATTCTGGAAGATTAAAAAACTGCTATCTCCAATTGTAGGCGCTTACATACATTTGTCTCAAAAAAGGAAGCTTAGGCACACTCCTAGCAGAGTGAGCCACATAATTTCAATAGCATTATAGTATACCGACCCCAAATTGAATTCATTTTCATTTAGCTGTAACTTACGTACTCTTAGATGCAACAAAAAGAAAATCCTAGTTAATTGTAAAATTGATATATAGGTATCATTATATGTTTATATCTAAATATTACCGCCTAAACAGTGCTTTGTCCAAGGGTAAGAAGATCGCCTATTGGTTCCATGCTAGTGATTAGAGGACATTGTAATCGGACATTAAAATATTACGGTTAACTCTTGCGTTTGTACCTCTTATAGATCAAACATATATTTGGGGATTGATGGAGAAAACCATAGTAAAATTATTTGTCGGTGGATTACCACCGGACATTGAAGAAATTGAACTAGTCCAGCTGCTGGCTATTTATGGGGAAGTACTAACCATAAAAATTGTTAGAGACCGGTTAACTAAAAACTGCAAAGGTTATGGATTTTTAGAAATGGCTAACATTGAAGCTGCAGAGAATGTAATTAGTTATATGGATGGTAAGCCGATTAGGAAAAAAAATAATCTGACTATCAACCTGGTGAAAGAGAAAGCTCATAGCACTTCTACTGAGCAATTTTCACCTACACTCCAACCAATTTACGAAAGGGTCACCAGTGAGGCTACTTCAAAGAAGAAACGGCCTAGGGTAAATCGTAGATTATGAGGAGTATTGTGCGATCCAAATTGTAGCATAACCACAATCAGGATCTTTCACAACGCGATTAAGAACTTTAAAATTATGTTTACTCAACAAGCCCTTATACTCCTTTTGGTCCAAGGAGGCATGAAATAGGTTTTCTCCACCGTTCATTCCCCATGCTTCTCCCTTCTCAGGTCCAGAAGTAAAAAGTAAAATTCCGTTACAATTAAGGTGTTCTTCAAAAAGCTTAAACATTGCAGGTTGATCAGCCGCCGGCAAATGAAAAAAGCTATGCCATGCAATTATGGCGTCAAACCTCTTACTTATTTTAAGAACTCGCATATCCTGTAAAATAAATTCTACCTGAGGAAAGTTCGATTTAGCAATTTCAAGCATTTCACAACTTGCATCGACTCCGGTAACTTTCAAATTTTTACTAAGGAGGTATTCCAGGATTGGCTTGCCAGTACCGCACCCAAGATCTAGAACATTGCCCTGGTTAGGAAGAATCTTAATTAGTTTGTCTAAGTAGCTTTTTTCAATTAATTCGACATTTCTATTTTTAGAAAACCAATGGGCAATTCTGTCGTAAACTTTAAACACATCCTTACTCTCACCTTTTTCCATATATGAACTGACTGCCTAGTTATATTCAACCCCAAATGATATATTTTATTGTTTGCACACAAGGTTTAACCTATCATAGTCTGTAAAAAGAAGTTATGGTATATGAGCTGTCTTTTTTGCTAGCAAACAAAATTCCTTATATTAAATAAGTAATTAACCTGGTTTTCTCTTTATGATGCTAGCGAGATATATACTGTATTTATTTGCACTCGTGTTTCCCCTAGTTGGGATTGCACAACCTAAATCTATAATTATAGAAGTTGGACTGCTTTATAACTCAGAGTCTAACCGCTTTTTGGAGAACCAAATGATTTGGATTGAGGGTGACCAAATAAAGGCAGTCGGACAATCTATTAAGATTCCTCCAACCGCACAAGTAATTAAGTTGCCTGCAGGTTCGATCTCTCCTGGTCTTATTGATGCACATACGCATTTTTTGACAAACCAGAAGCCGTCCGAAAATCTTGCTATTGATTCTTGGATCAACTCGCCGGCAAGACGTGTCCTCAGAGGTGCCAGTTACGCTAGAGAGTATCTGAATGCAGGGTTTACTGCAATAAGAGACTTGGGTAACTCAGGTCATTACCTTGATATGGAGCTAGCTTCCGCAATAAGAAAGGGCTATGTAAATGGACCTCATATGTTTGGATCAGGGCCCATCATTAGTGCAATGGATGGACAATTTTATCAGTTGCCCTATGATGAACGGAATACAATTACTCAAAAGGAGTATCGAGTTGTCAGTGGTGTTGAAGATGCAGTTCAGGCCGTAAAAGAACATGTCAACAACGGCGTAGACGTAATAAAGATTGTAGCGTTTGGTGAACGTTTAGGGTTAGAGTTGGAAGAGATGAAGGCAATAGTTAAAACGGCACATGCACATGGGTTGAAAGTAACTGCGCACAGCACTGGCGGAGAAAGCATGGCAAGTGCGATTGAGGCCGGAGTAGATGGCATTGAGCATGCCTACTATGTCAATGATACGCTATGGAAGAAGATGGCAGCAAAGAAGATATATATGGTGCCGACTGATCCTTCCTTCAACAGCATTATTCAAACCCAAAAATCCCAAGGGCAAACCACTCACGATACAGTTGCCATTCGTACGGAGCTAGGGCCACTACGTGAGCGATTATTGCGTGCTAAAAAAGAAAAGATTCTTCTGGTGGCTGGTTCAGATGCCTATTTCGACCTTCTAGTGTCGCGTGGCGATGCAGCAAAGGAAATGTTAATCGCTTATGTGGAAGAAGGCCTCACGATAGAGGAATCACTTCAAACTGCGACCCTCAATGCTGCCAAGGCTATTGGGCAAGAGGGAAAATTGGGAATCATCAAACAAGGCGTGAAGGCGAACTTAGTAATCTTTGATGGCAACCTTCAGAAAGATTTCCGTAATGCTCTTTTCAATGTTTATATGGTTATCAAGGATGGAAAAATTGTATATGCAAAAGAACTACATGCCTCAAAATAAACTGCTTACATTTATTAAATCGGCACTTAATACCAGTTGTGATTGTCTCAGAAAAGGAATACTTTACAGATAAATATTACCTAAAATCGTTCGGGATAGTGAAGATTTAAGCCGGCTCAGGTTAAGCATAGTTTAAAAATCTAGCGGTTTAAAGTTAAACAATGGTTTATTTAAAGGACCATTGCTCAAGATGCTTTCTAATGCGCCGACCGTCTCTCACTTGGATTTGGGCCCTGTGGGAAAATCGAAAATCGCAAATAAAAATTAGGCAAGTCAAGCAAAGTAAAAGGGCTTTCGCTATCCTTTATCTTGTTTTTCCCCAACCTCCGGAGCCCCGGCAGCTGCAGCTCCGTTTACCTGCTCCAGCAGTTCGTGCCTTTCGAGTTCTTCATAGATCGTGGTCATCTCGGCATTAAGCTGCCTAATGTATTCTTTGCAAATGTGGTGGTACATATCCTCCTTATCGTCGGTCAGCTCAAATTGGATCAGCCCCTTTTTTAGTTCCTTTAGGATCAGATTGAAAACACCTTTAATGTTATTTGGATTATCCTCAGTTAAAATGATCTCAAAGCTGCCTGTCTGGCCCTGGAGTACGAGCTTGCTCTGGTCGGTTTGTCTTTTGATTGTAGCTGTTTTAGTTTCCATATATTTTACCTCTCTCTCCAAAGGCCGATTTGCCCCCTTCTAATGTTTTCATGCTAATTTCTTTCCAGTCCAGTTCAGCTCGGGATCCGTTGATGCATTTAAGTGTATTGAAAAACGGATTTCCCGTCATAGTGTAATATAGGCCATTTTCTCTGAGCCGGTAGATCGAATTATAAGGCAGGGTCCTGACGGCGATATTGGCATCATGTGTGGCAATGATCACTTTTTTGCCCAGCAGTGCCTTTTCTTTAATAATGGGCACTATGACATCGTTGATGTAGTCATTTCCCAGGCTTTTTTCCGGTTCGTCTATCAGGTAGATCTCCTTGTCTTCTGTGAGCTCCTTGTGCAGCAGAATCATGGACGATTCGCCATTCGAAGGACTGTACAGGTTACCATCCAGTACAAAGACCCGGTTGAACTGCAATAGGTCGCTGATGCCGCGGATATCCTCGATGCCCTCAATGTGTTTCAGGTTGGCAATTTTTTCAAAAAGGTCATTGCTGTAGATATGCTTGGAAATGGATATGATGTTATTGGCAAAGTCCTTTTGCGGGGTTTTGTTAATGTTTTTGACCGTCTCGTAGGCGCCGTTGACGAAAGATCCGTTCTGGATCATAAGGGTGGTCCTGCAGAAGAGCTTGCCTTTTTCACCGAGATTTCCGGCATATTCCTCAAGTGGCAGGATCGGCGAATTGATAGCATGTGTTATTTTTGTGATATTCTGCTCGATCTTGATACGGTTTCTAGCATAATCGGTGAATCCCGTACCGCTCGGTTTTTGGGGAACGCCGGTCTTTTTGGTAATCTCCTGGTTGAATATGCTTACAATCTGGTTCAAGAGCCTTAAGGAACCGGATTCCAGAAACTGATCATTGACCTTCGACTTAAGACTGAGCAGGATGCGCTCCAAAACATCGACTAGTTCATCGATCAGGTCGGTTTCGACAAGGTTTACGACTAGGGGATTTTCGCTGAGAAAGTCCCTAAATACCTTAAATTCATCGAGGATCCCGCTGACTTCCTCCAGCGCCTCTATGGCGCGCGCTTCATCTATGAAGTCGATGGTTTTTATTTTGAGCTTTTGGGCAATCTTATTGGTCTCTTCGCCAGAAAAATGCTGTTTATATTTGCCTATACTGGTGATGGACACTTCGGTAGCGGTCTTGATAAATTCAATCTCCACGTCACATTCTTCGATGCCGAAATCAGCCGCGTCCGCATTGTAATTCTGCCCACGCAGGTTGAATACATCATTAACGTGTCTGTCATTGGACATATAGACGCTGGTGGTGTAGCCGATGG
Organism: Pedobacter sp. UBA1654; assembly: GCA_002320935.1. GTDB lineage: Bacteria > Bacteroidota > Bacteroidia > Sphingobacteriales > Sphingobacteriaceae > Pedobacter. The sequence continues at coordinate 5,295 of DCLG01000030.1, read as the reverse complement.
TGTTGTAATAGGCAGAAAGGCTTTTGAGGATATCGGTTTTTCCGGTCCCTTTGGAGCCGAAAAGAATATTGATATCGTTGTATATATCCAAGTTCATGATCTCTGCTGCGCTGAAGGGAGCGATGGTAATTTTGTCACAGGTCTTCTTCCGTAGGATGGTATTGATCGTGGCCTCGCTTTTATCCAGCAAGAGACAGAACTGTTCAAAGCTGTCAACTGGCAGGCGTAAATCCGGGAGTTCATGGGACAGGACTTCATAGTCATCCCAATTTTGGATATCGGAGCCATAGATAGAATTGTGGCCGTGGCTGATGAAGATACCGGCGGAAATGGAATTCGCGGCCTCTTTGATGATTCTCCTAGGATTGCTGATAAGCGAGGACAAAACCTCAAGTTCTTCATCGCCAAGGTTAGGCGTTTTGTTCATGTAATGCGCGATGAATATGCAGTCCAAGTCTCCGAAGTTTGCGACGGTATCTGCAATGGAAATGGCAAAAGTGTTCACATTCTGTCCTTGCATGATTTTCTCGCAACGATCGTTGAATGCTTCGGCATGTTTGGGGTTTGCAATGACCAGCAGATGGGCACGCTTGGAATTTTCCAGGATGTCCAGTTCGATGCCTGGCCAGATCTGGCAGACATCAGCTACCGATTTGCTGATTTGGGTATACTGTTCAAAATCAAAATGGTTATGGTTGGTGACCGCCAATATCCTGACCTCGGTGGACCGGATGATCTCGTTAAAGCGTTCGGCAGTTATGTTCCTGCTTTCTGCATCGCCGGTTTTCACCTTTTTGGTATGGACGTGAATATCTATTTTCATTTGGATTATTTTTATACTTAAGTCCGGGTATCCCCTGAAAGCTGCTGCAACCCAATTCAGCCTGTATGGAACAATGTCGCGAAATCGGGGATCAAAATTTTACGGGAAACCGTATTGCCTTTGCTTGTTTTGTTGATTTTTTAGCGCGACCAAAAAGGTTGAAGCGATTTGAATTAATCAGTAGGCGGTGTTGAAGGGTTTTGGCATCGCAGGACAATCGGGCAGATCAAAAAAATAATCAGGAAGAGAAAGCGTAATGACATGATATTGGTTTTTAGATAGTTTAAAATAGGCAATAATTTCTCGAAACAGAAATTGACCAAATTTCTGAATTCGGTTTTAGCCCGCCTCGACTTGTGGATTGTAGTCTTTGTCTAAGGCTTCTTGCAACTAAATCTAATGAATTTTGTTCCACATAACTTCAACCTGGTTTGGACAATTTAGACACAATTACGTAGTCTCAGAAAACGAAGCTTAAGTGCTCTCCTATCATAGTTGAGCCGCATGGTATCAATACCATTATAGTATACCGACCCAATTAAGTGTATTTTCTTTTAGCTGTAGGTTTACTCAGGTTATCCCAAATACAACAAAAAAGAAAAGATAAATTTTTAATCTGATATAAAGATATTATGATGTGTTTATATCTATATATCGAATACTAAATAGTACCTTCTCTAAAAAAGAACATTGAGTCTCAGAAAAGGAAGATATCTTCCATTAATCATTATCTCAAGCAAGAACCACATTAAGATATATTTATATCATTATATATTTATATTTTAATATCAAATACTATATATTATACAATCATAAAATCAAATTGTCTCAAGAGCAGAGTATACTCACCACCCTATTTTTTTCTTTTAGCTGTATAATTTGAACCCTAAACGGCAAAGAGAAAATAGTCTTACAAAAGNNAAGGAAAAGGGACCATGATCAATGATCAAAGTCCCTTTTATCTAAATTAACGCTCTCAATTACTAAAGCGTTTAAACTTGAATAATATTGTACACGTATATAACTTTTTCTTTTTGCCGAAACATCCGCTTATGAATGAGTAAAAAGCCCAAGTTTGGGATCTGTCTTAAAAGCCGAGGTTTAGCTCGTTGAGGATATTATTTGTGCATAAATCTTTCTTATTCTTTATCTTGCCTCAAGAATCTTATAATTAGCGCTTCACTATGTCAAAATTGTTCATATCGTATAGCCATGTTGATACTCATGTACTAGAGCGCTTGCATACTCATATGGCGATCTTAAAAGAAGAGGGAAAAGTTTCTACATGGTTCGATCGGGAAATCTTAGCCGGTGGCGATCTTGATTCCAATATTAAAGAAGAACTCACTTCAGCAGATATTTTTATCGCGATTGTGAGTCCTGATTATTTGAACTCCAAATATTGCTACCAGGTTGAATTTAAAGCTGCATTAAGCCGAATGGAAGCTGGTGAATTAGTAATTGTGCCCGTTATCGCCGAACCATGCGATTGGCATGCATCTCCATTAGGAAAAATGAAAGCCATACCGACAGATGGAAAGCCAATTAGTGATTGGGTAAATAGGAATACTGCATATCTCAACATTATTCAAGAAATACGGCGCTTATTAGATGTTCGACCTCTGATAAACAAAGCTAGTTTATTCCCCCAGTCGCCAGACACCCTGCAAAGCACTAGAAAGGCTTATAAAGTTAAACAAGATTTTACCGAAGTAGATATTGTAGATTTTAGACAGAGAACGTTTGACTTTATTAAGAAATACTTTGAGGACTCCATCGAAGAAATCAATACAATCGCTGATATCCAAGCTAGAATGTTGGATAGTGAAAAGAAGTCTTTTACGTGCCTAATATCTAATAGAAGAAAATCTGATAGCAAGGGCTACATAACAGTGCAGATCTCAACTGAGTCTCATTTTGGAAGGTCAGACTTGAGCTATACCCTTTCAGACAAGCCGTCACCCAATGTAGTGCACATGGAGAATGTGTTTGCCATTGAGAAGACAGATTATGAATTAATGTGGGCACAGGGGAGTCTATACAGCTCCTCAAGTGCAAAAGATTTCAGTGAGAATGACATGGCGGAGTTGCTGTGGACAATATTTATTGATCAGGTGGGGATCAGCAACTAAACTGAACTCTGGCCTTGTTAAATGTAGCTTGAAAGAAGTACGACTAAAAGCTTAGTCGGATCTGTCTCACAAACGAAGCTTAGGTGCTCTCCTATTAGAGTTGAGCCGCATGATATCAATACCATTATAGTATACCGACCTAACTTGAGTGTATTTTCTTTTAGCTGTAGGTTTACTCAGGTTATTCCAAATACAACAAAAAGAAAAGTGCAATTTTAAGATAGATATATAGATATCATGATGTGTTTATATCTACATATCGGATACCAAACGGTGCCTTATTTAAAAAAGAACATCGAGTCTCAAAAAACGAAGATTTCAGGTCGAGCCTAAGGGTGCCAATTAGTCTCTGGTCGTTAAGCTTGACTAATCTATTCTCTTACCCGGTGCTAGGAAGTCTAGCACGATTCTATTAAAAACCTTCGAATCTTTTAGCGGCGCATAGTGGTCGCTTCCTGTTATAATTTGAAGTTGAGAGTTTTTAATATGGGAATGAATTAACATTGTATGCTGTTCTTTTACGACATCATTTTCGCCTGCCACCACCAGTACAGGTGCGACTATATGCTGTAATTCTTTTTCATTTATATGTGGCTCTTTCAATACCAGATCAGCCAGGCGCATTTGATTCTGGGAATTTAGACCGGCGTGTTTTATTAAGCTATCCCTCCGATTTTCAAATAACCGAATAACGTTTTCTTCAATCGCGTCGGGGCCTGGAAACAAGTTTGCGCCCATGAGCACAATTTTTTCAACTTTTTTCGGGTGCTTTAAAGCGAAAATCAATGCGGTATTTCCTCCGTCACTCCAGCCTAGCAAGCTGGCCTTTTTTATAGATAGCGAATCCATCACGGTTGACAGGTCTTTGGCAAATTGTTCGTAAGTATAGGGTGCTACTTTATTGTTGGTGCTGTTGCCTTGGCCCCTGGTATCTAAAGCAATTACTTTGAAATGTCGCGATAGTGGTTCAATCTGTTCTCTGAAAGAATTGAGGCTTTCATTATTTCCGTGTAGCAAAAACAATGGGCTGCCCTGGCCATAGGACTCATAGTAGATTTCCCCCTGATCGACCTTAATACGTTCACCTTTATTATTCCCGTATAGGAGTTTTGATAATGCCGGATTATTCTGTGTAATTTCGGCCGCATTTTCAGGCAGAGACTCGGCTGCAATTTCCTTATCGGCCTTCATCGAAGATGCCTCAAGCGCTACGAGCAAATAAGAACTGGAAACCTTTTGCCACTCCGCTTCCCCTTTCATCCTGTACAAGCTTGAACGCANNAATGGACTGGGAAATGACGGTATAAAAAATGCCGAATGCGTACTGTCGCCTGGCAAAGCTTCCAAATCTAAAATGGCAAGCGAAACAGCTATTTCTTTTTTCCCCTTTATATTTATTTGGTAAGGGCGTAAGTCTATACTTTGAGCATTCGGCATGCCTATTTCTGTGGTGCCACTTATATCAAAGACCACATCCTTGCGGAGTATGGATTGATCCGGCAGCCCCTCTTTAACATTATAGATGTTCATTCTAAGTTTGATCCTCCTAAAATTTCTTCGGTTTATCTTAAAACTTAGCTTTCTTAAAAAAACATTGTGATCTATCTTTAGGATCGTAGCCTGCTCGCGGCCTTTCTCATCACTATGTTTTGGAATGTTTTTGTACATCGCTGGGAAGAATACAATGTTAGCGTTCGATCGACCATAATTTCTTACCTGACCAGGTTTTGCTTTGATGTCCACCATCTCAAGCATTTGGGTTGATTCAAATAGCTTGATTGACTTTTCTGTTTTTAAAAAGGTGTCCCAGTTCATCTTAACGCTTTTGTAGCCAACAACTGAAAAGAAAATGGAATCCTTGTCCGAAATTTCAGTCCAGGGGTAGGAAAATGAATATCGGCCTGTAGAATCAGAAACTGTGCCTAGGGGATGGTTTTTGATTCCTATGCTAACATAAGGCACTGGCAGATTAGTTTGTCCATTAATGGTTACCCCCTTTAACATTGTGGATTGGGCATTAGCGCCTTTGCTCACAATGACCATCAAAGAAACAAAGAGAAATAAGAATCGTGGGGTACTAAGGATTAACATGATGAATTGACGCATGACTAGCCGGATTGATCATCAAATATTGATAATTCGTAAATGGGAAGGAAAAAATTAACCTTATTTAACATCCAGGTTTCACAGGCTCAAGAAAGATTCCCCAAGTGCTTATATTCACATCAAAAGGAATTCAGTTTGGAAACAACGATTCACTAAACTGTAGTATAAATTAGATACTTTGGTATTTTTTGCAGTGGCAAAAAGGAAGTACTCGTCTCAAAAAACGAAGCTTAA
>DCLG01000078.1:4748-5008 GCA_002320935.1 Pedobacter sp. UBA1654 | reverse complement strand
ACGAGTACGTAATCAATGGTGCCAAGAACTGGATTACCCATGGTAACTCCGGAGATGTTGCCGTAGTCATGGTACGTACCGGAGAATCCGGTAGCTCAAAAGGTATTTCTGCCATAGTTGTTGAGCGTGGAACTTCAGGCTTTTCTGCAGGTAAAAAAGAGAATAAACTAGGTATGCGTGCTTCAGAGACTACGGAGATGATTTTCGATAACTGCCGCGTGCCGAAAGAAAACCTGCTGGGCCTTGAAGGAGATGGTTTC
>DCLG01000078.1:0-4726 GCA_002320935.1 Pedobacter sp. UBA1654 | reverse complement strand
GCGGTAGCGTATGCTAAGGAACGCCACCAGTTCGGACAACCCAGTGCGAACTTCCAGGGCATAAGCTTTAAGCTGGCCGATATGGCTACCGAGATTGAAGCTGCAGAGCTTTTAATCAGACAGGCAGCGGATCTGAAGAACCGTGGACTAAAGATGACCAAAGAATCGGCAATGGCCAAATACTTCGCTTCAGAAGTTTCAGTTAAGGCGAGTACCGAAGCGGTGCAGATCTTTGGCGGCTATGGCTATACTAAAGATTTCCCGGTAGAGAAATTTTACCGCGACAGCAAGCTCTGTACAATAGGCGAGGGGACATCAGAGATCCAGAAGATCGTCATTGCACGGGAAGTGCTGAATGCATAAAGAAGAATAACATCCATCCAACATATTCTAACCAAATATATTGTTGATCCGGCCCTTTCCATTTGAGGTGCCGGATTTTTTGTGCCCGGACCTTAGGCGCATAAGGTAACACTATAAATCCACTCTTCACGGCCAGAAGCAATGGCAATGATTGATGATAATTTCAGCAACTGAACAGCACCTGGACAGCAGTTGGGCAGCGATGCTGCAGTGTTTATTGTTTGAAAGCTGTCCAATAGCTGTTCCATAGCTGAACAACTGCTTAGAAAACCTCAAATCTGCAGGCGATCTGGATTGTGGTTAAATGTCATCTAATTAATTGAGTCAGGTATAATTATTGTGCTGATATTAAAATAAATTATGCTACCTTTGCAGTCCTAAAAACAATGAGAGGAGGTATTTCAACGTTATGATCATCATTAATATTAAAGACGGCGAATCATTAGATAAAGCGCTAAAACGTTTCAAAAAGAAGTTTGAGAAAACTGGAGTTTTGAGAGAACTGCGTAGTCGTCAGGCATACGAGAAAAAATCCGTAGCTCGTCGCATGCAAGTTAAACATGCTATCTACAAACAAAATATGCAATTAGAAGGAACAATCTAGTTTCTTTTCACTACATAAATTAAAGCCGCCTGTGAAGCAATTTACCGGCGGCTTTTTTTTTAAGATGGAGATCTTTTTCTTTAATATTTTAAAAGTGTCTATATATCAGGTTATTATCATAAATTGTTAGTACCAACTAACCCTGCCATGAAATTAACAATAACCGATCTCTCCAAAACGTATGCAAAAAGCGCTTCAGCCCGGCGACTCAATCGTTCTCATGTTAGAAGGTAAAAGGATCAATAAAGGATTTAAAAACTCAGATTCTGGAACGGGACATTCATTAATAACGCTGATATCTTTCCACAACTTGGTTACAACAAAGACTATGAGCTTTCAGTTACAAAAGACCGTAAACTCCGCGGTTTAAAAGAACAAGTAGGTTTACCTCCAATCTCTGACGCCTCAGCTGGAAGAGTTAATCTTTTTCGGCAACGTGGACGTACTGGGCTCGATATCACTATCGGAACTGTCGTGGGGCAAACGGCAATGTCTCCTGGATATCTACTTAAATCCTGGAAGGAGAATGACAGAGCTTACTTCCACTACAAGATGGATAAACCGATCTTTAATTTCTTTAACATTGTTTCGGGCGAATACGCTGTAAAACGGGAAAAGTGGAATGATGTTGCTTTGGAAATTTACTATCATAAGGACCATCCCTTCAATCTGGATATAATGTTCAGTTCCTTGAAGAAAGGACTGGAGTACAACACCAAGAACTTCGGACCTTATCTATACAAGCAAGTTAGAGTTATCGAATTTCCCAGCTACCGTAGGTTTGCCCAATCTTTCTCAAACACCATTCCTTTCTCTGAATCTGTTGGCTTCATCTTCAAAAACGATCCGGAAAAGCTAGACATGGGTTATTACGTAACCGCTCATGAACTTGCCCATCAATGGTGGGGACATATGGTTTGTGAATCAGGAAATATAGGGGGGCAGATGTATTCAGAAGGATTGGCTCAATACACCNNTACACCGCGCTGATGTTGCTCAAGCATACGCTAACACAAGAGCAGTTAAGCCGTTACCTCAAATTTGAACTGGACGGCTATTTAAGGGGCCGCTCTACTGAAAGAAAAAAAGAGAATCCGCTGGATCATAGTGACAATCAGCAATATATACATTATCAGAAAGCTACACTTGCCTATTTTGCGCTTCAAGATTTTATAGGCGAGGAGAATGTAAACGCGGCGCTTAAAAAGCTGGTTAAGAACTATGGAAGCAGCGACAATTATCCGACTACAGATGTGTTAACCAGTTATTTCAAAGAGGTTACCCCTGATAGTTTGAAGTATGTGGTAGACGACCTGTTCAGCAAAATCACCCTTTTCGAAAACCGGGTAGTTAATCCGACAGGTAAAAAGATAGGCAGCCAATACGAGGTAACAATACCAGTGCAAACTTTAAAGTACTATGCCGACCGGGAGGGTAATGAAAAACTAACGCCAGTTAAGGATTATATTGATGTAGGTGTTTACATTGTCGGGACGGATGGAAAAGAAAAGATCGCTGTATTAAATAAGTATAAGTTTAACACAGAAAAGAGCACCATCACAATCAAGTTTAAAAATAAGCCTGTAAGAGTCGGGATTGATCCAATATACAAACTCGTTGATCGCAATACGGAAGACAATAGGGCTGCAGTCACCTATGAGGAGTAGGAGGGTATCAACAGTGCAACGATAAGCGATAATGCTGATGTTCTGTTTTATTTAATCAGCATTATGCTTTGTTCTATGCCTGGCAATTTGTATCTTGATTTCGAACACCAGGGGATTATGTTGAAAGCGCGTTTTATACAATACATCTCAGAGCAGAAGAAATACTCCGCTCATACGCAGACAGCCTATGCACAGGATTTGTTGCAGTTTGAAGATTTTATTACCGAGAAATATGAGTTGAGTCTTGAAGCTGTGCAGCATGTCCATGCCCGGGACTACATCGTTTACCTGATGGAGCAGGGCATAGGATCCAGTTCTATTGGCAGAAAGCTTTCTACCTTGCGCAGCTTCTATAAATACCTGCAACGTCAGGGTGTTGTTCCCCGTAATCCGATGTCGCTTGTAAAGGCGCCTAAAGTAGCTAAAAAGCTGCCGGTGTTTGTGGATGAACATAAAATGGATGAGCTGCTGGATTCTGAAGCTGTGTTCGATAATAGCTTTCCGTCTGTGCGGGATAAAATGGTGATGGAGCTGTTTTTCGGTACCGGTATTCGACTATCTGAACTGATTGGATTAGAAGAATCGGATATAAGCTTTTACGAGCATACCATTCGTGTGCTGGGCAAAGGCAATAAGGAACGCATTGTGCCGGTTACGCCGCAGCTATCCGCACAGCTGAAAGTTTACCTGGAATTAAAACACCTGCAGAATTTTGATACCGTAACGGTATCGCTCTTTGTAACTGATAAAGGCGATCCGCTTTATGCGAAATATGTTTATAATAAAGTTAGGCACTACCTGGCGTTGGTATCCACACAGGAGAAGCGGAGTCCGCACGTACTGAGGCATTCTTATGCCACCAGTTTATTGAACCGGGGTGCTGACCTGAATGCGATTAAAGAGTTGCTTGGACATGCCAGTCTGGCCGCCACGCAGGTCTATACGCACAATTCTATTGAAAGACTAAAATCAATTTATAAACAAGCCCATCCAAAGGCGTAACAAAAGGAGGAAAACATGAAGATTACCATTCAATCAATCCGCTTCGATGCAGACATCAAGTTGTTAAACTTTATTCAGAAGAAGGCAAACAAGCTGGACCAGTATTTTGACCAGATTGTGAGTGGGGCAGTTTACCTGAAACTGGCCAAAGTGGAAGATGAGGCAAATAAAATCTGCGAGATTAAGCTCAATGTACCGGGCGGAACCATGTTTGCAAAAGCACAATGTAAATCCTTTGAAGAGGCAACAGATTTGTCGATTGAGTCCCTGATTAAACAAATCACCAGGCATAAAGCAAAAAATCGTGCAAAAAGTTTCGAGCATAAAGAATTTCTACGGACTTATGAAGTTGCTGAGTATTAGGGATATATTTTCTAATCACCAGAAAAATGGATTGGCAGTACCTAAACTGCCAATCTTTTTTTTGAAAAAAGTTTTGGACAGTTGAAATATGCGTGTATATTTGCATTCCATTTCAGGGACAGCGGTTCGCTTCAAAACAAGAAATGGATTGTTCTGTGAAATTATAGTATTAGCCTCCTTAGCTCAGCTGGTAGAGCAACTGACTTGTAATCAGTAGGTCATTGGTTCGATCCCGATAGGAGGCTCAATACGGGGAGATACCAGAGTGGCCAAATGGGACAGACTGTAACTCTGTTGTCGCAAGACTTCGAAGGTTCGAATCCTTCTCTCCCCACCATTAAGAAGCGGAAGTAGCTCAGTTGGTAGAGCGATAGCCTTCCAAGCTATAGGTCGCGAGTTCGAACCTCGTCTTCCGCTCTAAAAATTGGATGGGCTGTTCGGCAGAACAAAAGGATTAAAAAGCCGAAGTAGCTCAGCGGTAGAGCACTTCCTTGGTAAGGAAGAGGTCGTGGGTTCAAGTCCCATCTTTGGCTCAGAAAAGAAACAAGAGACTTTGTTAATCTGTAATAACACACAGCATGAACAAGGTCTTCTGCATTGAAAATACAACAAATAAAAATAAAAGTTAACCTACTAATAAGTATAAAAACATGGCAAAAGAAAAGTTTGACCGCAGTAAGCCGCACTTAAACATCGGCACAATCGGTCACGTTGACCACGGTAAAAC
>DCLG01000075.1:31804-36146 GCA_002320935.1 Pedobacter sp. UBA1654 | reverse complement strand
TATGTTCCAATTCCAAGGGATCGGGATAAAGTGTTTTATAAGACAAGTGGAATACTACCCTGGATTTTATCACACCAATGGCTAAAAGGAAATCTTCAACCCTATTCACCGGAAATCAGGGATGTAAAAACGTGGAATTTTAATAACCGGTATTTCGACCGTTATTTTCTAACCGGCCTGAGTGAGCGCGACTGGCGAAAAGAGATCAAGTACGTGCAGCAAAAGCTCAGTCCTGCGTTAGTTGAACAGGCTCTGAACCTCTTGCCACCAGAGATAAGAAGCCAGAATGAGTCAGAAATTAGCACGAACCTGAACGGGCGGATTCAAAATCTGGAACANNTGAGACGGTAGACATCCCTGCATCCGATAAGCGAGAGCAATTTACCATCAATCACACGACCAACGGGGATCTGGAACTCCAAATTGAGAACATCAAAAAAGACAGTACGCTGGGTCGCAGCATTTTCAGAAGAACATTTAAAGCAGCAGAAACTAAGGAGATCAGACTGTATGGTTTTGCAGGTGATGATGTCTTTGAAGTTAAGGGCGATGCTGCCTCTCCTATCCGGTTGAGAATGATTGGCGGCGCAGGTAAAGACGAATTCAATATTGCAGAACAGCTGAAAGGTGGTAAAAAGCCCTTCATTTACGACCGGCTGGATGAAAACAATCAGCTGCCTGCAAGGTCATATGCAAAGCTCAGGCTTGCAAATGATACCGTGGTAAATTCCTTTAACAAACGCAGCTTCATATTTGATCAGTTTGGTCCACTGTTCAGGCTAAGTTACAGTATAGACAGAGGATTTCAACCTGGTGTAGGCTTAATCTATCAGAAACAAGGCTTCCGTAAAGCGCCCTACGCCTTTCATAATGAGTTTTGGGTAAACTATTCCACCGGGCGTCAGGCCTTTCACCTCACGTATGAAGGCGACTTCAAGGAGGTCATCGGGAAAAATGACCTGAAGATCGATGTTGACTACCTGGGTCCAAATAATCAGAGTAACTTCTTCGGCCTCGGTAATAATAGCCGGTTCGAAGATGAAGAACCCAGAGACATTTCCTTCTATCGCAACAGGTACGACTACCTGAATGCCGATGTTAAACTGAAAAGAGGTATTGCAAGAGGGTTAACGCTGGAAGGTGGTATCTCTACAGAATTCTACAGCAGCAAGTCTTCACGCAATGCTGACCATTTTTTAGGCGCATACAACCAGCTAAATCCAACACAACATGTGTTCAATAATCGTATCTATGCGGGACTAATTGGTGTAATCACTTATGACACCCGTGACAATGAGGCGATCCCAACCAGTGGTATCTTCTGGCAAACTGCGCTTAGCGGAAAACAGCAGGTTGGCGAGGAAAAAGACCGTTATGGCTATCTCCGCTCGGAGTTCCGGTTTTACCTGAACCCCGGAAATGCTGGATTTGTAATCGCGAACCGTATTGGTGCTGGAACAACGTTTGGTGATCCGACATTCTTCCAGCGTATGCAGCTGGGCGGCGTAAGGAATCTGCGTGGTTTCCACAGTAATCGCTTCACCGGAAAATCAGCTGTATACTACAATTTGGACCTGCGTTTTAAACTTTTCAATTTTACTTCTTACATCACCCCGGGAGAGGTGGGTATGATCGCATTTAATGACCTCGGCAGAGTTTGGGAGCCGGGAGAATCTTCTGCAACCTGGCACGACGGATTTGGCGGAGGTCTGTATGTAAGACCAGCCGAGTTGATCCTGATCCAGGGTACCGTCGGTTTCTCTAAAGAAGGTGCATTGCCTTACATCTCCGTCGGATTCTCTTTTTAATGCGCTGAACTTTTAAACCTGTATGTTAATAACCCTACAATCAACTTGTCGCTGACTAAAGAATTTTGCAATGTTGACGCAGCCCTGAGACTTGTATCAGAAAGAACATCTACAAAAGTCAAATTAGCTGTTTAACAACAAGATACTCATAGATCAGTACAGCAATAAAGATCTGATATAGGCGTCTTGTGCAGTATTGCAACGGAGAAACTGATAGAAAACCAGCGTAATCTGTTATTAACAACAGGCGTTAACAACTGTGTTAACTAGTGTTTATATGGTGTGTAATAGCTGTGCATAACGCTGCGCTGGATGTTAGTTACTTCGGCAACTTTAATCCTTTTTCACCAGGATACTTCAAAATTGAGATGAACTGCAGGTCATGTTTATAACTTGGATCTCCAAAACACACATCACCGAAACCAACCGAATCCTAATCCTAAAAGCAAATAGCTGATAGTAACGTAAGTACCAGTCTGATATCCAATAAAAAACGCCGCATCTTCGAAGAATGCGGCGTTATGTTATCAACATTATATGTTAACAACTATGTTAGTTACTGTTTATTAAACCACGATGTTCACAATTCTACCCTTCACAACAATCACCTTTTTAGGCGATTTACCATCAAGGTATTTCTGAACCTGCTCATTTGCAAGCACAAGGGCTTCTATCTCCTTTGCCTCCATTGTAGAACTGATACTCAGGTTCATACGGGTCTTTCCGTTAACAGAAATCGGATAACTGATCTCATCTTCAACCAGGTACTCGGGGTTAAATGTTGGGTAAGCAGCATATGATAATGTACCCGGTTCGTTTCCTAACAAGGTCCAAAGTTCTTCACATATATGTGGTGCATAAGATGAAAGTACAACCACCATATCCTGCAGGACCTGCTTGTTGTTAGACTTCAGATCAGTTAATTCATTCACCGCGATCATGAAACTGGAAACAGAGGTATTGAACGAGAAACGTTCAATATCATCCTGAACTTTCTTAATGATTTTGTGTAATGCTTTTAATTCCGCTTTCGTAGGTTCCGCATCACTTACATTAAATGCCCATGCATCGTTGTGGAACAACCTCCAGAACTTTCTTAAGAATTTAAATACACCCTCTATACCATTGGTGTTCCAGGGCTTGCTCTGTTCAAGGGGTCCTAAGAACATCTCGTACATCCTTAAAGTATCTGCACCATAGTTCTCGATCAGCACATCAGGGTTCACCACGTTGAACTTAGATTTAGACATCTTCTCAACCTCTACACCACAGATGTATTTACCATTTTCAAGGATGAATTCAGCTGCTGCAAACTCCGGACGGAAAAGCTTAAACTTCTCGATATTCAGAATTTCGTTCTCTACGATGTTCACATCCACATGTAGCGCAGTTGTTTTATAATTGCCTTTAAGCCCGTGAGAAACCAGCGTGTTGGTTGATTTACCATCTTCATCCATTACGCGGTAAACGAAGTTACTGCGGCCCTGGATCATTCCCTGGTTAATCAGTTTTTTAAAAGGCTCTTCCTGTTGCACATAACCAAGATCTTTCAGGAACTTGTTCCAGAAACGACTGTATAGCAGGTGACCAGTAGCATGTTCCGCTCCACCGATGTATAGATCCACATCCTGCCAGTAGTCGATCGCTTCTTTAGAAGCAAACGCAGTTTCATTCTGCGAGTCCATATAACGGTACCAGTACCAGCTCGAACCTGCCCAACCTGGCATGGTGCTCAATTCATATTCATATTGCTGCTCGTAGCTCCAGTCGGTTGCACGACCCAGCGGTGGCTCTCCTGTTTCTGTAGGCAGATATTTATCAACCTCAGGCAGTAACAGTGGAAGCTCCTCTTCTTTAATCAAGTATGGAATACCATCTTTAAAGTACACCGGAATCGGCTCACCCCAGTAACGCTGACGCCCAAAAATGGCATCGCGCATGCGGTAGTTGATTTTTGCTTTACCCGCTTTGTTGTCTTCAAGCCATTTGTTCAAGGTATCAATAGCCTCTTTGTAGCCCATACCATTGATGATGCCAGAATTGATGTACTGACCTTCTTTCGTGGGATCAGCCTGTTTATCAAGGTCGGCCTGCTTATCCAAGATCTGTAAGATCGGAAGACCAAAATGTGTCGCGAACAGCCAGTCGCGCTGATCGCCGCTTGGAACACCCATTACCGCACCAGTTCCGTAACCTGCAAGTACATAGTCGGCGATCCATAGCTGCACCCTTTCGCCGCTTACCGGATTAAGTACATAGCAACCCGTAAAAGCACCGGAAACCGTCTTGGTATCTGCCATACGGTCCAGTTCCGACTTCTTACGCGTTTGTGCGATGTAGTTTTCTACCGCTTCTTTCTGCTCAGGGGTGGTTAGTTCCGCGACAAGCTCATGCTCTGGAGCAAGCACCAAAAATGAAACACCATAAATGGTATCTACACGTGTGGTGAAAACTTCAATTTGACCAGCATGATTTTCAATCGGGAACTTTACGCTTGCACCAACACTCTTGCCGATCCAGTTGCGCTGCATGGT
>DCLG01000075.1:24088-31699 GCA_002320935.1 Pedobacter sp. UBA1654 | reverse complement strand
CAGTTTGTTTAGCTTCCCCGGTCATTGCTGCCCAGCCGGAAGCGTCAAATGTAAGGACATCCTCATCTGCTGCGGCCTTGATACCAGTGCTGCCAGAGGTTTCAAATTTCTCAATAAGGGTGCTGATGTTTTCTGCACGATCAGTTTCCACATTATACCAGGAATTGAACAACTGCATGAAGATCCATTGTGTCCATTTGTAGTACGATGGCTCACTGGTGCGGATTTCCTTGCTCCAGTCGAACGAAAACCCGATCTGGTCAAGCTGTCGGCGATAGGTATTGATATTCTCCTCTGTTGTTAATGCCGGATGTTGTCCGGTTTGAATCGCATATTGTTCTGCCGGCAGTCCAAAGGAATCGTATCCCATTGGGTGCAGCACGTTAAAGCCTTTTAATCTTTTATATCTGGAAAAAATGTCAGAAGCAATGTATCCGAGTGGGTGTCCAACATGTAGTCCGGCACCAGATGGATACGGAAACATATCTAAAACATAAAACTTTGGCTTTTCAGTAGTTTTATCTGCCTTAAAGGTTTGATTTTCTGCCCAGAAGCCCTGCCACTTTTTTTCTATTTCTTTGAATTGATAATCCATTTTCCGCTATTTCCTATGTATACGGCGAAATTAAAGATAATTTACCAATTGCGAAATCTGAGACTCTTTTGCCACTTCCGAACTTGATGTTATTTCAACTTCCATTTGTCGCCCACCTGAATCCCCGACTTTAGTTCAAGCTTTTCAGAAAATAATTTGCAGTAATTCAAGATTTTAAAAAGAATTATTATCAACTTGAATCAACCAAATTTTTAGCCGGCACATGAACCACCTTTCCGTATACGACTACGTCATCTTTTTAATCTATTTCATTGTAATATTAAGTTATGGATATTGGGTTTATCAGCGAAAAAAGAAGACGCGTACGGATACCAAAGACTACTTTCTCGCAGAAGGTTCCTTAACCTGGTGGGCCATTGGCGCGTCCATCATCGCTTCAAACATTTCCGCAGAGCATTTCATCGGCATGGCGGGCTCCGGCTTTGCCATGGGACTTGCCATTGCCAGTTATGAATGGATGGCTGCAGCTACGTTAATCATTGTGGCGATTTTCTTCCTGCCCATTTACGTTAAGAATAACATCTATACCATGCCACAGTTCCTATCGGGACGTTATAACAATACGGTAAGCACACTGATGGCCGTATTCTGGTTGCTGGTTTATGTCTTCGTGAACCTGACCTCTATTTTCTTTCTTGGCGCACTGGCCATAGAAACCATTACAGGTATCCCCTTTTATGTTTGTGTAATTGCATTGGCTATATTCTCTGCAATCATTACCCTGGGCGGGATGAAAGTGATTGGATACACAGATGTGATCCAGGTGTTNNTGTTATATGGCGCTGCAACTTGTCTCTGATAAGGTAAACGGCAACGGCATCATTGACGCGCTTGGCGTGCTGCGGGTTGAAGCTGATGACCACTTCCACATGATCTTCTCCAAAGGGCATAAATATTATGATGATCTGCCTGGCATTGCGGTTCTTGCAGGTGGCCTCTGGATCAACAATCTAAATTACTGGGGATGTAATCAGTATATCGTTCAACGCGCACTTGGTGCCGATCTGAAAACCGGACGTGCGGGATTGCTTTTTGCGGCATTTCTAAAATTATTAATTCCGGTGATCGTCGTAATTCCTGGTATTGCAGTATTTGTTTTGTTCCAGCAGGGTTATTTTCAAACGGAAATGGTCGATGCTGCTGGCAATGTAAAGCCGGATCATGCCTACCCTGTGCTGATGAACCTGCTGCCTGTCGGGATAAAGGGCCTGGCCTTTGCGGCGCTAACAGCAGCTATTGTCGCCTCCCTTGCCGGCAAGTGTAACAGCATCGCAACAATCTTTACCTTAGACATTTACAAGAAGTTTATCAATCCGGAAGCAACTGAAGGAAAGATGGTGAGCATTGGCAGATGGGCAGTGATCATTTCTTCCTTGATCGCCATTATTGTGGCACCTGCATTGCGGAGTTTTGATCAGGTCTATCAATTTATTCAGGAGTATGTTGGGTTTATATCTCCTGGAGTTTTTGCGATATTCCTGTTGGGGTTCTTCTGGAAGAGAACAACCTCAAGAGCAGCACTCACCGCCGCATTATTAACCATCCCTTTGTCTGTACTGTTCAAGTTTTTGCCTGCCCTTAGCGGGGGCGCAATAGAGCCGATCCCATTTTTAAACCGGATGTCCTGGGTGTTCTGCATTATTCTTATCTTAATGTACCTGATTACCGTATCAGATCCGAAGAGTAAGAACAATCCGAAAGGACTTGAAATAGATAGAGAAATGTTCAGGGTAACACCTGGCTTCATCGTCGCCTCTGTTGTGATATGTGGTATTCTGGCGGCACTTTACACGGTTTTCTGGTAATTAGACATCAACATAAACAACTTAATTATGAAACAGCTAAGCGAAAAAGAAAAGTCACCACTGTCGAGTCTTGATGTATGGGAAGACGACGTTGTAGCACGTTATCCGGAACCTGCAAAGACAAAGTCGGATTTTAGAACGTATGACAGCGAATCGGATAACCCGATCCGGGAATTCTACAGGCTTAACCACACCTATCAGACTTACGATAATGTCTTAGCTAAAAAAGCGAAGTTCCTGAAGTTTGAACAAATGGAGATGCCCTGGTGGTCGGCGATGGAGTACCTGAATACACTCGTTGATGATTCAGATCCGGATACCTCGCTTGATCAGCTGCAACATCTGCTTCAAACTGCAGAAGCGATCAGAGCGGACGGTCACCCGGATTGGTTTGTGCTAACAGGCTTTATTCATGACCTTGGTAAAGTGCTCTGCCTGTTTGGTGAACCGCAGTGGAACGTAGTGGGTGATTCTTTCCCAGTCGGTTGCCGGTTTTCTGACAAGATCGTCTTCCCGGAATTCTTTGAAGCAAATCCGGATTCCCATGACGAAAGATTTAACACGAAGTTAGGTGTGTATTCAGAAAACTGCGGGTTGGATCAGGTACATATGTCCTGGGGCCACGATGAATATATGTATCACCTGACAAAAGATTACCTTCCCGAGGAAGCATTGTATATGATCAGGTACCACTCCTTCTACTCACAGCATCGTGAACGTGCTTATGATCACCTGCTGAATGCCCATGACCACGAAATGTTTAAGTGGGTGGATAAATTTAATCCTTATGACCTTTATTCGAAAAGCCCGAAGGCACCAGTACTTTCGGAATTGAAGCCTTACTATGAAGATTTGATCGCGAAGTATTTGCCGCCAACGGTGAAGTTTTAAATAAAGTTTGAAATTTATGTAGGGCAGCTTCTGCCTACATGAAAAAAGCCCTGCATTGCTGCAGGGCTTCCAAAAAAAAAATAAAACCTAACTAATAGTAACTGCTATTCAAATTTACATTCTGCTTTTCTGCAGCTTCAATTCTTGTAAAATCTGAAAGTATAATCGGCGCACCCTTCTTTACACAAACATTGTGTTCGAAATGTGCTGCTGTTAATCCATCTTCTGTAGAAACTGTCCAGCCATCTTCCAAAGTATAAATATCCGGACTGCCCAAAGAAATCATCGGCTCAATGGCCAGAACCATGTTCTCCTGTAACTTCTTCCCATTCCCTCTTCTGCCATAGTTTGGCACCTGCGGATCTTCATGCATCTGCCTGCCAACGCCATGTCCTACAAATTCTTTGATCACGCCATAGCCATGCTGAACATGCGTGTATTGCTCGATGGCATATGCGATATCACCGATACGATTTCCCGTAACAGCCTGCTTGATGCCCAGGTATAATGAATCTTTAGTAACTTTTATCAACTGAAGAATTTCGGGTGTCGTTTCGCCAACAATGAAAGTGTAGGCATGATCTCCATGAAACCCGTTTTTGCTGATTACAGTGTCAATGGTAATAACATCCCCATCTTTAATCACGTAACTACCAGGGAAGCCATGCACCACCTGTTCATTCACGGAAATACATAAAGCATAAGGAAATCCGTGGTAGCCTTTACAAGATGGTATACCACCATTATCACGTATAAAAGTCTCTCCAAGTGTATCTAAAGAAAGTGTCGTAATACCAGGTTTAATAACCTTAGCCACTTCTGCTATGGTAGAACTTACCAGCAAACAACTTTCTCTCTGAATTTCTACTTCCTCGTTCGTCTTATATAAACTCATTCAATTATCTTTCTGCAAAAATACGAATGTCCGAAATCTTCATTGTTTATTCAGGGTCAAGTTCTGAAACAGCAACTTTATCGATGCGCACGCCATTCATGTCAACCACCTCGAACTTCATGTTTCCATAACGAACAACATCACCTGCATGAGGCATCGATTTTAAGTGGTGGATGATAAAACCAGCACCCCCTGGGTACCTGCAATTTTAAGCATGAACCTTAACTCATCTTCGCTTACCCTTTCTCCCTCATTCTCCTTGATGCCTGTAACTTTCAGGATCAGCTTAGTGGAATAGGATAAAAGTTTCACAAAGGGGAAGGTAATCATGGTAAAAACCTTGATGATCGGTACCGCTATCAGCGCAACGCCTTCCGGATTATTCATAGCTATGGTAAAGTAAGTAATCCCACCGATCACGATAATAAGGGACACCGGTTCTACGTATAAATCAAATTACGACTATAATGACACCAGCTCCGTCGTTAGCAAGGGGTTAACAAGGCCTTGACAAGGGGTTGACAAGGCCTTGCCCCAACGCTGGCCTTCTCAACCCCTTACCAAGGCTTTGTCTGCGGCTGGTTTACCACAAACCTGAAGTATGAATTGATGCAGAATGCATCAATGACATGTTAGTCCGCTGAGTTTTTGCGTTTAAGCAGTTGTAAAAACAAGCATTAAAGGGATATAATTTACTTTACTACCTTATATTTTTTTATTTTCGCAAAACATAAATAGAAATACATGGAAGAATTTGAAGTAAGCGATGCTTCTAAGAAGACTAAAACCATTTACATATCCACCATTTTCAGTATTGCTCTAGTTTTAGTGATGCTTGGTATGCTGGGCCTGATCCTGGTTCATGCCAAGAACCTTTNNNNGAAGGAGAATATTGTACTCAACATTATCGTAGATGAGGGTGCTAAGGAATCCGATGTCCTGCAGTTTCAGAAGGAACTGGATGCTAATGTAGCGATCAAACAAACCCAGTATGTTAATAAGGAACTTGCTGCAAAAAACCTGACCGATGACCTTGGGGAAGATTTTGTGAACTTTTTAGGTTATAACCCTTTACTTTCTACGGTTGACGTTTATTTGAAAGCAGACTACGCAAACAACAAGAGTATTGAGACATTAAAAGCAGAGCTGGCGAAGAATTCTGTGGTAAAAGAGGTGATCTATCAAAGCTCACTGATCGACATGGTGAACCAGAACATCAATACGATTAGTTTGATCATTCTCGCCTTTGCCGGGATCCTGCTATTGATTTCAATTGCCCTGATCAATAACACCATACGCCTTGCAATTTACTCCCAACGTTTTCTGATCAAGAGTATGCAGCTGGTGGGTGCAACAAGGAACTTTATCCGCAAGCCTTTTATTCTGATTGCAGCACTTCATGGACTAATTGCGGCACTTATTGCCATCATCATTCTATTGGGCTTCCTGTTCTATGCACAGCGAGAAATTCCAGAGATTGTAATACTGAGAAATTACACAGAATTCGGTTTCGTATTGGTATTTTTAGTAGGTGTAGGCATATTCATCACCGCAATTAGCACACATTTTGCTGTCACCAAATACTTACGTTTAAAAATTTACGACCTTTACAGATAATGTTAGAAAGAAAGACTCCTCCTGTACACCAGGATGCCAACAATGAAATGGTTTTCACCAAAAAAAACTACCAGCTACTGGTAATTAGCATGCTGATCGTAGTATTTGGATTTATCCTGATGATTGGTGATACTGATATCTACGATGTTCGTAAAACCCTTATTGCCCCAATGGTTGTATTATTTGGATTTGGATTTGGCGTTTACGCTATCTTGAAAAAATAAGCGTAATACATGACCTATCTACAAGCACTAGTCCTTGCAATTATCGAAGGACTGACCGAGTTTTTGCCCGTATCTTCCACAGGACACATGGTTATCGCCAGCGCTATAATGGGCATCGGCCATGATCCTTTTGTAAAGCTTTTTGAAGTTGCCATTCAGCTTGGCGCCATTCTGGCCGTCGTAGCATTGTACTGGAAAAAGTTTATTGACTTCAGCAAATGGCAGTTTTACCTGAAACTGTTGATCGCTGTGATACCAGCTTTATTCTTCGGCTTCATATTGAACGACTTTATTGATAACACATTAGGAAACCCAATCTTCATCGCAGTTGTGCTGCTTGTTGGTGGTGTAATCCTCTTGTTCATTGACCGTTTCTTCAAAAATCCCACCATCCATGATGAGCAGGAGATGAGTAATCTGACCGCTTTTAAAATCGGATGTTTTCAGGTACTTGCTGTCGTATTTCCGGGTTTAAGCAGAAGTGCTGCAACTATTATTGGCGGTATGCAACAGAAACTGACCAGGAACGCCGCAGCAGAATTTTCGTTCTTCCTTGCCGTACCGACCATGTGCGCGGCTACAGGGTATAAATTACTGAAAGGATATGAACTTCTAAATGCAGAGAACATTAAATTGCTTCTTTTTGGAAATGTTGTCGGCTTTATCGTTGCAATTATTGCAATCAGATCATTTATTGGTTATTTATCCAAACATGGATTTCGTATTTTTGGATGGTATAGAATTGCAGTAGGTGTTATTATCCTGGCGCTGTATTTCGCTAATGTACCATTGGAAGTATCGTAATGTCCGAAATTTTAGAAATGCCTGTTCCGGCAACAACATTCCCTGATTTTAACTTTGCTGAAGGTGAGCTTCTACTCATCAACAAGCCATATAAATGGACCAGCTTTGACGTGGTCGGAAAGTTAAGGAACTCCTTTAAACCACTGAAACTGAAAGTTGGTCATGCCGGAACGCTGGATCCCCTGGCTACCGGATTGCTGATCATCTGTACAGGTAAATTAACCAAGCAGATCGACACATTTCAGGCACAGGAAAAGGAATACACCGGAACCATGATTCTGGGTGCCACTACCCCGTCCTTTGATATGGAGACGGCAGTAGATCAGGAATATCCGACCGATCATATCACTGAAGCGCAGATTAATGCCTCAACAGCACCTTTCATTGGCGACATTCAGCAATACCCACCTGCACACTCTGCGGTGAAGGTTAATGGTGAACGTCTATATGTTAAAGCAAGGCTCGGTGAGAAAACCGAATTGCGCCTAAGGAACGTAACCGTTTTTGCTTTTGAGATCACCAGGATTGCATTACCGGAGGTGGATTTCCGCATCGTCTGCAGCAAAGGCACCTATATCCGTTCACTGGTTTCTGACTTTGGTGCAGCCTTAAACAGCGGTGCTTTCCTCTCTAAACTGACCAGAACCCGCAGCGGCGATTTTCTGCTCGAAAATGCATTTGAGATACAGGAACTTGTAGCACACATTCGTAGTTTAAAACCAGCTAAACAGGATTAAAACATTGAAGATTTACCATCAT
>DCLG01000075.1:22673-24063 GCA_002320935.1 Pedobacter sp. UBA1654 | reverse complement strand
ATCTATCGGATTTCAAAAAACTGGAAAACGCTGTTGCGACCATTGGTACTTTTGACGGCGTTCATTTCGGCCACCGTAAAATCATCAGCCGTTTGGTAGAAACCGCAAGAGCAACCGGCGGTGAGACGGTTATATTGACCTTTTTCCCGCACCCCAGGTTAATCCTGGATCCAGAAAACCAGGATTTGAAGATGATCAACACCATCAATGAAAAGGCTGCGATATTAAAGGCACTTGGCGTAGACCACCTGATCATCACCCCTTTTACCAGGGACTTCTCCAACCTTAGTCCAGATGAGTACATCAATGATGTTTTAGTAGGCACCATTGGCATTAAACACATCATCGTAGGTTACGACCATCGCTTTGGGAAAGACCGTAAAGGCGGTATGCAGGATCTTATTGCTGCAGGAAAATTAAAGGGTTTTGATGTAGAAGAAATTGCTGAACAGGATATTCATGACGTTGCTGTTTCCTCCACCCAGATCCGCAAAGCGTTATTATGCGGTGATGTCGCATTGGCGGCAACTTTCCTGGGTTATCACTTCAGTATCCGGGGCCGTGTAATTAAAGGTGACAAGATCGGTCGCACCATTGGCTTCCCTACGGCAAACCTCTTCGTAGAGGAAACCTATAAGCTCATCCCATCAGATGGTATTTATGCCGTGACGGTAAGCCTGAATGAAGGGAGCTTCAGAGGCATGGCGTATATCGGACAGCGTCCGACAATTAATGGCATGACCCGTAACATTGAAGTGAACATCTTCGACTTCAATCAGGAAATATATGGACAGGATATCACCATGACGTTTATGGAGTTCCTGCGTCACGATGTTAAGTTTACAGGCTTGGAAGCACTCCAAGTTCAGCTGGAGCAAGACAAGGAAGACACCCTGGAATTCTTCAAAAAAATGTAGAATTCAGGCTTCTGTAGCCGGTGCCGATCAAAAAAGCACCGTTTTTGCTTATCTTGGGCAAAACCGCAATCTTTTTTATGAGCCATCTCCCTGTATTAATCATCGACCTTGCATTAATCCTTGCAGCTGCTGGTGTAACTACACTTTTATTCAAGAAGATTAAACAACCGCTGGTATTAGGATACATCTTAGCGGGTTTGTTGGTTGGACCGCATGTGAAGTTTGTTCCCAGTGTAACCGACCACGCCAGCATTCACATTTGGGCGGAAATCGGCGTTATTTTCCTGCTTTTTAGTCTGGGGCTGGAATTTAGTTTCAAGAAACTGGTGAAAGTTGGGGGATCCGCATCCATAACAGCCGCGGTAGAAGTGGTATCCATGCTTAGTATTGGTTTTCTGGCAGGGTTGGCTATGGGCTGGTCTACAATGGACAGTATATTCCTGGGTGGTATTCTTTCGGTATCCTCCACAACA
>DCLG01000075.1:21485-22665 GCA_002320935.1 Pedobacter sp. UBA1654 | reverse complement strand
GGCTGGTATTCGGTGTGCTCATTGTAGAGGATCTTGTAGCCATTTTACTGCTTGTACTGCTTTCAACGCTGGCGGTAAGTCAGCAATTTGCCGGGGTCGAAATGCTCACCTCCATCCTGAAACTCTGCTTCTTCCTGGTACTCTGGTTCATCGCTGGTATATTCCTGATTCCTACTTTCCTGAAAAAAACCAGGAAACTAATGAATGATGAGACCATGCTGATCGTTTCCATTGCCCTGTGTTTACTGATGGTACTGCTTGCGGTAGAGGTCGGTTTCTCTGCTGCCCTTGGTGCTTTTATCATGGGTTCCATCCTTGCAGAAACAACTCAGGCCGAGCGTATTGAGCACCTCACAAAATCTGTTAAAGATCTCTTCGCAGCCATATTCTTTGTATCGGTAGGTATGCTGATCGACCCGAGTATACTAGTAGATTATGCCGTGCCGATCCTGATCATTACCCTTGCCACAGTGTTGGGTAAATTCCTGAGCTCCGGCCTGGGTGCCCTGATCTCCGGTCAGCCGCTTAAAACTGCTGTTCAAACGGGTATGAGCCTGGCTCAAATCGGAGAGTTTTCCTTCATCATCGCCACACTTGGACTATCCCTGAAGGTAACGAGCGACTTCCTATATCCCATTGCTGTAGCCGTATCAGCCATAACGACCTTCACCACCCCTTATTTAATAAAGGCTTCGGAACCTTTCTACCTCTTTCTGGAGCGTAATTTACCGAAGAAATGGGTTGCTGCCATACAGCGCTACAGCAGTTCGACAGCTGGAATAACCACATTAAGTGATTGGAAGATTCTTTTACGCGCATATATAACAAATACAGTTATTCATGCTGTGATATTGATTGCTTTGGTTTTCTTTGGTTCAAGGTATATCCAGCCATTTATTACAGAGCACATCATCAACGGCGACCGGGGTATCATCATCAGCTTAATACTTACACTGTTTCTGATGGCACCTTTCCTATGGGCTTTATCGATCAGAAGAATGCAGCCTAGTGCTTATTCACATCTATGGTTGAACAAGAAGTATACCCGCGGGCCACTTATCGCATTGGAAGTGCTGAGAATCGGTTTGGGTACCTTCTTTGTGGCATTTCTGATTTTCCAGTTCTACGATACTTTTATCGCGACCTTAATTGCAATGACGATCATTATTGCAGGCATATT
>DCLG01000075.1:20826-21469 GCA_002320935.1 Pedobacter sp. UBA1654 | reverse complement strand
AAGTTGCAGGCCTTTTATGACCGCCTGGAAAATCGTTTCCTGGGAAATTTGAATGCCAGACAAGCACAACATGCGCAGGCTGAAATTTTACCCTGGGATACCCACCTTACAGAGCTTATCGTGTCACCAGATTCTATATTGGTTGGGCAGACATTAGTGGATCTTGCCGTACGGGAGAAGTACGGAATCAACATTGCTTTGATCGAAAGAGGGAAACGAATGATCCCGACGCCCAGTCGTGATGAGCGGCTTTATCCTCATGATAAAGTGCTGATCATTGGCAGCGATGATCAGCTGGCATCAGTAAAACCCCTGTTTGAGGGGCAGGCGGAGGCTAATGAAGAACACGATTTTCCAAAGAATGAGATGACCTTGCAAAAGGTTGTAATCAACAGCCAGTCTCCGATCTATAAACAGAGCATCCGTGATTCTGGTATCCGTGAAAAATCCCAAGGTCTGGTTGTCGGTATTGAAAGAAAAGGCATCCGGATCCTAAATCCAGATTCTAATCTGATTTTTGAAAATGAAGACATCGTCTGGATCGTGGGAAATCATAAAAAGATTCCCGAGCTCCTGAAATAGAATTCCTATTATTGTATAAGCACATCAAACATGCGCTTACAAAATAATGCGGTTTTCCCGC
>DCLG01000075.1:20313-20805 GCA_002320935.1 Pedobacter sp. UBA1654 | reverse complement strand
AATGAAAATAGACCAGGAGAAAAGTGACTTCTTAGATGAAATGCTTGACCATTGGAAAGCTGAAAGACTGCTGAGCGAAGATGACGTTAGGCGGTTGAAGAACAGTTACGAAACAAAATCTTTCGATTGGCGACGTCTGGCGCAGTATTCCTTTTGGATCGCTATGGCTTGTGGCGTGATTTCACTTGGTGCGCTGCTGATCGACAAAGACATCCTGATCTACCTGGAGCGGCTTTATGACACGCCCGATATCCTGATAAGCCTCCTTTCTGCAGCTGCTGCGGGCATATTATACGTGTATAGCTTTAAACGAAAAAGAACCCATACTACACAGGTGTTCAGCAATGATGCGATGATCTTTTCTGCAGTAATGCTGACCGCAAATGCCATTGCCTATCTGGGTAAAAGTTTAGGTAAAGGCGAGTCGAACTTTCCACTATTGATCTTGTTCTCCGTGTTTGTTTATGGATGCCTGGCATTTGTTTTTCGTTC
>DCLG01000075.1:7191-20244 GCA_002320935.1 Pedobacter sp. UBA1654 | reverse complement strand
CCGGCTGATCTGGATCTTTGTGCTGATCTCATTAGGAGCCTGGTATGGCTCACAGACAGGGTATCTATCGCGATGGGACATGTATTTTGCCGGCATGAATTACCCTTTGCGTTTCGTGCTGTTCGGCTTTGTACTTACAGCCGCAGCCTTACTGCTCCGGAAGGGTAAATCGTTTGAATTTTTTCAACCCACAACCTACATCTGTGGCATGATCTATCTCTTTGTTTCCTTATGGCTGCTCTCTGTATTTGGAAATTACGGTGATCTGGATGAATGGGCAGCTGTGCGGCAACTGGACATGTTCTATTGGGCAATCATCTCGGCGGTTGTTTGCAGCATCAGCATTTTTGTGGGCCTCAAATACCGTGACGAGGTAGCACGGGAATTTGGAATTACCTTTCTGTTTTTGAACCTGTATACCCGCTATTTTGAATACTTCTGGGACAACTGGCATAAAGCGATTTTCTTCTGTGTTCTTGCTGCTTCCTTCTGGGTAATTGGCCGCCGGGCGGAAAAGATCTGGAACCTCGAGTTCCTGAAGAACAAGTGATCAGGACTTGATGATCTGCTCGTATATCACTTTTATAAGGTGGTAAGCGGAAAGCGCAAAAAACAAGAGGGCAATACTTTTATTGATCACATAACTGCTTAGGGTAAATTTCTCCTGAATGTATTGGGCAAATCTGGCAAAGCCATAAAGCACGATGCCTGCGCCTATTCCCGAGCCAATACTAAAGATGGTTAAGGAAAGGGTTCCGGTATCAATCCACTCATGAGAGATCAGGTAGGTGCCAAGAAATAACCAGTAAGGCACTTGCATTGGGTTCAGTATTCCCAATAGGATACCGTAGCGTACACTGTCCTTATTAGAAGTGTCGGTTTTTGGCATCTCCTTTCTGGAGCGCCAGGTAATCAGCCCCAGCACCAGAAAGACAACGATCATCGCAATGTCTATGATGCGGTCCAACTCCAAGCTGGTTGCAAACCATTGCACAAAACGCATGATCACGAAGGTGAATAGGATCTCCACCAATGAAAAAGAAATGATGAAGTAGTAAGCTTGTTTTAACCCTTTGTTGAGCGTGATCTGCGCAGCCGTGAGATTGATGTTTCCCGGAGGAATGTATCCCACCGCATTACAGATTATTCCCAGTAAAAACGTTAAAACAAGCATGGCCGAAGATAATATTATTTCAGGTGTTCGGCCAGATACTTACCTGTATAGGACTTCTTCTCTTTGATGAGGTCTTCTGGTATCCCTTCAAAAACAAGCTTCCCACCCTGATCACCACCTTCAGGACCAATATCAATCACCCAGTCGGCCGACTTGATCATGTCCATATTGTGTTCAATAACCAGGATTGTATTGCCTTGTTCGATCAGTGTATTCAATGCCACAAGCAACTTCTTAATGTCGTGGAAATGAAGTCCTGTTGTTGGCTCATCGAAGATGAACATGGTCTTGCTGGCATTATTGCCTTTGATTAAAAAGGAAGCAAGTTTGATCCGCTGTGCTTCACCGCCGGAAAGCGTGTTGGAAGACTGACCAAGGTGTACATAGCCCAGCCCAACATCTACCAATGGCTGCAACTTGTTAAGAATCTTTTGTTCATTCTTAAAAAATTCCAGTGCCTCATTAATTGTGAAATCCAGGATGTCTGCCACGTTCTTATCCTGATAGGTTACATCGAGCACTTGCTGTTTAAAGCGTCTTCCGCCACAGGCTTCGCAAGGCAGATAAATATCAGCCATGAACTGCATTTCAATTTTCACTTCTCCCTCACCAAGACATACATCACAGCGCCCCCCTTCTACGTTGAAGGAATATGCTGCAGGTTTTAATCCTGCGGCTTTCGAGGCTGGCAGCCCGGCGAATAAAGATCTGATGTCGTCCCAGGCTTTAACGTAGGTTACGGGGTTCGATCTTGACGATCTACCGATTGGGTTCTGATCCACCAACTCTACCTGGCTTACCAGGTCTGTATTCCCGAAGATGCCGTCGTAGGACCCGGTTTGTTCTCCGGCATAGTTACCAATGGCCTTCTGCAATGCAGGGTATAGAATCTTTTTTACTAAACTGGTTTTTCCGGATCCGGATACCCCACTTACAACCGTAAAAATGCCTAAAGGAAACTTGACATCAATGTTCTTCAGGTTATTCTCTCTTGCACCCTTGATCAGGATATGGTCCTGCCATTTGCGGCGCATGGCCGGTATTGCAATGCGTTCTGCACCGGATAGGTATTTACCGGTAAGGCTTTTTTTATCTTTAATAATCTGGCCATAGGTACCGCTGAAAACCAGGTTTCCACCATGTGTACCGGCTTCCGGGCCGATGTCAATGATGTGATCTGCAGCTTTCATCATTTCTTCTTCGTGCTCTACAACCAGCACAGTATTACCTACATTTCGAAGGGAAAGCAGTANNTCAATGAGTTTATTGGTATCCCTCGGGTGTAAGCCGATACTCGGCTCATCAAGCACATAAATGGAGCCCACAAGGCTGCTACCCAGAGATGTTGCCAGATTGATACGCTGGGATTCTCCACCGGAAAGGGTGTTAGATAAACGGTTCAAGGTTAGGTAACCTAGCCCAACATTGTTCAGATACAGAATTCGGTTTACAATTTCCGAAAGGATCCTTTTGGAGATCTTTTGATCGGTTTCAGAAAGTTCAAGCTCGTCGAAGAAGGCCTGTATGGTTGATAAAGGCATTAAAACCACATCCAGAATAGACTTACCTCCTATTTTCACGTATGAAGCGTCTTTTCTTAAACGAGTGCCTTTACAGTCGGGGCATACCGTCTTTCCGCGGTAACGCGAAAGCATCACACGGTACTGGATTTTGTAGGTATGTGATTCCAGTTCTTTAAAGAAGGCATCAAGACCTTCAAAATATTTGTTACCCGTCCAGATCAGCTGCTGCTGTTTTTCAGTAAGCTCACTATAGGATCGGTGTATGGGGAAGTTAAACTTATCTGCATTTTTGATGAGCTTGTTCAGCCATTCACGCATTTTCTCGCCACGCCAGGGCGCAATGGCGTTGTCGTACACGCTTTTGCTTTTATCGGGCACGACAAGGTCCTCATCAATGCCAATGACATTACCGTAGCCTTCACACCTTTTGCAGGCACCATAAGGGTTGTTGAAGCTGAAGAAATTTGGTGTAGGTTCTTCGAAGCGGATGCCGTCCAGTTCAAAGCGGTCACAGAAGTGATTTACTTTTTCTTCATGCTCCACAAAGCAATCGCCTTTGCCTTCAAAGAAGGCTGTTTGTACAGAATCTGCGATCCTGCTTAGCGTTTCTTCGTCATCGTTCACGACAATGCGGTCGATAAGGATCTTAACGGTTTCAGAATCTGTAAGCTCACGGTCCTTGAAGCTTTCATCTTCCAGAATTGCTTCGATCTTATACAACTTATCATTCAGATAGACCCTTAAAAAACCTTTCTGCAGCAGTACTGCCAGTTCTTCCTTGATGGAACGGTTATTATGTGGGTGTAGTGGACAGAACACCGTTGCCACGGCATCGTTGCCCAGCTTGGTTATAAAATCCACCACGGTGGACACCGTATCTTTGCGCACCAGTTCTCCCGATTCCGGAGAATAGGTTTTGCCGATTCTCGAGAACAGCAGTTTAAGGTAGTCGTATATCTCAGTGGATGTGCCCACGGTAGAACGTGGGTTGGAAGTGATTACTTTTTGTTCGATGGCAATTGCTGGTGCAATGCCTTTGATATAGTCGACATCAGGTTTATTCATCCGGCCCATAAACTGGCGGGCGTAAGATGAAAGGCTTTCGACATAGCGCCGCTGCCCTTCGGCGTATAGCGTATCAAATGCCAGTGATGATTTTCCAGACCCAGACATACCGGTGATCACAACGAGCTTGTTTTTAGGAATGGCAACGTCTATGTTTTTGAGGTTGTGAACCCTGGCCCCTTTGATGATGATGTTTTTATGTGGATCTTTCTCTAGTTCTTTACTCATTTATCTGTCCTGGATTATTGCAAATATAACCCAATTAACTTAATTTAAGTTTTTTGCCCTGCCGCAATAAACTGGCCTAATATTGAATTTTTAAGATTTTTTAACACTTCTTTGGCTTTATTGTGGAAAAAAAATGCTTCTTTTGAAAAGAATAACACAATATTTCGAAACCCCCATCATAAACCCCAATAAGGAGAAGCGCTATAGATAAAAACTCTACTAAATATTTTTTAGCAAAAAGCAAGGAATTTAGTATGGAAGCTCCTATGAAGTTACAGTTAAACAGTGACCAGGATTTAGTGAAGTTATACCTTAACGGTGATGAATCAGTGTTGGAGGAACTTTTACGAAGACACAAAACAAAAATATATACATCTATTTATTTGTTGGTGAAGGACCAGTACCTGGCGGAAGACATTTTCCAGGACACCTTTATTAAGGTAATTAACACACTCCGCTCTGGCCGTTACAATGAAGAAGGTAAATTCTTACCATGGGTATTGCGTATTGCGCATAACCTGGTCATCGACCATTTCAGGAAAGAAAAGCGTACGCCGGTAATCACCAGTGCGGATGGTACAGACATTTTAAGCCTGTTGCAGATCAATGAAGAAAGTGCTGAAGACCGTTTGCTGCGTGAACAGACGCACTCGGATTTACGTGCCATGATTCACCTGCTGCCCGATGAACAGAAGGAAGTGCTGATTATGCGTCACTATGCAGATCTGAGTTTTAAGGAGATTGCAGATCTGACGGAAGTGAGCATTAACACGGCGCTGGGAAGGATGAGATATGCGTTAAGCAACCTGAGAAAAATGATGAAAGTTAAGGAAGTGACTTAATTCATAAATACACATTTTTTAATATTGAAGGTAAAATAAATGTTGACTTGTTGCGTTTTGATATAAAACTTAAAAACAATTTGATGCTTATGATAAAAACCTTTACTACAACGAATTGTGTAAACATTTTACATCAATCACAGGAAGCCTGTAATGCACAGCATATGGATGAGTCAGATGTAAATATTTATGAAAGTCTGAAGCCTGAACTGGATAGATTGTTCTACAATCCCTCAGACGAACTGATAGACCGGATTCTGGCTTACTCCAAAGCCAGCCTTTAAAGAACTGAGCTGCCCCGAAAGGCAGCTTTTTTTATGTTCCTGCTGCTGCTTTGTATTTGTTTGAAAGGGGTAAATTTCAGTTTGGCGCATTTTCAGATCGCTTTTGTGGTTTATATTTGTGTATGCTAAAGAAAGAAAGGTATCAGCAGTTTGTGACGCATTTTGCAGCTAAACAACCTGATGCCGAAACTGAACTTCATTATAACAATCCGTATCAGCTGCTTGTGGCGGTGATCTTATCTGCTCAATGTACAGACAAGCGCATCAACCAGGTTACACCTGCCCTTTTTCAAAGATTTCCAGACGCCAGGGCTTTGGCAGATGTTACGCCTGATATCGTGTTCGACTACATCAGAAGTGTTAGCTATCCAAACAATAAAGCAAAACACCTGGTGGGTATGGCAAAAATGTTGGTCAACGATTTCAACAATCAGGTACCATCTGATGTTAAAGAGTTGCAAAAGCTTCCCGGTGTTGGCCGCAAAACTGCTAACGTAATTGCTTCTGTAGTGTATAATGCCCCAGCGATGGCGGTCGACACGCATGTATTCCGGGTATCGCGCCGCATTGGGCTCACCAATGGGAAAACTGTGCTTGCGGTGGAGAAAGATCTTGTGAAGAATCTGCCGGAAGAGCTGATTTACATTGCGCACCACTGGTTGATCCTGCATGGCAGATACGTTTGCCTGGCGAGATCGCCAAAATGCAGCATATGCGAGATTACACACATGTGCAGGTATTATGAGCGGATTACCAAGCCAACTAAAAACATTAGTTTAAGTGCGGAAAAAATATAATTATTTAAGTATCAAAGGTTTTTTATTGATAAAATAAATCGTACTTTTGCTAAAGTAATTAGCACAGACACATTGAATAATTGTTTTTTAAAACAATAAATATTCTATATTTACTCAAAGAATTTAACAATATGAACCCAAACGCAGAAAAATTAAAAGCATTACAACTGACCCTGGATAAGTTGGAGAAATCTTACGGGAAGGGTACTGTAATGAAACTTGGCGATGCCGCTATTGAATCTATCGAGTCTATCTCTACGGGTTCTATTAGCCTTGACATTGCTTTAGGCATTGGTGGTGTTCCTAAAGGTCGTGTTATAGAGATCTATGGCCCGGAATCTTCAGGTAAAACCACTTTAGCTACACACATCATTGCGGAAGCGCAGAAAAAGGGCGGTGTAGCGGCATTTATTGATGCAGAGCATGCGTTTGATAAATTTTATGCAAAAAAACTTGGCGTTGACGTAGAGAACCTATTGATATCACAACCAGATAATGGTGAACAGGCGCTGGAGATTGCTGATAACCTGATCCGTTCAGGTGCGATTGACGTGATTGTTATTGACTCGGTTGCTGCATTGGTACCTAAGGCAGAGATTGAAGGTGAAATGGGTGACTCGAAGATGGGATTACAGGCTCGCTTGATGTCCCAGGCTTTGCGTAAGCTAACTGGTACAATCGCCAAAACAGGATGTTGCTGTATCTTCATCAACCAATTGCGTGAAAAGATTGGTGTGATGTTCGGTAACCCGGAAACTACTACTGGTGGTAATGCCTTAAAATTTTATGCATCCGTACGTTTAGATATACGCAGAACTTCTCAGATTAAAGATTCTGATGAGGTTTCTGGTAACAGGATCAAAGTGAAGATCGTGAAAAACAAAGTTGCTCCGCCTTTCCGTATTGCAGAGTTTGACATTATGTTCAACCAGGGTATTTCTAAGGTTGGCGAGATCATTGATCTTGGTGTAGACTTCAACATCATCAAGAAAGCTGGTTCTTGGTTCTCTTATGGAGATACGAAACTGGGACAAGGACGTGATGCGGTTAAGCAGTTGCTTTTAGACAATCCGGAATTATCTGATGAAATCGAAGCAAAGATCAGAGCAGAAGTTACTGGTGAAAAGCTGGAAGAGAAAGAATAGTTTACAACGGTTTAATTGACCACTTTTACAATAAAAACGGCCTGTGTATATCACACAGGCCGTTTTTATTGTACTATCTT
This sequence comes from Pedobacter sp. UBA1654, assembly GCA_002320935.1. Lineage (GTDB taxonomy): Bacteria > Bacteroidota > Bacteroidia > Sphingobacteriales > Sphingobacteriaceae > Pedobacter. The sequence goes on along the minus strand of DCLG01000075.1, from coordinate 13,106 downwards.
TTAGAATGGCATTCTGGATAATGGAGCAACATCCTGTCCTACAAAATCCTGCTTAAGGTACTTGTAATGGGCCGCCATTGCGATCATAGCTGCATTGTCGGTACAATACTGGAATTGTGGAATATAGGTTTTCCAACCCAGTTCTGACTCCATCTGCTGCAAGGCTGCACGCAGTCCGGAATTTGCGGAAACCCCTCCGGCAATGGCGATCTCTTTGATACCATACTGAACTGCTGCTTTCTTTAACTTTGCTAGTAAGATCTGTACGATGCTATGCTGTACAGAAGCACAGATGTCATCCAGATGCTCTGGAATGAAGTTGGGATTTTCTTTTACATGATCACGGATAAAGTACAGAATTGCCGTCTTGAAGCCACTGAAGCTATAATTAAGATCCTTAATCTGCGGTACCGGAAACTTGTAAGCTAAAGGGTTACCAAGCTTCGCATGTTTGTCAATCAGCGGACCACCAGGATACGGAAGATTCAATATTTTAGCAGTTTTATCAAAGGCCTCTCCTGCTGCATCGTCAAGCGTTTCACCTACGATCTCCATATCGAAATAATCTCTCACCAACACGATCTGTGTATGTCCCCCGGAAACAGTAAGGCAGAGAAACGGAAATGACGGTTTGGGATCGTCTATGAAATGCGCAAGAATATGCGCCTGCATATGGTTAACAGAAATTAAAGGCACATTAAGTGCCAGTGCGAAAGATTTTGCAAAAGAAACACCTACCAATAAAGCACCCAATAAACCAGGACCTTGCGTAAAAGAAACCGCATTGATCTCCCTTTTATCTACCTTGGCATCAGCTAGTGCCTGATGGATCACCGGCACAATATTTTGCTGGTGAACACGCGATGCAAGCTCGGGGATTACACCCCCATAATTTTGGTGAATTGTTTGGTTTGCTATAACATTGGACGTAATTTTACCGTTGTTACAGACAGCAACGGATGTTTCATCACACGAAGACTCGATAGCAAGAATTATAGACACGATTTTATTTATTAAGCTACAAAAATATCAAAAAACTATTAAAAATAATTCTTTGGCTGATTGCATCGGTTTTACTGTTGGTTGCTGTACTAATCTTCGCCCTGCAGTTTAAACCAGTTCAGACGTATGTCGCAAAAAGAGCAGCGTCATACTTATCTAAGGAGCTGAATACCAGCATCTCCCTTAGTGGATTGTATTTAAAACCATTTAAATCTGTGGTACTGGAGAACTTCATCGTTCTTGATCAGGAAAAAGATACCTTGCTGAATATGCCTAAGTTCATGGTCGACATGAACCAATTCTCCTTCAAAAAGCGCATTATTGACGTGAATACAGTGCAACTTAACGAAGGTACCATATACCTGAAGCAGTACAAAAGCGGTAAAACAAACTTCGACTTCATTATTGACTACTTCGACTCCGGAGCGGAACCAACTGTACCGGTGAAAAAGAAGAAAGCACCTTATAAGATCACCTTTGGAAGAATCATCCTCAACGACGTCGATTTTAAATATCATAATCAAAAGTCATTAGCTAAGGTAACAGGGGTGAATTTCGATGATGTTCACTTGTCTGACCTGAATGGCATCTTCGAGCAGTTGAATACCACCGATCACCTGATGCAGGCAAACATAAAAAACCTGACCTTTAAGGAAAAAAGCGGTTTTTACCTAAAAAACCTGTCTGCATTTACAACAATCGACACCAACCAGATTGAACTAGAAAAGCTTTTGCTTGTAACCAACCAAAGCAGGCTAAAGGATTATTTCCGGATGAAGTTTAAGCGCTTCGCCGATTTTAGCGACTACTTCAATAAGGTAAGAATGAAGGCAAACTTCAAAGACAGTCACCTTTCATCTAAAGACGTTGCCTTTTTCGCTCCGCAACTAAAGGATATGAGTCTGAGCCTTGACATTGACGGACAAATTGAGGGCCTTGTAAAGAGCCTTAGTGCAAAAGCACTTTCTGTTAAAGCGGGTAAAGCGACATACATTAAGGGTGACTTTGTGGTGAAGGGACTTCCGAATCTCAGCGACACCTATATGGATCTGAAGATTGATATGCTGGGTACGAATAAGAAAGACCTTGATGAACTTTTTAGAAATACAACTGGTAAGTCTGTCAAAGTCATTCCTGCCATCGTTTCCAAATTTGGCAATGTGAACTTCAATGGTCGCTTCACCGGATTTCAGAATGACTTCATTGCTTTCGGAGAGTTTAAAACTAAACTCGGCAGAGTTGTTTCAGACGTCAACATGAAGATCAGCAAACAGGGCATTCCATCCTATTCTGGTAACGTGAAGAGTTATGACTTTAACCTCGGGGCATTGTTGGACGAGAAATCCTTAGGCAGGGTCACGGCAAGCGTGAACATTGAAGGTGTGGGCACGGAACTTCAAAGTTTAAAAGAGAAGATTAACGGTAAGATCGACTATATAGATTTTAATCAGTACAGATTCAGAAATGCAGTTGTCAATGGCACCTTCGATAAAAAACTCTTCAACGGCAGTCTGAAGCTGAACGACAAAAACATTAACCTTGTTTTTGATGGTACCGTGGACTTAAACCCTAAACTGCCGGTCTTCAATTTTAATGCAACCTTAAAAGAAGCCAAATTAAAATCCATTAAGCTTATAAATGACTCCTTGAAGGTTGATGCCGTATTTGCCACCAATTTCAGTGGCAATAACCTAAACAACATTCAAGGGAACTTGGTGATATCACACATCAAACTGACCAACCCCAAGGGTGTTTACAACATTGACTCCCTGGAGCTTAATGCCGCAGGCATCGGTACAGATCGCACGCTTTCCATCCGATCCGATATTTTTGATGCCAGTATAAAAGGTCAGTATGATTTGAACTCTATTCCGGCATACTATCAGGCACTTGCAAAGACTTACATTCCATCGCTAAAAACGTCCTCTACAACATATAACGACCAGATATTTGAGTTCAATCTCCTGGTAAAACGGTTTGAGCCTATTGCTGAATTGGTAGCGCCAGGCCTGGAAATTGAAGATCAGGCAGTTCTTGTCGGGAACTTCAACTCTAAGGCTAACATAGCCACGCTAAATGGTTTTGTGCGGAAAATCAAATACCAGGGTATAACAGTGAACAACCTCATCCTCGATGAGAATACTACTACAAACCAGTTGCAGGCCATTATTACCTCTGACCGGGTGGATCTAAACGACAGTTTGTACATCAAGAACGTCAACATATCCAATGTACTGCGAAATGACAGTCTTTCTTTAAACATTAAACTTTCTAATTCTGATGATGTTAATCAGCTCGATCTAAACGGACTGGTTGAATTTGCTGGAGATACGACGGCGAGGGTCAGTATACTTCCCTCTCTGGTGAAAATAAATAGTGAGGATTGGAAGATCGAAGAAAAGGTGCGAATAAACTTTGCAAACGGAAAGACAGAGATCAGGAATTTTGATTTTACTAACGGTCCCCAATTGCTAAGCATAAATGGAGAACTGTCTAAGGACCCTGCAGATTTGCTGAGGGTGGGTTTTAAGAACTTCAGTCTGGAAACGCTCAACCCATTTGTGAAAACGCTGGGCATTAAGCTATACGGAAAAGTGAATGGGGAAACCCAACTCTCGAGTTTGATGGCTTCCCCGAAGATCAGTGACAGTTTAACAATAGACTCTCTGATGTTTAATGATACATTTATTGGCAGCCTAATAGACACCTCCTCTTTCGATGGTGCGAAAAAGGTTGCGGATATCTATACCCGGATACTTACGAACGACACGGAAACCTTCAGGCTTGATGGTGCATTGGATCTTGCAGAAAAGGTGATAGACCTGGACGTCGTCATGAACAAAAGCAAGCTTGCTGTGCTGGAGCCGTTTGTAAAAACGCTGGTCTCAGATCTGCGGGGAGACATCTCTTCAGACATTAAGATAAAAGGTGCACTGGATAAGCCCGAGATCAACGGGAGTATAGCGCTCGATCAAGGTCAGCTAACAGTAAATTACCTTAGAACGGCATATACCATTTCGCAAACCATTGAGGTGGAAAACAGCGTGGTACGAGTAGACGACCTGCGGTTGAAAGACATGAACGGTAACATCGCTACTGCAAATGGATCGGTGGATCTCAACAACATCAGTAATCCTGTGCTCAATATAGACATCGATGCACAGAACTTCATGGCTTTGAACACCACTTCCAGGGATAACCCTTTGTACTTCGGACAAGCTTTCGCTTCCGGGAACTTCCGGTTCAAAGGTCCGACGAATCAGATGTTTATCGGTATAGACGCCAAAGCAGAAAAAGGAACGGTATTTAATTTACCGCTAAATAGTTCTGAAACGGTATCCAGCAAAGACTTTATCACCTTTGTGCCAAAAGATACCGCTAAGGTGGTTAAGAAGGCGACCACATTTGAAGGACTAACCATGAGCTTTAAGCTGTCCATTGATCCCAATACAACGGCCAATATATTTACCACATTGGGGAACCTGGGTGGACGGGGAAACGCAGATCTTAACCTAGAGATCAACAGCTACGGCGATTTCGAGATGTCGGGCGACTACATAATTGAATCTGGAAATTTCGACTTTACCGCACAGGAAGTTATAAACAAGAAGTTTACAATTCGTCAAGGTGGAAGTATCCGCTGGACGGGAAATCCGTTAAACGCACAAATACAATTAAAAGCGATTTACTCTCTGCGTGCGAGTCTTGCAGATCTATATAGAGCCGCAAACCGAACCTCGCCCCCTACTGAACGTTTGCTCACAGAAGTAGAAATGGGCTTATCAGGACTGCTCCTGAAACCCGATATCCGGTTAGACATCTTCTTCCCTTCAAATCCAGGGATTAAGGAAGAATTTCAAGCTTACTTCAACGACATGAACAACATGAACCTGCAGGCATTAAGCTTGATTATCAGGCGAAGTTTTGCTCCTGGAACTGGTGCGGATCTTGGGGAGCAGCTCACTTCCGGCGTGACAAGTACGGCTACAGAATTGCTGTTCAATCAGTTCAACAATGTACTTTCTTCGCTCAACCTCGATTTTGTGGACATCAACATCAGGTCACTTAGTGAAGCGAATGCATCCTTTAAGTTCTTTAACGAGCGGATAGTTTTGAATGCCGGTATTGTAGACAGGCGAAGCAACAGCGATCTTGCACTGATTGGCTTTTCCAAAGATAATGTGGGTGGAGAGGTCGAAGTACTCGCATTGCTAAGAAAAGACGGATCCCTGGTTGGTAAATTGGCAAATAAACCGCCAAGTCGTCAAACATTGTTCACCAACTCTACCATTACCAACCAGAACAATAATGTAACCTCCTTAGGTTTGATTTATACACAGCAATTTGATTCATTTAAGGAATTCCTGCAAAAGATAACCGGCGAGTTCAGGCGCAACCAACAAAGGCAAGCAGCTCAGGCACTGGCAGAAAAAGAAGCAGCTGACAGGAATAAAGCGGCGCAGGAAAGAGAAAGAGCAACAAAAGATAGTACGGCCACCCAAACACAAGCAAATGGGCAGACTAGTGTGGGCAACACCGAACGGCAGATCCCTAAACGAGAACAGCCCCTTAATAAAGAGGCTGTTCTTGAAGATAGACAAAAGAGAAGGTAAGCTTAACCTTTCATAATATGATGACCCATTTTATCTCTTTTGGTTCTGAGATATTGCTCATTGTGCACATTACTCTGGATTTCTATCGGAATATTCTCCACGATCTCCAATCCATAACCAAGTAATCCTGCACGTTTAGTTGGGTTATTAGACATTAATTTCATTTTAGTTACGCCCTGAGCGCGCAGAATCTGTGCACCTACCCCATAGTCGCGCTCGTCACCCTTGAAACCAAGTTTGATGTTTGCTTCAACGGTATCGAATCCCGCATCCTGCAAGTTATATGACCTAAGTTTATTA
>DCLG01000075.1:3690-7167 GCA_002320935.1 Pedobacter sp. UBA1654 | reverse complement strand
CTTCACGTTCAATCATCTCCATCGCCTTATGCAGTTGCGGACCGCAATCGCACCGACATGAACCGAAAATATCGCCAGTCATACATGAACTGTGTACACGAACCAAAACCGGTTCGTCTTCAAGCCAGGTACCTTTGCTAATCGCAAGGTGGGTAGCATTATTATCAATTTGTGTATAGGCTGTCATTTTGAACTCACCGAAATCCGTTGGCAGGTTTACCGTAACTTCGGGAACCACCATGCTCTCTTTAGAAAGTCGATAAGTGATCAGATCTTTGATTGCTACGATTTTAAGCTGGTGTTGCTCTGCAATCTTCATCAAGTCCGGAAGACGGGCCATTTCGCCATCATCCTTCATGATTTCAACAAGCACACCCGCAGGTTCCATACCAGCTAACCTTGCCAGATCTACAGACGCTTCTGTATGCCCGGAACGACGCAGCACACCGCCATCTTTTGCCCTTAACGGAAAGATGTGACCTGGTCTACCCAGCTCCTTTGGGTCAGTATTTGGGTTTATTAAGGCTTTAATGGTTTTAGATCGGTCAGAAGCCGATATTCCTGTGGTACAACCATGGCCAATTAAGTCAACAGATACGGTAAAATTAGTTTCATAAGCAGCAGTGTTCTTACCAACCATAAGCTCCAGGTTCAGCTCATCACAACGCTCTTCAGTTAAAGTCGCACAAATCAATCCTCTGCCATAGGTTGCCATGAAATTGATTACCTCAGGCGTGGCATTTGCAGCAGCGGTTACAAAGTCGCCTTCATTTTCCCTGTCTTCATCATCTACAACAATAATTACTTTACCAGCTTTTAAGTCCTGAACTGCTTCCTCTATCGTATTTAACTTGATATCCATTGTTAGAATTTTAAAGCTCTAAGGCTGATCATAACCAATCAGACCAATTTAGAACCTATACAAAGTTACAACCTTAAAAGATATTTTCTGGCAATTTATATCACAGATAAGTAATCAATCCTTTGAAGAAAATCAATGCATATCTGCTAAAAAACACGAAGCTTTAATGCAGATCGCAAGTCAGCTTCAGGTCGAAAGAGGTGCACTTATGACCTTTATTTCTTGCGTTTGAAAAGATTTACCAGCAAGCTCTTGTAATAGGCCGCATCAAATAGCGCAGAATCAACCGTTGCTTTATAGGTCAGGAATGCAGCCAATGGGCTGAGTAACACTATGGCCATCCAGGCACCTGCAACAGGTTCAAGATTACCCTGAACTGCAGATTTTTCCGATACGGTAGAAATGATATGATAGATCAGGAAGAAAATAACAGCCATAACAACCGGCAAACCCATACCACCTTTCCTGATGATGGCACCCAATGGCGCACCAATAAAGAACAACAGGATACAGGATGTGGCGAGGGTATATTTTTTCCAGTACTCAATATCGATCTTAATCAGGTTAATAGACCTGTCAAGATGCTCAGCTTTCCGGACAACGACAGATTGATGTACGGCTTCGGCAATATCGAATGCACTCTGTGAAACTGTTAAACGTTCATCTTTAGGAATGTAATTCAGAATGTCGCCCTTTATCACCATAGGCTTTATTTTAACCTTGGTGTAGCCTTTAGTGTAGTTATTCTGCTTATAGTAGCCTCCGATATTCTCTTTAGCCGCCCTGTTGACACTGTCAAGTTCCTTACTTAGCGAGTCTTTCTTATGTACAAGACCTTTCAGGTTCAGCATCGCATTATTGGCCCTGAAGCTATTCTCATCGGTCTTATTCATCTTAAAGCTGGAAAGATCGAAAGGCACATCGGTTTGCTTAAAACGCATGCGGTAAAGTTCCTGACGGGGATTGTAGTAAGCTGTTTTTCCAGGTGATTCCTGATAACGCACCCCGTCTTTAAGCTTCAAAAGCAAAGTATTATTATCGGGCGTTTTATTCATGGTACCTTCTTTGGCCATGATAATGTTCGCGATATCGTTATTATCGTTCGCCTGATAGATCATGATACCTTCAAGGCGTCCGTCATCCCACTTCTTCTCTACCCGGATGCTATACCCAGGTATACTGTTATTGAATACCCCTTCTTTGATCAAGAATGCAAGCTTCTTGTTTCGGATATCCCATAACAACGATCCGAACTTCAGATTTGTCTTAGGCAGCATGTATTCTGAAAAGAGAAAGGCACTCACCGACAACATAATGATCACCACAAACAGCGGCATCATGGCTTTCTGAAGGGATACCCCCGCAGATTTGATGGCAACCAATTCATAGTTCTCGCCGAGCGTACCAAAGGTCATGATGGATGACAACAACACCGCCAAAGGCAATGCCATAGCCACCTGGGCAGCCGATGCATAGAACATCAGCTCCAAAATTACATACCATTCAAAGCCTTTACCTATTAAATCATCAACGTATTTAAAAAGGAAAAACATGAGCAAGATAAACATCACCACAAAGAAAGTGACGATAAAAGGCCTTATGAAGGCATTAATCAAAAGGATATGAATCTTTTTCAAGATGCAAAGGTACGCAAAGGTGTTTAAAATCAGGCACCGATCACGCTATGTAAATAGGTAATCTGGTTGTCCCAAATCTGTGTCCGTTCGTTCAAAGTTTCGTCGGTTGCAAAGTCTGTTATGGCTAATGCAACATCGTTCGTAAGCTCATCCTGCACAATCTCCATTTCAAAATAGCAGTGCGGGTCATCTTCGAGCCACTTAAATTTCACCAGCCTGTTTTCTTTGATGCTAAGCAGCTTTGCCTTTTGAACCTCGCCATCCCAACTAAAAGTGTAAACCTGATCACGGAACAATACATCATCAGCAAACCATTGCGACAGTCCATTTGGTTCACTTATGAAGCTAAATAAGATACGTGGTGACGATTTTAGCTCGTACTCTAACGTAAATTTCTTCTTTTCTGACATTGTAAGTCCCTCTTCCTGAATTTAATCGAACAATTTTATTTTTTTTCTTTCTAAAGAAAAGTAATTTATTCTATATTTGCAACTCTTTAAAAAATAACCGCCCGGCGGGGTAGCTCAGATGGTTAGAGCGCAGGATTCATAACCCTGAGGTCGGCAGTTCGATTCTGCTCCCCGCTACTAAAGAAAAAGGCCAGTGTAAGATTACTTACATTGGCCTTTTTCTTTATAAACTTTTATTGGTACACACAACTACTCCGGCCAATTTGCGAGCCATTAACCAGCTTCAAGTAACTGATTGTTGCGATCTAATTTCAGGGAATAAGACGTTCTGCTCTCAGTCCCTCAAAAAGCTCGTAGAAAGAATCCTTTGTAGGTTTATAAGCAGTAAATCCCATCCTTCTGCTTTTTGACATATCTGTCATTACTTCAATGGGGCGGCCAAGATCAAGGTCTGTATGCCATGCCGAAGCTAATCGTCCAAGTTCAGCTTCCTTCAGTCCATATTTCTGCGCCATTTCGCGCCAGAGCACGTGATCCCTGGCGATTTCAGCTTCAAGAGGCTGAATGG
>DCLG01000075.1:535-3665 GCA_002320935.1 Pedobacter sp. UBA1654 | reverse complement strand
CTGATGTTAAATGCCTGGTTTGCGGCTGCTTTTGTTGTCGCAGCCCAAAAAAGCTGCTCTGCCAGAATCCGGGCATCCGTAACGTCTGAAATGCCTTTCCACTGAGCTTCAGAACCTGGCCAACGGAAAGGTCTGCCATTCTCCTTGCAAATGCTTGCGTAGACGGCAAGTGTGGTACCCATGTTCATCATGTTCCCAACTGCTTTCCCAATAACCGTGTGCGGACGATGTACGCTCCAGGTAAAACCATCACGCTCAGCAGCGGTATACACCTCATCCTCCTGCGCATAATAGAAATTCTCAATGTCCAGACGGGGATGTTCTTCCCGTACCGGTGTCTCCGGGAAAGTACCAGTTTTAGCGTAGGCTTCAAATGGTCCCAGATAATGTTTAAGTCCAGTCACAAGCGCTACATGCTGAACAGATTTCTTTGGTGACAAAGTATTCAGAAGGTTGCGAACCATTGCAGCATTTACCTCAATATTTTCAGCCTCTGTGTCCTTGCGCATCCAGGTTGTGATGAAAACGTGAGTTGGCGAAACGGCGGCTAATGCTCGTGAAAGACTTTCTGGATCTAAAAGATCAGCCTGTACAGGCTGTAATCCATCAAGTTGCGTACCTGGATTCCTTGCGAGCCCATAAGTGCTCCATCCCTCCGCAATCAGCTTTTCTGCAAGGTTGCTACCCGTGATTCCACTGGCACCAACCACTAAGGCTATGTTATTCATAATGTTTGAACGCCAACAGCATTAATTTGTTTTCGGAACAGGTTTCAATCCACCACTTGAGTCAACTGTTAAACCATCTGTGCTCTCTTTTACCGCACTATCTACCAGCTGCAAAGAATCTGCTGAGGCGTTGTTGAATGATGCTGTGTCGTTTATCGTACTGTCTGCGGCATCCGCATTGTTCTCAGGACTGCCACCACATGAAGCGAGTCCAAGCGTGGCTACAGCCAGCATGATATAGATGTATCTTTTCATATATTAGGTTTTGTTTATTGATCTTGTAACGGGTTCTGACTGCCATAGTCAGGCTTTCCTTCATGGTCCATGTCGCTGCTACTGGCATCATCATGCGCTGCATTGTTCAGTGAACCAGAAGCTGTTGCATCAGTACTCGTACCGGATTCGAGAAATGTAGCTAAGTGGTTCAGTTCTTCATCCCAGGCAGATGCTTTCGGCTTAACAGATTCTTCCGCTGCATCCTCATGTTGTGTAATGGAAATACTGCTGCCCTCATCAGCACTGCTGAAAGTCACTTCCAGCTTATACTCACTATTCATTTTATCGTCTGGCAATTTCCAGTTCCAGGTATAAATCAAACGTTCATGCGGTTGAACTTCCTGGTAAGAGCCGGTTATGGCAAGGCTTGTGCCTTCCTCACCTTCAAAACCGTAGGAAATCTTCCCACCTTACGTAAGTTCATTTTCAACTTGCCTTAGGGAAAAGCCCATAGGCTTCCACCATTGCTTTAGCTGCTCAGCATCTGTCCAGGCTTTATACAACGCTTCTACACGCGCTTTAAACGTTTTGCTGGCATTAATTGACGATTGTCCATTAGATTCCATAAAGATGATTTTTCTTGTTAAAACATCGTGTACAAAATATTGTGTTAAAATTCTACATAAAACTGTTATGCCAGTGCTTGGACACCGCGCGTAAACCCTAGGGTTTATAAACGCAACCAGTGGAGAAAAGTCAATACAGGTGCTAAAAAGCTACCGCATTTCTGCTGCTAATTTCAGTGCATCATAGGCATTCACGATGCCTCCACTTCTGGACAGTTCTGAAAATAAAATTCTCCCAGAGACACCTTTTTCATCAGTATGCTTCACCTTACGGTCCACTTTCCGGACCGATTTGACAATGATGTCCTTAACCTGGACGGCAGTCAGCTCCGGATAGTGGCTGAGAATCAAAGCCGCTAATCCAGATACCACTGGCGCTGCCATGCTGGTACCGTCAAATTCTTCATATTTAGATCCAGGTACAGTCGACTTAATCATAAACCCAGGTGCAAAAACATCTACGGTATGCTTACCATAGTTTGAAAAAGATGCTTTTAGCTGATCATCTTCCCGGTAGGCGCTTGCACCCACTTCAATCCAGTTTTTAGCGTGCGGAAGATCAAATTTAGTTGTATCCAGGGGTTGTGTAAGAGGGATATTTATCCGGCCTGATCTTGGCCCCGGTGGGGGAACCCTACTTCCTCTAGATCTAAGTACCGGCGGTTTAAAGAGATCTTCAATCGGCTTCCTGATTTTCTTCCTGTATGCCTTTGCTTCCTCACTATCGTAATATTTCGTTGGAAAGACATCGGCCTTGTCGTTATTTAAATTATCGTTTCCAGCGGCATGAACCAAGAGTACACCTTTTTCTTCGGCATATTTTATTGCTTCATCAACAACAACCTTGTCCCATTTATAATTCTTTCCGAAACTCATATTGATAATCCTCGCACCATTATCAACCGCATAGCGGATCCCGTTTGCAACATCCTTATCCCGTTCGTCCCCTTCTGGAACGACCCTTATAGGCATGATCAAAACACTTTCCGCAATACCTTTTATCCCGATACCATTGTTTCTATTTGCAGCAATGATTCCCGAAACGTGAGAGCCATGTTCTGCCCGTGGACCCATTACATCATTATTGCCGTACTTACGATCTCTACCATTAGAATAATCATCTCCTACAAGGCTGTCACGAACATCGTACTTTGGATTAAGATTGTATTTCAGCGTGATCTCTGTGCCATCGTAAGCTTTCTTGATGTCTTTATAGAACTCCAGATACCCGCCACTTTCACGGCTGCCTTTGCGGATGATTTTCTTCACTTGTTCTTCAATCTGATCATCCGGATTATAAGCCTCAATATCTGCAAGCGAAGGAATGTCCTTCTTGGAAACCCTGGCTACTGAATCCAGCAACTTATTAATGGCAAAGAGCACACGATAATTCTGATCAGCATCATCATATTTCTTGCCGAGTTCAGCAGTGACCTTACGATACAACGCGAATTCTTCCTTCCCGAGGCTATCAAGATTCTTAGTGCTTGTAGTAGATTTATATTTTGGACTTAGTTTACGATATATTCTAACGAGTTCAAGGTTATCGTACACAAGATT
>DCLG01000075.1:0-526 GCA_002320935.1 Pedobacter sp. UBA1654 | reverse complement strand
ATAACCGTTTCCATCATCGTCTATGCCATTTCCTGGAATCTCCTTCTTATTGGTCCAGATCTTCCCTTTCAGATCTTCATGGTTGATGTCAACACCCCCATCAATTACAGCAACAATAATTTCCTGTTTAGCTTTCCTATCTTTAAGCAGTTCACGGTAGGCCTGATCCGTGCTTATTCCAAAATAACCATCCGAAACTACATCCAGATTAAACCAATTCTCTGGAAGTTTAACTTTCTTGTCCTGACCTTGTGTGTTGATGTTGCAAACAATCAGTAGTATCCAAATTATTTTATACTTCATTTATACATTCTCGTTTTAGAAACAGACTTCAGCTAATTTGCCTTTCCCATAAAATGGGAGCTGGAAAGCAAATTAAACGCAATTAACGCACCAGATGATACATTAGGTATCGATAATATACAGGAAAGATAAGGAATTCAAGGGAAGATATAGAGCGTCGCCTTGTGTACTCCAGAAAGTACATAAACAGCTGAATAAAAAGACTGCAAAGCCTGATGTAAAA
>DCLG01000077.1:67801-119113 GCA_002320935.1 Pedobacter sp. UBA1654 | reverse complement strand
AGATCAAAGCGGCAATGGAAGGTATGTTAGCGCCAGAATTTGAAGAGAAAATCACTGCGAACGTTGAGATCAGAGACGTGTTCAAGATCACGAAAGTGGGTACGATTGCAGGATGTATGGTTCTTGATGGTAAGATCACGAGAAACAGTAAGATCCGGATTGTACGTGACGGTGTGGTTGTTTACACAGGTGAACTTGCTTCATTGAAACGTTATAAAGATGATGTGAAAGAGGTTAATGCCGGTTACGAATGTGGATTGAACATCCATAACTTCAATAACATTGAGGTTGGAGACATCGTTGAAGCATACGAGCAGGTAGAAGTTAAGAGAAAACTTTAATCTTAAAATATATTATTGAATCCCTGCCTGTTCATTCAGGCAGGGATTTTTAGTTTATACCTATTTACAATGATTTTCAGGCTTCAGCATATTTGCTTTGTAGGCAGATCTTTCGAGCAAAGTTCAACTTGCTTAGGCTTGACTTTTTCAACACATACAGGATAGAATTATATTTCATCAGAAATAAGTATAGGAGCTTGAACCTATTTATCACTTGACCGTGGGCATTGAAACAATTTAAAAGCTCCTCACAATAGGACTTATTATATCTTGATTTTTGTGCAAATTTCCTGATCCAGGCTAACTTTTCAATGGTGAAGAATTTTTCTATTCGCGGTTCTTTATTTCGAACCCTTAAAATGTCTGTAGAGGAGTTCGCATGTTGCCGATATTTAACTAAATTTCCGTCGGCCAACTTTATGCCACCCCGTTCTGTAGCGATCAATGCAATCCACCAATCATGGAAATACTTTTCGTGGAAAGGAAGTATATCATCTAATAAGCGCCGGTGGAAAACTAGGCTGTGACCTGAGACACAGTTAAAGAAAAGAAATGGATGGGGCGACTTACCTTCATAGAGATTGAAAATACTGGTTATATCCCTCCCTAATGTGTTGCCATCTTCATCTATTAATAAAGAACTATGATATGAAAGCGCATGATCACCAATACCGTTAATTTGAATTTCTATCTTATCAGTGCTCCAGATATCGTCTTGGTCACAGAGCGCAATATATTCGCCTTTGCAAAGCGTGATGGCATGTTCAAAGTTTTTAACGTACCCCAAATTGTGTTCATTATAGAAGATAGAAATAGATGCAAATCGCTCTTCATAATCATTTAGGATTCTGGGTGTATCATCAGATGAACAATCATCGACAATAATGATTTCGAGATTCGGATAGCTTTGACTTACTAGTGAATCAAGCTGTTCTCTGAGGTGCTTTCCACCATTGTATGTACAGAGCGCTATGGACACCAGAGGTGCAGATCTACTCAGCATAAATTAACTTTGTTTATAATTGTGCGTTTGGTCTTCTATGAAAGCTTTTATTTTCTTCGATATCGGGTCAACTTTAATCAGGTTGCCAGGTAATAGATGGTACAACGTAAGCTTCGCCTTATCTGCTCTTCGTCTAGAAAAAGAAAAGAGGTAGTTGAAAGGCGCAATGAGCAGCAGCAATAACCATACGTCTGGTCGATTCCTGGTCTTCACTTTTGCACGCATTGCTGCGTAGTACTTGCGGAGCATTGGATTAGAACCTTTAAATTCAAAAAGCAACTTCTCGTCTCGGAATTTCGCGTTCAGTTTGCGTTCTGGGATAAAGTGTGTGTAGATCAGGTTGTCATCATAATAAATCCGGTATCCTTTTAAGATCAAGCGCATGCAATACTCTGTGTCTTCAGCAAATACAGAATCGAAGTCGGTGTATTCAGGAAGGAAGGAGGGATACTTCTCATACATCTTCAGGTAAACTGATCGCTTAGTAGCCATACTGGCGCCCCACAAAACAGCCCGGGGCTTCATTATTCCACTTTCCTTGGCTTGTGGACCCACAGCATACGCATAGTTATATTCTTTAAACCAGTCAGGCAATGGTACTCCCTTGGTTTCAGGTATTCCTCGCCCTCCTAAGGCGCCAACTTCAGGGTACGCATCAAGAATGTCGTAAACACGCTGTGCATAGTCTCTAGCAAGCCAATTATCGTCATCACAGATGATGATGTATTCGTATTGAGCTTCTTTAATCGCCAGCTGCAAAGCGTAGTATTTACCAGGAGTTTTCTCAGTTAATACCCGGAAGGATGCCCTTGTAGAACCTGTTTTAGCCCATGTATTTTGAGCTACGGATGCAGAGTCATCAGATGATTTATTATCCACTACAATAAGCTCCATTGGGATATCTTCAGCAAGCTGCTGTTTTGCTATATGTTCAATGGTTTCCGGCAAATTGCCAGAACCGTTATAAGTACTTATTATTACAGAAACACCCTTATGCATACTTATGCTAATGTTTTTTAAAAGTGTCCCACACAGCCGAAGGCAGCATTTTAAGCCGACTGGCCTTTGTGGTACGAGGATAATTGAAAAGTTGTTTAATGAGGGCGTTATTTTGTGGATTTATAGTTTTTTGGACTGGCCAATATGCTTTGAACTCTTTCTTATAGGCAGCAGCATAGGTACGATCAGATATCAGTTTTTTATCATACATCCAGTTAATAATTCGAAGTGCTTCAATGAAATTCAGGCCACTACTGTAGGCCATTGAACTCACATCACCATCATGTTTTCTAAAGTAGTTCAGAAGCTTTCCGCTGATGTGTACTTTGCCTTGCATAGCAACTTGGATCCAAAACAGGTAATCGCCCGAAAACTTATATTCCAGGTATTCCTTAGTGACTGCGGCATAAGCTTCTTTTTTAAATATGGCCATGCTGGCATTATAGATGGAAACTTTCACTGCCAGGTAATCCTGAATAAAGGTTGTGCTATCAACAACCTCCGATAAACACCTGTGCCATGACTGCCACTTAATATCGTTATTTTGGTTAACGCAATACATTTGGCAGTAGCTGATTACGCAGGCAGAATCCAATTCTATACCATCTACCAGCGTTTCGAGCAATGTAGGTTCACACCAGTCATCGCTTTCAGCAATCCAGATATATTCACCGTTAGCTAAATGAATGCCTTTTTCCCATTGCAGAAAAGGACTGCCACTGTTCTTATCATTAAAAACGAGTTGGCTTATTTTAGGATGATTTTTGTATTCTGAGATTACCTCGCGGCTATGATCGGTTGAACAATCATCCAGAATAATCAGTTCAAAATCCTGGTAGGTCTGATTTAATACAGAATCAATCCGCTGCTTAAGGTAGTTCGCATGATTATAATTAGGTATTAAAACAGATACTTTCATTCTATATTTTAGTCGTTTAATGTTTGAAGGGCATTCAGCTTGTAGTATAGCCCTTTCTGGGCCAAGAGCGCTCTATGGCTGCCTGATTCTTTAACTTGTCCCTTATCTATAACAACGATCATATCTGCGTTCTGAATTGTGCTTAGACGATGTGCAATGATGATAGAGGTTCTGTTCTTCATCAGATTATTCAGGGCATCCTGTACAAGCTTTTCTGATTCTGTGTCCAACGCAGAAGTGGCTTCATCAAGTAGCATGATCGGTGGGTTAGCCAGTACAGCTCTGGCGATGCCGATTCTTTGTTTCTGACCGCCGGACAGCTTATTACCGCGGTCACCAATATTGGTCTGATAACCTTGCTCTGTGTTAAGAATGAACTCATGTGCATTCGCAATTTTTGCTGCAGCAATGACTTCATCCATAGTTGCCTCCGGTTTCCCAAAAGCAATGTTGTTGAATATACTATCGTTGAATAGAATGGACTCCTGGTTTACCATCCCAATCTGGTGACGGAGGCTATCTACCTTAATGTCTCTTAGATCGTGTCCATCAATTAGCACCTCGCCTTCTAAAGGATCGTAGAACCGGGACATCAGATCCATAAGCGTGCTTTTACCGCCGCCTGAAGGACCAACTAAAGCGACTGTCTGCCCCTTTTTGATGGTCAGATTGATGCCACAAAGGATCGGTTTCTCACCATAACTGAAGTTTACATTCTTCATCTCAAGAGTATGGTTGAACTCCGGCAATACGATAGCATTTGGCTTATCAAGCATCTGAGGCTTGGTGTCAATCATTTCCAGCACCCTTTCACCTGCTGCAATACCGGAATGAATATTACTGAAAGAGTCGGCAATTGCCTTTATAGGCTGCATAACCTGGGAGAATAGTGCAATATAAACCAGGAACTTTGGCGCAGTTAACTCGCTCTGATTATTCAAAATCATGGTACCACCATATAGTACAATAAAAACTACAACCAGGACACCTAATGTTTGAGAAACCGGAGAAGCAAGTTGTTGTCTTCTCACCATTTTTCTTGTGAGGTTGGAATAGAAAGCATTTTCATTATCAAACTTGCTTTTTATTCTTTGGGTCGCGTTAAATGCTTTGATAATCTTTATACCTACTAGTGACTCGTCTAGAAATCCAATCATTCTTCCGAAGGACTCATGAGCCTGCGTAGCCTGAGCTTTCAGGCGTTTTACAATTTTGCTGATGATGAATCCACAGACCGGGATGACCAGCAAGGAAAACAGCGTAAGCTTTACGGAGATGGATAATAGGACGGCAAAGTAGAAAATCAGCTGAACGGGTTCTTTAAATACGACCTGCAGTGTATTGGTGACGGTGAACTGTACTACCTGAACGTCTGAAGCAACCTTAGAAATGATGTCTCCTTTTCGTTCATTGGTGAAATATCCAATTTGCAGGTCCATGATGTTGTTGAACACACTTCGTCTTAAGTTCAGCAGCATATGTACCCGTAGGTCTTCCATAAACCGCTGAGCGAAATAACGGAAGAAGTTGGCCAGAAATACTACCACTACGATGGTGCCGCAGACGATCTTCAGGGTATCTGCACGGCCATAAGCTACGCTTGAGTATTTAATAAATTCACTAAACTGGCCAACAAGGTCAAAGGAAGAGGCTTTATCGAGAGTTGTTCCACCCTGCGCCACATCGGCACTATCCATGAACAATGTTTCGAGTAGTGGACCCAGTAATGTTAACAGTGAGGTATTAAAAAGAGCGGCCAGTATCGTAGCAATAGCATATGGGATGGCAAATTTCTCTATGGGTTTGGCAAAGGATAAAAGTCTGAAGTAGGTTTTCATTGAACGGAATAAAGTGTAAAAGTAGGATTTATCCTTTAGTTAATGCTAAACCTCTGCAAAGCCGTTACTTGCGTATGATAATTTTTCTTTTCTGGTTCTCTTATAAATGACGTCGTTTGATGTGGTGTTCAATCTGCAATTATCGTGATGGTGGATATGGAAAGCGAGTGCTGCCCACTTGAGACGTTTACGTTTTATGCCTGCATGGAGTAACCTGGCGCCGAATTCGTAGTCTTCTCCTCCCCAGCCCTCGAAGCTGTTGTAATATCCATTTACGTTTATATAATCTGCTTTCCAAAAGGCAAGGTTGCAACCTTTGATATGAAAAGGATCAGAAAATCCAAGTTCAAATATCTTTTTCATGAAGGGTAGCCGTAGTGCGTTGAATCTGTTTTTTAAACCTGCTGAGAAAAATGAAAGACTGATTTCTTTGCTTTTTAAAAGCTCTTTCGTTTTCCATTCACTTAGCATTGCGCGGCTTCCCTGAACAAAAAAGCCTTTTTCTGCTGATTTAAGATGGTCAGCCACAAAGTTTTGATGAATGACGATGTCTCCGTCGATCTCGACAATATACTCAGATGATACCTCCTTTACTGCTTTATTGAGGATAACGCTTTTTCGAAACCCAAGATCTTCATGCCATATATGCTTAAGTGGCACGGGGAATTTACGCTTAAAACGTTCAATTAACACCCTGGTCGTCTCCGTTGAGCCATCATCTGCAATGATTACCTCATCAGGCATGCGGCTCTGTTGCAGAATGCTCTTCAGCACCAATTCAAGTGCCTCCGGCCAATTATAAGTGGAAATTAATAAAGCTATTGTTGGGTTGTTTAACATATAACTTTTACGTTTAGGTAAATATTACTTGACTATTCTATAGTTTCGATATTCGAACAACCGTATTCCTGTAAGATCTTCTATTTTTTGAAGAATCCTTCGGCGTAGGTTCATCTTTCTGGTTTTTTTGGTGAGATCGTCTTCAAATTTCCAGTTCGTCGCTAAAACACGATTACTGATTGCTGCAGGGTGGCTTTCGCTGAACTTTACCAATCGATCAGCATTACGCATATCGAATGACTTTTGCGGCGGGAAGTTCTGCTCTACCCACTCGTCTGTCTGATAAAACTTGTTGAAGTTCCTTACTTTCCCCTGGAGTGCTTCAGGAGTTTTTACCCAGCCATAATGGTATACATAAGCATCGACCAATTTAACATGAAGCTTGCGGCCTTCGATCCTGAATCCCTGAGCATCGCGGTAGGACCGTATGCCAGGTAGATTCTTCAGAATACGAATTTCACGTCTATACCACCTGCGCGACTCCGCTACGTAATCATACGAGGCATAAAAATGCTTATATTTAAGCAGGAGTCCTTCAACTTTATCATCTTTTAAGTTGTCCCGCATCTCTTTTTTTAAGATGTCAAAATACTTCTCATGAATACATTCATCTCCTTGTATGTAAATCATCCAGTCCGTATCCTTTGCTATTGCATCGAGGGCTTTGTTTGTCTCTTCAGCAAAAACCTGCCCACCTTCCTTTAGCGTATCATCCCAAATAGTATCGATGATTCTGATCTTGTCTGTCTTAATATTTCGAATCAAGTCAGCTGTACCGTCCGTTGAATTGCCTAAGGCAACGATGAATTCATCGCATAAAGGCAACACAGATGTAATAGATTCTACAACGGGGTAATCGTTGGCAATAGCATTTCTGATAAAAGTGAATCCGCTGACTTTCATTTAATATTTAAATATCCAATGCCAAAGGTAGGCCAATATTTAATTGTATTAACGAGACCGAGGGGCGAAACGCTACAGCGTTTTTAAAACGGGAGTGGTAAGCTGCTTCTTTTTCCAGTGTTCCGCAGAGTTGGTATACATCAGCTTGCCCAGGAAATACTTGAATTTAAGGTGCCCATTGTAGTCATAACCCAACACCCGATGTGGTACCTGAGGATCCTCCCTTAAACAGGCGTTAATAGCATCGCTGTATACCTGCGGGCCTGTCATCTTGTGTACGTCATGCGGGTAGCGGTTGTGCCGGATGTTATCGAGCATCATATCCATCGTTCGTTGCATAAAAGGATGATTATGTGTATAAACCAGTGCCCATTGCACAAACAAACCAGGGTTCTGCTCTCTGGATATTACTGCAACATCATCTGCTTCGATGAACTCTGACAGGCGACCGTTAATAGAGCTATCGAGGTCGATATATATCCCGCCAACTTTCAATAAGACCGCATATCTAAAGAAATCAGCCTTTGCTGCACCTATGTTCAGCCGCTGATATTGTCTGAATACCTCATCATCAAAGTGATCCTGAAGGAAGCTCGCGATCCGATCATCATCATAGAATTCATACGTATACTCTGGATTACGCTTTCTAAAACGGGAAATGTGCCACCTGGTGATAAACGGAAGTTTATCTGTTTTGAAGGTTTGATGTATGATCTTCGGTATTGACATATGGCTGCGCTGATGTGATTATCGCAAAGGTATCATCTAAACGATAGTTTTCTTTGACGGACATTGATTATGGCAAATATTTATATTCCTTTGCATACAAAGCTCATCAATGAATACAATAGAGACACTTCTTGAAGGCATACAAAAAGGCAATTTCATCAGCGTTGCACGTGCACTTACGATCGTTGAAAACAGCCTTGGCAGTTCCGAAACATTGCTGCGTAAACTTGATGTGCAGCGTACCACGCCAATCATTGGTATTACAGGACCTCCCGGAGCAGGGAAAAGCACGCTCGTAAATGCCATAACGGCGAACTACGCTGATGCAGGGAAGCGTGTCGCCATTCTCGCTGTAGATCCTACATCACCATTCAACTTCGGCTCTCTTCTGGGCGATAGAATTAGAATGTCACAGCAGTTCAACAAACCAAACGTTTATATCCGTTCTGTTGCAACAAGGGGCGCATTGGGCGGTATTTCCACAAAAACAATGGAGATGGTTGACGTATTGACAGCTGCAAACTTCGATGTCATCATCATAGAGACGGTGGGTGTAGGGCAATCAGAACTCGAAATTGCCGGATTGGCAGATCGTACCATTGTGGTACTGGTTCCCGAATCCGGTGATGAAATCCAGCACATCAAATCCGGACTGATGGAAATTGCCCAAGCCTTTGTGCTGAATAAATCAGACCGTGAAGGTGCGGATACATTTGCGAACAATTTAAACAAGTTGCTAAGGCAAGCTGAACCCGAAGTGCCTGTCTTTAAAACCGTAGCCGACAAAAATGAGGGGGTAGCTGCGCTGTGCGACTGGCTTGCCTTACCGTTGCATTACGACAATTTTCGGAAGCCTTACCTGCTTGCCGAAAAAGCATTCAAGCTGCTTCAGTTTTACAGAACACGAGATGTAGACAGGGCACGGCTGCTGGCCGATATTAAGGTAGCATCAGAAGAAAAGAATTTCAATATTTACAGGTTTATTGATGCATGGAGATAATGTTAATAACTCTGTCTTAAATAATGGACTTACTGTATAATACGCTGAACCAATAATCCAAATAGCCTAAAAACTCAGTTAGAAGCGCATAATACAATGTTTTTAGTTGAAATATTTACTTTAATTAAGGCCATGTTTTTCCACATTGAAGGATGAATGACATGAGGATGTCGTTTTAAACCTGGCATGACTAAGTTTGGAACAGAGTTTGTATAATGCTTTGAGAAATTAAATATTTGTTTAGTTTTGCTGTACTAAAAAAAATTACTATTTAAATTTGTTAACCTTAAAAAAAGAAAATTATGAATTATTCTACTTTAAAAAAGGGTCTTGCATTATCCTTTGCAGCCTTAGTAGGAGCTACCACTCTTGCTAGCGCTCAGGATTCTACAAGTACCTCGTCTTCAGCCAAGGTATTTGGCGGAAGAGGCCAGTACAGAACTTGGTCGTTCGGTGTTAATGCGGGTGTTTTATCTCCATTTGTAGTAATCGGTGGATCTAACGATTTCACAAACCAGGATTTAAATCTAGGTTATGGTATCTCGTTGAAAAAACAACTAGGTCATGCATTCGCTTTACAAGGTAATATCTTCCGTGGAAAAATCTCTGGAACAAACAATGATGCGGTAAACGGATCTCAGTTTGGTGTTAGATCATTCGAAACTGAAGTTGGTTATGCTGCTGACTTAAGTGGTGTTGTTAACGTTGCGACTGTAGACTTTTTACGTCGTGAAAATGCTGTTAACTTCTTCGTTTCTGCAGGTTACGGTTTAATCGCTTATGCTCCTAAAACAGTTTCTACAAGCGGTGCTGAATTTGACTGGAAAGGTACAGTTGGCGAGGATAGAGACAAAGACTACGTGAAAGAAGCTTATATCCCAGTTGGTGTTGGTGTTAAATTCAAAGTGTCTGACCGTGTTGCCTTTAACTTAGGTTATACCATGTCATTCATCGATGCTGATAACATGGATGGTGTTTATGCTAAAGCAACTACTAAAGATAAATTCTCTTATGGATATGCTGGTCTTGAATTCTCATTAGGTTCTAAATCTAAACCAGATCTTCAGTGGGTTAATCCTTTAGCTCTAATGTATGATGAATTGAAAGATCCATCTTTACGTCAAGAAGTTGAAGCACTTAAAGGTCGTGTATCTAACGTAGAGCGTTCTATCGAAGACTTGAAAAAAGATACTGATGGTGACGGTGTAGCTGATCAATTCGACAAATGCCCAGGAACTCCTGCTGGTACTGCAGTTGACGGATCAGGTTGTCCACTACCTAAAATGCAAGTTGACAGCGTAGCTGGAACTGCAACTGGTTATGAGCCAATCCAATTCGAATTCAACTCTTCAGTTTTAAAAACTGAATCTTACCCAATCCTAGATGCATTATCTTCAAGATTACGTGAAAACAACAGTAAAATAACCCTTAAAGGTTATGCTTCAAGCGAAGGTACTGCTGCATATAACATGAAGTTATCTAGAGACCGTGCTAACTCTGTAAAAACTTACTTAGTTAACTCTGGTGTTAACGCTAGCCAAGTTACAGCTAGAGGTTATGGTGAAGCTAACCCAATCGCTTCAAACGATACTGAAGAAGGTCGTATCCAAAACCGTCGTGTTGAGTCGTCTTCTAACTAATTAGAAAACAACATACATAGAAAACAGGGCTTCAAATAGAAGCCCTGTTTTTTTATGCCCAAATTTGCCGGATGCCTTTTGTGGCTTCTCTGGTTTATTTTATACATTTGTTATATGTACTTCTTCAGAAAGAAAGATCCAAACAGACCTGAGAATGCAAACCTCAAGATCATGCATTTTATAAATGCATTGGCTATTATAGTCTTTCTGGCAGGTGTAATCTGGAAACTTATAGACCTAATCATATTAAAGTAATGAAGAAAATCATAAACACAGATCAAGCCCCTGCGCCAATAGGGCCTTACAGCCAGGCAGTAGCAGTTAACGGGTTTTTATTCCTGTCCGGACAAGTTCCAATCAATCCTACAACAGGCGAACTCGAGCAAAGCTCCATCAAAGAAGAGACTGGCCAGGTGATGCGTAACATCAATGCTGTACTACTTGAAGCCGGCTATGACTTCTCGCATATCGTTAAAGTGACGATCTTCCTTTCAGACATGAGCTTGTTTGCCGAAGTAAATGAGGTATATGGTTCATTCTTTAAAAGTAACTTCCCTGCAAGAGAAACCGTTGCGGTAAAAGGCTTGCCAAAAGGTGTTAACGTAGAAATCTCAGCTACGGCATATAAAGCATAATTCTTTATAAAAATTGTATACTGCAACCATAGATGCGCCAATAGAATACCTTAAAGGTGTTGGACCTATGCGTGCAGACTTACTAAAAAAGGAGCTGGGCATATACACATATGGCCAGCTTCTGCATTATTACCCCTTTCGATATATCGACCGTACACGGTTCTATAAAATCTCAGAACTACATCCCGACCTCCCTTTAGTACAGATTGTTGGCCGGATTACCGGAAAAGAAGTCATAGGCGAGAAACACAAGAAGAGAATAGTAGCGCGGTTTAGCGATGACAGTGGTACCATTGAACTCGTTTGGTTCCAGAGCCTGAAGTGGGTTGATGATAATGTGGAGCGCGGAAAGGTGTACATCGCCTTTGGCAAACCCAACATATTTAACGGGCAGTTCAGCATTTCTCATCCGGAACTGGAGACCTATCCCCGGCCGCAGACCGTCACTGGTAACCTTACCCTGCAGCCCATCTACAACTCCACTGAAAAGCTTAAAAAGCGCTTCCTCGATAGTAAAGGTATCCAGCAGCTACAACGTGCTATACTTGAGCAGCATGTTAAAGAAATCCCGGAGAATATGCCAGCCTATATACTGGAGAAATACCGGTTGCTGAGCAAAAGGGAAGCAATGCTAAATATACATTTCCCGTCTTCGGCAAGTGCATTGCAGAACGCACAAAGGAGACTCTAATTTGAGGAGCTATTCTTCCTGCAACTCCAGCTACTAAACAGTAAGAAACTGCGGAGCCTGAAGTTTAAAGGGGCACTTTTCAATACAGTAGGACATAATGTCAACACTTTCTACAAGGATATACTGCCATTCGAACTGACAAATGCGCAGAAGCGTGTCATAAAAGAAGTTCGGTTGGATACTCAAAGGGGTGTACAGATGAACCGACTGGTGCAGGGTGACGTTGGTAGTGGTAAAACTGTGGTTGCGTTGATGAGTATGCTGCTGGCTAACGACAATGGTTATCAGGCCTGCATGATGGCACCTACCGAAATCCTCGCCAGACAGCACTATGAATCCCTTTCCGGGCTGCTTGGTGACAAGTTGGTAAAAGTAGCCATCCTTACAGGCAGCACCCCTAAAAAGCAACGTACAAAGTTGCACCAGGAGCTGGAAAGTGGCGAGATCCAAATTCTCGTGGGTACCCATGCCCTCATCGAAGACAAGGTGCAATTCCAAAATCTGGGCCTGGTGGTTATTGATGAGCAGCATCGCTTTGGTGTAGAGCAGCGGGCTAAATTATGGCGCAAGAACCAGATCCCCCCGCATATCCTGGTGATGACTGCCACGCCGATCCCAAGAACCCTGGCCATGACCCTCTACGGCGACCTTGACGTTTCTGTCATCGATGAACTGCCAAAAGGCCGCAAACCGATCGTAACAAAACACCTGTATGAGGGGCAGCGGCTGCGGATGTTCGGCTTTATGCGTGAAGAGATTAAGAAAGGGCGGCAGGTGTATGTCGTTTATCCGCTCATTAAGGAAAGTGAAAAGCTTGATTTACTGCACCTGGAAGCAGGTATAGAGCAGTTGAGGTACCAATTTCCATTACCCGACTACCAGATCAGCATCGTGCACGGACAGATGAAAAACGCTGATAAAAACTTCGAAATGCAGAAGTTCGTGGAGGGCAAAAGTCAGATTATGGTTGCCACTACGGTCATCGAGGTCGGGGTAAATGTGCCCAATGCATCCATCATGATCATCGAGAACGCAGAGCGATTCGGGCTATCTCAATTACACCAGCTTAGGNNGGCGTGTAGGACGTGGCGCGGAACAATCTTTCTGTATCCTGATGTCCGGGAATAAGCTGAGCAAGGAAGGTAAGGTGCGTCTTGAAACCATGGTGAAAACCAATAATGGCTTTGAAATATCTGAAATTGACCTGCAGTTACGTGGTCCTGGAGACATTCAGGGCACCCAGCAGAGCGGAGTGCTGGACCTCAAACTGGCAGATCTAGCCTTGGATCAGGTGATCCTTACGGAGGCCAGAAACACCATTATTGCTTTGTTCGAGGAAGATCCCATGCTGGACCTTCCAAAAAATAGCCTTTTGAAAACATACCTCAACAAGAAAAATCAAGGTATTACTTTCGATAAGATTTCTTAATTAATCTTCATCACTGCCCGGCAGCGATCCGTTGCCAGCATAAGCACCCTTGCGGATCACAGGCATTTTTAAGTACTTGTATAGATCATCAAGCTGGAGCAAGCTGCCATTGGTAAGGTTACCTAAAAATACCACCACGATCTTTTTATCTAAATCCCGCACATAGATGTGTCTGAAACCATGCCACCAACCTGTATGGTAAACCACGCGACGGTTGTTGTCGCCTTCAAATACTCTCCAGCCATAACCATAGTTGAAATGCCCGTTTACAGGCTTGTTACGTCCCTTGTACGCTGAATCCAATGTCGCTTTCTTTAGCAATCTGCCATTGCGAAGCGCATTGTCGTATAATACAAGATCATGTATGGTGCTGTAAATACCCTTATCTCCAACAGGGCCGTCCAGGAAGTTCTGAACTACAGAATATCTGAAGGTGCGATCATGGCCAATTACGTCAACGGGAGGTTTTTTGTAAACGGTAGTGGAGTAAACATGTGTATTCTTCATGCCCGCAGGCTTAAAAACATTCTCCATCATGTAATCCGCGTAGGTCTTGCCTGTCACCTTCTCAATTATCGAAGCAAGCACCATATAGTTGGAGTTGTTGTAATGGAAGCGNNCATACCTTGCAGGCTTGTGTTCTGCAATCAGGCGCATTACATCCATGTTACTCATTGGTTTCTTCTTGTCCTTCCAGATGTTATCTGTGAAATATACATAGTTCATCATGCCACTGCGGTGTGTCAGCAGCAAACGTATATTGATACCTTCATATGGAAATTCCGGGAAAAACTTCTTCACATCATCCTCCAGGNNCATAATGGCAACGCCGGTAAATGGCTTGGTAACCGAGGCGAGTTCAAATTCTGACTTGATTTTAAGGCTGTCACGATGCAGGTAATCTGCCCAGCCAATCGCTTTCTGGTAAATGATCTTACCTTCTTTTGCGACCAGTACATTGCCATTAAAGCCCGCCCTTTTGTGCAGCCGTTCTACGAAATTCGCGATGAACTTGTCTTCTTTTGCAGGATTATAAACCAACAGCAAGCTGTCTTTTTTCTCGTCACTTAGTGTACGAACTTTCGGGTCATTATTAGCACTATTGGTGTTGGAGCAGGCAGCAAACATGAGGGTAATCATGGAGATTACCACAAGGGAATAACGATAGGTCATGGATAGGTAGAACTCAGTTTATAAAAAGTCGGAAATTTAGAAAATTATATGGTTCTAAACGCAAAAGAGTTTTAAACATTATCAGTTACTTTACAATCATCTAAAGAGATAAAGACTATTTTTGTTAAAAATTGAAAATTATATGAATTTTAGAACAGAACACGATACCATGGGTGAAGTGCAGGTTCCTGCAGACAAGTACTGGGGTGCACAAACTGAACGTTCAAGAAATAATTTTAAAATAGGTCCAGAGGCTTCTATGCCGAAGGAAATCATCCATGCATTTGGATATTTGAAGAAAGCTGCAGCACTTGCTAATGCAGAGCTTGGTGTACTTGCAACAGAAAAAGCAGACATGATTGCGCAGGCTTGCGATGAAGTTATCGCCGGACAACTTGATGATCAGTTTCCATTGGTAATCTGGCAGACCGGATCGGGAACCCAGAGCAACATGAATGCAAATGAGGTTATTGCTTACCGTGCGCATGTACTTAGCGGTGGATCATTAGAGGACGCCAAAAAAGTGTTACACCCGAATGATGATGTAAACAAATCACAATCATCAAATGATACTTACCCAACAGCAATGCACATTGCTGCATACAAACAAGCTAATGAAATCACCATCCCCGGCATTCAGATGCTGAGAGATGCATTGGCAGAAAAAGCAGCCGAATTTACAGATATCGTAAAAACAGGACGTACCCACTTTATGGATGCTACGCCATTGACCTTAGGTCAGGAGTTCTCTGGATATGTACAGCAGCTTGATAATGGTTTAAGAGCCATCAACAATGCGATCACCATGATCGCAGAGCTAGCTTTAGGTGGTACTGCAGTAGGTACTGGCTTAAATACACCAAAAGGTTACGATGTATTGGTGGCACAAAAAATTGCTGAACTTACTGGTCTGCCTTTCGTAACAGCTCCAAATAAATTCGAAGCTTTGGCCGCACATGATGCGATGGTTGAACTTTCAGGCGCCTACCGTCGTGTAGCTGTTTCCCTAATGAAAATTGCCAACGACATCAGAATGTTGAGCTCTGGTCCACGTTCAGGTATCGGAGAGATCATCATCCCTGATAATGAGCCTGGATCGTCAATTATGCCAGGAAAGGTAAATCCTACACAACCTGAAGCTTTAACAATGGTTTGTGCACAGGTTATGGGTAATGACGTTACCGTAGGTATCGGCGGCAGCAATGGCCATTTTGAGCTGAATGTTTTCAAGCCAGTGATTGCTGCCAATGTACTGCAGTCTGGCAGGTTATTGGGTGATGCATGTGTTTCTTTCACGGAGAAGTGTGCGGTAGGTATCCTCCCTAACCTTCCTGAGATTAAAAAGCACCTTGAAAACTCTCTGATGCTGGTAACAGCTTTAAACCCGCATATCGGTTACGAGAATGCTGCTAAAATCGCCAAAAAAGCACATAAAGAGAACAAAACCTTAAGGGCAGCTGCCGTAGAACTTGGTCTGTTAACCAGCGAACAGTTCGATGAGTGGGTTAAACCTGAAGATATGGTTGGAAGCCTTAAATAAGAAATAGAACAATTGAAAAGATTAAATCAGCTCTGCCTTCCGGTACTTTTAATGGCGTTACTGGCATCAGCATGCCAGCGCCTGCCCGATGTACAGGGACGAGGAGAAGTCTTTTTACAAGGTGTCTGGACACAGGATAGCATTCCTTATGCCAGCACCTTGTTAAATTATACCGAACACAAGTTCAGGTTCAGCTGCGACTCCTTCTATGTAGACCTGACCACCCATTCAAAGGTCAACTACTATGAAGACTCCTGCTATAACAATGGGGTCTGGAAAGAGTACGCTAAAGGAGTGTACGTGGTTAGAAACGACAGTTTATTTCTGCAGGGCACTTATACAAAGTCAAACTACAAACAGAAAGTTTCTGGCTGCTACCAGACAGGGCAGTATCTGAAGTCCTTTTCCATTACCTCCGCAAAACCAGATCAGCTGATCATTCAAAGCGTAAACGACCAGCGCGAAGCTGTGCTGTCTTTAAAAGAGAAGATCGTTTGTGTTCCAAAACCTTTATAATTCATAAAACGCTCCTCTGCCATCTATCAAAGCAGCAGGAGCGTTTTTCATTATCAAAAATTAACAGCAATGAAATTTAGTAAATTTATTAAAGCAGGTCTGATCATGGCAGTCTGCGCCTATATTCCTGTAAGTGCCTCCGCATGGGGCATGCTTGGCCACCGCATTGTTGGCCAGGTAGCCGAATCTTACCTGAGCTCGAAATCAAAGAAAGCCGTTAAGAAGATTCTGGGTGATGAAACACTGGCCATGAGCGCCAACTGGGCAGATTTTNNTTATCAAATCCGACAGCAGCTATAATTACCTGAATACCTGGCACTATGTAAATCTCCCGGAGAAGCTGGACCGCCAGGGCGTCATCAACTTTCTTGAAAAAGAAAAAACACCCAATGTTTACAATAAGATCCAGGAAATGATCAGCATTCTGAAGAATAAGGAAAGCAATGCAGATCAGAAGAAAATGGCCTTGCGTTTATTGGTACACATGGTGGGCGACCTGCACCAGCCGATGCACACGGCGAGAAAAGAAGATCTTGGTNNGACAGCGCTCAAACCTGCATAGAGTATGGGATGAGAGTCTGGTAGACCACCAGCAATTAAGCTACACAGAATATGCTACGGCTATAAACCACCCGACCAAGGAGCAACTGACGGCATGGAGAAGCATTTCCCTTGCTGATAACGTGTTTGAATCTTACCAGCTGGTTGATAAGATCTATGCAGAAACCCGCGCTGATGATAAGTTGAGTTTCCGTTATAACTATGATTTCCTGGAAATCCTGAACGGACAATTGCTAAAAGGTGGCGTTCGTCTTGCAAACATCTTAAACCAGATCTACGGCTAATGAAAACCGCTTTAAACAATCCAACCTTGTTCATGATCATGCTGGGTTGCACGCCTCCGGGCCGCCATACAGAACAGCATGACATCTACTTCAGCATTGCAGATGCAATTGAGCAAACTAAAGATGAGCTGATCAAGTTCTGGCCGGAAGCGAATGGCCGTGTACATATGGATGCCTGGCGAAAGGTTACGGTAGTTGATGGATACCAGATTAATGTGGTACCTAAAGACAGTCCGTCAGAATCAAACGGCTTGAAATTGTTTTTTATCAACCTTGGCGGTTACCGGGAAGGTGAATTTGATGAACCGCATTACAAGCTGTTAATTGTTGCGAAAGATATGGCGACAGCTTCGAAACAGGCAAAACAAACTGCTTTTTACAAGCATACCGGCTTCAAAGGTGCACCCTCACATATCGATGATAAATATGGTGTGGATGTAGATGATGCTTTTGAGATCAACGATGTGCTTCCGGAGGAATTGAAAGCTTTATACAAGATTGAAATCACCCCAGCAACCAATATGGAAGCTGATAAGTTTACTTTAGGGTATATGCCTTTATATAAGCCGTAAAACTTTTTGCAGGTAATTGCTGTTGTTTTAATACATCAAAAAATCTACAACTATGAGCAATCAAACTGCAAACTACGAAACTTTAAACGACCTTATCGAGATTAATAATGACCGCATTGTTGGTTATGAAAAAGCAATCGAAGAGTTACATCCTGAAGACAGTGATCTGAAGTCGCTATTCGCACAGATGATCGTTGAAAGCCAAAAATTAAAGATGGAACTTGCTACAGAAGTTCAGCGCTATGGCTCTGATATCGAAACAGGAACCACAAATTCTGGTAAGATCTACCGTGCATGGATGGATGTTAAAGCAATCTTTACAGGTCATGACCGTAAAACTGTTCTAAACAACTGCGAGTTCGGCGAGGATGCTGCACAAAAAGCTTACAAAACAGCTTTAGAAATGGATAACCTATCTGCCGATGTGCATGCTTTAATTACCCAGCAAAAAGCACAACTTCGTGTTTCACACGATGAGATTAAAGCATTGAGAGATTCAGTAGCTTAATATCAATCTGATATAAAAGCAGAAAGCCTCGGACAATCGTCCGGGGCTTTCTGCTTTTATATCGATTTTCTATACACCCGCTTCTTTGTCGCGGTACTCTGCCACTTTTGCCACGGCATCGTCTATCGTGTTGCTTAGAATGGTGATGAAAGCGCCTGGTTGTGCTGTGGTAACCAGGTAGCGCAATGCATCGTCGCCGCTATTGTTGATGGTTACCCGCATATCGGGTTTCACTTCCCTGATGCCTTGTAGCAGGAGGTCTATTAATTCCTGCTGCGTACGACCTCTAAGGTATTTCTCCTGACAAATCATGATCCTGTCGAACATCTGTGCAGAGATCCGCGCAGTTTCAATGATGTCTTCATCGCGCCTGTCACCCGTACCCGAAATTACCCCTACATGTTCAGTAGCTTCAACTGTGCTCAGGTAGCCTTTAATGCCGTTGAAACCATCAGGATTATGGGCAAAATCGACCAGGATCTTAAACTCCTTGAAGTTGAAAATATTCATACGACCCGGAGTCTGCGCTGCAGATGGAATAAATGTTTCTAACGACACCCGGATATCTTCAATCTTGTAACCATATAAGAAAGTGGCCAGGGTGGCAGCAAGTACGTTTTCAATCATGAACTCCAGATTACCACCAAATGTTAGTGGTACATNNGGGTAACCTTGGTCACCCGGATTTTCCAATCTCCTTTTTTGATCGTGATGTATCCATTCTCGTAAATGGCTGCGGTACCACCTTTCTTGCAATGCTCCTTAATGACTGGATTATCTTCATTCATGGAAAAATAAGCCACTTTGCAGTCGGCTTTCTTTGCAATTTTAATGCAGTACTTATTATCTGCATTCAATACACCCCAACCTCTTCGTTTAACGGCACCAATTACTACCGATTTCACGCGCGCAAGGTCGTCCAGATTATGGATGTCTGCAACGCCCAGGTGATCTTCCTGGATGTTGGTGATGATGCCAATATCACAGCTGTTATAACCCAAACCTGCACGTAGTATCCCACCTCTGGCGGTTTCAAGCACCGCAAACTCTACAGTCGGATCGCGCAGAATGAATTCTGCACTTATTGGTCCGGTAGTATCACCCTCCATCAGCAGGCTGTTCTGGACATAAACCCCGTCAGATGTGGTGTAACCAACGCGTGTACCGTTGCTTTTTACAATATGTGCAACCAGGCGCGTGGTGGTGGTTTTACCATTTGTCCCCGTTACTGCTATGATTGGAATACTGGCAGATTTTCCTGGCGGGTAAAGCATGTCGATCACTGGGGCGGCCACGTTACGCGGTAAGCCCTCGCTAGGTGCCAGGTGCATACGGAAGCCCGGTGCTGCGTTTACCTCCAGTACCACACCGCCGTTTTCAGAAAAAGGGTGGGTAAGGTTTGGCGCCATAATGTCAATACCGCAGATATCCAGGCCAATTACCCTGGAAATACGCTCACTGGTAAAGACATTTTCAGGGTGTACCAGATCGGTAACATCAATGGATGTTCCTCCAGTGCTCAGGTTTGCCGTAGATTTCAGGTAAACGATCTCCCCATTCTGTATTACAGAATCAAGAGTGTAATTTTTCTTCGCAAGGAGGTCAAGCGTGTCACGGTCCACGGTGATTTCGGTTAGAACATTCTCATGTCCGTACCCTCTGCGCGGATCTTGGTTTTCGATATCGATCAGTTCTTGAACAGTGTTTACCCCATTTCCCGTGATGTGGGCGGGCACACGAAGCGCCGCGGCAACCATCTTATGATCGATAACCAGAATACGAAAATCGTAGCCTGTAATAAAGCGCTCAATAATCACCCTGCGGGAATATTTCTGTGCGTACTCGAAAGCAGCAACTGCTTCCTCTATGGTTTGCACATTGATGGTTGCACCCTTTCCGTGGTTGCCATCAAGGGGTTTAAATACCAATGGAAAACCAACGTGCCTTACGGCATCTTTGACGCCATCCGGATCAGAGATGGTCACACCTTTTGCTACCGGAATGGCCGCATCCTGTAGCAGGCGCTTCGTTTCTTCCTTGTTACAGGCAATATCTACAGCAATGCTATTGGTTCTTTCTGTCATGGTGGCCCGGAAGCGCACCTGGTTTTTACCGTAGCCCAGCTGAACCAGTGAACTTTTGTTTAGCCTGATCCAGGGAATCCTACGGGAAATGGCTTCATCAACAATAGAACCTGTACTAGGGCCCAGTCTTTCCTGTTCGCGCAATTCGCGCAGCCTTTGTATATCCTGCTCCAGGTCATATTCCTGACCGCTGATTAGTGCCTCTGCAATTTTTACTGAAGCTTCAGCAGCATATACACCCGCTTTTTCTTCCAGATAGCTGAATACGACATTGTAAATGCCATCCGTTTTGGTTTGTCTGGTTCTTCCAAAACCGGTGTCCATACCTGCAAGGGTCTGTATTTCCAGCGCAATGTGTTCAATAACATGTCCCATCCAGGTGCCGTCTTCAATCCTCGAGAATAATCCCCCAGGCTCACCTACGGAACAGCGATGGCTGTACAGGCTCGGTAAAAGCACCTGAATGCGCTCAGAGAAGCCCGGAATAAGGTTGGTCGGTTGTTGTTCCAGCTCCTCTAAATCCAGCCTCATCTGTATAAGTTTCTTACGTGTAATGGACCAGATATTGGGTCCGCGCAGCACTTGTATGCCTAATATTTTCATCTGTATATATTGTGTTTTTTGATGAAGCTGTCATGATCTTATCGTCCTGTTTTTTAGAGGATAGGTCATGATGGTTTCATTGAAATCTCATGTTAAAATCGGAAGTTGATTGCTGCCGCCATAGTCTGAGCTGCAGGCAGTAAAAGTAGCATAATAAGGCAATTGTTTGATCAATTATAAACTATATAGAAGCTGCTTTGGTTTTTGTATAGTTTTGTAAAGCAGCTTATACATTTTCTAAAATTTTTATCGTTTCGAAGCATAACATGTGGTTTTTACTTGAAACTTTTGTATAAAAACCTGATTTTTAGCTACAATGGCCATATATTTGAATTNNTGAATTTTGTTCTAATAAAAAGTTTCTTAAATGGCTCCAAAGGGTAAATTAATAATAATTGGCGGCGCAATAAATACAGGAAGTTTTACCGAAACCACATTTGGTCAGCCCGATAACATGAACTTCTTTGAAAGGGGCATCTTAAAGCGGATTACCACTGAGTCTATCAAGGATAATCAATCAAGATTTGAGATTATTACCACTGCTTCTTTAATCCCGGAAAGGGTAGGTGAAGAGTATGTTAAAGCTTTTGCGCATCTGGATGTGCTTAATGTAGGCGTACTTAATATTTCCAGCAGGGAACAGGCGAATGATCAGGAGTATACAAACAGGCTTCGCGCAGCGGAAGTAATCATCTTTACGGGTGGCGATCAGCTTCGCTTATCATCAATTTTTGGTGGCACAGCCTTTCATGAAGTTCTGCTGGAGAAATACCTGCAAGAGCAGGTTGTGATCGCTGGTACTTCCGCGGGTGCAGCAGCAAGTTCTAAAAACATGATCTATCAGGGCAGTAGCAAAGATGCACTCTTAAAGGGGGAGGTAAAGATTACGGGCGGCTTAGGTTTTATCGATGGTGTGATCGTAGATACTCATTTCGTGCAACGCGGCCGCATTGGCCGTTTACTATATGCTGCGGCAAGTAACCCGGGTATTTTGGGTATCGGACTGGGGGAAGATACTGGATTATTTATTAGCAAGGGTACACGCATGGAAGCGATCGGCTCTGGCATGGTTATTCTGGTAGATGGTCGCAAAATGTCGGATACTAATTTAACGGATGTACAAATCGGACAACCAGTTTCCATCAACAACATGATCGTTCACGTCATGTGCGATGGCGATGTTTATGACTTGAAAACGCATCAGCTGAAGATCCATCACCTTAAAGCAATACCAGAATCCTGATATGAAACTTATTATCCACGGCGGCTTTTTTAGTGAGTCCAGTTCAAACGAAGAAACCAAAATTGCCAAACAGCAGGCGCTTTCAAAGATTGTAACAGCTGGTTATGAATATTTGCAAAGCCATACGGCTTTGGAAACGGTTACCTATGTGGTAAGCTTGCTGGAGGATGATGAACTTTTTAATGCCGGCACTGGTGGCCAAATCCAAAGTGATGGCAAGTTGCGCATGAGCGCCTCACTGATGGATGGAAAGACACTGCGCTTTAGCGGCGTTATCAATATCGAGGATGTGAGAAATCCTGTTAAAATAGCTGTAAAGCTCCTGGATAAGGAAGATCGGGTATTAAGCGGCCCTGGCGCGCTGGCTTTTGCTCGCCAGAATGGCTTTGATCACTACAACCCCATCACCCCAAAACGACAAGAGGAATTTGATGAAAAGCGGAACCAGCAGAATAATAAAGGTACGGTAGGTTGTGTGGCTATGGATGCTGAAGGTAACATCGCTGCGGCAACTTCCACCGGAGGAAAGGGCTTCGAGATCCCATGCCGCGTGAGTGATTCTGCAACTGTTGCCGGAAATTATGCGAATCAGTATGCCGGTGTATCCTGTACCGGAGTGGGCGAAGATATTGTAAATACCGGGCTTGCGCTTAAGATCGTTACGCGGGTAACCGACGGCATGCCACTTCAGCAGGCTACTGAGAAATCTTTCGAAGAACTGAAACAGATAGATGGATTTGCGGGTGTTATTGCAATTAGCAGTAACGGTGAAATTTACCATACCGACTCACATCCTTATATGGTTTGGGCTGCTTTTGATGGTAGTTTACAGGTGTTTAACTAAATTGTTGCTATCTTTGTGATATGCAAAAAATCACCCTGCTCATCCTGCTGTTCCTTGCTGTAAATGTAAAGGCACAGATTCCTGATATCACCATTACCCGCCCCGTACCAGGCGGTCCAATCAACATCACTTACTACAACCCTGCAGAACTTAGCGCCGATGATTACTTCTATGAAGCTGATCAGAATGAACATAAAGGCGACCTTAAAGTTGCGCTTGCGTTGTATGACAAGGCGGCTTATGGCTTCAATCTTTCCAGAAGAATGCCACAGTATACGCTAACCCTGCTTAAGCTGAGCAACGTTCATATGCTGCTGAACAATTTTTCAGAAGCAGAGAAACTGGTGCTTCAAGGTGCCTTAATGAACTATTCCAAGCTTGGCAATATATACGGACAAATGACCGCCTATCAGCAACTCGCCAAAATCTACCTGGCGGCAGGCAGACTTACCGAAGCCCTCTGGTTCTCTACGCAGCAGGGTATTCTGGCACAGAGGCTGAGTAATCAGAACGCTTACATCTCCTCCCTGCTGGGTCTCGCACAGGTAAAAATCAAGAAGCAGGAATTCAGTCTTGCAAACTATGATCTTAACCGTGCAGAAAGCCTTGCCAAATCCAATAACTACACCGATTTCGTTGCTCAGATCAGCGAAGCCAGAAAAGCAATTGCCAAAGGGCAAAACACTGGCAAATAATCTAAAGATCTACTTAAGGAACTTTTACAGAAAAGAGACGTATTATTGCTGTCTCTTTTTTGTTTATTAGAGAAATTGGTATCATATTGGATACCTATAACACAAATGGAATTTAAAATATTTAAACAGATGCTTAGAAGAATATTACTGGTCACCTTTACCGCTGCAGTGCTGGCCTGTAGTGCCGCACCCAAGCCACAACAGCTGGTAGACGGGATAGCGAATATAAAACCTGATGAGCAGCAGAGCCTGGTTGCAAGGGAAGTTGTTACCCTCATTGAGAACTACAACTACAAAAAAATTAAGCTGAATGATTCCATTTCTTCAATCATCCTCGATCGCTATATAAAGGCTCTAGACCCTTCCAAATATTACTTTTTAGCATCCGATATCAAGGAATTTGAACAATTCCGCAACTCCCTTGATGATGATTTTAGAAATGGCGACCTGAGTGCGCCATTTTACATCTTTAATGTATACCTGAAAAGGTATAATGAGTGGATTGCCTTCTCGCTTCAGAATGTAAAGAATAAGTATGATTTCAGTGGGAACGATACTTACGTTTATGACCGTGAAAAACTTCCCTGGGTAAATACACGCACCGCGCTGAATGAGGTGTGGCAAAAGCGTTTGAAATATGAGCTGATCAATCTGCAGATTGCGGGTACCGAGCAGGCTAAAAACGTGGAAACGCTTACCAAAAGATACCAGAATCTTAAGTCGCAGGTAGCCAAAGTGAATAATCAGGACGTTTTCCAAACCCTGATGGATGCTTTTACTGAAAGCATTGACCCACATACCAACTATTTCAACCCAACCAATGCCACTGCCTTCAATGAAGATATGGCCAGATCATTTGATGGTATTGGTGCAAGACTGAGCGTTGAAAATGAAGTGGTAAAAATTGCAGAGATCATTCCTGGTGGACCAGCTTTTAAAAGCAAGCAGCTAAATGCGGGCGACCGTATTGTGGCAGTTGCACAAGGTAATGGGGAGTTTGAAGATATTGTTGGCTGGAGAATCGACAACTCGGTAGCCAAAATCAAGGGCCCTAGAGGAACAACCGTCCGTTTGAAGGTAATACCTGCGGGACAGGAACTATCCTCTAAACCGGTTATTATCTCGCTTGTGAGAGAAAAAATTGTGATGGAGGAGCAATCGGCTAAGAAAACCGTTAAAACGGTTCAGTCGAACGGAAAAGCCTATAAAATTGGTGTGATTACCGTGCCAGCATTCTATGCTGACTTCANNACCGGTGATCCGAACTATAAAAGCACGACCCGTGATGTGCGTTTATTGCTTGATACACTTAAAAACAGGGATAAAGTGGATGCAATCATGATGGACCTTCGTGCAAACGGTGGTGGTTCATTGGTGGAGGCGATTGACCTGACTGGCTTATTCATAAATCGCGGACCGGTAGTGCAGGTGAAAGACCTGAAGGGACGTGTGGATGTGTCTGAAGACAACAATCCTGGCGTAGCCTGGGACGGGCCATTCGGCGTAATGGTAGATCGTCTGAGTGCTTCAGCATCTGAAATCTTTGCCGGTGCAATTCAGGATTATGGTCGTGGTATTGTTATGGGTACCCAGACCTACGGGAAAGGTACAGTACAGTCTTCCATTGATCTGAACAAATTGTTAAATCCATCCATGTTGCAGCGTTTAGCCAGCCTGATCAATAAAACTGCAGTTGTTAAAGGTGAAGCACCTAAAGAAGCACCACAACTTGGACAGATTAACCTTACAATGGCAAAGTTCTACCGTGTTAATGGCAGCAGCACCCAGCACAAAGGTGTAATGCCTGATATCGTGTTCCCGTCCATTTATCCACTGGATAAGATTGGTGAGGATACTGAAGAATCTGCCTTGCCATGGGATGTGATTCCAAAGTCAAACTTTAACCCGGTTGCAGATCTATCACCATTGAAAACCCAGTTGGTAAACCGTCATAAAGACCGCATGGAAAAATCAGTAGATTACAAGCTGCTGGTTCAGGACATCGCTGATATGCAAAAACGTGATAAAGAAACTTCGGTAACGCTGAACCAGGCTAAGCTCAAGGCAGAAAGAGACAGTCTGGAAGCTAAATCTCTGGAACGTACGAACCTGATCAGAACATCAAGAGGCCTGCCGCCGTTAAAGAAAGGCGAAAAGGTGAAGAAAGAAGAGACGTATGATTTTATTGAAGATGAAAGCCTGAAGGTTATTGTCGACATGATCGAAATGAAGAAAGCATAAATCAGCATAACAACTGATATTTCAGCGGCCCTACCTGAACTGGTAGGGCCGCTTTTTTATGCCCGGTCCAGCGTAGGATCTGAAGCACACCTCAGGCACACCTTACACACACCTCACCCACACCAAGCACACACACAATGTGTGTTTGATGTGAATGAGGTGTGGACATGTTCATTGTGTGATCTGAACTTTAATCCAAGGTGACTCAAAGTACTGCCTAGGCAGTTAACGTGCTAATACAACATTGGCAGTGAGCTTTATTGTCACTGAAATACAGCCTGTATATGCGGCATAGATATTGCATAATCCCGATAAATAGATGTTATGAACGTAAAACGCACTTTTGGAACTATCCTGACCATTCTAGGAATTATTGGTTTAATCTATGCGGGTTATGGCTATACGCAGAATGATCCTGCCACCCGTCAGCTGATTGTAGTCGGAATTATTGGAATTATTTTCTTCTTCTCCGGTATCGGATTGGTTAAGAATACCAAAGACGAGGCTTAGGGCCAAAAGAAAAGCCGGCTGTGTATACAACCGGCTCTCCAAATATCATCTGATCTTATTCTTCGATCAACTCGTCTTTCACCGAGTCCAGGATTCTACCGCCCTTATAGAAGTAGCGGGAGTAATAAGGTTCATTCAGGTTGCTGATTACCACACCTCTGGATGAAGAAGCATGTGCGAAGCGGTTATCTCCAAGGTAGATCCCGATATGGGTAATGCTTCTGCTTTTAATTTTGAAGAATACCAGATCACCTTCTTTAAGTTCGTCTTTAGGCAATGGGTTTACCATGCTGAAGATATCTCTTGAATTGCGGAGGATGGTGGTATTAAATACTTTATCATATATGGCTTTGGTGAAAGCGGAGCAGTCAATACCTTTCTGGGTGTTTCCACCAAAACGATAAGGCGTCCCGATCCATTCATATATAAATTTGTATAGTTTTAAGTTCGATGTTGCATCTACGGCAACGCCCATAACTTGAGAGAAATATTGAGAGGCCAGGTTATCCGGGTCTTCTAATTTATTGGTTTCTTTTGCTTTTGATTGGGCGTTTACTGCGGATATACTGCACAGCGCAATCAGTGTAGAAAACAAAAACTTTTTAATCATGTTATACTATAAGT
The DNA here is from genome assembly GCA_002320935.1 of Pedobacter sp. UBA1654. Taxonomy (GTDB): domain Bacteria; phylum Bacteroidota; class Bacteroidia; order Sphingobacteriales; family Sphingobacteriaceae; genus Pedobacter. Next base: position 92,148 of record DCLG01000077.1, on the reverse strand, counting down.
TTGGGTAAAAGGTACTTACACTTAAACGTACACCAGTTATATGGCTTATTGTTTGACTTCCAAAACTATGTATTAAACTTAGTTTATCCAAATGTGAATGAATAAAATCTCCATTCGGGGTCTGCGTCTTGTAACCTTAGTGTGTAATTTACATCTATTCTTTCGATATATTACAATAAAAAAGTAGATTTGCTCTCGTAAAAAACAATCAAGACCCCAAAAATGAGTGCAGTAGAAATTAATAAAGATACCTATCTGAAGTGGTTTGAGTCGATGTTGCTGATGCGCAAATTCGAAGAGAAAACTGGGCAACTTTACGGACAACAAAAGATCCGTGGATTCTGCCACCTATATATTGGACAGGAAGCCGTAGTTGCTGGTGCGATTTCTGCCTTACAACCTGAAGATTCTATGATCACTGCTTACCGTGACCACGCACATGCATTGGCTAAAGGTGTAAGTGCAAGAAGCATTATGGCTGAGATGTACGGTAAAGCTACTGGTTGCTCTAAAGGAAAAGGTGGTTCCATGCACATGTTCAGTAAAGAACATAACTTTTATGGCGGCCATGGTATTGTTGGTGGTCAAATTCCACTAGGTGCCGGAATTGCATTTGCAGAGAAATATAAAGGAACAAAAAATGTTAATGTTTGCTACATGGGTGACGGCGCGGTTCGTCAGGGTGCTTTAAACGAAGCGTTCAACATGGCGATGTTATGGAAATTACCGGTAATCTTTGTTTGCGAGAACAATGGTTATGCAATGGGTACTTCCGTACAACGTACCACAAACATGACAGATATCTATAAAATCGGTTTAGGTTTTGATATGCCATGTGCTCCGGTTGACGGTATGGATCCTGTTGCGGTTCACAATGCAATGGATGAAGCTGCTCAACGTGCACGTAACGGTGAAGGTCCTACCTTCCTTGAAATGCGTACTTACCGCTACCGTGGTCATTCTATGTCTGACCCGGCTAAATACCGTACAAAAGAAGAATTAGAAGATTACAAAGCTAAAGATCCAATTGAAGTGGTTCGTGAGGTTATTCTTAAAGAGAAATATGCTGACCAGGCCTGGATTGAAAGTATAGAAGAAAAAGTTAAAGAGATTGTTGATGATTCAGTGAAATTTGCTGAGGAGTCTCCATGGCCTGAAGCTTCTGAACTTTTCACAGACGTTTATGTTCAGACGGACTATCCTTACGTAGTAGATTAAGTTAAACAGTTTTCAATTTATAATATAGAATGGCTGAAGTAGTTAAAATGCCCAAAATGAGCGATACCATGACCGAAGGGGTGATGGCGAAGTGGCATGTAAAAGTTGGCGATAAAATTAAAAGCGGCGATGTTATGGCCGAAGTGGAAACCGATAAGGCGACCATGGATCTTGAATCATATTGGGACGGAACTGTTTTATATATTGGTGTTGAAGAAGGTAAAGCTGTTCCTGTTGATGCGGTTATCGCAGTAGTGGGAAAAGAAGGCGAAGACTACAAAGCTTTGCTTGAAGCTGATGCTGCACCTGCTGCTCCGGCTGCGGAAAGTAAATCAGAAGAAGCTGCTCCGGCGGCAGCTCCTGCTGCTTCATCTGCACCTGCAGTTACCGATGCAGACCTGGAGAAAATGGGCGTAACGGTTGTAAGAATGCCGTTGCTAAGCGATACTATGACCGAAGGTGTTATTGCTGAATGGCATAAAAAAGTTGGTGATAAAGTTAAAGATGATGATATCCTTGCTGACGTGGAAACCGATAAGGCTACAATGGAAGTTATGGGTTATGCATCCGGAACTTTACTACATATTGGCGTTGAGAAAGGTGCTGCCGCTAAAGTAAACGGCATTATCGCGATTGTTGGTCCTGAGGGTACTGACATCAGCGGCATCCTTAATCAGGGCGATGCGCCTGCAGCTCCGNNAAAGAGGCTGCACCTGCTGCAAGCACTGAAAGTGCTTCATCTGAGGGTGGCCGCGTTAAAGCTTCTCCACTTGCTAAACGCATTGCTAAAGAAAAAGGAATTGATCTTTCACAAGTGGCAGGTTCTGCTGACGGTGGAAGGATCATCAAAAAAGATATCGAGAACTTTAAACCTGCTGCTGCTGCACCGGCATCAGCCCCGGCTAAAGAAACCGAGAAAGCTGCTGCTCCACTTCCTCAATACACAGGTGAAGAGAAATTCACAGAGAAACCAGTTACACAGATGCGTAAGGTTATTGCCAAACGCCTTTCTGAAAGCTTGTTCACTGCACCGCATTTCTACTTAACCATGTCGATCGATATGGACAGCGCAATCGCTGCCCGTACCAAAATCAATGAGTTTGCTGCGGCAAAAGTTTCTTTCAATGACCTGGTATTAAAAGCGGTTGCTGTTGCTTTAAAACAACATCCTGCGGTTAACTCTTCATGGTTAGGTGATAAGATCCGTTACAATGAGCATGTGAATATTGGTGTTGCGGTAGCTGTTGAAGACGGTCTGTTGGTACCAGTTGTTCGTTTTGCTGATGGCAAATCTTTATCACGTATCTCTGCCGAGGTTAAAGATTTCGCACAACGTGCAAAAGCGAAGAAATTACAACCTGCTGATTGGGAAGGCTCAACATTCACCATCTCTAACTTAGGTATGTTTGGTATTGATGAGTTCACCGCGATCATCAACCCACCTGATGCATGTATCCTTGCAATTGGTGGTATCTCACAAGTGCCTGTTGTTAAAAACGGCGCAGTTGTTCCAGGTAACGTAATGAAAGTAACGTTAAGCTGTGACCACCGTGTTGTAGATGGCGCTACTGGTGCTGCATTCCTTCAAACCGTTAAGGCTTTATTGGAAGAACCTGTTAGATTATTGGTTTAACCACCACTAAATACTTAAAAGCTGCTTCGGCAGCTTTTTTTATGCCTTTTACTTTTTGTACTTTTGCGGCTATGTCAAACATCAAGCCCTCATTAGCTAAAGGTACCCGCGACTTCTCTCCCCTTGAAATGGTTAAGCGTAATTACATCTATGATACCATCAAAAAGGTATTCAGAAAGTATGGTTATGCGGAGATTCAAACGCCATCCATGGAGAACCTAAGTACGCTTACCGGTAAGTACGGCGATGAGGGTGACAAGTTGATCTTTAAGATCCTGAACAGTGGGGATTACCTTGCAAAGGTGGATCCCGAGTTGTTGAGTAGCAGGAACTCCAATGCAATGATTTCCACGATTAGTGAGAAAGCCTTAAGGTATGACCTTACCGTGCCTTTCGCGCGTTACGTGGTGATGCACCAGAACGAAATCACTCTGCCTTTTAAGCGTTTCCAGGTGCAGCCAGTATGGCGCGCTGATCGTCCGCAGAAAGGTCGTTACCGTGAGTTCTACCAGTGCGATGTGGATGTTGTTGGTTCAGACAGCCTGCTGAATGAAGCGGAGTTTATCCTGATCTATCAGGAAGCGTTGAGCAACCTCGGACTAACGGATTTCAGCATTAAAATCAACAATCGTAAGATCCTGACTGGTATTGCTGAGATTATCGGTAAACCGGATCTGATCATTGATATGACTGTTGCCATTGATAAGCTGGATAAGATCGGCTTTGATGGCGTAACGAAGGAACTGTTGTCTAAAGGCTTCACCGAGGCAGATATTGATGTGCTTAAACCAGTGATCTTGCTGGAAGGTAGCAATGAAGAGAAGATCAATCAGCTGAAAACGGTTCTTTCGAGTTCCGAAGCAGGCTTAAAAGGTATTGCGGAGATTGAAAGGGTATTTGGGTATGTGGCTTCGCTTGCAGGTGCCGATCTGCGCGCGGAGATCAAGCTGGAGCTTGATATTACCCTCGCCAGAGGCTTAAACTACTACACCGGGTGCATTTTCGAGGTTAAGACCAATGAGGTGGCTATGGGCAGCATTGGCGGTGGTGGCCGTTATGACGATCTTACCGGAATGTTTGGCCTGAAAGGCTTAACGGGGGTAGGGGTGTCTTTTGGTGCCGACCGCATTNNTACGACGTGTTGTTGGAACTGAACCTTTTCCCGGAATCTGCAAGTGCAGGAACCAGGGTGCTGATCAGCAATTTTGACGCAGCAGCTGAAGCTTATGCCTTGCCGCTCTTACAGGCTTTACGCCAGGCAGAGATCTCCGCAGAGCTATATCCGTCATCAGCGAAGCTGAAAAAGCAGATGTCTTACGCAGATGATAAGAACATTCCTTACGTGATCCTGATTGGTAGTGAAGAAATGGAAAGCGGCCTGTTAACACTCAAAGACATGAAGAGCGGCGTGCAGGAAAAGCTTGGTATTGATGCCATCATTGATATGCTTCAGGATAAAGGTCTATAAAGCCTCATAAACAATTCTCTTAAGCCCGTTGTTATCATTCTACTAAAAGCAGGATGTAATGAGGTCAATTTGGAAAGGTTCAATTGGGTTTGGATTGGTTAACATACCGATAAAGCTTTATTCTGCGGTACAGAATAGTGGGCTTGATCTGGATATGCTCGATTCTAAAGACCACTCCCACATCAAGTTTCAGCGTATTAATGAGAACACGCAGAAAGTAGTGGAGTTCGATAAGATTGTAAAGGGCTATAAGCTGGATGACAAGTACGTGATCCTTGACAAACACGATTTTGAAGAAGCCAGTCCGGAAAAGACCAAGATGATCGAGCTGGAGAACTTCGTAGGCATTGAAGAGATCAACCCCATCTACTATGAAACTTCCTATTTTGCCGAGCCTGAAACACAAGGCAAAAAGGCCTATGCGCTGCTTTTAAAGGCACTTCAGAAATCCGGTAAGGCTGGTGTTGCACGTTTTGTACTTCGTAACACGGAGAACTTATGTGTGATCCACCCGCTGAACGATGTACTTACGGTGACCAAGATTCGTTTTGCGGAGGAAATCCGCTCTTCTGAGGAGATTAAAGTACCTTCGCTAGATACAATCAATAAAAAAGAATTGGACGTTGGCCTGGCGCTTATAAAGCAGTATACCTCGCCGTTTAACATAGAAGCTTTTAAGGACGAGTACACCAAGGAGCTGTTAAGGATCATAAAAGCGAAGGCTAAAGGAAAACGCGCCACCGTTAAAAAGCTAAAACCAAGAGAAGAATCCGGTTCAGATCTGTACAGTCAGCTGATGCAAAGTCTTTCGAAGAAAGCCTGACCTTTACTTACATGTAGTTTTTTCCGGCAAGCAGTCCTTCGATACGGTCGAGCAGATCATCAATATCGAACGGCTTGGCAACAAAGGCATCGGGTTTAAATTCTACATTCTGCAGGTTTTCTTTGGTATACCGCGCTGATATCATCAACACGGGGATGTGCCTTGTACGTTCATTCAATCTCAACTCCTGGAGCAGCACCCTTCCATCTGCATCCGGAAGCATGATATCCAAAATCAGCAGGTCCGGATTGAAATCGTCAATATGGTCCATAAAGTTTGCACTTTTACTAAGGCCATTTACTTTGTATGCCTCACTTTGCAGAATCAGTGTGATCACGTCCAGAATGGCATGATTATCTTCAATAACTAAAATGTTCTTAGAATTAGTAGCAACTTTCTTCAAGGCAGAATCAGAATTTATTTACAAATATACCAAGGCTTTGCATCATTTGCCTTACAAAAAAAATACCTGAAAATTAAATATCAGGGCAAATGAAACCTTTTAATGCCTGTAATGTCTTAATAATAGTTTTTAGGTTTTAATAAAAGGTACAATTGTGGCGATTGTACCTTTTATTTTACATGAGGCTTGTAAGTGCCTGTGTTTATGACTGCCTTCAATTCCTGCAAAATCGTATACAGTCCGAAGTTTGTCCGGTTCACATAGATGAAATGCTTAACACCGCGAGGCTGCTTGAACTCCGGCATCTTAGCGATTTTCTCCCCATAAGCATATAGCTGATTGAAGAATTCCGGCTGACTGAAGTCGAACACCTCGTGCAGGTATGGTCTTGCAAACAGACTAATCATTTCCCGGTACGCTTTGTAATAGAATTCGACCTGTGCGGGTGTATCCGTTTTGAAGATCATGTCCAGTTTGCGGAAAGCATCTATGGTCTTCTCTTTATCATCCAGTATTCCGGCAGAAACCAGTGAAAAGAAGGGCTCATAGAAGTCGTCCGGTAGTTCTTTAATGCAGCCAAAGTCGATCGCTCCAAGCTTTTCATCTTCCGTGATCAGGAAGTTTCCGGGGTGTGGATCTGCATGTACGGCTCTTAATTCATGCTGCTGAAAGTTGTAGAAGTCCCATAAAGCCTGGCCAATCTTATTTCTTAATTCCTGTGATGGATTGGTTTTCAGGAATTCCTTCAGGTGTTTGCCTTTGATCCAGTCCATGGTGATGATGCGCTTGCCTGAATACTCCGGGTAGTAGGTTGGGAATACAACATTGTTCAGATCCTTGCAGGCTTCGGAGAATTGGATGGACCTGCGCACTTCCAATTCATAGTCTGTTTCTTCCAGCAAGCGTTCTTCAACCTCTGCAACATAGATGTTCAGTTCTTTTTCACTCATACCCAACAGCCGGAAGGCAAAAGGCTTTACCAGCTTCAAGTCAGATGAGATGCTGTCTGCAACACCAGGGTATTGGATTTTTACAGCGAGCTTTTTATCACCAAGCATAGCTTCGTGCACCTGACCGATGGAGGCGGCGTGGGTGGACGTTGGATTAAACTTATCAAAGATCTTCTCCGGTGCTTTTCCCAGCTGTTTTGTGAACGTGCGTACGATCAGCGGGCCTGAAAGCGGGGGTGCATTGTACTGCGACTGCGTAAATTTATCTACGTACGAGCGAGGCAGCACGTTTTTGTCCATGCTGAGCATCTGCGCGATCTTTAATGCGCTGCCTTTAAGCTCGCTCAAAGACTTGTATATATCAGTAGCGTTATCCTCATTTAGTTCCTCCCGGTCCAGGTCGGGATTAAACAGCTTCTTCGAATAGTGTTTGATGTAGTTGCCGCCAATCTGGAAGCCGGTTTTTACGAATTTAGCAGAACGTTGGGTCTTGGTTGTAGGAATACTGTTTTGTTCTCTCATCAGGTTTTTAGAATCTCATTTTTTCTTTGAAGGCGCCATTGCGGGAAAGGAACTTNNATACTCGAACAGGTTGTCAATCGGCGAACGCTGAAACAGGTCAAATGTCACATTGATGCCCTTCTCAATAGCCTCGTCGGTTTTCTCGAACCCTGTACTGTCGTCATTGATCCAGAACTTGGTAATGAAAACAAACTGTGCCCATAAAGCGTCTTTGTAGCGTTTGGTAAAGAACTTACGCTCGGCTAGTTCACCACTTTCCAGTCCTTCGCTGAGTACGTTTTCTGCAAACTGTTCAAACAGTTCGCGGGCTGCGGAAAGTGGGGCATGGGTGTAGTGATTGCTGCCGTTGTCCTTCAGGCTGTAGACAATGAAACTGCGTTGGCTTTTCAGCAACTCTGTAAGGCTGTAAAAGAAAGACAACATCTTATCGCGGGACGAGTATTCCGCCCAGACCTCCTGCTGCTGCACAGCACCAATGGTCTCGGCAACGAGTTCTGCCCAGGTGTTCTTCTCTATACTCTCAAAGGAAGCATAGTGATCATAGAATTCAGACTCCTGAATATCCAGGCTTTTTACAAAACTATATATGGATTTCGGCTTTTCACCATGTGTAAGTACATAGTCGATATAAGCCTTTCTGATTTGCTCTGCTGTAACCATGGGATTTTATTTTTATAAACGTAAATTTCGGCATATTGGTTTATAATCTGTGCTTTAATTCCCTGAACATCATCATGACTGCGTAATAAAGCAAGCTTCTGTTAACTGCTGATTTAAATACACGTGTGATTGTTACGTTATTAGGAAGGCTGCTTAGGCAATTTGTTTAAATTTGTAATACGGGTGAATAGAAAACGCACATATATAGAAAGAATACTGGCCACACTTATGCTGTGGGTGTTTTTCCTTGCGCTTACGCCCTGGGCATCCTTCCACCAACATCAGCAGATCAGTTATAATTGTGAGCATGAAACCATTTGTAGCCACAAAGTGCACATCAGCTCGCATGCAGAAAATTGCCTGGTTTGTTCCGCGCATTTTGAGAAAAGCTTTGACATATCCCATAACATCTTCAGCTTTTACGAAAGCCCAGTTGTCTATATCAAGAGACAGCATGTTGAAAAGCAGCTGTACTCGGAATTAATCGGCACCGCATTACGGGGTCCGCCTGTTGCTTAACACGTTCAGTTAAGCATTTCAGGGCCACTCTGGCCATTAATTTCAATTAAAAGACATGATCAAGCGTATACAATCTTATTTGGTTGTGCTTCTGGTAATATTCAGCAGCACCAACCTTTTTGCCTTAGAAACCGTAAACTTAACCGGTAAAGTATTAGATGCCTCAAGCAAGTCCGGCTTGCCCGGTGCCAGCGTATCCATTCCCGACCTGCGGATCTCGGTGATTACCGATGCCAATGGCGAGTTCTCCATCAGTACGGCACCAACCAGAGGCCGCTTCATTATCCAGATCCGGTACATTGGGTACAAGACATTGACAAGAACGGTGGATTTCAGTAAATCGGCAACCCTGGAATTTGAATTGGAAGAAAGTGTGATTGAAGGAAAAGAAGTCGTGATCACGGGTTCACCTTTCAGCTCCGACAACCGTCAGAACAGTACATCCATCGCTACGGTAACGAAGGAAGACCTGCTGTACAATCCTTCTACCAACATTATTGATGCACTTTCCAAAGTGCCCGGGGTATCGCAGATTACGACTGGCCCGGCAATATCCAAGCCCGTAATTCGTGGTTTAAGCGCAAACCGGGTGGTAACGCTAAGTAATGGCGTTAAGCAACAGGGGCAGCAATGGGGTGATGAGCATGGGATTGAGATTGACCAATACAGTGCAGAGCGGGTTGAAATTCTACGTGGTCCGGCCAGTTTGATGTATGGCTCTGATGCGCTTGGTGGCGTGATCAACATCCTGGATGCATTACCTGCGCCAGTTGGCACGATCAGGGGTGAGTTTCTGAGCAACTATGCAACCAATAACGGTTTGAGCGGTATTTCTCTGATGTTGCAGGGCAACAGCAATGGTCTGGTTTATCGTGCGCGTGGATCTTACCGCAATGCTTATGCTTATAAAACGCCGACGGAGTACGTGCCGAACTCAGGGTTTAATGAAACCAGCTTTGAAGGGCAGATTGGCTTAAACAAGAATTGGGGCTATGCACATCTGGATGCCTCCAGTTTCAGAAATAACATTGGGTTTTATGAACCTGCGCGTAATGAAGCAGGGCAATTGGTGAATGAAGATGAGCTGGTGCCTACAAGGGCAGAAAACCACGATCGTACCCTGGCTTTTCCCAAGCAGGATGTACGCCATTACAAACTTGCACTGAACAGCAATATCCTGTTCAACAGCGGAAGCTTACGTTCTACCATTGGCTACCAGCAGAATCAACGCCGGGAGCTTGAAAGTGCCGGCGAAGGTGCCGCGTTATACCTGAATAACTATGCTTATAGCTACGATTTTAAGTACACGCTGAAAGAATATAAAGGCTGGGCATCGGTGTTTGGCATCTCCGGAGAATTCATCCACAGCTTAAACACCAGCGCAGAAGAGCAGCTAATCCCTGATTTCGACAGTCAGGCTTACGGCGCATTTGCCTTTGTAAAGAAAACCTGGGATAAAAACACCCTAAATCTGGGTGCCAGGGTAGATTACCGCAAGCTTAATTCATATGCTTTTGAGGGTGAAGAAGTGTCATTTTCGGCCATTAACAACGAATTTACCAACCTGAGTGCAGCCTTGGGCTATACACATGAGTTCAATGAGGCTTTAAACTTTAAAGCCAATGCCGGAACAGCTTTCCGCGGTCCTAATATCGCCGAACTATCATCTAATGGGGTACATGAGGGGGCTTTCCGTTATGAAATCGGCAATCCTAACCTGAAACAGGAGCGAAGCAACCAGTTTGATGCTTCTATTGAATATGCTGATGAGTATCTTAGTGCAAGTGTAGGCGGGTTTTTAAACGCCATCAACAATTACATCTACTACAATTCAAATGGGGAGTTCATTGATGTGGATGGCACGAATTATCCGGTGTTTAACTTCGTGCAGAATGACGCTTTGTTACGCGGGCTTGAAGCATCCCTGACCTTGCACCCGGTGAGCTTCATTCACTTCGAGAATGCTTTTGCCTTTACCCGTGCAACCAACCGCAGCACCAAACAATCATTACCATTTATCCCGGCTGCGACATTACGTAATGAGTTTCGTTTTGAGCCGAATATTCCAGGTACATCACGCTCGTACATCTCTGTGGGTTTGGATAACTTCTTCAGGCAGTCCAAAGTGGATGCCTTTGAAACCACAACCTCTGGTTATACGCTGTTGAACGCTTCTGTTGGTACGACACTTAAAATTAATAAGAAGCAGGATTTAACCATCTACATAGCAGGAAAAAACCTGCTGAATAAAGCATATTACGATCATCTAAGTCGCTTTAAGCCGGGCAGGTTAAGTGAAGAGGATCCGGGTTTCGGCATTTACAATGCGGGTAGGAACATCACTTTCGGTTTCAGGTTGCCCTTCAACGTTACTACTGGCAAGTAGAACTTGTTCTCCCCCTGAGCCATTGCTGCAGGGGGTTTTTATTTTGCAGGTATGAATTTTGCAACCGGTAATTAGAAACCCAAGATTAACACCGTCTATCATGTTCAAAAACCTCACTATTCTGATGCTAATGGTCTTCACTACTGCAGTTTGGAAAAGCAATACCAGACAGAACTTTCCTATTTTACCAAATGGAAGCCGGAATATGATGAGCTGGTCAGGATTGCGGGTGGGATAAGTTACAGCGCAGAATTCCCCAGGTATGCCAAGGTAGCGGCAATGACCTACACCATGATCTTCGAGCAGCCAGTGGTACACGAATTCAAAAATCTGAAAGTACCTACAGTGCTTTTCATTGGAATGGAAGATAAAACCATTGTGGGTAAAGGTAGGCTAACACCAGAGCAGCAGGCACAGCATGGGCAGTACAAGGTTCTGGGAAAGCAAACCGCGGATGTTATTCCAGGAGCAAAGCTCATTGAATTCGAAAACTGCGGGCACATTCCCCACATGGAGATCCCTAAGGCCTTTGCAGCGACGCTGCTGGAGAACCTTTAAAATTGATGGTACCCTGCTGGGGCTTCTAAGATCCTGAGTTGGGTAATCACCTGCTGTTCCGTTACAGCATAAGGTTCGTTGTTCAGGATTGCCTGGTAAACACCGTCAAAAAGGGGCATGTAACTTCCTTTGTCAGACACGACCTGTTCCTGTCTTTTACTGCCATCCGGGTTCATGCGGGTTATCGTTGCTGCAAGTTCAACCGGTTCATCTCCGTATCCTTCAGCATTTGGACGGATATTTTTCAGCAGTTGCGCCTCCTGAACATCTGCCCGGTACTTCACCAGGCTTCCCTGCTCGCCATGCACAACAAAGGCTGCCTGGGGATCCGGAACCAGCATGCTGGAACATACAAATACCTGCAGGTTATCTGGATACTCCAGGTGAAAGTGGAAGTAATCGTCTACTTTCGTGTCTTTGCGATTTAAGCCAAGCACCTTGTAAAAGCTCAATGGCTGGCCGAAAAGATTAATCGCCTGATCGAGCAGGTGCGCACCCAAATCATACTGCAGGCCGGTAGCAGGAACCAGTTCTTCTTTAAAGGTTTTAGGCCCTATGGTATTGCGGTAACGGTCAAAACGGATATGTACTTCTGCAACTTTTCCAAGAATGCCGCTGTCAATAACCTGCTTTACCGCCAGGTAATCGCTATCCCAGCGCCTGTTCTGGTATACGAATACCTGTTTGCCGGTTTCCCGCGCCAGATCAAAGAGCTCTTGAGCCTCTTCGGCAGTGGCGGCAAAAGGTTTTTCTACGAGCACATGTTTGCCTTTTAGCAAGGCTTGCCGGGTATAGTCGTAATGGCTGAAGTTGGGGGTATTCACCACCACCAGCTCAATCTCTGGATCGTTCAGCAGTTCATCAATACTGTCATAGCTTTTGATATCAGGGTAGTCCTTATGTGCCTTCTTCTCATTTCGTTCGGTAACTGCGCTTAGATTAAAGCCCGGGTGTACAAAAAGAAAAGGTGCCTGAAACAGCTTTCCTGACATTCCATAAGCCAGCAGGCCAGTGTTGATGATCTTCTCCATACTTTAAAAGTAAGCATATAACCGTATCTTTGAAGTATGAAACCTTCAGAAATTCATGCAAAATGGAAGATTTTGCAGCAAAAGATCGCAAAGGAATTTGATTCTGATCAGCCGGACTTGAAGGTTATCCTGTTTCTGATCGGTGTTCAGGAGTTGGGAAAAGGACCTGGAAAATACAGCAAGCGCCAAAAGGAAGAACTGATGCATATCGCTACCTGCAGGCTGCTGAGTGAGATGGGCTTTTACGAACTCGAAGGGCTCGATCAGGATGGCTGGCCCCACTGGAAGCTGATTAAGCCTGTACCTGCATTTGCAATGATGGAGCAGGAGCTACTGCTGAAATCATTAGCAGTAACCTATTTCGAAGACGTATATGGCGAAGAATTCAATTCATAAAAAAGCCCCCGCTGCATTTGCAGCGAGGGTTTTTATCTTTTAAATCAGACTAGCTTTGTGCTTTAGCCTCTTTTTTCAAATCATCATTTGCGACAATTACAATCTCAACCCTGCGGTTGGTTGCTCTTCCTGCTTCAGTTTCATTATCACCGATAGGCTCTGAGAATCCTTTACCTACAGTAGACAATCTTGAAGAAGGTACACCTTGTGATACAGCATATGCTTTAACTGATGCTGCTCTGCGCTCAGATAAGCTCATGTTGTAAGCTTCCGTACCGCGGCTGTCTGTATGGCCAATAACTTTAATATCGGTACCTGGATACTGGTTTAATGAAGCTGCAAGCTTCTTGATATTATCTTTTGAAGCTTCTTTAAGGTTACTGCTGTCAAAATCGAATAAGATACCACTGTCGAATTTTACAATAATACCTTCACCTTCACGAATAACCTCTGCATTAGGTAAGGTTTGCTCAATTTCCGCAGCTTGCTTGTCCATTCTTTTACCAATGAAACCACCTGCAGTACCACCAATTGCACCACCTAAAACTGCACCTACTGCAGTGTTACCTGCTTTCTTACCAATTATGGCACCTATTACACCACCTGTAGCCGCACCAATCCCTGCTCCTTTTTGTGTTTTAGTCAAACTATCGCATGACTGGAATGCCATTGCACCGATAGCAAGTGCTATACTTAATGTTGCTGTTTTAAATTTTGAGATAATCATAATGTATGTTTTGCCCCGGGTAAATCAAACCTGATGCCAAGATATGCTTATTAGTTTTTATTGTTAACTAACAAGAATATTGCATTGAAGAGAAATGAAGTGAGAAAAACTGTGTAGTTGTACTGTGAAGTGTGCCCTGTTTACTGAACAGTTTTAATCCGCGAAATAATCTTCAAGTTCCTTCAAGGTATGCTCTGTTCTCTGTATATCTTTAATAATAATACCTTTTTCAAGCAGAATGATCCTGTCACAAACATCTGTTACGTGGTTCAGATCATGGCTTGAGATCATTGTTGATACCTGATGCGTTGTTCCAAGATGTTTTACCAGGCTCTTCAGGCGGATCTGTGTAGTAGGGTCGAGATTTGCAAAAGGTTCATCCAGAATCAGCAGTNNTTCGGGGTTCTGCATCAGTGCGGCAGCAATACCCACTTTGTTCTGATTCCCCTTAGAAAAGTCGCGGATGTATTTGCCGCTGTTCAAAATCTCCCCATTAAAGAATTCGGTATACCTTAACAGATATTGTTGCACATCACTTTGGCTCATGTTATGCAAACTGCCAATGAAAATGAAATACTCTTCAGGTGTCAGATAATCAATCAGAAAGTTTTCGTCAAGGAAAGATGCTGTATAGTTCTTCCAGTCGTCGGTACTCGCAACATTCTGACCCTTGGAGAAAATACCGCCTTCATCAGGGCGGATCAGATCGAGCAGCATCCGGAAGAGCGTGGTTTTACCAGCTCCATTATTACCCACCAGACCAATGGTCTCACCTTCGTTGATCTGCAGTAAGGGGATATTTACAACTGTACGCGCCGCGTATGTCTTTTTTAAATCTTTAATCTCTACAATCATTATTTTTTTCTGAAGCCTTCGGCGATTTTATATTTTCTCTTATTAAATGCGTTTACCAGTACGTCGATCCAGAAGCTGCGGGTTAAAAAGCCGATCAGCCCTGCAATTCCCAATGCAGCAAGCCCCCAGAAAGGTTTGCCCATCATGTTAAAAGGAACATAGAACAGGTATGGTATTAAGAACACAGGCAGGCTCATCAGCATGGAAGTCGCGCCAACGCCTTGCCAGTTAAAACTTGAACCGCTTTTCATATCAATAGCCTTGTAATTAAATGTCGCCATATACATCACCACAATTGGTGCAATGCCAATACTAAAGAAGTAAGCTGCAAATTGAACGACAAGTATTTTCCAGCTGATGAATCCATATAAGCTAACCACGAGTGTAAGTACAGTAGAAGCAAGGGTGAAAAGCAGAAGCTTTGCTTTAAAGAAATTGCGGACACTTACTTTATTGCTCAGCAGGCCGTCGAATTCTGAACTTTGCCAGCCGAACATGAATTGTCCATACAGCAGCACCATATTGCCCGTCATAAATACTGCAGCAAAGAGCATTAATGCGAAATTGTTTTGCGCCAGCTCGTCCTGTTTGTAGAATAGCAGACCATAAAATATGAACAACAAGCCCTTAGATACCGTGGATTTACTTCTTTTATTCCGCAGAATAAGCTTAATCTCCAGTGCTGCAAGTTGACCTGCTGCGCCAAAGCGATCAAGAAAGGGATAATCTGTGCTGCTTTTCTTTTCCTCACCAGCGCGGAGCTCCTCAATGTAAAGGTTGTTGCGCAGATAGCTCGCATTCAAAGTAAAAACCAGGATCGCCAGCAGGGGAAATACCAACGCGATCAAAGGCTGCTCTGAAACCGATGTAAACACCTGATTGGATACTGCGGCAATAGAGAACACGCCGAAATATTCAAGTAAGCCCAATGCAATTAACACCAGGAAACCAATAATCACAAAGCGGGTGTTGGATATCGAAAGTCGCTTGACATACAATGCCAGGTAATTGTTAAACAGCGACAGGGATAAAATGGCCAGCATGTACATCCAGCCGGCAAAGCTGCCATAGCTTCCCATCACATTCAGAATAATGAAAGGAAAAAACAAGAACATCGGGAAGATGTTGAAAGGAGAGAACAGCGCACGGATATTCAGGAAATTTACCAGCTTCCTTTTAGGGATCTTCAGGTGCAGGTAAGGCACAATGGCCAGCGTTGGTAATTCCTGAATCTGCATCCTTGATAAAAACTCCATCGCGAAATAATAGAGAATCAGGCCGTTAAATACATCCATCACAATACGGTCCGGGTAGAACTGGTGAATGAGCTTATCCATGAAAAAGCCTGCAGCGAGTGCACACAGCAACAGGTACAGGATCAGCAGGCCCATAATGATCTGGACGGCAATGCTTGTTCCTTTACCTCTGGACCTGAAGAAACCTTTCCACTGGTGACTTAAAAATGTATTCAGCATATTTAGTAGTTATATTTTTTCTTCCAATTCTGGCGCAGTTTCTCGCGGAGCTTTTCTTCTGCAGGGTTTTTTCCGGGGTCATAAAGCTTAGTGCCGCTGATCTGCTCGGGCATATACTCCTGTTCCGAGAAGTTCCCTTCGTAGCCATGCGAATACTGGTAATCCTTACCGTAGCCAATGTTTTTCATCAGCTTGGTAGGCGCATTGCGGATGTGGAGCGGCACAGGAAGGTTGCCGGTTTCACGCACCAGCTGTTGGGCCTTATTGATCGTTTCATAAGCAGCATTGCTTTTTGCCGAAGAGGCCATATAGGTTACCGCCTGAGAAAGAATGATCCTTGACTCGGGGAAGCCAATTACATTTACCGCCTGAAAGCAGTTATTCGCCAGCAGTAAAGCATTTGGATTGGCATTGCCGATATCTTCTGCAGCGAGGATCACTAACCTTCTGGCGATAAAGAGCGGGTCTTCACCACCCTCAATCATACGCGCCAGCCAATAAACGGCGGCATTCGGATCCGAGCCCCGGATGGATTTGATGAAAGCAGAAATGATGTCGTAATGCTGCTCGCCGGCTTTGTCATACATCGCCAGGTTCTGCTGCGCATGTGCCAGCACACTTTCATTGGTCAGCACGATCTTGTCACCGCCGATGCCGTTTATGGCGATTTCAAGCACGTTAAGCAGCTTCCTTGCGTCGCCGCCCGAGAGCCGGATGAGTGCTTCATGTTCCTTTAACGTGATGTTCTTTTGCTTAAGCACCACATCTTCACGAATGGCAGTTTCCAAAAGGCCCTTAAGCTCCGTTTCATCTAGAGATTTCAGAATGTAAACCTGACTTCTGGAGAGCAATGCGGAGATTACCTCAAAGGAGGGATTTTCCGTCGTCGCACCGATCAGCGTAACCAAGCCACGTTCTACAGCGCCCAGCAGACTATCCTGTTGCGATTTAGAAAATCGGTGAATCTCATCAATAAATAAGACCGGCAAGCCGAGCAGGCTGTCTTTAAGCGCGGTAGCACGATCTATCACCTCACGAATATCTTTCACCCCGGAATTAATGGCGCTCAGGTTGAAGAAAGGCCGGTCCAGCGTTTTAGAAATGATATATGCCAGTGTGGTTTTACCCACACCTGGCGGCCCCCAAAAGATCATTGAAGGCAATTGTCCGCTTTGAATGGCTTTTCTAAGCACAGCATCTTTGCCCACCAGGTGTGTCTGGCCTACATATTCGTCCAGGTTCTGGGGGCGCATGCGCTCAGCCAATGGCGCTAGGTTCGGCATAATCTATTTTGCTTGCGGTTTCTTCTTAAAGAATTTACGCCTTGGCTTGTTGTTCGCAGGTTTTTCTGTGGCCTCGCGCTCTGTCACCGGGCCAAAATGCTCTGGCAGGGGAATGCGGTTAATGGCTTTGTCGATCAGTTTTTCTATGTTGGCAAATTTACGCTTGTCTTTATCATTTACCAGTGTAATGGCGGTTCCCGTAGTTGCGGCGCGGGCTGTACGACCAATACGGTGTACATAATCTTCCGGATCATGCGGCACATCGAAGTTGATCACCAATGAAATACCTTCAACATCAATACCCCTGGAAAGCACATCTGTCCCGATGAGTACAGGTACACGCTTGTTTTTAAACTCCGATAATATTGCTTCGCGTTCCTTCTGATCCAGATCAGAGTGGAAAGCTTCTGCTTTAAACTTTAGCCCACGAAGCACCTTGCCCAGGTTTTTCACCTTCTCTTTGGTCGAAGCAAAGATCAATACACTTGGGTAAACCTCCGGGTTCATCAGTTCAGTTAAAAGCTTAACCTTCTGGCTGTCGTGAATAAAATAAGCCTGCTGATTAATTCCAGCTGCGGGCTGTGATATCGCGATGCTGATCTGTTCCGGTTTGTGCAGCAGTTTTGCGGCAAGCGTTCTGATTTTGGGTGGCATGGTTGCCGAGAAAAGTACTGTTTGTCGTTTTTCCGGCAGGAAGCTGATGATCTTCATGATATCATCATAGAAGCCCATGTCCAGCATACGGTCGGCTTCATCCAGGATCAGGTGTTGCAGCTGATCCAGTTTAAGCAAACCAGATGAAAGGTGAGAGATCAGCCTGCCTGGTGTGGCAATGATGATGTCTACGCCTTCCCGCATGGAGCGCTTTTGCTGTTCATAAGCAATCCCATCGCCGCCACCATATACGGTTAGCGAGCTGATGTTGGTGAAGTACGACAGTGCTTCCACCTGCAGGTCAATTTGCTGTGCAAGTTCCCTGGTTGGTGCCAGAATTAAGGTGTTATTATGACGGTTTTCCTGAAGACTGATCTTGTTCATCACCGGAAGCAAATAAGCCCCGGTTTTTCCGGTACCTGTTTGTGCACAGGCAATCAGATCTTTATCTGCCAGAATCAAAGGAATGGCTTGTTCCTGTATAGGCGTGGCATTACGAAAGCCCATCGCCAGTAAACCCTCTAATAAATCAGGGTTGAAGTTGAAATCTTTAAAATCCAATATAGTTATTTGTTATTACTCCTATAAAAGTAACCTTTATTAACTTAAAATCCAGATGTATATTCAACTAGTTACCTGCGCAGCTATAGCTTATTTAGCGAATTGATCGATCAGCGCCTGAATGTTGTTCCAGTCGTACATATGAAAGGTCATCCCGTTGCTCATGGCCACAAACATGCCGTTAGGGAACTGCGCACCAAGGTTCACATTGATTACATCCGCTCCATCGCATTCTATTGTAGAAACCGGAATCTCTGCAAGCAAGGTATGTTTGTGCGGATCTCCATTGCTGCCCTCACGTGCATAAACCATGAAAGTGTTCTTCTGCTGATTCGAAATCAGCAAATAGCCGGTTTCTGCTGATTTTTTATAGATGGCGATACCTTCATGATCTGATTTAAAGTCCTTTTGCCCAAAGAATGCAAGTTCAGTATCGTCTTTCTTATCCGGATCAGCGAAATACTTCTTTATCCCCACTTGTTCATCTGCATAATAGATGTAGCCAAGCTCATTGTCTACCGCGATGGCTTCTATTTCTTTTTTACCGCTGAAGTTGCCGAACTTACGTACCACTTTTCCGCCTATTGCACCGGCATTTTCCTCAAGTTTGTACTGCCACAGATAGCCGCTGGCCGGGCCTGTTTTTCGGCCCACCACCACAAAGATCTCCCCGTCCGATGGCCTGGTGTAAATGGACACCCCCATAGGATCCCGTTCGGTTTCGCCTTCAAAGACCGAAATGCCCCCATTATCAACCGCCTTTAAATCCGGCAAAGAGAATATACGGATCTTGTTTGTCTCCCGTTCTGTAGTGACAGCGATATCAACATTGCGGCCTGCAATTTTAAAACCATAGGCGATGTCAACGTTGTTAGGTCTTTTCAGCGGTTCTGATTTTCCAATGATCTCCCCTTTAAGATTATAGAGGTAAAGACCACCATCTGAATCCTTATCGGTGCCAATTACCAGGCTTTGCGTAGGATCTGCAGGATTGATCCAGATGGCAGGATCATCGGTGTCATGCGGTGTAGGTTGTGTTACCACTGCCGGCTTTAAAGCACCTGGCTGAAGCCTGGCTAACTTGCTGGTTTTACATGAACTCAGGGCAGCAATCAGCGCCAGGTATAATATAGTTTTTTGCATAATCGTAACTTTATAAGTCTTGGCAAATTAGCCTTGGCTTGCAGCTTTTAGTTTATTGTTAAAGTGATTAGAAGTCGAACTTAAGGCCCAGGTTATAACGTGCCTGATAATATTCCAGTTGTTTGGTCAATGCAGATGTACCCTGATAATAACGCAAAGGTTGATTGGTAATGTTGTTGGCCTCAACGAAGATTCGCATGTACTTCTGGATCTTATAGGATGCATTTAGGTCCAGAAAAAACTGCTTGTCATAATAGCTGTCATTGAAATCAGCTGCTCCAAGTTCATCCAGGTAGCTGGAAGTGAAGTTGGCAGATACCCTGGCCGAGAACCGCTTGTTTTCCCAGAACAATGAGCCGTTGAGCATGTGCGGTGCAGTTCCTGGCAAGGAAACGTTTAATCGCTCAGTACCGTCTTCATCGGCAATACCTTTGGCTTTCGACTTGGTATAGGTGTAGTTCGCATAAATGCCGAAGCCTTTAAGGAACTTGCCTGGCAGAAAGTCTAGCTGCCGTTGAAAAGCAAATTCAAACCCATACACATTTACATGATCACCATTTCTGGCTTGAATAAAGGTCCAGTTCTCGCCTGCAGGAATTGGATTATCCTGTGCAGGAAAGTCCTGTGCAAATTCGGTATTGGTGTACTGGTTATTGCTGTAGGTATAAATGAAGTTATTAAGGTTTTTATAAAATGCCCCAGCAGTGATCAGGCCAACGGACTTGAAGTAGTGCTCTGCCATAAAGTCGAAATTGTGGGCGTAAGTAGCTCGTAGCGCCGGGTTCCCTGCGGCAATCTCGGTATCTGCTGCATTGTTATTCACAAATGGTGCAAGTGCATAATAGTCCGGGCGCGCAAGCGCTGTTGTAAATGCGGCTCTTAAGACCAGGTTGTCTGTAGCATCATATTTAAAGGAAACACTCGGCATCACATTCGTGTAGCTGTTCGTGGTGTTTATTTCGGCTTCCAGTTCTTCTTCATCCAGAACACGGTTTCCCGTGTAATCAATGTTTGTGTGCTCCACCCTTGCGCCCAGTATCATTGAAAGCTTGCGGCTCAGATCCTGGTCCCAGCGTAAGTAACTTGCAAGTATTTGCTCCTTCGCTTTATAATTTTGAGACAGGAATTCTGAAGGGTCCAATTCCGGGGTAAATAGATCAGGATTGTTCAGCGCCAGGTTACCCAGGTACGCTGCGGAAGCAAATGCACCGGGTACATACTTGTTTCCTGGATTAAAACCACTTCCGTTAAAAAAACTTCCAGGAACCTGAGACAAGTTTGGACTGTTCTCCTGCTCATAAGAATAGAATATATTGTTTCTGGACTTATCCTTAATTCTTGCCCTCAATCCCGCTCTCAACCTTCCCTTTTGGCCGCCGATGAGTGAAAATGGGACTCTGATGTTCAATCTCGCACCAAGCTCCCGCTCTTCGGTATTGTCCCTGTTTTCGGTAAGTGCAGTTTGTTCAAACAAGTTCGGCGATGTACCAGTACTAAATGCCATTGGTTTGCGGAAATCACTTAAATCTTGCAATAAAGCGACGTCTTCCTGTTCAAATTCAATATAGCGTTCATTTGGTCTGTATTCTCTTGCGGTTGCATAATTTACGGACCAGTCCAGGTCAAGCTTGGAATGGATCAGGTGCTCACCTCTTAGGGCGTAGTTTTGTACACGCTGGTCTTCTAGCCTCCGACTTTTATTGCGGTTGTTATCAATACCACCTTTTGTTTCCCGCTTAACGTCACCTGTCAAACCAATAATGCTTTCTCCATTATACGTTGGCTTAAGATTATCGTAATTGGCTCTGAATCTATTTTCGCGGTCATCCCGCCAGTTGTATATCGCATTAGCAAAAATGGTGTTGTTCTCGTCAAACTTATAGTCAACCGCTAAAGCAGCACTTCTGCGAATCCGCTGTACATCGTATTTCCGGATTTCAAACTGTTCCATGTAAGTGTTATTGAAATCATCTTTCACCCACACCGCTTCAACATTATCGGAACCAAAGTTATTGCTGTTGTATGAACCACTGGCTACCACACCAAGTTTCTCTTTGAAGAACCTGTTGCCGTATACCAATCCGCCGGTGAAGATGCCACTTTCGCGGATCGGGCCATAACCGCCAGCTATTGTTGCAGATATTCTTTCACCGTTAGGTGTTGCACGGGTAATCAGATTTACAGATCCACCGATCGCATCGGCATCCATGTCTGGTGTAAGGGTCTTATTTACTTCGATGGTGGCAATCATGTCAGAAGGGATAAGGTCCATCTGTACATTCCGGTTGTCACCTTCTGCAGAAGGAATGCGGTCGCCATTTAGAGTTACGGAGTTTAATGCTGGTGCAAGTCCTCTGATGATGATGTTCCGTGCTTCGCCCTGGTCATTTTGCATGGTGATACCAGGTACCCGTTTAAGCGCATCCCCGATGTTTGCATCGGGGAACCGGCCAACCTGATCGGAAGAGATCACATTGCTGATATTGCGGTTTGTTTTCTGCTGATTCAATGCTCTGGCCTGCCCGAGCGCACGATCGCCTCTAATCACAACGTTCTGTAGATTTTCTGCGCTGCTGCCAAGCTCTAAGTTCACGATTGTGTTCTTTCCGGCCTCTACTGTTACTTGCTTCTGTTGTGAGGCATAGCCAATGTACATGACCTCTAACTGGTAGACCCCTGCAGGAACGTTCAAAAATTCGAAGTCTCCGATCTGGTCAGAGACGGTGTATTTGTGATCAGCGTTTAAAATCCGGATGGATGCGCCGGGCATTGAAATATTGCCTTCAAGGCTGGTCACCTTTCCGGAGATCACGCCAGTTTTTTGCGCGAAGGTAGCAAGTCCAACACTGGAAAGCATAAGTAGCAGTAGTAGCTTTTTCATCATATACGTCTTGTTTGATGAGGCGAAACTATAAACCTGGCATTACGCTGATGTTAATCCAGCATTATGAATGTTGTAAAAGAAACATGAGGGTAACGATAAATTTAAGTTGATTTCCCGTCAAATTACAGGTTCAATTCTGCTGCATTGCGTATTCTCCCTTATCGTTTGCTCTTTGTACGAATCAACATACTTATGTTGCCTGCTTATACTACCTGAAGTTCTGGTTTTTCAAACCTCCGGTGAATCTGACTTGTTGAATTTGCCGTCAACCTATTTAAAAACAACCAAAAATTAATTAACTATGTTCTATCACGACAACAAGCTACAGTACCAGGTACGCGTAGAAAAACCAAACCCCGCATTTGCGAAGCTCCTGCAACAAGCCATTGGCGGTATTGAAGGAGAGATCAGAGTATGTCTGCAATATCTTTTCCAGGCATGGGGAAATCGTGGTCCAAACAAATACCGGGATATGCTGCTGGATACAGGTACAGAAGAGATGGCGCATATCGAAATGTTATGTACAGCGGTGGCGCTGAATCTTGAGGGTGCTACCCACGAACTAAAGGACAAGATTGCAGGTGAGAACCCGATCGTCAGCAACATTCTTGGTGGCATGGATCCAAGACATGTGATATCATCAGGACTGGCAGCAATGGCTGTTGATGCTAATGGTGTTCCATTTAATGGTTCATGGGTAGTTGGTAGTGGTAACATCGCTGCCGATATGTATGCAAACGTGATGGCTGAATCTACCGGTCGTGTGCTTGCTACCCGTTTATATGGGCTAACTGACGACCCAGGTATGAAAGATCTGTTGTCATTCCTGATCACACGTGATGCCATGCACCAGAACCAGTGGCTGGCAGTGCTTGAAGACTTGGGCGGCGTAAGTGCAAACGTTCCAATTCCAAATACCTTCCCAATGGCCGATCATGTACAAGCATTTGACTATGCTTTCGTGTCAACAAACATTGAAAAACCTACTGTAGCACCTGATGCACGTTGGGCAAGCGGTCCATCTATAGATGGTAAAGGTCAGTTCAGATATGTGCCTGCAGAGCCATTTGGCGGTGAGCCGCAGTTAGGTCCACCGGATGTAAAAGGTTTCGCGCAAGAACAGCAGATGACCGGCGGCATGGATAAGGGTGTCATCGAAAATATAAAAGACACATTATTGCCATAATAATGATTGATGGTCAGTTGAGCCGCCAAGGGGAAACCCTTGGCGGTTTTTTTGTTGTTGAAATAAAAGGGTTAATTTTGAATCCTTGAATTTCATGTACAATACCATTGGATAAACTAACAAAAGCTGCCTTCTCGTTTACGCAGCAACATACACAGACGGACTTTGAACTAATTTCTAAAGCGCTGGATGCCTCTATATCTGGTGTAATCATTACAGACAATCTACAGCCAGATAATCCCATCATTTACTGCAACGCAGCTTTTGAAAAGCTGACAGGTTATGGTCGCACGGAAATTATTGGACACAATTGTCGCTTTTTGCAGAAAGATGATCGCAATCAGGAGGTGAGATTTTTGTTACGGGATGCAGTTCTTGAGGGTAAAGATTGCTTTGTTGAAATCCGGAATTACCGGAAAAATGGCGAACTTTTTTGGAATGAGCTCTACATGTCGGCAATCCGGAATGAAGAAGGCATTGTTACGCACTTCATTGGTGTTCAGAATGACGTTACCCGACGGAAGAAAGCGGAGCAGGAACTGAAGCTGCAACAGGACCAGATGGAAAAGCGCATTGAAGAACGCACGCAAAGCCTGAAAGATAGCGAAGATTATCTCGCGAGTATTATCCAGACCGTTCGTGAGAGTTTAATTGTACTGGATCAGACATTCAATGTGCTGAGTACTAACGACCACTTTCTGCGCACTTTCAAGGTAAATATAGAAGATACCGTTGGCAAGCACTTGTATGATCTTGGAAACGGACAGTGGAACATACCAAAATTAAAGGAATTGCTCGTTAGTATCCTGCCAACCAGCAATCCGGTAGAGAATTTTGAGGTAGAGCATGACTTCCCTTACATTGGAAAAAAATTGATGCTGCTTAATGCGTACAGGGTAGAGTTGCAGGGACAATATAAAGACCGGATTTTATTAGCTATCGAGGACATCACCGATCGCCGGGAGATTGAAAGAAGAAAAGATGATTTCCTTTCAATTGCCAGTCATGAACT
>DCLG01000077.1:64743-67625 GCA_002320935.1 Pedobacter sp. UBA1654 | reverse complement strand
ATGAATCTCATATTGTTCAGGTAATAACAAACCTCTTGTCCAATTCGGTAAAATATGCCCCGGATTCTGATGAGGTTATAGTCTATTTGTCATTGGTGAGTGATTACATTAAAGTGTCGGTAATTGATTCGGGCATGGGCATCAGCTATGAGAATCAGAAGCGAATATTTGAGCGATTTTTCCGCGTAGGAGAGATTCAGCAACGTTTTCCTGGAATGGGAATCGGATTATACCTATGTGATCAGATCATAAAGCATCATGGTGGATCATTATGGGTAGACAGTGAAAAAGGAAAAGGATCAACATTTAGTTTTACGTTGCCATTAAATCAAAAGGGAAATGACGAATAAGACCATATTAGTTTGTGATGATAATGAAGGTATTTTAGATATGCTTGGCCTCATCCTGGAGGATGCCGGATTTGATGTCATTCCTGAGCAGAATAGCCTGAACATATACAACCTGATCGAGAAGAAACGGCCTGATCTGGTCCTGCTGGATCTATGGATGCCGGTACTTTCGGGAGATCAGGTATTGAAAACACTCCGCCAGAACGAGAAGACCAGGGAACTTCCGGTAATAGTCATCTCCGCAAGCACCGAAGGGAATAGAATTGCGGAGCAAGCCGGAGCAACAGCTTTCATTGCAAAACCGTTCGACGTAGATGATCTGGTGTCCAAAATTCACGGCCATCTAAGTTAGCGTGGGCTGCTCTTGAAGCTGCCATCGAACAGGTATGTCTTGACCAGATAAATGATCGCAAAAATTGGCGGTAAGGAAAAGATGCCTAACAGCCAGAATACCTGTGTCAGTCCCCGCTCACGTTTTAGCACTTTATAGCCAGCAAACACAACGAGTGAAAAGATCAGAATGAATGCAACTGCTACCTGAGTCTGGGTTAGGTTTATGAAGGTCAATAACATAACGGGACATTTATTTTATTAAATATAGCAAAAGATAACTTTCGTAGATGGTTTTGATCTGCGTCGAAGGAAAGGCGAACAAGATGCGAATCATAGGCTGCTAAGCATCGAAGCTGCTCTGGTTGAAAATGCGCTTTGTTATTTGTTCTTATCGGCGTAACCAAATACTTTCTTAAGCAGGGTCGTAGATCTTGCATTGATGTTCTCACGGATCTGCAATTCTTCCTGTGCAACCTGAACAAACATGCCGTCAATGGCTTTTTGTGTTACATAGGCAGTAAGATCAGCCTCCACTGGTTTTACCAAAGGAATCTTGTTATAACTGTTTGCCGCATCGGTCCAGTATTTGGTAGCACCGACCTTATTCAGGCTGCTGCCGATGATCGGCCTGAATCTGTCCATCAACTGTGCTGTTGTTACCCGTTTAAAGTAATCTGTAGCTGCGTCCTGCTTGCCTAAAAGGATGTTTGTGGCATCAGTAATGGTCATTTGTCTGATGGCAGACAGGAAAATCGGCTTTGCTTCTTTAGCGGCATCTTCTGCTGCCCGGTTCAGGCTCAGGATCACATTGTCGGCCAGGCTACCCAGTCCAACACCACGTAGTGCGCTTTCCACTTTCTTTGCTTCAGGTGGAAAAAGGATCTTTACCGCCATATTTCCAAGAAAGCCATCCTTAGCAGAAAGCTTATCGGCACCATTTGAGGTTCCAATTTCCAGTGCCTGTTTAATACCTGAGGCAATTTCCAAAGTGCTCNNCAAGCTGTGCCTTTGATTGTACGTCGCAACTGCTGATGAATAGAAAGCAGGATGCAAGGGTCAGCATCATGGCCCTTCTTAAAGATATTTTTCTCATACCGGCGAAATTGCAAATTTTCAGCCAGTAATTTTTTCGGGTAGTTTGTCGTTGTTTCTCATGGAAGGAATTGGGAAATTATCTCTATACTTGATTTATAAGATAACGCTTTGAAGTTTATAAAGGATAACACCAGATTAAAGCAGCTAGATGATGCTGAATTAATATCCAGATACCAGCAGACTGGAGATCTGGAACTACTGGGTGTGCTTTACAACCGGTACATGCACCTGGTGTATGGTGTTTGCCTGAACTATTTCAAAGATGAGGACAAGAGTAAGGATGCGGTGATGCAGATATTTGAAGAGCTGGTGCTTAAGGTTAAGCTGCACCAAATCCAGAACTTCAAAAGCTGGCTTCATGTGCTTACCCGAAATCACTGCCTGATGGCGCTGCGGAAGGCTTCGAAAAATAATGTGATTTCTTTGGAAGAAGGTCTTGTGGAAAACAGTGATTTTGTGCATCTTGATATGGACGAAGCTAAGGAAACGCAGCTAAGTACCATGGAAAAGTGCATGGAAACGCTTCCCCCTGAACAGCGGATTAGTGTAGACCTGTTTTATTTGCAGGAGAAAAACTATAAAGAAGTGGCAGCCATTACCGGGTATGACCTGTTGAAGGTTAAAAGTTATATCCAAAATGGCAAAAGAAATTTAAAGATCTGTATTGAGAAAAATAGTGGAGCATAGCGACTGGTTAGATATTGATGTGCTTGAAGATTACCTGGATGGTAAGCTTGATGACAAAATGATGTACCGGGTGGAACGTGAAGCCCTGGAAGATCCTTTTGTTGCACAGGCATTGGCTGGATTGAGCCAGGCACCCAAACGTTCGCGGCAATCGCTGTCCTTGTTGCAAAAGCAACTGGAGACCCGTATTGCGGGTCATGAGGAAAGTAAAAAGGAATCGGTGATAACCGGTCAGCGATTAAGCATTGCTGCAACAGCGGCGTTGATATTCATTCTTGGAGGTATAATCTTCTGGATGAAATATAATAACAATCAGAAAGCAAAAGCACCAGCAGTGGTAGAAGTAAACCTGGATCCGGCGCATGCTATGGATAAGGCTAAACCGGTTATCGGGTGGCCTGGCTATTTCAGCTACCT
>DCLG01000077.1:51266-64648 GCA_002320935.1 Pedobacter sp. UBA1654 | reverse complement strand
CAGGCCATCAAACATCAGGGTTGACAAGACATTAGGAAAGGGATACGATGCGGAAGCCCTAAGACTGATAAAAGCTGGACCAGTTTGGGAAATCCCATCCGATCCAGCTCATATTGTCAAGTTGAATATTGACTTCTAAACCAGCCTGCGTTGCAGGCCAGGTTTTGGATTACAAAATTACGTAATGTATGAAAATGTAGGTTAAGCCTGCAAGTGTTGCAGACACCGGGATGGTTAATACCCATGCCCAGAGTAAGCTCACGGTTACACCCCAACGTACAGCAGATACCCTTTTTAATAAACCAACACCAACGATTGAACCGGTAATGGTGTGGGTAGTTGAAACTGGTATACCAAAGTGCTCAGTAATACCTAAGGTAACGGCACCATCAGTTTCTGCAGCCACACCTTCAAAAGCGTTTACCTTGGTGATCTTAGAACCCATTGTTTTTACAATTTTCCAGCCACCGCTCATGGTACCCAGACCAATTGCTAAATAACAGCTGATTGGGATCCACTCCGGCATTGGCTCGGTAGGTGAAAGCGCGTTTGCTGACAACATGGCTACATAGATGATACCCATTACTTTCTGGGCGTCATTACCACCGTGGGTAAAGCTTAATGCCGCTGATGATATCAATTGCAAACGTTTGAACCACTTTTCAGCTGTAGAAGGTTTTGCATTTTTGGAGATGTGCAGGATAATGATGGAGATCAGCACGGAGATGATCATACCAATTACCGGTGCAAGCACAATAAAGGAAACCACTTTCAGGATAGGGCCAAAGTTAACTGCAGCAAAGGCGCTGCTGCCCATTGTAAGAGCTTTTGCCATACCTGCGCCAGCAAATCCACCGATCAGGGTGTGTGATGAGCTTGAAGGCACGCCGAACCACCAGGTAAACAGGTTCCACGCAATGGCGGCAAGCAATCCTGACAGGATTACTTCAAGTGTAATAAATTCTTCAAAAACAGTTTTCGCAATTGTATTTGCAACTTTGTGGTCGGTGAATACAAAGTAAGCAGCCATGTTAAATACGGCAGCCCACAATACTGCCTGAAAAGGCGTGAGTACCTTGGTAGATACAATGGTTGCAATCGAGTTTGCTGCATCATGGAAACCATTGATATAGTCAAACGCAATAGCAAGTACAATTACTACAACCAATAAGGTAGTTATCATTTTACTTTGTTTTAAGCGTTTTTAACCAAAATGGATTCCAGCACATTTGCTGCATCCTCACATTTATCTGTTGCCAGCTCCAATGTTTGTAGAACTTCTTTCTGTTTGATGAGTTCAATGGCATTGGTCTCGAATTCGAATAAACGTGCAATAGCAAGGTTACAAACGTAATCTGCCTGATTTTCGCCGCTGTTGATCCTTACACAAGCATCAGCAATTACCCTGATATTTTTAAAGCTTCTCAATTCTTTGATCGCTTTTTCAAGGTCGGTACACATTTCTACCAGCAATTCAGCAAGTTTGATCATCGCATCGCCAATATTGGTAATGGCATATAATTCAATGTTGCTTGCAGATGCGTGAATATAATCTGCGATATCATCTACTGCACTAGCAAGTGCATGGATATCTTCCCTGTCGAAAGGGGTGATAAAGTTCTTGCTTAGTTCAAGAAATATGGAATGGGTGATATCATCGCCAACATGCTCAAGGCGTTCGATTTCTTTGATGTGTTCTTTTCTTTTTTCAAGGTCTGTGGTGCTTAGTGCAAGTAGTAAAGCTTCTGAGATCCTTAAAATGTTGCTACCGGCCTGCTCAAAAAGCGGCTGGAATTTCTTGTCTTTTGGAGTAAAGAACTTAAAGAGGTTGTTCATTGTATGTGTTTTTTGGAAACTTAAAATACCTTGCAAAAGTAGGCGCTCAATGTTAAGTTAATGTTAACACTTAACAATAATGCATTTTGGACAGCAGAATATTGGAGGTGTAAATGGTAATGTGACGCTCGCGGTACATTTGCGGTGTGCTTCAGGTAGGTTGGCAAAGTTTTTAGATGGTGAAAAAGATGAGGGAATCGGGTGCAAAGCAATTTTATTCAGCGAAAATCTTTTCGTGTCTTGTTTTACTTTGGGTATCCTTTTAGGTTCAGAATTTTATTATCAAGAACTCATTATCAAAAACTGCGAATTAAGCTTTGATTAGTGAAATGAGTTTATGAGAATCGGCAAGAATGCAGAAGATTAATTAGGTTTAGAGGGATAGATTTGATGAGTCCAGTTTAATTCATTGAAGGCAATTGTCACTTATCATAAAAAGAGGAAATAATGGAATTGATGAATTTGAATGATACGCGACAATATGAAGCAGGCAAACAGGATCAGCTGAGTAAGTAGAACGGAAGAAAACTTTGAAAGCGTTTAAGTTGAAGGATCTAATCATGTTTGCTGGTTAACCATTCATTTCAGACTACTTGTTATTGAGGGCATCCTCATATTCGCCCGCGTGTAAACTCCCGGTTCTAACCTCCCCCTTACTGAGTATAAAGACAGAATTTAATACCGTAATCACCTGTTTATCAGGGCTGAATAGTATTGTGTAATAGGTTACATCTGAGGGTATCTTTAATGAAATAAAGCCATTTGAATCTGAGATACCTGTAACAACAGCAGCATCAAGCGCTTTTCTTAAGTCTTCACCCCATGGGGCAGGTGGATGTTCAACAAGGGCCACTCCGCAACCTGGCAATTTTGAATCAGGTTTCATATCAGTTATCAACTTCATGTTCACCAGACCTGAAAAGTCAGTTACTTTAGTAATGCCACTTTTTTCCAGTCCGGCTACAACTTGTATATACTCCGTTGTATTGTAGTGCATTCTGTCTAACGGTATGTTGTTGCTTTTAATAACATAAGTGGCAGGTTTTAAGGTTGGAAAAAAAGCGATGCCTTGGAAATTGGTGCGGGCAGTGTCACTATAATCACCTTCCTCAATATAATAGTGGTTTTCAAATTGCCTGGCTTTATATGCATGCACTTTAATGTTTGCCAAGCCTTTACCTGAACCATCAATTAACTGGTACTTCAATGAACCTGTATCAACTGGTGCAACAACTTCAACATTAGTTATCTTCTTGCAAGATGTTGTCACAACACCAAGCAACACAAGCATTAAAATTTTAGTTTTCATTTATATTTGATTGTTATTGGAATTCTGCAGGATCATTATAGTGGGAGACCGTAATACCAATTTTTGTTTTCATTCGTATTTACGGTGAAATTCATGTAGGCATCGTAAGTTCTTCCGGTTTTTAAATCATATGCAACTACCGTGTAATTCTTTAAAGATGGAACTCTAAAGCTGAGCTCGCCTGCAGCGTTTGTGGTACCCTTGAAATCGGCAACCTTTGACAATACAGCTATCGGACTGGTGGAGTATTTCTTAAATGGTATAAGTAAAATGCCAATTCCACTGGCTGGAGCCTGATCAAAATAGGAACCAAACCTTAAGGTAATCGACCCTGAAAAGTCTGTGACCTTAAGAGATTTCTCATTCATACCTCCATTAATAACCTGAACGTATTCTTTGATGATGTAAGCAACGTTATTCACCTTAGGTGAGTCTGCTGTAATGTAATATGTACCCGGGTTTAGTTCGCCGAAGTCGGCGACTCCATTTGCATTTGTAACAATCCTGGAGAGCACCACCGGCTCAATGTTCAAGCCATCTACAAGGTCATGTAGGTTGATGTTTACACCAGGCATTCCTTTCCCATTATCATCAAGGAGCTTATAACTTAGTTTACCACTTGTAGGAAGTGTGACTTCCATGTTCGTTGTTTTCTTGCAAGATATAAGCGCTATTAAGAGCAAGAGAGAGAACGTTAAGTTTTTCATTATAGAAATTCCTTTAAGCCACAAATGTATCTTAAAAAGAACCGCTTAAATACCACGTAAAGCGTTTGAGAAACAATATGAGAAATGCACGATTTAAAGGCACAATAAAGTTCGATGCCAGGCATCGATGCCATGCTCTTCGTTGTGATTCAGCAGTAGGAAAATGTGGTATCTACCACGTTCAAATCATAAGATGCCGCCTGAGTAACTATTTGCCATCCGCTGTGTCGGTATCCGAGGTCTTAAGTAAGGATAGGATAATGCTAATCGAGATGATAAGACCTATCGTGATCAAAGAAATGAACGTAGGAATTTTGATTATATCCACCAGGACCATTTTTAGTCCGACAAATAGGAGTATAGCCGCCAATCCGGTAGAAAGATATACAAAGCGGTGAACGACATGCGCAAGGGCGAAATAAAGTGATCGAAGGCCCAGAATAGCAAAAACGTTTGAAGTGTAAACAATAAAGTGATCTTGTGTAATGGCCAATATTGCTGGAATACTGTCAACAGCAAAAATCAGGTCAGTAGTCTCAATAACGATCAGTACAAGGAAGAGCGGAGTAGCAAACCGCTTTCCATTTTTCCTGACGAAAAACTTGCTGCCCTCCATTTCATTTGTTATCGGCATTACCTTCCGCACATATTTTATCAGCGGGTTGTTTTCGGGCTCCATTTGTTTGTCCTTTTCAGTCAACATTTTATACCCGGTGTAAATTAAAAAAACACCAAAAACATAAATCGTCCAATGGAACTTCTCGATCATTGCAACGCCCGCAAAAATGAAAATGACACGCATGACCAGAGCGCCCAGAATACCCCAGAAAAGAACTTTATGCTGGTATATGGCCGGCACCTTAAAATAGCCAAATACCAGAACGAAGACAAATATGTTATCTATACTTAGTGATTTTTCTATAACGTAGCCGGTCAGGAATTCTATCGCTTTTGGTTCACCAAACCAGTAATAAATAAGGCCATTGAAAATTAGCGCAAGACAGATCCAAACACCTGACCACGTTAATGCCTCTTTGACGGACACTTCATGCGCCTTCCGGTTAAAAACACCTAAGTCTAAGGCCAACATGAGGAGAACGAAAACATTAAAACCTATCCAAAATGTGATGCTAACTTCCATAATTACCGTGTCTATTGAAAAAACAATGCCGTAATAAATTAATACATTGCAATATCTGTCGCAATGTATTAATTTATTACGGCATCTTTCCTCCAGCACTTCTTACTTATCCTTAGCAGGACACTTGCAGGCAGGATAGCACAACAGCCAAGAGGTGTCAGAGAAATGAAAAATCACTAGAACTAGGTATTTTCCCGATTTGTAACATCCTCTATCTTCAGTCCTATTATACGCTTTCTGATTAGAAAGGCCTATGGGCTCTCATTTAATTTACGTAGTTGTGCTATGAAGAAGATCGGTTTAAATTTTGTGATGCCCGTAATCATAGGCATGTTTCTCATGGGCTGCTCAAAGGGGGAAATGTTCGAAGTAGATTCATCTGCGAATGCTAAGGTATCGTTACTTGCTGAACAATATTCTGTAAATGCGCCCTATTATGATGGTGTTCCGGGTATTGATCCAAATATCGTGTTGAATCTCCCCACCGAACCAGAAACTCCGACAAGGCCGCCCTGGGGAGAATTTCAGATATATGAAACACCAACTCAAAATTATAAGGATAGCACCTCTACATTTAATATTTCGCAACTGGAAACGCATAAGACTTACCACAAAATTCAAAATGAGAAGCTATCCCTTGCATTTTTTGATACAGACGGAACGCCAGCACGGGTGTTAAAATTAAACTCCGGCGAAAAGGGTTGGAACGCCAACTGGGGCGATATTCCGAAGGTGGAAAGCACTAATCCTGAGGTGCTGTATATTAAAGTAAAGGCGTATTTGGTTACCACGATTCAGCTATCCAAACCCTGTACGGAATTTGGACTGGAAATCGCACCAGATCATCAGAATTTCGATCATTTATTGAATGTAGATTTTGGATCCTGGCATTATGGCGCAACAGACGGCATCGTTTGGTCGCGCACAAGAAGCCCTTCAGGTGCCCGCTTGTTTGCTATAAAGTCCTGCAGGCCTTTTACAACTGTTTCCATCTGGCAATACGATGGACCTCACGAAGTATCCGCACGTGCTTTTGCTATTGCAAATATCCGGTACAGGCTTGCAGAGTAAACGGAAAATTGGAACACCCAACGTGCCCGATGTGGGTGTGTTTAAACAATCGGAGGGCTACCTAACTCTTCTTTTCTAAAGTAAAGGCAAACGTCGTTCCGATTTGCAAAGTGCTTCTTACAGAAATAATTTGCTGATGGGCTTCCAAAATGTGTTTTACAATGGCGAGGCCCAGACCCGTGCCGCCCACCTCACGGGCGCGGTGTGAATCTACCCGGTAAAAGCGCTCAAATAATCTTGGCAGGTGCTTTTCATCAATTCCAATGCCGTCATCGGTTACTTCAATAAGGTACTGGTCATGTAGTTCAAAAATTTTAATGGCCGTTGAGCCATTTTCTTTGCCGTATTTAAGGGAGTTTTGAATCAGGTTGATCATGACCTGTCGGATCTTTTCACGGTCTGCCCAGACCATAGCAGGGGTGGTATACTTTTCTTTGAAGGACAATACAATACCTTTAACTTTGGCTTTATCTTCCATACCCTCCATGATTTCTCGGGCGAGGTGCACAAAGTCGAACTTCTCGTAGTTGATGGGAATCTGGCCGGTTTCCAGCTTAGAGATGGAGTCCAGGTCATTGATAAGGTAACTCAGGCGCTCCACGTTTTTGCCTGCTTTGTCTAAGAACTTTTTAGCGGTATCCGGGTCATCATGCAGGCAGTCACATGCAGTTTCCACGTAACCCTGTATTGCAAAAAGTGGCGTTTTAAATTCATGAGATACATTGGAAAGAAATTCCCTTCTGAATTGCTCCTGTTTTTTCAACAGGTCTATTTCTTTCTTTTTCTCACGTGCCCACTCTTTCACCTCATGTTCCACATCGTTGATCGGGTCACCACTCACGTATTCTCCGAGGGCATCTTTAAGGTCTTTACCTAGTTTAAGGTTGTGGATGAGTTTATAGATCAGCTTGATCTTCGTGTAAATGTATTTTTCAAGCAGGTAGTAAAAAACAATGAAGCTGGTGATGAAGGATACCCCAAAAGATACCAGCATGTAATAAAGGCTGCTCTGAAAATGAAAGTTCACCAGGGCAATGGAGATGGCTACTGCTGAAGCAGTGATTAATACGAGGACGCTTAACTTCATGCGTGTAAGCTACGAGTATTATTTAAATTTCAAATTAAGCGCTGATGATGATTTCATCAAATTTCTACCTGTTTTTCGGTGAGGTATTTCCAGTAGCGCTTAGGTACATGTTGTACGTGTAACTTTGTGTTTTTGCGGGCAGGAATGTTGGTGCTTTTAAAGTAGTCTTTCCATAAAAGTGCATAAAGGTTTTCTTTCTCAGACAGCACATCGGGCTTGCTTTTCATCAGGCTATTTTCTTCTTCACGCTGCATGGTGATTTCTTCCAGGCTGTTCAGGTCGAAGAACAGACCATAGTGGCGTTTGATGTCGTAAATGATCCATTGCTGGTCCTGATACCGGTTGCGGAAGTGTTTACCCAGAAGGGGCAGTACGTTGAAATCAGGGTCAATGCCGCAGTAGAAGATCCCATCAGCGGCGTGCTGAAAACGGATGAAAGCCTCCATTCGGTGCTTCTCCCGTTCTACTTTGCGGGCCATTTGCGCCACTTCAAGCACATGTTCATTGCCGTAATTATTTTCGGCTCCCGGCGGGTTTTGAAAAAGGTAGCAGATGAGCTTGAAAAGGTGTTCATGTACTTCAGGCTTTTCAGACAAATAGGCGCAGGTCATTCGACGAACCCAGCCCTTCTCCAGTCGTTGTTGCAGACCTCTCCACACGCGGGCAGCTTGTTGTTCATTGGAGATGATTTGCGTACACTGCTCAAATGCGCCTGGTTGGTAGAGCTGTTCATTGCGAAGGCTGACTTCACCTGGCTTGCGTTCGAAGCATTCGAAGACTGCCGTGAGCAGGCCTTCCATACTGCCATCAAAAAGGTAGGTCTGCATCAGAAAAGGATAAGCTGGTTTGTATCGTGCTTCAAGTATTTGCTCTGACTTTCGGACAGGATGAAAGATTTGATCTGGGTACTTTGATAATCTTTCATTTGGTATGGGGTATCTGCACACTTGATGAAATGCTTCGCGCGATTGTAGGATACGCCAATTTTCTTCAGCTGGTCGACTCGCAGCTTACCAAACTTTCTAGCCTGTACGATCTTTTTTGCAGAGCCTACGCCAATGCCTGGTACACGCAGGATCATCTTATAGTTTGCTACGTTAATGTCTATTGGAAAATAGTGCAGGTTCCTTAATGCCCAGCTCAGCTTTGGATCAATGTCGATGTCTAAGTGCGGATTGGCGTCATTCAGTAGCTCGTTCACGTTGAAGCCATAAAAACGCATGAGCCAATCGGTTTGGTAAAGGCGGTTTTCGCGGATCAATGGGGGTTGACTGCCCAACACTGGCAGTCGATTATCATTGCTGATCGGGATGTATCCAGAATAGTAAACGCGTTTAAGGGAGAAGTTCTTGTAGAAGGTATCTGCAGTTTGCATGATGTCCTTATCCGTCTCTGGTGTAGCGCCGATGACCATTTGTGTACTCTGCCCTGCCGGTACAAACTTGGGAACGCTTTTGATCAGTTTTTTTTCTTCCTTGAACTGCACAATCTGTCTTTGCACCATCCCTAATGGATCGATGACTTCCTGGTGCGACTTGTCTGGCGCCAGCAGTTTGAGTCCGCTTTCTGTTGGCATTTCCAGGTTGATACTCATCCTGTCTGCATACATGCCCGCTTCACGGATCAGGTCCTCACTAGCGCCCGGAATGGTTTTCAGGTGGATGTATCCGTTGAAGCGTTCTTCCAGGCGCAGTTTCTTGACCACACGAAGCAATCGCTCCATGGTGAAATCTGCATTTTTGAAGATGCCTGAGCTGAGGAACAGCCCTTCAATGAAGTTCCGGCGGTAGAAGTTCATGGTGAGCTCTACAACTTCTTCTACAGTGAAGGCAGCACGTTGAATGTCGTTGCTTTTGCGCGAGACGCAGTAGGCGCAATCAAAAATGCAGTGGTTGGTGAGCAGGATTTTGAGCAGGGAAACACAGCGGCCATCTTCGGTGTAGGTGTGGCAGATACCGGAAGCATGGCTATTGCCAAGGCCTTTGTTGTCGTTTTTACGGGTGCCTCCGCTGGAGGAACAGGAAACATCATATTTTGCTGCATCAGCAAGAATATTCAGCTTTTCTCTAATACGTTCAGACATAGGATGATATTTACTAACAAAGATAGCAAATATCAGGCTAAAAATATTAGTATACTAAAGTTTACCTTCCCACTCCCTGTAAAATTGATCCAGATAGTGCAGCATGAAGTCGTGTCTTTGTTGGGCCATCGCTTTGCCTTTTTCTGTTCTCATCAGGTCTTTCAGCAGCAGGAGCTTTTCGTAAAAGTGATTTATAGTAGGTGCAGTTGTATTCTTATAAGCTTCTTTGCTCATATTTTCTACCGGCGGAATGGCAGGATCATACAGCACACGGTTTTTGAAGCCACCATAGGTGAATGCACGGGCAATGCCGATCGCGCCGATAGCATCCAGGCGGTCTGCATCCTGTACCACTTCCAGTTCTTCCGAATGGAAGGTCACCGTACCCAAACTCGCTTTATAGCTCATGTTTAAAATGATCTGCTTTACATGCAGGATGATTTCAGGAGCGAGGTTAAGACTTTCCATAAACTCCCCGGCAATACGTGGACCGATCTCTTCATCGCCATTATTGAACTTGCTGTCGGCAATGTCGTGCAGCAAAGCCGCAAGCGATACCACTAATGTATCTGCTTGTGCGGATTCGTTTATGGTTAATGCGGTTTTATAAACACGTTCGATATGGAACCAGTCGTGGCCAGCTTCTGCACCTGCCAGGGTTCTTTTTACGAAGTCAATGGTTTGCTGGATGATATCCTGTTCTTGCATACGTATTGAAAGTAGTTAGTCTTTTACCGGGCGTTCGCTTTCTGGTCTGCGGCTACCGCTGTATAATTCATACTCCAGCATACGGCAATCTAATTTACCATTGTAGAATTCGAGTTTACGGGCAGCTTTAAGTCCGATCTTTTTTGCCAGATCCGGATTACCGGTAAAGATGTATCCAGTATAACCTTTACATTCTTTCTTCATGAAATCGCCAATACGCTTGTAGGTAAGCTCCAGCTGTGAATGTACACCTAGTCGCTCGCCATATTCAGGGTTGAAAACCACAACGCCATTAGCATCCTGCGGAACAGGTGTCTCGGCGAAATCACAAACTTCGAAAGTGATCAGGGTATCTACACCTGCAGTTTTAGCGTTTTTGCGCGTCACGTCAACAGCATCTTCAGAAATATCGGAAGCAACGATGGTCAGGTCAAGGTTTTTAACCACCTGATCTTTAAGTATGCGGCGCTCAGCGAAGAAAACCTGCTCATCATAGCCGAGGATATGCATAAAACCATAGTTCATGCGGTATAATCCAGGGCGACGGTTGGTCGCCAGTAAAGCAGCTTCGATGGCTAAGGTTCCCGATCCGCACATTGGATTGATGAAAGGCGATTTCATGTCCCACTTGGTACTCATAACCACTCCTGCAGCAAGTGCTTCAAGCATCGGTGCCTTTCCGGGGATTTTGCGGTAGCCGTGTTTAGCAAGCGTTTCTCCTGAAGTGTCAATGAAGATATCAGCGTTTTCGTCTTTCCAGTAGAGGTGTATGACGGTTTTATTGGCATCAGCACCAGAATTCGGGCGTATACCCTTTTTATCTTTGATGCGGTCAACAATAGCGTCCTTAACTTTCAGGTTAGTGAACAGTGGTGTAGTGATGGTTTCATTATCCACATTTGAGGTAACAGAGAAATATCCGGCAAAGTCGATCAGCTCTTCCCAAGGCATATCGACCACTTCGCGGTAGAGTTCTTCAGGGCTGTTGATCTTGAAGCTTTTTAGCTGGTAAAGGATCTGACTTGCGCAGCGAAGGTTTAAATTGAGTTTTATACATTCCGTTAAGGTAATGTTAAGCTCAACGCCGGTAGGGAAAGACCTGATAATGGTGTAACCCAATGCGGAAACTTCATCGGCAAGGTAGCTGGCTAGCCTCTTGTTACAGGTTATGATAACCTTACTTTTGGTGTGGAAAACTTGCATAATTATTGTGCGAAGTTATCAATAAAATTATAGAGATTTGAACTTGCAAGAAGAATAAAAGCGTATTTGTTATGGAAATAAAAGGAAGAGTGCACGAGATCGGAGCAGTACAGCAAATCAGCGAAACGTTTAAAAAACGTGACCTGATTGTAGAGTACGCGGAAAACCCGACCTATCCGGAATATTTAAGGTTTGAAGCAATGCAGGATAAAACCTCTTTGTTTGACGGCTTAAAAGTTGGAGATGAAGTAGAAGTTTCTTTCAACCTTCGCGGACGTGCCTGGACAGATAAAACAGGAAAAACATCATACTTCAACAGTATGATTGTTTGGAGAATCAATACTATAAGCAATAATGCAGGCGCAGGTGCTACACCTGACTATGCACCTCCGATTGACCTGAGCAGCAAGCCAGGTGATGACGATGATTTGCCTTTCTAAGACCTTTTTAAGGAAACAATTTTAATGCGAAAGCCGGGCGGGTCCCGGCTTTTTTTATGCGTTAAAAAATGTTAAATTAAATGCTTTCCGGTGTGGCTTCGTTAATTTTACCTGAGTATAATGAAGAAAAGGAATTTTTGGTTTATCACAGGACTGATGACAGTA
The DNA here is from genome assembly GCA_002320935.1 of Pedobacter sp. UBA1654. Taxonomy (GTDB): domain Bacteria; phylum Bacteroidota; class Bacteroidia; order Sphingobacteriales; family Sphingobacteriaceae; genus Pedobacter. Next base: position 52,898 of record DCLG01000077.1, on the reverse strand, counting down.
GCCTTGCTGGGTGTTGTTGTAATGCAATTGTATTACATCAAGCAGGCCTATAGTCTCAATTCTCAGCTGTTTGAGCAGAATGTGAATCAGGCATTGAGTCAGGTGGTGAGCAAAGTGCAACGTCGCTATGCGTTTAAGCACTACAATAAGAAAGATGTGGAGTGGCGGACAAAGCGCCGCATGGATCGTGCAAACCAGATCAAAGCAATTGCGGAACTTAAAGAACAGCAGCTTAAAGATGAACGTGAACGCCGCTTCAATCAGCAAAAGCGGATCCTTGCGGATTTAAATTTTCAAGACAGTGTGATCCGGGCCGAGTTCCTGTATCCGACGATCGTCTCTGAGGCTGAATTCATCGCCCTCGGCGACCAGGAGAAAACACCGCTGAACTTTGACGTAAGTATAGGACTGGACGAGAACTTCAACATGGTAGGGGGCAAGATGCGGAACACCTTCAAGCATGAAGATGCGAAAACCTTTACCATGGGCCTGAGTAAGCTGCCAGATAGTATCCGGTATCTTGCCTACAGTAAGGTGGACGGGCGACCTTATAAGATATNNTATCCCTTCCGAGTGTTGATGCGGGACTTGCTGCCAAATTCAGGAGTGAAGAAGCTATTGCTGAGCGGCGGTATCAGGAGAGTTTAAAACAGCTTGAATCTGACACTGCCTGGTTGTACAATACGGGTGATGTGGATGTGGTGGAAGAAGCCGCTAAGGAGATGCACAATGTGAACGAACCGCTTACGCAGAGGATTTCAAAAGATGTACTCGATACCTTGATCAAAAAAGAACTGCTGAATAAGAACATTACCCTCGATTATGATTTTTGGGTGAAGCTGGCCAAGCAGGATTCTATACTATATAGTAAAGCTGCACACCCGCTGGATGAGGTGCTGCCGGCAAATACCTTTAAAACAACGCTTTTTAATGATATCATTCGGGATCCGGGTATGTTGTACCTGAGTTTTCCGGATAAGAATGTTGCCATTTTTAACACCATGCGTGTGACAATGGCTTCCTCAGGTATTCTTTTATTGGTGCTGATATTCATTTTCTCTTATACCCTGTATACCATCTTACGGCAGAAAAAGGTGTCGGAGATGAAGAATGATTTCATCAACAACATGACCCATGAGTTTAAAACGCCGGTAGCGACAATCATGATTGCCAGCGAAGCGCTGAAAGATCCTGAGATTGTAGAAGATACGAGTCGTATCAGCCGGCTGGCAGGTATTATCTACGATGAGAATGTACGTTTGGGCAATCATATTGAAAGGGTGCTGAGCATTGCAAGGTTGGAAAAAAACGAACTTCAGCTGGAAAGGAACGCTGTTGATATGAACGATCTGATCGTTGCGGTAACCGAAAGTATGCATCTGCAGCTGCAGAAACATGGCGCAACATTAACCATGCAGCTGGATGCTGTGGAGTCAAGCATTTTGGGTGACGAATTGCATTTGTCGAACGTGTTATATAACCTGATTGATAACGCGATTAAATATAGTGCTGAAGCACCACAAATTACTTGTCGCACGAGGAACACGGAAAGAAGTCTGATTGTGGAGGTTGCCGACCAGGGGATTGGAATTACCAGGGAACATTCGAAGCGGATCTTTGATCAGTTTTATG
>DCLG01000077.1:29624-51261 GCA_002320935.1 Pedobacter sp. UBA1654 | reverse complement strand
CCAACAGGTAATTTACACGATGTAAAAGGCTTTGGATTAGGACTGAACTATGTTCAGGATATTGTGAAGCAGCTGAATGGCAGCATTAAAGTTCAGAGTGAAAAAGACAAGGGCACGGTGTTTATCATTACTTTGCCGCTGATCAAATGAAACCTTCCTGGTGTTTCCAGGTCTATTTAAGAACAGGATAGCATCACCTAAACTAGCATATAAACCGATGAAAAAAATCTTATTAGTAGAAGACGATCCGAACCTTGGAATCTTACTTCAGGAGTACCTGCAACTGAAAGGAAAATTCGATGTGGTTTTAACCACAGATGGAGACGAAGGGCTGAAGGCGTTCAACAAACATAAGTTTGACCTCTGTATTCTGGATGTGATGATGCCGAAAAAGGATGGTTTCACATTAGGTAAGGAGATCAGGGCAGTTGATGAGCACGTGCCGATCATTTTCGCGACAGCGAAAGCGATGATGGAGGATAAAGCCTCGGCGTATAACCTGGGCGGTGATGATTACATTACCAAACCTTTCCGGATTGAAGAGCTGCTGCTGCGAATTAATGCCTTGCTGAAGCGTGTGGCTGCTAAAGAGCCGGAACCTAGCGGGCCTGTGCAGACGCAGTTTGAGATCGGTAGGTATACGTTTGATTTTACAACCCAGATGATTTATTTCAATGGACAACAGCAGAAGTTGTCGACCAAGGAAGCGGCGTTATTGCAGTTGCTGTGCTTAAATAAAAATTCAGTATTGACCCGCGAACAGGCCTTGCTGAGCATCTGGCATGATGATAATTATTTCAATGGGCGCAGTATGGATGTGTTTTTGAGTAAACTGCGCAAGTATTTGAAAGAGGATCCGAATGTTGAGATTTTAAATGTTCACGGTAAAGGGTATAAGTTGTTGGTTAATTAACAGCTGAAGAAGTACATTTAGTGCAAATCTTTAGCATGAAATTACCTTCAATTCAGTCCCTCTTGGATGAAACTATGGCGGTCTTCCGCCGCTTTCCGTTGCAGGTTCTGGTTACAATTATTGCGGTTGGTGTTTGCATTTTGCGCATTGAAGCACCTTCTTTAGCCTATCTCGACAAGTTGCTGGCCTGCTGTAACTATGCTTTAACGCTGCTGCTTGCTGCTGATTTGTTTGCAGAGACGCACGATTGGACACTTCAGAAAAAATGGGCGCTACGCATTATGGTGTTGGTACTTTGCACAATACTGTATTTACTGCTGGATCCAGTGCTTTACGAGGCGGATGTTATACGCCTGGTTTTGCTTGGATTTGCTTTTCATCTATTGGTTTCATTTGCGCCCTTCATTGACCGGGGAAATGTAAATGGCTTCTGGGTATATAATCAACGTTTGTTTTTGCAAATCATTACCGCGGGAATCTTTTCCTTTGTACTTACAATCGGCTTGTTTATCGCTGTTGGTTCCACCAACGCGCTGTTCGATTTGAAATTGTCTGGTCACGAATATGGATATATTGCCTCCCTGACCATGGTTGGGTTTATGACCATATTCTTTTTAAGTGGCGTACCCAGAGATTTCAAGGCCCTCAATGAAGTGCCGGAGGAATACCCTAAATGGTTGAAGATTTTTACCCAGTATGTGTTGATTCCGCTTTTAAGTGTTTACCTGCTTATTCTTCTGGCTTATGAAGGTAAAATCCTGATCAGCTGGACACTGCCCAAAGGTTATGTATCTACGCTGATCCTGGGCTATGCTGTTGCAGGTATATTGTCGCTGTTGCTAATCTATCCAATTCGCAACCGCGAAGGGAATGGATGGATGCGCATTTTCTCCAGGTTTTTTTACGTGATGATGATTCCGCTGGTTGCGCTATTGCTGCTGGCGGTATGTAAGCGGGTTTCTGTTTATGGCATAACTGAGGCAAGGTACATTTTGATTATGCTGGCTCTTTGGCTCACGATTGTAACGGTTTATAGCTTATTTAGTAAGCGGCAGAACATCAAATTTATACCAGTGAGCTTATGTATCCTGGCCTTGCTTGCTGTTTATGGGCCACAAAGTGCCTTTGTAGTCTCAAAGTATTCACAGACAAAACGATTGGAAAAGATGCTGAATCGGAAGGACGCATCTGCGCTGAAGGAGAAGCCACAAATCATCAGGTATCTGGTGCAAAACCATGGCATATTATCGTTGCAGGCATTTACTTCAAGAGATTTGGAGCCATTGCAAGTTCGTTTTGAGGAACGTGTAATGAACACAGAATGGAAATACGATATTAAAGCCAGGCTGGTCGATACGGCACTTGCGATATTGAATGTGCCCGCATACCGAGATAACACGAAATTGGATCGTGATGTGGCAGTATCCTCCGGAAATACCTTGTTAATTAGTGGATATGACTACTATATACCCTTGCCCGAATTTACGGGGGAAGAGCAGTTTGAACTTGCTGGAAATACCCTGAAGATTGTTCGGGTTGGTGACAGGAAAGTTAAGATCAGCATCAACAATGAAGAAAAGATTATTGATGTTACTTCAAGTATCCGTAAGGTTGAAGCACACCATAAAGCAGGTAAACTGACTTTGCTTGATGATAGCGAAGTGGTTTATAAACTGCCAGGAGACGTTGCAGATATACCTTTTGAAACAAATGACCTTGATGGTGTTTTCCGGCTGACCTATGTTTTTGTAAATGATGGGGATGCGCCTTCTACCAGGCGGTTTGATGGCTGCTTTTTGCTGCGTTTGAAAACCACTAAATAATTCGGAAGCAATACTGTAATTGAAGTTAATATTGCTCTACCTATTCTTAATTCTGGCCGTTTGACCAATTTAGTTTTGTAAATTTGTGCATGACTGATTCGAATCCTGCTGAACTGGCTGCCAAATTTATCAACTACACATCAAGGCATATTTTTCTTACAGGAAAGGCGGGTACAGGTAAGACAACCTTTCTTAGGAACCTGATTCAGGTAACGCATAAGAAGGCTGTAATTGTGGCGCCAACAGGTATTGCAGCCATCAATGCTGCGGGGGTCACAATACATTCATTGTTTCAGCTTCCCTTCGGGACTTACCTGCCTAAACAACCCTCTACGGGCGACAGTCACTACAATCAACAATACAACACGCCAAAAACCATCACGCGTCACTTGCAAATGAATGCAACCAAGCGGAAGATCTTTCTGGATCTCGAGCTGTTGATCATTGACGAGGTGAGTATGCTGCGGGCAGATTTGTTGGATGCCATTGAGATGGTGCTCCGCTATGTGCGCAAGAGTAATGAAAGTTTTGGGGGAGTACAGGTGCTATTTATTGGCGACCTGCACCAATTGCCTCCTGTTGTGAAATCTTCAGAATGGAACCTACTTGGCGAGTTTTACAAGAGTGCGTTTTTCTTTGATGCATTGGCTTTACAGCAAAATCCGCCGGTATACATTGAATTGGAGAAGATCTACCGCCAGGCCGATGAGGTTTTTATCAGTCTGCTGAACAACCTTCGGAATAACACGGTGACCGAGCAGGATATGGCTTTGCTGAAGTCGTATTACCGCGAGAACTTTACGCCGGATCTAAATGATAAATACATCACTTTAACGACCCATAACCAAAAAGCTGATCTGATGAACAGAAGCAGTTTGGAAGCGCTGAAGGCGGAAAGTTGGTTTTATAAATCAGAGGTGGAAGATGAGTTCACAGAATCTTCCTACCCGGCAGAACATGTGCTGGAACTTAAGGTTGGTGCGCAGGTGATGTTTATAAAAAATGATCCTACGCCAGAGAAACGGTATTTTAATGGCAAGATCGCTACAGTAACCGATCTGCAGAAAGATTCGATCACCGTGCAGACAGAAGGTGTAAACGAGAAGATCATTCTGGAGAAATATACCTGGAAGAACATCAGGTACACCACCGATAAGGTAACCAATGAAATCAAGGAAGAGGTCATTGGCAAGTTTACGCAATACCCAATCAAACTAGCCTGGGCGATTACCATACATAAGAGTCAGGGTCTAACTTTCGACAAGGCGATCATAGACATTGGTGGTGCTTTTGCTCCCGGGCAGATCTATGTGGCATTGTCCAGGTTACGATCTCTGGATGGCTTAATTCTCACGTCACTGCTGGCGGGCGCTGGTATCCGGCAGGATCCAAATGTGGACCTGTTCTCGCGCCGCAAGCAGCAGGTGGATGCCTTAGGGGAACAGGTAAAAGCCGAAAGTGAACATTTCCTGAGGAACTACCTGCTGAAATGTTTCGACCTGGCTTCGCTGGATAACTATGTGTATGAACACGTACATTCTTACACGAAGGACATGAGTAAGTCGGCCAAGCAGAAGCACCTTAAATGGGCACAGGCCTTGCTGAAGGAGCTTACTGCTTTGAAGCAGCACGCAAATAAGTTCATGTCCCAGATCCTGCGATTGTATCAGGACAGGACCGAAGATGGTATGAAGCTCTTGCTGGAACGTACGCTGGCTGCTGAAAACTACTTTAATCCTCAACTGCAGGCGATGTCAAAAAATATTTTTGACCGCATGGAGCTGGTGAAACAAGATAAGCAGGTGGTAGCATTTCTTACGGAGCTGTTTGAGATGGAGGCTTTGTTCTATGAGAAGTTTAAGTCCATTCGTAAGGCGACTGCTTTACTGAAGGCGACAATGGAGCAGCAGGAATTTACTAAGGACGATGTAAGTAAGCTGTTGAATGAGGCAGATCGTGCTTTTCAGCTGCAGAAGGTGTTTAACATGCCGAATAATACGCTGGATTTTAACGAAGTTAAAGCTAAGCCTAAAACCAGGACTGCTAAGAAGAAAGCGGAGCCAAAGGAGAAAGCACCAAAGGTTGATACTAAAGAGCTTACACTGCAGCTGCACAGGCAAGGGCTCTCAGTTGCAGAGATCGCGAGGGAGCGCAAGCTTGTTGCGGGCACTGTAGAAGCGCATCTGGCACATTATGTAGCTGCCCAGGAGATTCCTGCAACGGGGTTGATGGATAAACGTAAGCTGAGCAAGATCATGTCGGCAATCAAGGAGCTAAAAACCATGCAGCTTAATCCAATCCGGGAGCATCTAGGCAGGGATTACAGTTTTGGAGAGATCAAGATCGGCCTGGCGGCTCATTTGGCAGAATCAGACTAGAGTGTAATTTGGCCTTGAAATACCATTTCGGCAGGGCCACACAGAAAGATATTGCTGAACGATTTGCCATCATAGTCATATTCCACACGCATATCACCACCTAAGACTTTAATCGCTTTTGAAAAGTGACCAGTCGTTTTAGTCTCATGTGCTTTGGCAAGTACAACAGCAGTAACTCCAGTACCACAGGCATAAGTTTCATCTTCTACGCCACGTTCGAAAGTGCGGATGAAGAAATGATCACCTTTATCTTCGATGAAGTTCACGTTAATCCCTTTTTCTTTATAGGTATCATTGTTGCGGATCGTTTTTCCTGCTGAGAAAACGTCCAGATCTTCAAGATTTTTAACTTCCAGTACATAGTGTGGAGAGCCGGTATTCAGCACGAATGCTTGTTCATCCCGTTGGATATCCTGAACATCAATCATTTGCAGCTCAACCCAGTTGCCTGTCGCTGAAATTTTGGCATAATGTGCGCCGTCAACTGCCAGAAAGTTCGTTTCCTGCTGGATAATGCCAAGTGCTTTAGCGAAGGCTACAATGCAGCGTCCACCATTACCGCACATGCTTCCCAAGCGTCCGTCGGCATTGTAATAATGCATCTCGAAGTCATAATCTGTATGATTCTGGAGCAGCATGAGGCCATCCGAGCCTACTCCAAAACGTCTGTTACATAGTATGTTTACCTGTTTTTCTGTTAATTCGGAGAAATCCAGGCCTCTGTTGTCAATCAAAATGAAGTCGTTACCAGCGCCCTGGTATTTAAAAAAGGGTATATTGATCATATCCGGATTTTCCTTTAACATTTTTTAACATAACCAAACAGGTTAGGATGGCACAAATATCGTTTATATGGTATTAAATTTGAACTGTCAGGATAAATTATAAAAATTAACTAAAACACATATATGAAAAAAATAGGATTAATACTGATCGCTGCACTTGTTGGTGGTGCTTCAGCAATTGGCGCCTATAAACTTTTAGAGCGCAACAACAATGGAATGACGTTGGCTGAAAGGCAAAATGTGCTATTTGCAAATAACCCGTTAAAAATCTCCTCAGCAGGTTCTGTAGATTTTATACAAGCAGCTTCAGCGGTTTCTCCTGCTGTTGTACATATCCGGACCACCTTTACTTCTTCGGGTAGAAGAGTGGAATCTCCATTTGATATGATGGAAGAGTTTTTTGGCGGTGGTGGCCGGCGCAGCATGCCTCGTGCAGCATCTGGTTCGGGCGTGATCCTAACTCCAGACGGTTATATTGTGACCAACAACCACGTGGTTGAAAATTCGTCTAAAATTGAGGTAATTCTCTCGGATAGAAGAAAGGTTGAAGCAACGATTGTTGGTCGTGATCCGAACACAGACCTTGCATTGATAAAAGTAGACGGTGGTTCTAACCTGCCTGTTGTGAAAATGGGTAACTCTGATGAAGTGCAGGTAGGTGAGTGGGTATTGGCTTTTGGTTTCCCGCTTGATCTGCAAACAACCGTTACAGCAGGTATCGTGAGTGCTAAGGCAAGAAAAATTGGCATTCTGGATCAGGGNNCAGGCACAGCAACCAACCCGGGAAGAATATGAAGAATACAGAAGAACTGGAAAGCTGCCTGAGCGTGCTGGAAGTAGAAGTATTGAGTCGTACATCCAGACTGATGCGGCCATTAACCCAGGAAACAGCGGGGGGGCGTTGGTAAATGCAAGTGGTGAACTGGTTGGTATCAATGCGGCAATTGCTTCACAATCCGGACGTAATGAGGGATATGGCTTTGCAATTCCAATTAACCTTGCTAAAAAGATCTTAGAAGATTTTAAAAAGTATGGTAAAGTAAGACGCGGTTACATAGGAGTTTCTTTCAGAGAGCTTGATGCGGATTATGCAAAAGAGCTTAACGTTAAAGAGATCAGTGGACTTTATGTGAGTGACGTTGTGCCAAATGGTGGTGGTGCCGCTGCAGGTATCAAGCCAGGTGACATCATTAAAAAGGTACAAGGTGTTGAGATCTTTGACTCACCAGATCTTCAGGAAAGAATTGGTCGTATGAGTCCTGGTGACAAAGTGGAGTTGACGATCCTTCGAGATGGTAAATCTAAAGATGTAACCGTAACCCTGAAAGGAGACGAAAGCCTTGATCAGCCAAAGACTGCTGCTGCAGGTAAAGCTACAGGAACTTCAATTGAGCAGCTGGGCGCATCCTTCGCACCAGCATCAACTGCCCTGAAATCTAAGTATGGCGTAAAGAGCGGTGTGGTTGTAAGTTCTGTTGCACCAGGCAAATTGTTTGACTCCCTGGATCTGCCAGAAGGCATCATTATAACATCGGTAAATGGAAAGCCGGTTAACAGTAGTGCGGACGTAAAAGCGGCCCTGCCGACTTCAAAAACCGGAATGACTACAGTAGTCGCTGTGGGTCCAAACGGTAATTATACGTTTAAATTTTAATTGGTTTTTTAATTCGATGATGGGAGGCGGTGAAAACTGTCTCCCATTTTTTTTACGCCAAACTTAGAATGTTTCTAAATTGAAGTTTATGGGGAGTTTTATAGGTGTTAGGACCGAATTAATTCTTTTATTAAATACTTTTGCCTAACAAAAAACAAAAACAATATCAAATGGCTAGTTTCGGAAACGCTTTTTCCTCTTCTATTGGAAAAAAACTAATAATGGGTATCACCGGCCTGTTTCTAATCTTATTTTTAATTGTGCATGTGTTCCTGAATTCATTGATCTTTTTGAATGATGGCGGACAGACATTTAATGCAGGTGCAGACTTTATGGCGCATAACTGGATTATCAGAGCAGGTGAGATCGTTCTATTTGTTGGTTTACTGGCACATATTTACCAGGGATTGAGGTTGGTGTTTGAAAACAAGGCTGCCCGTCCGGTAAAATACGCTGCTTACGACGGATCAGCAAACAGTAAATGGTATTCCCGTTCAATGGGTTTGTTGGGAACTTTACTCCTGATCTTCCTGATTGTTCACTTATCTGATTTCTGGGTAGTATCTCGTTTTACGGGTGTTCCTACAGAGGATGCTTTAGGTAAGGAAGATCTATATGCAGTAATGGTTGACAAGTTCCAGAACCCTGGGATTGTTATTCTTTACGTGCTATCGATGGTTTCCCTTGCGTACCACCTGTTGCACGGATTTGCTTCTGCATTTCAAACTTTAGGCTGGAATCACAAAAAGTATTCGCCTATCATCAGAGCATTTGGATTTTGGTATTCCATCATCATCTCTGTGCTTTTTGCATTAATGCCTGTGGCAATTTATACAGGTATAATTAAATAATTTTAGAACGTTTAAGCTTAATAAAATGGCAGAATTGAATGCTAATATACCAGAAGGTGATTTAACCGAGAAATGGACGAAACTTCGTTCCTCTATGCCTTTGGTGAATCCATCAAATAAAAGAAGCATCGAGATCATCGTTGTTGGTTCTGGATTGGCCGGTGCATCCGCTGCGGCTACCCTGGCTGAAATGGGTTATAAAGTTAAATGTTTTTGTTTTCAGGACTCTCCGCGTCGTGCGCACTCTATTGCTGCACAAGGGGGGATAAATGCTGCAAAAAACTATCAGAACGACGGTGACAGCACTTACCGTTTGTTTTATGATACCATAAAAGGTGGTGATTATCGCGCTCGTGAAGCTAACGTACATCGGTTAGCTGAAGTGAGTTCAAATATTATTGACCAGTGCGTTGCACAGGGTGTGCCTTTGGCAAGGGAATATGGTGGTCTTTTGGATAACCGTTCTTTTGGTGGTACCCAGGTTCAGCGTACTTTCTATGCTGCCGGACAAACTGGTCAGCAGTTGCTATTAGGTGCATATAGTTCCCTGGAACGCCAGATCGGTATGGGTAAGGTTGAAATGTATACTCGTCACGAAATGCTTGACGTGGTCATCATTGATGGAAAAGCCCGCGGTATTATCGCACGTAACCTGATCACCGGTGAGTTGGAAAGACACTTTGGCCATGCTGTATTAATTGCTAGTGGTGGTTATGGCAACGTATTCTACCTTTCTACAAACGCAATGGGTAGTAACGTTACTGCAGCCTGGAAAGCACACAAGAAAGGTGCATTCTTCGGTAACCCTTGCTATACGCAAATTCACCCAACCTGTATTCCGGTATCTGGTGAACACCAATCTAAATTAACCCTGATGTCGGAATCGTTACGTAATGACGGACGTATCTGGGTACCTAAGAAAAAAGATGATAACCGCAAGCCAAGTGAAATCCCCGAAGACGAAAGAGATTATTACTTAGAGCGTCGTTACCCTGCTTTTGGTAACCTTGTACCACGTGACGTGGCTTCAAGAGCTGCTAAAGAGCGTTGTGATGCAGGCTACGGTGTAGGTAAATCTAAATTAGCTGTTTATCTGGATTTCACTGCGAACACGGAGCGTTACGGCCGTATCGAGGCAAGCAAGTACAATATACCTAACCCAGACAAAGCTACCTGCATGCGCTTAGGCCGTGAGGTAATCAAGGAAAAATATGGTAACCTGTTTGATATGTACAAGCAAATCACCGGAGAAGATCCGTATGAGTTGCCAATGCGTATATACCCTGCAGTGCACTACACCATGGGGGGTCTGTGGGTTGATTATAACCTGATGACCACTGTTCCTGGTTTATATGCGTTAGGTGAGGCGAACTTCTCTGACCACGGTGCGAACCGCTTAGGAGCTTCTGCATTAATGCAGGGTCTTGCTGATGGTTACTTTGTTATTCCTTACACTATCGGTGCATACCTGTCTAAGGAATTGGCAACTAAGCCGATTTCTACAGATCACCCGGCATTTGTTGAAGCAGAAAACGAGGTGAAAGCTACAATTAATAAGTTCTTATCCATCAAGGGTACCAAATCTGTCGATCATTTCCACAAGAAATTAGGAAAGATCATGTGGGATAAATGTGGTATGGCCAGAAACGCTAAAGGACTTACTGAGGCAATTGAGGAGATCCGTGCACTTCGTAAAGAGTTCTGGAGCGACGTTCGCGTTCCTGGAACAACTGGTTCTTTCAACCCTGAGTTGGAGAAAGCTGGCCGTGTTGCCGACTTCATTGAGCTTGGTGAGCTGATGTGTATCGATGCCTTAAACCGGAATGAGTCTTGCGGTGGACACTTTAGAGAAGAGTACCAAACGCCGGAAGGTGAGGCCCTGAGGGATGATGAAAATTATTCATATGTAGCAGCATGGGAATATTTTGGAGATACCCAGTTTAAGCTACATAAGGAAGAACTGAAATTTGAGAACATCAAAGTTGCTCAAAGAAGTTATAAATAAAGCTAAGTACTAAAATCTGGATATCATGAGTACAGAAAATATGAATTTAACGCTGAAAGTATGGCGTCAAACAGATAATAAATCCCAAGGTAACTTGGTAGACTATAAAGTGTCGGATGTATCACCAGACATGTCTTTTTTAGAAATGTTCGATGTTCTGAATGAAGATTTGATTACTAAAGGTGATGACCCGATTGTATTTGACCATGACTGCCGCGAAGGTATCTGCGGTGCATGCTCGATGTACATTAACGGCCGTCCACATGGTCCAAAAGACCTGATTACAACTTGTCAGCTGCACATGCGTTCTTTTAAAGATGGTGATACCATCGTTGTAGAGCCATGGAGAGCTAAGGCGTTCCCGGTTATCAAGGATTTAGCGGTAGACCGTACGGCTTTTGACAGAATCATTGCAGCAGGTGGTTTCATTTCTGTAAATACTGGTAATGCACAGGATGCGAATGCTATTCCAATCCCTAAATCACAATCTGACGCTGCTTTCGAAGCTGCTGCATGTATCGCTTGCGGTGCTTGTGTGGCAACTTGTAAGAATGCTTCTGCAATGTTGTTTACTTCTGCTAAGATCTCCCAGTTGGCTTTGCTACCGCAGGGACAGCCTGAGCGTTACAGAAGAGCACAGAGCATGGTTGCACAGATGGATGCTGAAGGTTTTGGTAACTGTACCAACACTGGTGCTTGTGAGGCTGAATGTCCAAAAGGCATTTCTCTTGAAAACATCGCGAGAATGAACAGAGACTTTTACCACGCTAAATTTGTTTCTCAAGAGGAAGTTTAGTAAATTTAGTCATCGAGACAAGGTTAACATAAAAACCCCGACCAATTGCTGGCCGGGGTTTTCTTTTGGAGGTTGTTTTAGTTGAAAATCAGTTATTTATCTTGATTTTTTGTGGTGATGTAAATGGTGCCTGATGATGCCTGTTCACCATTTTCGGTTGTTTCTGCTTTATTCACGTGGACACTTTCTATGTCTGCGGAGTTCAGTTTCGCCATCGCCTGTTTGGTGGCAACCACACCATCAATGATGTAGGTTGGCTCCTTGCCTTCTTTAAGATTGATAGATCCAAGTCTCATTTCCGCATTGCCGCCTTTAGTTTTTACAACTACAACATTACTTACTTTTCCATTTATTNNCCTTCTTTGTTATGGGGCTTGCATTGTCCTTTTTAGTCAGGGCAAAGGAGACTGGTAGATTAAACATGACCCGTACTGGTTTGCCTTTTACCAGACCAGGATTCCATTTAGGAGAAGATTTGAGCACACGCATTGCTTCTTCGTTCGTTCCAGATCCTGGGCCGCTAATTACTTTGATGTCATTTAGACTGCCGTCTTTCTCCACAACGAACTGCATAAATACTTTACCCTCCACTTTCTTATCCGCAGCTTCTTTCGGGTATTTGATACTTTCACCTAGAAACTTGTAAAAGGCTTGTATACCTCCCGGGAAGCTGGGAACCTTATCCACCGATACATAATCGTAAGGTTTGTCCTGCATGAGACTAGCGGGAAGGGCTGTTTTTTTCGGATTCGCATTTGTAAAAAGAGCTGTTGCAGCCTGCTCAATGACAATTGATTTAGGAACTGGTTCAGCTGATGGTAGCGCTTGTTTGGCGAGATTTAGCGGCTCATTGAATGGTAACCCTTCAACTGCCTTGACTACCGAAGGATTATCTTGTAACCTGGCAGATGATAACAATAACATGCCTGAAAATAGGGGCAGGTAGATGCCATATTTCAATACAGCAACTTTCTTTGATTTTTCTTTGTGTAGCATATATATCCTTTTTTTAATGAGTGACTCTTTAGTAAAGAAGTTGTTTGTAAGCGCTTGCGGGTGAACCTTAAAGGTTGCACTTAGGAGCAATAGGGAGTATGTTTCCTTGTCACCCTGATAATTTGCGGCAGCTTCATCGGCAAGGAATTCGTGATTGTCCTTCAAAGCTTTTTTGTAGAGGTATACAACGGGATTAAACCAATTCAAAATTCCAATAAGCTCAAAAAGTAGTATATCAATAGAATGCAGCTGCTGTAGGTGTACATCTTCATGGTGATTGATCACATCCTGTGCTGGAAGCTTGATATCTACAATTTTCCGTGTAAAAAAGGAATATGCTGTACTTCCTTGAGTTGCTTTCCCGTTAAGATATAGTTGCCTTATTACCAACCAAAGCTGCATGCAAAATTTGAGGAAAAAAAACAGTATTCCTGCTATGTAAATCAAGGCAAGCACATCACCAAGCGGGATTGCGCCTATACCACGCTGCTCATCCGGCAGTACCATCATGTCCAGCTGACCCACCGTAACAGATAGTTGCTGCGTGGCCGGTTGCTGGCTAAGCCAGTCGAGTTTAATAAAGGGGATACAGAGCGCAAACAGTCCTGAAGCGACCAAATATATCCGGTTCAATTTAAAGTAAGTCTCCTTCGCTAAGAGGAGCTTGTAAAAGGCGTAAAATACCACCAGGTAAATGTTTGCCTGCAGAAGAAAATGTGCCCAGGTCATCTTGCTTTGTTTTTAAGTTTTTGAATCATTTTAAGGATTTCGTCTACATCACTCAGATCAACCTTCTCTTCTTTCACAAAGAAGGAGAACATGCTTTCTACAGAATTCTCGAAGTAGTTGCCCAGAAGCTTCTCTGTCGCATAACGCTTGTAGTCTTCCTTGCTGATCAGCGGAAAATACTGGTGTGCTTTTCCGAAAGCTTCATGCCCGATGAAGCCCTTTGTTTCCAGAATACGGATGATGGTTGATACGGTATTGTACGCCGGCTTAGGATCGGGGATATGATCCATCACATCCTTAACGAATCCTTTTTCAATTTGCCATAGTATCTGCATGATCTGTTCTTCTGCTTTTGTTAAATCTTTAATTTCCATCTTATTTTGTTGTTTATGTGTGTGTCTAATCGGTTGTTATGCTTCAGGTTAAATATTTGTAAGTGATCTATTTAAGTTCTGTGTAGCTGTATAACTAAATTCTTAGTACAATATATAACTAATAACTTAGTTAACCAAATAAAGTTTATAATATTTGATAAAAAATGATAATGGAAGGAATATACAGCCATGCAGATGAGTTAATCTACTCGTATGATATGGACATACAGCCGCAAGTGCTGATCGGGAATGGGATTTAGCTGGGTGCTACTAAATGTTTGTAAACAAGAAAGCCTCCCGGAAGGAGGCTTTATAAATTGGTATAAAATAGCTTGGAAGATTATTGTTACCTGCCGGCTGGATTCGCCTTTGGCAACGTTACCCTCGGCAATGCTGCTGCACGTTCTGACGTGTGGTAAACGAATGCCGCTACGATGGTTGCGGATCTCTTCAGATCTTGTGCAACCAGGCGGTCGTAGGTATCCATGTTGCTGTGGTGCGTTCTGGTGTCATAATCCATTGGGTCCTGAATGAACTGGAAACCTGGAATGCCTACAGCGTTGAAAGCAAGGTGATCTGTACCACCAGTATTGCTGATTGTTACTGTCTTTGCTTCGATGTCGTGGAACGGCTTTAACCATTCCTGGAAGATTGGACCTACAGCTGCATTGCCTTGTGAATAAATGCCTCTGATCGCACCAGTTCCGTTGTCCAGATTGTAGTACGCCGAAACTTTCTTCTGGTCTGGCGTTAACTTCATGGTTTTTGGATCACCGAAATGCTTCGCTACATAACCTCTTGAGCCATGCAGACCCTGCTCCTCAGAGCTCCATAGTGCGATTCTGATGGTACGCTTTGGTTGGAATCCGATGCTTTTAAGAATACGGATCGCCTCCATCATCACCGCAGAACCAGCTGCATTATCCGTAGCGCCGGTAGCAGCATGCCAAGAGTCGTAGTGCCCACCCAGCATCACAACTTCGTCTTTCAACTTTTTATCGGTACCAGGGATTTCCGCGATCACATTGTATCCTTGTGGATCCTGATCGTAGAAGGAAGTTTTGATCTCTGCCTCCATTTCTACCTTCTGACCAGCTCTTAAAAGCCTTAAAATACGTAGGAAATCTTCAGAGGATACCTCCAGTTCCGGGGAAACTGAAGGAGCGTCTATAGCATAGGACGCACCATTGCTGGTGAAGAATGTACCATAACTTCCGCGTGCGTAGGTTAGGATCAGTCCTGCTTTTTCTTCCTGGATACGTTTATTCATTTCCGCTCTTGCGGCACGCATTTTCATCATTGCTGCCATTGCCGGATTACTCCGGAAGCCTGGCGTTTGTGCCGTTGCCGGGGCTGCACCTGCCATCTTATCCAACTCGGATTCCGTGTAACGGGTTACATCTGCTGTGTAAGAATTTTCTAGCGCACGACTGCCGCTGTTATCGAACATCACGATTTTGCCGGCAAGTTTACCTTTATACTCCTCCAGTTGTGGAAGTGAGTCAGCCTTTATTAATATGATTTCAGATTTGATAACACCATTGGTGCCAGGTGTCCAGGCTTTAGGTGAAGCGATGATCGCTTTATAATATGGAGTAGTCGTCGCTGCATAGTATTTGTCTACCTGCCAGCCTTTACCAAAGTTTCCCCATGCTTCCAACTGAACATTTTTCAGACCCCAGTCATTGAATTGCTTCATTGCCCATTCCTGTGCACGCTTCAATCCTGGAGAGTTGGATAGTCTTGGCCCTGCAACATCAGTGATCTGAAAGGCAATATCCATCACCTTGGAATTTTCCAGACCCTCTTTCCTGATCTTCTGCACTGCGGCCATGTCGACCGGTTCTTGCGCTAATGCCGAGAAGCAAAAGCCAATAGCGAAAATTGTAGTTGTAAATCTTTTAATCATATGTTTTTAATTATCAACTGAAGATAGATTAAATCCATTTGATAAGATTGTTCTCACGACAATTTTACCTGTTACACTTTCATGCAACAATTAGCCTTAGGTACTACAGGCCAATTCAGACATCTTATTTACTCAAGACGTTTGACACGTTAACAACCTCTACCTTGCTTGCTTTAACAGCCACATCATTGTTCTGGTCTTCTGAAGCTACAGGAGCAGCAAAAGCCAAAATCATCATGAAGAAAACAGGAACTAGTAAAAGTATAAATGGCGAGATGTTGGATAACCTTTTCATATCTGTATCGTTTTGTTGAATCAAATTGACAGATTAAAAACAGGCTGTGAAAATCTGTTAGACCAAGCGGAATTAATTCTCGACCAATGGCAATATTGAATAGTTTTGAAGAAAATAACCGATTTTACCCGTTGGTAGAAAAAAATCGGCCGTTCGTCGAATGAAAATTCCTTCAGCTGATAGTTTTTTTACTTTGGATCTAATTATAAATGTAAGCTGAATGGAAAATAAAGGATCATTCATTGTCAATGTTCTTTTCTGGTTGTTCATCACAACCCTTTGTACCCTGGCCATCCTGTATTCCAAAACACCATTGTCTGGCTATCAACTGCTGGTCACTTTCGGCTATTATGGTGTCATCAACGTATCCATATTTTACATCAACTACACGCTGCTCATTCCTCAGCTTATTAAGGTGCGTAAGCAATACTGGTTGTACATCTTCTCTATTACAACGTTGATTGTAGTGATGTGTGCGTTAAAGACAGTTATTGCAACCTTAAACAGCGATATCATTCTTACGTATACCAATGAGGCAACGAATCAGAAGGTTTATGAGCGCATTCCAAGTTATATAGTCAAAGCCATTTTCATGTCTGGCTTTTTTGTGGTAATCAGTTGTTTGCTCAAGTTTGCGGTAGACTGGTTTGCCAATGAGCGTGTAAATCGCCATTTGGAAACGGAGAAAAAAGATATGGAACTGCAGTTTCTTAAATCGCAGCTCAACCCACATTTCCTGTTTAATTCTTTAAATAACATCTACTCCCTGGCTTACCAGAAGTCGGACAAAACTGCCGATGCAGTTCTTAAGCTCTCTGAGATCATGCGCTACATGATTTACGAAAGTAACGATGGCTGGGTATCGCTAAGCAAAGAAATTGAATACCTGCAGAGCTATATAGAGTTGCAGAAGTTGCGTTTTAAAGACGGCGCTGCTGTAGAATTTTCCTTAAATGGTGAGATAGATGGGCAAAAGATTGTGCCGCTCATTTTAATCTCTTTCGTTGAGAATGCTTTTAAACATGGTGTGGCCAATGATCCGAATGATCCGATTAAGATTAACATCATTGCCAACAAGAAGATTCTGCATTTCAGTATCACCAACAAGAAGCACAACCACAACAAAGATGAGATGGGCGGGGTGGGCTTAAGTAACGTTGAAAGGCGTTTGCAGCTGCTTTACCCAGGCAGATATAAATTAAATATTGTAAATTCGACTACCCATTATACCAGCGAATTAATGCTTGATATATGATAAAACTGAAGTGTATTGCCGTTGATGATGAGCCACTGGCGCTAGATATAATCGAAGACTATGTCTCTAAAGTGCCTTTTCTGGAGCTCGTAAAAAGAACTGAAAACGCTATTGAAGCCTTGCAGCTTGTACAGGCCGGAGGTATAGATCTTGTATTTCTTGATATCCAAATGCCTGAACTTACCGGTATTCAGTTCCTGAAAATAGCAGGCGGTAAAGCCAACTTCATTTTAACCACCGCTTACTCCCAGTATGCACTGGAAAGCTACGACCTTAATGTTTCCGACTACCTGCTGAAGCCAATTGCCTTTGATCGCTTTTACAAAGCGGTAGAGAAGGTGCACAACCTGGTTAAAGTGAAAGATTATGCCGCCCCAGTTCAGCCCGTGGTTAAAGAAGCGCCGAAACCCAAGGTTGTACAACCCGTGCAGGATTTCATTTTCGTGAAAACGGAGCATAAGATTCAAAAGATTGAGCTTGATGATGTCCTTTACATTGAAGGCTTAAAAGATTACATCTCGATCTATACTAAAACTGAACGAGTGATTACCCTCCAGAACATGAAAAAGATGGAAGAGACGCTGCCTTCCTCACAGTTCATCAGGGTGCACAAATCGTACATCATATCTTTAGACAAGATCGAAAGCATTGAACGCAGCAGAATTACCATTTGCGGTAAAATGATCCCTGTAGGAGATACCTATCGTGATGAGTTCTTCCGCCGTATAGAGGGGAACAATATTTAATCTACCAGCGGCTGTTTAAGCACGCTGTGGATCGCTTCTTCTGCTTCACGGGTAATCTCTTCTGGTGATTTGCCCGCGATGTCTATGGGCTTTAAAACGGTCCATCGTAATTTTTCTCCGACACTCAAAGGGAAAGAACCATATTGCACGATTTTCCAGGAGTTTTCGATAGCTACCGGAACCACCATGGCATGCGGTGCAGCTTTTAGCAGGGTGGCAATACCTCCAACCTTGAAGGGCTTCAGTTTGCCGTCTTTAGCGCGGGTACCTTCAGGAAAAATTACGGCCGACCAGTTATGCTCTTTTAATCGACGTCCCAGTTTGATGATTTCTACGGCCGCTTGCTTGGTATCTTTACGGTCGATGTTTGCACCACCGCCATACTTTAAGTTAAAAGAAATGGAAGGAATACCTTTGGTCAGCTCGATCTTCGATATGAACTTTACGTGATGTTTGCGCAGGTGCCAGAAGAAAGCCGGTATATCGTACATGCTCTGGTGGTTGGCAATGAAGATTTTGGGTACGCCTGCAGGCAGATCCTGCTCGTTCCTGAACGTTAAGGAAGATCCCAGGAAGATCTGACAGTATTGTAGAAAAAAGTTCAGGTAATCTACTGATTTTTTGTGTGCTTCATAGCCGAACCAACGGTGACAGATCCATTGTATAGGGTGAAAGATCACTAAGGATAAGCTAAAGAAGAGGTAGAAGATTGGGGATAGAATATAACCCAGTATTTTGTTCATGTTAGTGGCTGTATGATTTAAACTGTTCCTTCCTGGATCAGAATATAGGTTTTCATGATGCCTGCAACGCTCATGCTGTCGGTGATCTCGCCACTCATTACCATATTAAAGGCATCTTTGAAGGGCAGTTTACGAAGGGTGAGCTGTTCTGTTTCTTCAGGCTGTGCTTCGCCCATGGTCAAACCAGTTGCCACATAAATAACAGCCTGTTCGTCGCTTACTGAGTTAGACAGGTGCATACGCTGTATTTCCCGCCAGTTCGTGGCCGTCATGCCTGTTTCTTCCAGTAATTCACGTTTAGCACTGTCAAGTGGCTGCTGGTTCAGTGGACCGCCACCTTCGGGTATTTCCCAGCTATAAGCATCCAAGGGGAAGCGGTGCTGTCCAACCAGCCAGGTGTTGTATTGTTCATCGAGGGCTACAATGCCAATGGCGATGTTCTTGAAATGTACTTTTCCATAGATTCCTTTGCCTCCGGAGCCATTAATTACATCAAACTCGGTTAGACCGATCCAATTGTTATCGTATACCTGGCGCTGCCCGGTGATGGTCCATGGGTTTGTTTCTTCCATGCCGCAAGATACAAAATCAAAAAGCCCGCATCAAGGATGCAGGCTTTTGGTATGCTCAATTTATCGGGTTCAAGGTTTAGAACTGTTGCTCGTCATCGCCACCGCGCTGCTCCTGATCTCTTTTCGGCTTTTTAGCAGTAAAAGTTGTTTTGCCGAAACGGTATGAATAAGTCAGGTTCGCCATTCTACCTTGCATATATCTTTCAAAATCTATGACGGTGTTATTAGCTTCGGTAGTCATGCTCCATCTTCTGGTGCTGAAAACATCCCTGACATTTAAGCTCAGTGATGACTTCTTGTCTTTAAAGTCGTACTTCGCACCAGCATCTACGCCGAACATGGCGTTACGTTTACCCTGTGCCATCACTTCCGGCGCACGGTAATCTGCTCTTAGCTGCATTGTAATGTTGTATGGCAGATTGAAGTTGTTGGTCAGGTTGGCATTCCAGGTAAAACCAGAGCGCTCCAAAATGTCATACTCCGGTGCACCTTCAATTTTACTTTGGAACATGTTCACGTTTGCAGTAAAGTTCCATAGTTTAGCTACATCCACACGGCCAATCAACTCCAATCCACTGGCAGTATTACGTGTCAAGTTTCGCGGGGTAGAGATGGTCACCCCTTCGGCATTAGGCTCTGAACGCACGCGCTGAATAAGATCATTGGTCTGGCGGAAATAAAGTGAACTGATGATGGATATTTTCTTAAAGTACTTACTATAGCCCAACTCAAACGCATGCACGTCCTCGGGTCTAAGATTCGGATTACCCTGATTCCAGTTCAATGGCTCTGAAATATCCAGGAAGGGGTTGGTGTCCCAGCCTCTTGGGCGGTTTACACGACGGGTATAGCTTAACTGTACTTGCTGTTCATGCTTAAGTTTCTGACTTAAGAAAACACTAGGGTATAACCTGGTATAAGCAATTTTGCCTGGTGAGAATATCGTGCCGCCACTTTCTTCAAATCTGCCGGATGTCGTATTTAACACCGCGTCTTCACCTCTCAATCCAAGCTGGTAACCGAAGTTGCCGATCTGGTTCTGGTAGTTCAGGTATAAAGCATGGATTTGTTCAGCACTTTCAAATTCATTTGATACCAGAAAGTTTGTCTGAAATGCATCCAGCGAATCTAAAAAGGTACTCGCATCAGTAGCACTTCTCGAATCTCTGAACTGCGAACGGTATCCTGCTTCAATACGGCCGGCTGTACCAACAGGACGTACATAATCTGCCTGGATGTTGTAGTTTCGGTTCCAGCCGTCTCTCAGGTTACGCTCTAACAGTAAGTTGTTCGCGTTTTGCGCAGTTTGAAAGTAGATATCAGTATTATAAAACTGGTAGTTATCATTGTTACCTTCCGAGTAGTTCATGTTAAAACTTAACTCCTCTTTGGGCTTATTAAATTTCTGTACAAAGTCCAGGTTCAGGTCGAAACTATTGCCCTTGCCATCATTATCATTACGTCTGTTGCTTAACTTAACCGGTGCACTGTTCGCATTAAACTGGTTGATAAACAACATTTCCCTTCGGTCGTTGTCTCTCATGTTGAACCCGGCTGAGAAACTTGCAATGCTTTTGGGCGCCAGGGTATAGTCGATACCAGCCTTAACATTATGGCCCTGATCGTGTGATCTCGAATCGGTATTCTGATTAGCTAATACGGTACCTCCAATAGCAGGGTTTAAATATTGAATATTGTTGAATCCACCGCCGTACCTGTTTCCGGAGCGGTAGCTGTAATTACCAAAAAGGTTCACATTGTTGTTCTGGAAGCTGAGGCTCGTATTTGCATTATAGTTTTCGCGATTTCCGGCAGTAAGCGCCACATTTCCGTTCAAGCCCAGCTTGCTATTTTTCTTTAGCACAATGTTGATGATACCGGATTGGCCTTCAGCATCATATTTGGAGCTCGGGTTGGTAATAACCTCCACACTTTCGATGGAGCTTGCAGGTATAGACTGCAGAATTACAGAGACATCGCCACCACCAATAAGGGATGGTTTACCGTCAATGAGCACGCGTACACCCGAAGATCCTCGTAAACTCACATTGCCGTCCATATCGGTTTGAACAGATGGAACATTGGCCAAAAGGTCTGTTGCTGTACCGCCTTCACTCACTAGACTCTTGTCTACAGAGAATACTTTCTTGTCGATACCAAGCTGCATGGCTGCTTTTTCACCTTGAATAACAACTTCATTCAGTTCTGTTCCTTTAGATCCCTTCATTTTGATGGTTCCAAGGCTTAGCACCTGGTTGTTTGCAAGTGTGATCACATCGCGTACCATGGTCTGAAAGCCTACATAACTGATCTTGAAGGTATATGTGCCCGCCGGAAGATTTTTGATGGATAGGTTACCTTCCATATCTGTTTGTCCTGCACGGACGGTAGCTTTTGTCTGGCTGTTCAGTACAACTGCGGTTGCAAATGGCACCGCTTCGTTATTGCTGGCATCAACAACCTTCGCGTTGATTTGAGCGCTGCCGCCGGTCTGAGCAAAGGTGTCTGGCATTGCTGCCGAAAGGGTAAAGGTTAATAGCAAAAAATGGTATAAGAACTTCTTCATTTAAACGGTACTTTATCTTGTCTTTAAAAGGGTTGACAAAGTAACGGTGGTTAAGTTTAATAACAGAAGGGTAACTATTTTATTACAGCATTAAAGACCCTTATTCAGGTAATATTCTTGTTAGTAAAAAGAAAATTTAATCTACTGTTACCGTCAAACCTTCCTGTTGAAGAATCTTTCTGTAGATCTCCATTTCGGTATAAGACCCCTCTAAAACAGAGCATTTTCCTTTGTTGTGAACTTCCCA
>DCLG01000077.1:28624-29557 GCA_002320935.1 Pedobacter sp. UBA1654 | reverse complement strand
ATCATGCAGTAAATCACATGGTCAAAAGTATTTACATCATCGTTCCAAAGAATCAAGCGGTTGGTCGTCTTAATTGAGCTAAGGATCTCCTCTAAAGTAAATGTTTCTTCTTTTGTTTCTGTAGCCATAAAACAAAAATAAGGTTAATTCGAATTAATGTGGTAGTTAATGTATTTTTAACATAAAAATCAATATAAATCAGCTAAAATGCAAAGCTCCAGGATCGCCGGAATTGGGTATTATGTTCCGAAAAATGTTTATACAAATGATGATTTATCCAGATTCATGGATACCAACGATCAGTGGATTCAGGAACGCACTGGCATTAAGGAACGTCGGTTTGCAGATCGCCTTCAGGAAACAACCACGACCATGGGTGTTGAAGCTGCGAAAATTGCGATTGAACGTGCCGGCATTACCGCTCAGGATGTTGATTTCATCGTGTTCGCCACTTTATCTCCCGACTATTACTTTCCCGGTTGTGGCGTGTTGCTGCAGCGGGAGATGAAAATGAAGGAAGTCGGTGCCCTTGATGTTCGTAATCAATGTTCTGGATTTCTGTATGCGCTATCGGTAGCCGACCAATTTATTAAAACAGGGATGTATAAGAATATTCTTGTGGTAGGCAGTGAGAAACACTCCTTTGCCATGGATTTCGAAACGCGAAGCCGTAATGTTTCGGTGATTTTTGGCGATGGAGCAGGTGCGGTGGTATTGCAGCCAGCACAAAAGCAGGGGCAGGGTATACTGAGCACCCACCTGCATAGCGATGGTGCAGATGCAGAGTTGCTGGCGATGTATTATCCTGGAGCGCATGCCAACAAGTGGATGCCGGAGCAGCCGGGCTACCCGGATCAGGAGCTTGGCGGCTTATTCATGACCGCAGAACAACTGGAAAGTGGGGCTGCATTGCCCTTTATGGATGGTCCTGCG
>DCLG01000077.1:16285-28616 GCA_002320935.1 Pedobacter sp. UBA1654 | reverse complement strand
TTAAGAAGGCCGTGGCTAAGTTTCCCGAAGTCATAAAGGAAGCGCTGACAGCTAACAACCTTAGCGCAGCAGATATAGATCTTTTGGTGCCACACCAGGCAAATTTGCGCATCAGTCAGTATGTTCAGCAGTTGCTTGCCTTGCCGGATGAAAAGGTATTTAATAACATACAAAAATATGGGAACACGACTGCGGCCTCGGTACCCATTGCGTTATGCGAAGCATGGGAGGCAGGAAAGATCAAGGAGGGAGATCTGGTTTGCCTGGCAGCATTTGGATCCGGGTTTACCTGGGCCAGTGCGCTGATCCGGTGGTAAGGGTCTCTTGTCGACCTTTCCGCTTTAACCCTACAAAAGGAAGTATTAACTTCCTTTTGTAGCTTTTGTCATTTGGGCTAACATGTCCCACATATCTCCTGGCACAGCTTCCAGACCATTAAACTGACCCGCACCCTGCAGCCATTCGCCGCCATCAATCGTGATTACTTCGCCGTTGATGTAAGCGGAAAAGTCACTTACCAGGAAAGCAGCAAGGTTCGCAAGTTCCTGATGATCACCTACGCGCTTTAGTGGTACCCGGTTTTTAAAGTCGAACTTCTCTGCAAGTTCACCCGGTAACAGTCGCTCCCAGGCACCCTTGGTTGGGAATGGCCCCGGTGCAATGGCATTGGTACGGATGCCGTACTTGCCCCACTCAACGGCCNNGGTCATGGCCAGCACGCCGCCCTTTGCACAGGCCGAAGGTACCACATAGGCAGAGCCGGTAAAGGCATAGGTGGTCACAATATTAAGTACACTTGCTGCCTGTTTTTCTTTGATCCAGTGTTTGCCGAAAGCCAGCGTGCAGTTCACGGAACCTTTTAAAACGATGTCAATGATGGACGAAAAGGCATTTGCCGATAACCGCTCCGTTGGGGAAATGAAGTTTCCTGCAGCATTATTGATCAGGCTATCTACCCGGCCGAAGGCTTTGATGGCTTCTGCAAGAACGTTTTCCACCTGCGGATATTCTCTTACGTCGCAGGCAACAGCTAGTACTTTGCCTCCTGTGGCTTGTTCCATTTCACGGGCGGTCTGCTGGATCACATCATCCTTTCTGCTCGTGATCACCAGATTGGCACCGAGCGTAAGAAAATAAGTGCCCATAGCCTTCCCCAGGCCAGTACCACCACCTGTGATTACAATTGTTTTTCCTTTTAAGGCATCATCCCTAAGCATTGGTTGGTTGTACATGTGCTATTTCTTTTGAAGGTTATCAATAATTGTCTTAAGAATGCTCCTTGTAGCCGGCGACCACCATTGGTCAAGCATGTTGTTCAGCGTTTCGGTTTGGTCGGATTCAAGGGTTGCGATCACTTCCTGTCGGATGTTGAGCTTGCTTTGCTGCCAGGTATTGGCTTCAAATGCCATATACTTGCGGACCCTTCTTTCGCCAGCGGTAAGGATGCTATCGTGATTAACGAGTTCATCAACCAATCCGATCTTCAGCGCTTCTTCCGGACTAAAGAGCTTGCCTTCCAGTAAACTTCTGGAAGCATTGGCTTTGCCAAGCCAGAACTCATAAAGCTTAAAAATGCTGAATGGCACAATGATGCCAACAGGTACCTCATTTAAGCCGATGATGTACTTGCCTTCTGCCATCACCCGAGCATCGCAAGCAATACCGATTACACAACCGCCCGCAGGGCTATGGCCATTTATGGCAGCAACAAGTGGCTTTTTAAACTTGCAGAGATTCGCAGTAAATTGGAAAAAGAGCTCCCAAAAAGAGCGGGTTTCTACTTCGTTGTAGTTGTAAAGTTCTATCAAATCAAGGCCAGCCGAGAAGAAGTGGCCAGTGCCGGTGATCATGGCACCCCCGATGGTTGGGTCCTTGTCTATGTTGAGGATCATGTCATTAAGCTCGGTGATCATCTCCCGGTTCAGGGCATTAGACTTTCCGCGGTTCAGCGTAATAATAGCCAGGCGGTCTTTAACAGTGACTTTTATGGTATTCATGATATTTGGCTTAAATAAGAAAGCCTCAATATACAATTATTGAGGCTTTATATTCATATCTGGAAGTTTACAGGGCTTAGATGACGCGGAACTTATTAAAAGGTATTCTTAAACATCATACTTTCCACAGGTTTGGTGGTTTTGTTACTATACTTAGGATTTTCCTTGCTGTTGTACATGGTTTCAATATTGCCTTCCACGGCAAAATAGATCAGCTGGCCTATCGGCATGCCTGCATAAATTCTTACTGGCTGCGCACAGGATATTTCAAGTGTCCAGGTGTTGCAGAAGCCGACATCGCCTTTACCGGCAGTAGCATGGATATCTATACCCAGACGGCCTGTGCTCGACTTACCCTCTAAAAAAGGTACATGGGCGTGAGTTTCAGTGTATTCTACCGTTACACCCAGGTAGAGGGTACCCGGCTGCAATACAAATCCACCTTTCGGGATCTCGAAGTGTACCACGGTATTGTGCGCCTTGGCATCAAGTACCCGGTCTTTGTAAGTGGCCAGGTATTTACCTAAATGCACGTCGTAAGAATTGGTGCCTAAACACTCCGGCTTGAAAGGTTCAATGATGATTGTACCCTTCTCAATTTCTTCAAGAATGCGCTTGTCTGATAGTATCATTTATTAAGATTTGCGCTAAATTATGGTTAATTTAGATACTTTTACATTGATTTTCTAAAATAGAGATGCCCGTAATTCTTAACAAGATCATTGACGAACATACCAAACTGGCGGTTTGGAAGATTGAGGAAACCGAGGAAGAACTTCTCCGGGGACTGCAGTTGAAGACACATGAACTTGAATTTATAGCCTCATTGAACAATGGTAAAAGGCTCCTGCACTGGCTAAGTACCAGGCTGCTCCTGAGAACCATGCTGCAGACCAACGATTATATCGATAGCCGCATGGATGATCAGGGAAAGCCTTACCTCGTAAACGGCGACTACCATATTTCCTTCAGCCACTCCTTCGACTATGCTTCAGTAATGATCAGTAAAAACAAGATGGTTGGCGTGGATATCGAGCTGATAAAAGACAAAATTCAGAAGATTAAAAACAAGTTCCTGAAGCCAGATGAGCTTTCGGGCCTACCGGATAAGGATAATACTTTAGCATTGTATATTTGTTGGTGCGCAAAAGAGGCCATTTACAAGTGGTACGGGAAAAAAGGTCTCGAATTCAAAAAGCACATTGATATCTATCCTTTTGAACCGAAGGATGCTGGTTTGGTTAAGGCGCGCGCTGTTTTACCAGAACGCGAGATTATACTGGATGTGGCTTATTTTAAGGTTGAAGCAGACTATATGCTCGGCTATGTTGCTGCGGCATTATGATGATGCCTTTAAATTGGTGTAGTACACTGAACTTTAAAGCCCATCTGAAAGGGCAATGGA
Organism: Pedobacter sp. UBA1654; assembly: GCA_002320935.1. GTDB lineage: Bacteria > Bacteroidota > Bacteroidia > Sphingobacteriales > Sphingobacteriaceae > Pedobacter. The sequence continues at coordinate 25,214 of DCLG01000077.1, read as the reverse complement.
ACAGGCTCGGGAGCCTCTAGCGTTTAAAAGCATGAATAAAAAAGTAGAATATATAGATTGGGGTCTTATTGATTATCAGGAAGCCTGGGACAAACAGGATGAAATTTTCAGCGGTATTGTAGCGTTGAAGGGAAAAAACCGCACGGACAATACGGACCTGGAAACTCCAAATTACCTGATCTTCTGTGAGCATCCACATGTCTATACGCTTGGTAAAAGCGGCCATCCGGATAATTTGCTGCTTGATGAAGCAGGCCTGAAGGAAAAACAAGCGACCTACTATAAAATTAACAGGGGTGGAGACATCACTTATCATGGCCCGGGACAGATCGTGGGTTATCCCATCTTAGATCTGGATAATTTCTTCACGGACATTCATTTGTACCTAAGAACGCTTGAAGAAGCAGTAATTCTCACGCTTAAAGATTACGGGATCATCGCTGGACGCTATCCTGGATACACAGGTGTGTGGTTGGATGCAGATAATGAAAACGCACGTAAAATCTGCGCCATGGGTGTGCGCTGCAGTCGCTGGGTAACCATGCACGGCTTTGCGTTCAATGTAAATGCGAACCTGGATTACTTCAAGAACATTGTGCCATGCGGTATTGATGATAAGGATGTGACCTCCATGGAGCGTGAGCTTGGACAAGCCCTGGACATCAATGTCGTAAAAGAGCAGTTAAAGATGCACATTGCGGCCTTGTTTAAGATGCAGCTACAAGGTTAATGAAAGGCTTCTTTAGCGTAATGTTCATTTTTCTTACACTTAGCACTCCGGCAAACTAATCGGGATGTTCTTAGTCGCCAATCCGCCGTCTGAAGTCTCTTTATACTTGGAATTCATGTCCTGTGCAGTTTCCCACATGGTGCTTACCACGGCATCCAGACTAACTTTCGCCTGATCAGGATTGCTTTGCAGTGCCAGCTGACTGGCAGTAATCGCTTTTATAGCGCCCATAGTATTTCTTTCAATGCATGGTATTTGTACCAGACCACCGATAGGATCGCATGTCATGCCCAGGTGATGCTCCATCGCGATTTCGGCTGCCATTAAGACCTGCCGCTGTGAGCCGCCCATAACTTCCGTTAGTGCTGCCGCTGCCATAGCTGAAGAAACACCAATTTCCGCCTGACAACCGCCCATTGCTGCCGATATTGTAGCGCCTTTCTTGAAAATACTGCCAATCTCCGATGCGCAGGCAATAAATTGAATGATCCTGTCTTCTTTATAGCCGTCGCAGAAAACCATGTAATATTGAAGTACAGCGGGTATTACACCTGCAGCACCATTGGTCGGTGCAGTTACAACACGTCCAAATGACGCATTTTCCTCGTTTACAGCAAGTGCAAAGCAGCTCACCCAGTCAAGGATGTAATTGAAGCCATTACCGCCTTTACGGATGGCCTCAAGCCAGCTCGCATAGTCATGGTAAGTCTGATCTTTTAAAAGTCTGCTATTAAGCGCTGCGGCTCTGCGGCCCACATTTAGACCTCCGGGGAGTTTGCCTGAAGTATGGCATCCCCGATAAGTACAATCCTTCATCACATGAAAATGCTGCAGGATACCCTTACGGGTTTCTTCCTCCGGCCTCCAGGATAGCTCATTTTCCATCACTACACCTGATACTTTCAATCCGGTGGTCAAACACCAGTGCAGCAGGTCAGCAGCTTTCTCTACAGGGAAAGGGAGTTCCACGAGTGTCTTCTCACGACCGGCTTCTCCTTCCTTAACTACAAATCCGCCTCCAATAGAATAGTACGTCTCGGAAAATGCTTTTCCATTTTCAAGAAATGCCTGGAAGGTTACCGCATTTGGGTGGTAAGGTAAACTTTCATTATACAGAAAAATCAGGTCTTCATTGTAGTCGAAACCCAGGTGATTGATGCCTGCAAGATGTAAGATCTGCTGTTCTTTGATATTCGCAATGGTACTATCTATCGCATTTACGTCGAAAGTCACAGGGTCTGCACCGGTTAAGCCCAGTAAGATGGCTACATCCGTACCGTGCCCTTTACCCGTTTTGGCAAGTGAGCCGTACAGCAGAATCTTAACTTGTACCACATGGGTAAGGTGATCGTGCACCTCCAATGCCCTGGTAAACTGCTGCGCAGCACGCCATGGTCCCAGTGTATGGGAGCTCGATGGGCCAACACCAATCTTAAATATATCGAAAACAGAGATTTCTTCTCGTAGCATAAGCTTATAAAGCTAATCAGTTTATATTCTAATAACGCAAAAAAAGCCCCGCTGGTTGCGGGGCTTTTCAATATGGTTGTTTTGGAAGATGATTACATCATACCACCCATACCGCCACCGCCCATTGGAGGCATAGCAGCGCCACCGGCGTTGTCTTCAGGATCATCAGCCAATACACATTCAGTAGTTAATAACATCGCTGCAATTGAAGCTGCATTTTCCAATGCTACACGACCTACTTTAGTAGGGTCAATCACACCAGCTGCGATTAAGTTCTCGTATACATCAGTGCGGGCATTGTAACCGAAGTCAGCAGTACCTTCTTTAACTTTTTGTACAACGATTGAACCTTCGATACCAGCATTCTGACAGATTTGACGAAGTGGCTCTTCAACAGCACGTTTAACGATAGCAATACCAGTAGTTTCGTCATCATTGATGCCTTTCATACCTTCTAAAGCTTCGATAGCGCGGATGAAAGCAACACCACCACCTGCAACGATACCTTCTTCAACAGCCGCACGGGTTGCATGTAAAGCATCATCTACACGGTCTTTTNNTCTCTTTCATTTCAACTTCAGAAGCTGCACCTACGTAAAGGACTGCAACACCGCCAGCTAATTTAGCCAAACGCTCTTGTAGTTTTTCTTTATCGTAATCAGAGGTCGTAGTCTCGATTTGTGCTTTGATTTGAGAAACGCGTGATTTGATATCTTCAGTAGAACCAGCACCATTGATANNGTTGTATTGTCTTTGTCGATAACTACTTTCTCAGCAGTACCTAAGTAAGATAAGTCAGCATTCTCCAATTTATAACCTCTTTCTTCAGAGATCACAGTACCACCAGTTAAGATTGCGATATCTTCTAACATCGCTTTTCTACGGTCACCGAAACCTGGCGCTTTAACAGCAGCAACTTTCAGAGAACCACGGATCTTGTTTACAACCAAAGTAGCCAATGCTTCACCATCAAGGTCTTCTGCAATAATTACAAGTGGTTTACCAGTTTGAACTTGTTTTTCAAGTACCGGCAACAGTTCTTTCATGTTGCTGATTTTCTTGTCGTAGATTAAAATGTACGGGTTTTCTAATTCCGCTTCCATTTTATCAGCGTTGGTAACAAAGTATGGAGATAAGTATCCACGGTCAAATTGCATACCTTCAACTGTTTTTACTTCAGTTTCAGTACCTTTTGCTTCTTCAACAGTGATTACACCATCTTTACCAACTTTACCCATTGCTTCTGCGATCAACGCACCGATAACTTCGTCGTTGTTAGCCGAGATAGAAGCAACTTGTTTAATTTTGTTGTTGTCTTCACCAACAGTTTGAGATTGTTGTTTAAGGTTTTCAACGATCGCAGTAACTGCTTTATCAATACCACGTTTTAAGTCCATAGGGTTTGCACCAGCAGCTACGTTCTTAATACCTGCAGTAACAATTGCCTGGGCTAAAACGGTTGCAGTAGTTGTTCCGTCACCTGCAATATCTGCAGTTTTAGAAGCAACTTCTTTCACCATTTGAGCACCCATGTTTTCAATCGGATCTTTTAATTCGATCTCTTTTGCAACAGTTACACCATCTTTAGTGATTGCTGGTGAACCAAATTTCTTATCAATAATAACGTTACGACCTTTTGGTCCTAAGGTTACTTTTACAGCATTAGCTAGAATATCAACACCTCTTTTCAGGGCGTCACGGGCTTCAACGTTATATTTTACTTGTTTTGACATCTTTATATATTTTAAAAAATATTATTATTGAACTATAGCGTATATATCGTTTTCACGCATAATTAGGTAGTCTTTACCATCAATTGGAAGCTCAGTGCCACCATATTTTCCGTAAAGAACAACATCACCAACTTTTACAGTAGGTTTTTTGCCTTCTGAATCTTCGTCTGAAACAGATACTACAGTTCCTTTAGATGGTTTTTCTTTTGCAGTATCAGGAATGTAGATACCCGATGCAGTTTTTTCTTCAGCCGCTGCAGGTTCAACGATAACTCTGTTCGCTGTGCCTGAAATGGGTTTAAGGTTTAATGCCATAACTTAATATTAATTATTTTTTAGTGTAAAAATTTAAATGTTATACCAGCCTATACACAGTTTCTATGCCAAGGGGTTTTTGCTTGACAAATTAGCATTTGCTGTCAGCAAGCCGTAAAAATCCTGCATGACTTGTGTCAGACTGTCAGAAACAAAAAAGCCCGTTAAGAGCTGGTCTTAACGGGCTTAAATCTTTTATGTACGACTACGGTGCTGGCTGCGCTGGTGTTTCTGCAGGTGTAGTGTTGTTGTTTGCAGGTGGAGGAGTAGTTGTTCCTGGTGCATTTCCAATTGGAGATGGTGCAGGTGTTCTATCCAGTTGTTCCTGAATTTTTGACGCTCCGGTTGAACCGCCATTTCCGGTTTTTGCAATGGTTGTAATTGATAATGTAATTACAACAACTACTGCCAACAAGATCCAGGTGCCTTTTTCTAAAACATCTCCTGTGCGCTGTACGCCGAACATGTTACTGGCTGACGATCCTGCAGCTAATCCACCACCTTTAGGGTTCTGGATCAACACAAAGATTGCTAACGCGACACAAATAATGATCAATAGAATAATTAAAAAAAGCATAGTCTGTTATATGGTTAAATTTTCTTTTTTATAGATTGGATAAGGTCGGCAAAGTAACGGCTTTTTTCCGGAAACTTCAAACTTAATTTTTCATAAGTATCTATGGCCTTGTGATAAAGCATTTGCTCAATATAGATCTTCGCAAGGGTTTCTGAAACCAGATCATTGTGATCCTCGGCACTGCGCTTTGCTTTATTCTCATTGTCGATCTGCTCCGGCCTCGGCGGCGTGATCTGCGGGTCCTTTTTAATAAATTCATCAATGATCTTCGCATCCTTCGGATCGGCCTGTGGTGCCGGTACATTATTAAGGATCTCCTCTGCATTGAAAGGACTCTGAATATGGAAAATGTGTTCTACATATTGCTGATGCAGTTCACTCTGGTTCTGCTTTTTTGGTGTCGCATAAGGCTGAAAGATCGTAGAATGTGCTTTCCGCGTTTTTGCCAGCCACCACAAGAAGGTATAAGGCAACGTGTCATCATCATAATTGGTGATTTCACTCGTGTCCTTTTCAGTCATATTTCCCCGCTGCTGTTCTGCTGGTTCGGGCTTTGATGGTGCCGCCAGCGATTGCTCCGGCTGTACTGAACTGTCTTCAGCAATGAATTTTTCTTGAAACGTAAAGAAATCCGTTNNAGCAGCAATGTGCTCTACAAAATTATCTTCTAAAGTCTCGATAACCGGAGCACTACTAACTACAGCCTTCTCAACAGGTGCTGCCTCGTAATCATGACTGTTTATTTCTGATATCTCCTCATAAATCTCAGATGCTTCATCCTGATTATCTACTTCCGAGATCTCTTCGTAAATTTCCGAAGCCTGGTTATCTTCTGCAACTGCTTGAGCAACCTCCTGGTCGTAATCATGAATGTCTATTTCAGAAATCTCATCGTAAGTAGAAAATTCATCTACCTCTTCAACACTGTTGATTTCCTCAGGTTGTTCCGGATCTGATTCGCCAACTTCATAGATTTCCTCTAATATGCTTGCTGCTTCCAGATCTGCTGCTTCCTCAAACATAGATTTATCTTCAAACGCCGGCAATTCGGTAACAATCCCTTGCTGCTGCTCTTCAGGCCGCAGTACTGCTTTCCGATGCAGAAACTGGTGCAGCATCGATCCGTTTGTATACAGCGCTGTCGTGGTAAGTGTATGCTCGGCCTCTTCAGTTTCCATAGAAAGCTTCGCAAGAATCAATCGCAAAGGCTGAAAATATGGGTACCGCGCAACCAGTTCCTTCAATAAAGGAATGTCCGAATTGCTCAGGCTATCCGGGTCATTAATGATAGAACTGAGCTGTTTTGTATGCGCTTTTTCCTGCTCCACGTTGCTAAGATACAATTATTACCATTGAGCAAAAGCCCTGTTAAAAATATCTTCGGTCAGCTGTGTATTGATGTCTTTGATCAATTGTGGCTCAAGCGCCTGCAAACTAGAACCTGAAAGCACGAAATCTTTGAAGCGGGTAAATGATTCTTCAAAGCTCTGTTTAGGGTTAATATTATTCGTGTATTTTACGCTTACCGTCACAGACAAACGGTTTGATCCCTGCGTATTGGAGTTCGTCTGGGTGTTGTCGGTTAACGTCACCGGACGGATCTCATAGTTTGTTATCCGGCCCTCGAAGATTCCATTCCCGTCGGTTTGTACGATGCTCAACCTCGACTGGTTCCGGATTCTGGTACGCAAATCTTCCGTAAATTGCTGACTAAGATAAGGAACAACCAAAGGTGCATTGTTCTCGAAGAAGTTCACCGTTACCGTTTTCATCTCGGGAGGAATGGATGCGCCATTGAACTTTATCGAGCAGGAATTAAATAAGGCAACAACTGCAAACAGCAGGAAATATATTTTCTTCATCTTAACTTAAGTTCAGTTCTTTAATCTTGCGATACAAGGTGCGCTCGGAAATACCAAGCTCCTGCGCCGCAAACTTGCGTTTGCCTTTATGCTTTTTTAATGCTTTCTTGATCAGGTCAGATTCTTTATCTACAAGCGACAATGACTCTTCCACCTCTTCCGCCTCATGTGCGTAGTTGTAATCCATCGGTGTATTTGGCGCTGGCTTATTAATGGTCAGTGCCTGAGGCTCAAATTTCGGCCGGTCAATCTCCTGATAAAGCTGGTTGATATAATGTGGATTATCCTCCATGATGTGCGCCGTATTGCCACCACTCTGAATAATCTCCGCAACAAGCTTCTTCAAATCAACCATGTCCTTTTTCATGTCAAAAAGAACCTTATATAAAATATCCCTTTCGGTAAAATCTTCTTTGTTGTTATTCCCATTGATCGCCATGGGCAGGTTAGCACCGCTTTCATTCGGAATGTAGTTCAGCAATGCTGCTGCCGTAACGTTGCGGTCCTTTTCCAACACACAGATCTGCTCAGCGATGTTCTTCAACTGGCGTACGTTACCCGGCCAGCTGTAATTGCTCAGCACCTGAATGGCATCAGGTTCCAGCTGTATGCCCGGACTGCGGTACTTATCACTAAAATCTGCTGAAAACTTACGAAACAATAGGTAAATGTCCTCTTTTCGCTCATGCAGTGCGGGAATACGTAAAGGCACGGTGTTTAGCCTGTAATAAAGATCTTCACGGAACTTACCATTTTTTACCCGGTTNNGGACATCTGTTTTCTGCACCTTGGAAGAACCTACGCGCAGGTATTCCCCACTCTCCAGGATCCTCAGCAAACGCGCCTGCGTACCCAACGGTAATTCTGCCACCTCATCCAGAAAGATCGTTCCGCCATTCGCAACCTCAAAGTACCCCTTACGTGCTTCATGCGCACCCGTAAAGGAACCTTTCTCATGCCCGAACAACTCCGAATCAATTGTGCCTTCCGGTATTGCACCGCAGTTTACAGCAATGAAAGTACCATGTTTACGTGCGCTCATCTGGTGGATGATGTGCGAAAACACCTCCTTACCACTACCACTTTCGCCGGTAATTAAAACCGACATATCTGTAGGTGCAACCTGTCTTGCTATATCTATTGCCCGGTTCAGCAGTGGCGAACCACCAATAATCCCGAACCTGTTCTTAATATCCTGTACGTCCATAATTACTTCGCAATTCTACCCAATAAGGTCGCTGATGTACAACGTTCAATAATTACATTCACATATTGCCCTGGTTTAATTTCTTCCGTCGCCGGGAAAACCACCATAGCATTCTGGTCATTACGACCGCAATAATCTGTTTTCGATTTCTTAGAAGTACCTTCTACCAAAATACGCAGGGTTTTACCCACATTCTGCTGCAGGCGGTACAATGATGTTTCCTGCGCTTTCTTCAGAATTTCTGCCAAACGGCGTTTTTTTACTTCCTCAGGTATGTCATCTGCCAATTTCCTTGCAGCCAATGTTCCCGGACGTTCCGAATAGCTGAAGGTAAAGGCGAAATCATAACCTACATAATCCATCATGCTCAATGTTTCCTGGTGTTCTTCCTCCGTTTCGGTACAGAAGCCTGCAATGATATCTGAAGAAATCGCGCAATCAGGGATGATCCTTCTGATCGCATCCACACGGTTCATGTACCACTCCCTGGTATAGGTCCGGTTCATCAACTCCAGCACACGGCTGCTGCCCGATTGTACCGGCAGGTGTATATAGTTGCAAATGTTATCGTATTTAGCAATGGTATAAAGTACCTCGTCGGTGATGTCTTTAGGGTGGGAAGTCGAGAAACGAATCCTTAAATCCGGACTGATCAATGCAACCTTCTCCAGCAATTGCGCAAAGTTCACCTGTACCTCAGCAGATTCCGTACCTTCGGCACCTTTCCACTTGTAAGAATCCACGTTCTGACCAAGCAAAGTAACTTCTTTATAGCCTCTGTCAAATAAATCCTGCGCTTCGGCAACAATGGAATAAGGATCCCTGCTGCGCTCACGGCCACGGGTAAATGGGACCACACAGAAGGAACACATATTATCGCAACCACGCATAATGGAAATAAATGCCGTTATGCCATTTCCATTTAAACGCACCGGACTGATATCTGCATAAGTCTCCTCGCGGGACAGCAATACGTTAATTGCTTTTTGTCCGTCTTCCACCTGACTGATTAGTTGCGGCAGGTCGCGGTAGGCA
>DCLG01000077.1:0-16203 GCA_002320935.1 Pedobacter sp. UBA1654 | reverse complement strand
TCCGGACCAACAACCATATCCACCAGCTTCTCTTCGTCTAGGAATTTGGACTTCAATCTTTCTGCCATACAGCCCAGTACACCCACAATAAGCTTCGGATTACGGCGCTTCTCCACACCAAATTGCGACAAACGGTTACGCACCCTTTGTTCTGCATTTTCTCTAATGGAGCAGGTGTTGATGAATATTAAATCCGCTTCTTTATAATCGCCGGTTGTTTCAAAACCGTTATCACCTAAAATCGAAGCCACAATCTCGCTGTCTGCGAAATTCATCTGGCAGCCATAGCTTTCAATGTACAGTTTACGTGCATTCTGGAGCTTTGGCGTTTCAATTATTAAAGCCTCTCCCTGGCGCGCTTCATCGTGTGTCTTATCTGCTAGCTCTAATTCAATCATTGCTGTATGCTTTATTACTGAAATACAAAATTAAGCAATTAATTTTTAAAATGACAAAGTGTCAGATTTAAATGGCCTACCAAACATTTTGCTTTTAATTTTCCTTATTATACTGTAAAACCAATGAAAGCTGCTACATGACTAACCTGACCCCGAAGAGAAAAAAGCTCCTGAAATGGATTGCAGGCAGCTTAATTGCGCTACTTGTAATTGTCATTACCTCCGCCATATACATCTCAGCGAAGTGGAAGCCTTTCCTTACGGAGAAAATAAAAACAGGCGTTTATGAAGCTTCTGATCACCTTTACAACATAGATTTTACAGATCTGAATCTGAATGTGCTCAGCGGTACCATAAGCATGGACAGCGTAAAACTTTACCCGGATACCTCGGTTTTTCATGCGCTCAGAAAAAAAGACCTTGCCCCGGTACACCTCTTTGAGATCAGGCTGGATGAACTTAAGCTTACCCGCATCAGCATCCTTGAAGCTTATTTCAAAAAAAGGATTAATATGAATGCGATTATCCTTGACCGGCCTTCCATTAATATGTTACGCTTCAATGTTAAAGCGCAGCCTGATACCGTAAAAACCGCCACGAACCTCTATCAGCAGATATCCAAATCCCTGGAATCCGTACATATCCGAAGTATCAAGGTGCTCAACGCTAATTTTGATTACATACGCGGCGAAACCGGAACCGTATTGAACGCTGTGAAAAAGCTTAATGTCAGCATCACTGATGTTTTAATCGACAGCGTATCTCAGCATGATAAGGAACGGTTCTATTACAGCAAAGACGTTGCTTTCGAGCTCATCGATTATAAGTCAGTAAGTAAAGACAAGATGTACACGATCAAGGTGGATACCCTTTCCGGTTTTGCCAATAAAGGGGATATCCGGATGAAGGGTTTTCAGATGATCCCAATGTACCCGGACCTGCAGTTTAGCCGGAAGTATAAAACCCAGCGTGACCGATACGATCTGAAGTTCCCCACCATTAATTTCCGCGGATTGGACCTGGAGCGCTTCAATGTTGAAGGACGCTTGTACGCAGAGGCGCTAACCATTGCTTCCGCAAAAGTGAAGATCTTTATGAACCGCGAGCTTCCTCCTTCAAGCCAAAATAAAAGCCGCAACTTTCCGCACATTGCCCTGCAGCGGGTAGAACTGCCATTGATGATAGACACGGTAAACCTGAAAAACGTAGATGTCGCTTATACCGAATATAATCCCATTGCACAGGAGCGGGGCACAGTCCATATCGATAACCTTACCGGTACAATAAAGAATGTAACGAATGACTCCCTCCAGAAAAGCAGGAACGCATTCATGGCGGCAGATTTAAAAGCGAAAATAATCAAGGCTGCCGACCTTGATGCACATCTTCGGTTTAATTTAAATGCCAAAGATGGTGCTTTTACCTTTCGGGGAAATATTGGTTCCATGAGTATGCCAGCATTAAACCCCCTGGCTTCTGCACTCGGATTGGTGAAAATTGAAACCGGTAATATTCAGAAAGTAGAATTCGATGTTAAGGGGAATGCTGTGGGCTCTACGGGTACCCTGAAAATGTATTATAACAACCTCAAAGTGCAATTACTTAAAGAAGGTGAAGATGGTGAAGCGCCTAAGAAAAAAGGCCTGCTTTCCTTCCTGGCGAATAACCTGGTCATTAAGGATGCCAACCCTGAAAAAGGGGAGCCATTACGAACTGCACCGATACAATTTACGCGTTCTCCTTCCCAATCTTTCTTTAGCTTACTATGGAAAAGTGTATTTACCGGAATCCGCGAAACCGTAGGTATTGGTTTCATAAAGCCAAAGAGTGCAGCTAAATCACACGAAAAAATAGAAGAGAAGCTCGAAGAGCGCAAGGAAGAACGTAAAGAGAACAGGGAAAAGAAGCGGGAAGAAAGAAAGAAGGCACGAGCGGAAAAAAAGTAGTAACTTTTAACCGCCTATGTCAGATAACGCGCATAAAAACTTCCGGATTGTTAAATACATCGCCGCCGTGCTGCTGCCTGTATCCATCATCTCCACCGCATTATCCTGGTACTATTCCGAAAAGTTAAGACCCACCATAACCAGAGAGTTGAAAGATCTGGTGTATACCGCCACGGATAGCCTTTATCGCATTGAATTTTCCACCATCCGTACCAATTGGATCACTGGCAATGCTTCTCTTTACGATGTGAATATCATACCCGATACCATGGCATTACGGCGCCTTCATATAAAACAAAGGAGCCCCAATAACGTGTATACCATCAGGGTTAAACGTTTAATGATCCACGGCTTTCATCCAATTACCTTATATCGCAAAAACAAATTGCATATCGACCAGCTCCTGTTCATCCGGCCCGATATTACCATGACCAATAAACAGCAGGGATACAATGAGGACAAACCTCCAAGGCCGAGGGACAATCCTTATGATTACATCTCCCGTTACCTGGCAGAATTACAGGTCTCCAATATCAATTTTCGGGATATTAAATTTAAATACATCAACAACAATGGACAGGCTCCAATTGCAGATTCGCTTTCCAACCTGAACATTACACTTAAAGACTGGCTGATTGATCCCAGTTCAGGAGCAGACCCAGAAAGGCTGTACCTGCTAAAGGATGTTGTACTTAGTATGGACGATTATCTGTATCGAAGCCCCGATAGCTTGTATCACATTAAAATGAATAAACTGGATTTCCGCGCTTCCACCGGGCGATTGAAAATTCAACATTTTAGCATGGTACCTAAGCATCCTGAAATGGAATTCGCTAAAGTAGCCGGATATGCAAAAGATCGCTTTAACATATCTTTCAATGAGGTAAATTTAAGTGGGATCGACTTCCCCCTGTATATTTCGAAGCAGGAACTTTTCGCAAAAGAAATGCAGGTGAACAATGGATTTGTATCCGTGTTCAATACCAATGAATTGCCAGGCCGGGGCGAGGCAAAAAGCGGACACTTCCCACACCAGCTGCTTCAAACACTCCAGAGTGTTGTAACAGTTCAGAAGTTAAAGCTGAACAATCTTGATTTCAGCTATTCCGCATACAATAAGAGCAGTAAGCAGAAGGGAAGCCTGACTTTCAATAATACCACCGGAACAATCACAAACCTTACCAATTCCCCTAAATATAAGGCCCTTAATCCAGTGATGTCTGCAAACCTTCAAAGCAAGTTCATGAATAAAGGCCAGCTCAATGTAGCATTCAAATTCCATCTCAGTGCCAAAAATGGCTTTTTCAATTATAAAGGGAACCTGAGAAACATGGATGGCCGCTTGCTCAATAAGATCACCCGTCCTCTAGCCATGCTGCAGATCAAGAGCGGGCACATTGACGACCTGAGTTTTGACATCCGTGCCAATGAACATCTAGCCATCGGCAAGTTGGATTTTAGGTACCATGACCTGGGTGTCCGTTTATTGGAACCCTCCGACGAGTCTGACAGATTAGTTAAAAAAGGTTTGATATCTTTCCTGGCCAATAACCTCGTCATCAACTCCAGTAACCCTGACCGTCAGGGAAAATATGTGTCCGCAACAATCAATTACAAACGACAGCCAAGGGCATCTTTTTTCGGTTTTCTGCATAAAAGCTTGTCACAGGGCATCAGACATAGTATTGGCTTTACCAAGGAGAAGGAGCAGGAAATCAAAAGCCAGATCGAAAGGTTTGAAAAGATGAAATCGGATCGGGAAGAACGAAGAGAGCATCGCCGTCTGCGGAGATAACAAGCATCAAAAAGCCCCTGATTCATTCAATCAGGGGCTTTCATATTGTACTAAGCGAATGTTAATTGCTCTAATTTGCCAGTGAGGCAGGCATTGGCTTGTTCAACAGATTTTCATAGTAGAAGCGGAAACGCTCTGCTCTGTCATGAGGTGTTTTTACCCCACCCCATCCATGGCGGCCGCCAGGATAGATCATCAACTCAAAATGTTTGTTGGCATTCTGTAGCTTATCAATAAGCTGAATGGTGTTCTGCATATGTACATTGTCGTCCATGTCGCCATGCATTACGCGTAGTAGTCCTTTGTACTGATCCACATAAGTTAAAACCGAAGCGTTTTTGTAACCTTCAGGGTTTTCCTTGGGCGTGTCCATAAAGCGCTCTGTATAGTGACTGTCATACAATTCCCAGCTGGTAACCGGTGCGCCTGCNNAACCAAAATCAAAAACATCTGAACCATAAGTTAGCGCCAGGCAGGTCATGTAACCGCCGTAGCTATGACCTGTAATCAGTAGTTTTTTGCCGTCAACCCAAGGTTGTGATTTCAACCAGCGTCCTGCAGTCATGTAATCTTTCATTTCCCATTTGCCCAGGTTACGGTGCATCAAAGCAACACCTTCCTTGCCGAAATGGCCCGATGCTCGGTGATCAACTGAGATCTGGATTACGCCTTCATTTGCCCAGTGCTGTGGCGCCGTTCCTTTCCAGGTATCAGTTACCGTGCCTGCATTTGGTCCGCCATACATGCTGAACACGACAGGGTATTTCTTGCTCTTGTCAAAGGCGGTGGGGTAGGTGATCACCGCTGGAAGGTTATAGCCATCGTCCGTTGGGATGGTGATCATTTCAGTCTTACCAAATTCGTAAGCAGCGAAATCTGCAGATTTACTGTCGCCAAGCTCCTTCAAAATTTTACCGTTATTGTCTACCAAAGTTCTCTTCTGTGGCGTCGTTACGTTTGAGTAGGTGGTAATGAACTTGCTGCCATCTGGTGCCATCTCCACCTGGTTGCTGAATGCCCCGAAAGTTAAACGCTTCAGGTTTTTTCCGTTATAGTTTACACGGTAGAAGTCTGTACGTGTAGAAGCTTCTTTACGTGCCGTGAAGTAAATCACTTTGCTTTTCTCGTCTACATGAACCAGCTTGGTTACCTGCCATTTGCCGTTTGTGATGGGATTTACCAGTTTGCCAGCTAAGGTATACAGGTAGTAATGGGACCAGCCAGTTTTATCACTTCTCAGGATGTAGTGTTTTTTGTCTTCCAGGTACGTGATACGCTCATCAAAGTCAAGGTCTACCCACGACTTCTGTTGCTCATCATAAATCTCTTTTTTAGCACCGGTAAGTGGATTAACGGAGTAGAACTTCAGATTGTCCTGACCCCTGTTGAGCCATTGCACCATCATGCTGCTGCCATCATAGCTCCAGTAAGGCGTACCGAAGTACTGATCATCTTTCGGATTGAAATCTGCCCATACCACAGCGCCACCAACTGCAGGTACAAAACCGATCTTCACTTCAGGGTTTGCATCACCTGCTTTAGGGTAACGGGTTTTTTCGGTGTAGCCATGCTGACCAGTAGATCCATAGATCGGGAACATTGGAACATTGGTGTCATCAAAGCGCATGAATGATATGCGCTTGCTGTCCGGTGACCACCAGAAAGCTTTGTACTTTGTTGCACGACCCAAAATTTCTTCAAAATATACCCATGATGAATAACCGTTATAGATAACATCGGTACCATCATTCGTATAGCGGATCTCTTTGCCGGTTGTAACATCAACAGCATAAAGATCGTTGTTACGGGTAAAAGCGACATATTTCCCATCAGGAGAAAGGGTAGGGTTCTTCTCCTCCTCTTTGTCATTCGTTAAGCGCTTTGCTTCATCTTTTCCATATTGGATGAACACGTCAGCGTCCTTCACCATCACATTGACGTTACTTTTTGGTGGTGGGGTATAGCTTTCCTTACTGCCAGTTCTGATGTCTACCGACTTCAGACTCCTGTCCTTTACATCCATTTCAATGTAATGCTGTGCATCGGCCCATCCTGTAACTGGATTTAAGGGCGTTGTAAGGGAGGGTTGATTACCCAGTGTTTGCTGCTGACTTAATCGCTTAAGCTGCGCCTGTGCGGTTGACATACAGAAAATGCCGGCAGTTAAGGTAAACAGTATCGTTTTATTCATTATTAAACAGTTTAAAGGCTGAAAGTAAGAAGTTAAAATCAGGTGGCAAAATATGTCTGATAGTTGTTACTGTGTTCGCCTCTCTTGTTAATCTCCTCATCGCAATTTTCTGGTAAACAAAAAAAGCTGGCCCGTAATCACATTACAGGCCAGCTTTATACATTAGATTGTGGATATGCGTTATTTGGTAAAGATCACATCATCAAAATAGAAGACTTCATCCTGCGCATCCGGACCTTCGATCCAGAAACCAAACTGCTTCATTGCTGCGCCTTTTTCCCAGAACTTAATGGTAGACATCGGGATTTTGAAGTATGTCCAAACATTTGCTGGAATATTCAGTGGAATGGTTTTATCGGAATTTCCATAACCACCAGCACGCTGATCACCAGTCAGGTATAAAGTATAGTTTGCCGAAGCACCTTTAACCCAGAACGACAAGTGTGTATATTCCGGCATGTTAGCCAGACCATCCCAATAAGCGAATCCATCTGCACTCCAGTTACCTTTGTTGTAACCAGCTTTGAATGATTTCGAGCCAGATTTGAAGAAGTCGCCGGAAATATCCGCAGGACCCCATGATCCGTTTACAAAGCCATTCTCATAATCATCTGTAAAGATTTTAAAAGCATTGTTCATATTCACAAACACCTGATTGGTCGTAATTGGCCCGGTAGAGTTTGTGATAACCAGCTTCGCACTGTTAACGGTAGTTTCTGGCATGGTGATCACCAACTCAGACTTACTCTGCGATACGATTACGGCAGCTGCAGATGTACCTTCCAGCGTTACTGAAGTAACATCACCCAGGTTATTACCCTTTAGAGTAAGCGCAGGGCCATTCGGTACAAAGTTGTAATTTGAAACTTCAGTCACAGTAGGCAAAGCAATTACCCGGTAAGTAACGGTAATCTGCTTGTTCAGCGAGTTGGTCAGGATGACATTTTGTTCGCCACCAACAGCATTATCAGGTACACGGAAAACAACTGCGCGGTCATTATTCAATACCGGATTAAAAGGTGCAGATACACTGTCCTTTTCAAAAAGGATGGTTCTGATGCCAGCCAGATTGTCGCCGGTTACGGTTATCACATCACCAGCAGAACCTTCTGCTTTCTCCAGTGCATTAGCTCTTGGATTTTCAGAGGCTTCAGGCTTGTCTTCCTCCTTTGTACATGCGCCCAATACGGACGATGCCAGCAGAAGCATTAGCGCAAAGCGTTTAAATTTAAATAGTTTCATATCTAATATTTTTAATAATAACTAGTAATAAGGAATTGCTGGTTTACCCAGTTCCGGGTTTGTCAAGATCTCTGTCGTTGGAAGCGGGATAAACAAGTTGGCTTCTGATGTTAATGTTGCTTTCACGCTCTCAATCCGGTGTTTACCAGCGGAGCTGTATATGCCACGTTCCTGATTGTCTACGATCTGCTTTGCCTTTGTAAAGCCTTGTCTTTGAATATCAAACCAATAATCACCTTCAAAAGCAAACTCTACCCTTCTTTCATGAAGAATAAGATCAGGAGTAAGCACTGTTTTGTCAGCTGAAGCGCCGAAGCCAGCACGGTGTCTTACCTGATTGAAGGCAGCAAGTGCTGATGCATCACTGGTTGATGCAGTACCTCCTAAAGTTGCCTCAGCATAGATTAACAATATATCAGCATATCTCAAGATATAGGTGTTCATATCCGTTGAAGTACCGTTAACGTTAACACCATTGCCACCCGGACCAACAACATACTTCAATGCATTTGAACGTGTTCCAGTTTTAATTTTAATTTTCTCATCCACGTTCGTTACATAAGTTGTATCGTAGGTAAAGCCATTAGGGAAGTTAACATTCACCCAATTTTCTTTCTTAAAGCCATGCTCCATGATAGACCATTGTCTTCTTTTATCATTAAACTCATAGCTGTTCAACAGGTCGATAGAAGGAATGATCGCAGACCAACCGGCACCTGTAGTCGGTAACAACAGTGTTGAAGGTGCTACATAAGCCTGAATTGGATTTCCGATAGAGTAACCGCCTGATGCAAGCCATTGTAATGCAAACAGCACTTCCGGGTTGTTATTAGCAGCTGGATCGGTGAACATTTTCTGATAGTCCGGGTATAGGGAGAACCTTCCAGAACTGATTACTTCATTCGCTTTCTCTTTTGCGTTTGCATAATCCTTAAGGTATAGGTAGGCTTTTGCCATCATACCTTTAGCGGAAAACTGGGTCACCCGTCCTGGGTCATCAGTTGCCTTAAGATTTGCTTCAGCGAATTTTAAATCTTCAATTGCAAACTTGATTACGTCCGACTGAATATAGCGTGGTACATTGAATTGTCCGCTTTGTGCAAGATCTACCGGATCTGTAATGATTGGTACGTCACCAAAAACTCTGGCAAGGTAGAAATAGGCTACACCTCTCATAAACCTTGCTTCAGCAATACCTTGATTCAGGTAAGATGGATCGGAAACCTGCGCTTTCTTCTGTTCAAATGTGTTGATCAGCACGGTAGCGTTACCTGCAATTTTGTAAAAAGCATACCATGATCTGGTTACCTGCTCATCAGTACCTGAGATAGAGAAGTTTAAATAAGTGTTATACTTCGGGTCGGCGGTATACATGTTGCCACTCAGTACTTCACCAATGGCGTGGAAAGCCTTATCCTGATATTCATACCAGATGCTGTTGTATAAAAGGCCCGTCGCGCCTCTTACTTGTTCTGCATTTTCATAATAGGTCTCCAGTGTAGGTTCATTTCGGGAAGGCTTTTCAAGGAAGTCCTTCTTACAACTGGAAACTACTGTCAACACGGACAATAATAAAGTTGTATATATTACGCTTGTTTTCATGTTCTTAATTCTTAAAAGCTAATGTTTGCACCAAAGGTGAATGTGCGTGGATTTGGATAGTTTCCATTGTCAATGTTGAAGAAGGTCGCACTGCTGTTAAATGCACCTAGTTCCGGATCATATCCTGTGTATTTTGTAAAAGTATACAAGTTCTGGCCAGTCACGAATATCCTTGCATTTGCAATCTTCGCTTTGCTGATCAGGCTTGAAGGCAGATTGTATCCTAAAGTTACATTCTGAATACGCAGGTAAGAACCATCCTCTACAAAACGGTCAGATACCCTGAAGTTGTTGTTATGCCATTGATTGTATCTTGGCAGAGATCCTCCAGGGTTGTTTTCCGTAAACCTGTTGGTAACTGTACTCAGCTGGTTGCTATATACGTTGTTTAGTTGCTCCGTAGTTCTTTTGGTATAATTTAAAACATCATTGCCATAGGTACCTTGAAGGAACACAGAAAGATCAAAGTTCTTATATCTGAAAGTGTTGGTCAAACCAAAAGTAAATGATGGATTTGGATCTCCAATGTAAGTTAGGTCCTGATCATCAATTTTGCCGTCACCATTTAGATCCTGATACCTTACGTCTCCTAACCAGGTGCCTGTCGGACTGATTGGCAATCCTTGATCCGGCGCACTGTTCAACTCTTCCATTGTTCTGAATAAGCCATCTGTTTTGAAACCATAGAAGCCACCAACCGGACGACCTGCTGCAGTTCTGGTTAACAATACGGCATTACCATATTCAACATACTCCAGGATGGTAGAGGAAGCACTGTTCAATGAGTTCAAAATGTTTTTATATCTTGAAAATACAAAGTTTGTTCTCCAGTCGAAATCCTTCGACGTCATGTTATAGGATGTGATACCGATATCAAAACCTTTGTTTACCATGTTACCTGCGTTTACTACTGGCGCCTGAATATCATTGTATTCAGTACCAATTCCTGTAAATACCGGCAGTGTGCTGGCAAGGATCATATCCGAAGTCTCTTTCTTATAAACATCTACAGTTACTTCAAGTTTCCTGTTAAAGAAGCCGAAATCAAGACCACCGTTATAAGTGATTACAGACTCCCATTGCAAAGCAGGATTACCCACATTCTGTGGAATACCACCCTGGCCAAATGGCGCAGTAGATACTAGTCTTACACGTGTTACGTAGGCGTTTGCTGATGGTGAGTTTTGGTTACCAACTGCACCTGCACCTGCTCTTACTTTCAGGTAATCGATAAATTTAAGGTCTTTCGCCCATTCTTCATTGGTTACCGTCCAGCCTAATGAAGCTGCCGGGAAATAACCGATTCTGTTATCCGGTCCGAAAGCAGATGATCCGTCACGTCTTAAAGACAGGTTTAAAGCATATTTATCATTATAGGTATAACCTGCTCTGGCGAAGTACGATTCCATTGCAAAGTTGCCAAGGTATGAACCTAAGGATTGACCTGATTCACCACCTGCACCAATTGCAGGAATGTTTTGTGCAAGATTCTGTCTTGAAGCGTCTAGCTGATCGTATTCACCTTCCTGAAACTCATGACCCAATAAGGCAGTTACCTTATGTTTACCGAAAGTCTGGTTATAGTTTAAGAAGTTTCTAACGCCATAGTAAACGTTTGTAGACCTTTGTTCTACCAATCTGCTAGGGGTTAAAATGTTGTCAATATAGGGCTGGAAAGCACTATTGTCACCAACTGTGTAATCAAAGTTTATTTCAGATCTGAAAGAGAAATTTTTGTTGAAAGTGATCTCTCCATAAAGGTTTCCATAACCTTTACTCTGAATATTTCTTACCTCACGTGCCATAGCCAGGGCGATTGGATTTCTAACGTTTCCGAAGTTATAACCACCAATACCAACAGTTGTTGCATAACCACCATTTTCATTGAAAACAGGAGAGGCCGGGCTGTTTGCAGTAGCGATCGTAACAATCGCATCTGATCCGTTTGTTAAGGATACGCGCTGATTACTTCTGGTTAAGTTTGAACTTAAACCAACTTTAAACCAGCTTTTAACCTGCTGATCAAGGTTGAAACGTAAGGATAATCTCTTGAATTCTGATCCAAGGATCGTACCTTCCTGATCGAAGTAGTTGAAGGAAGTATAGTAGGTTGTTTTATCGTGGCCACCAGAGAAACTGATCTGATGGTTTTGCATTGCACCTCTTCTGAAAACCTCATCCTGCCAGTCGGTACCCACACCTAATATTGCAGGATTCTGGAATTCCGGAATCGGCGTGTAAGTGGTGTTGTTAGTAGCGGCAATTTCCTGCAATACCTGGTTGTTGTATGCTGCGAATTCGCTTAAGTTCATGATGTCCAGCTTTTTTGGAACTTCCTGTAAGCCGTAATAACCTTCATAACTGATTTTGCCTTCACCGGCTTGTCCTCTTTTGGTGGTCACGAGTACCACACCATTTGCTGCCATGGAACCATAGATGGCCTGCGCAGAAGCATCCTTCAAAATGTCGATCGTTAAAATGTCTGAAGGGTTAAGTGATGATAAAGGACTTTGTGCCGTTTGTCCGCCCATACCACCCAGTTGATCCTGAGAAATGGTGTTTCTGCTGGTTTGCATAGGCACACCATCAATAACGTACAAAGGCTCGTTTCCGTTAACGGAGGTGATACCCCTTACACGCACGGATACACCACCACCTGGCTGCCCGCCATTCGTGGATACACTTACACCTGAAAGTTTCCCCTGAAGTGCCTGATCAACACCTGAAACCGGAAGATCCTTGATGTCTTTAGCACTGATGGAAGAAATTGAAGAGGTAACTTCTGATTTTTTTGCCGTACCGTAACCGATTACAACTACATCATCCAAACTGGTGGCTGAGGATTTAAGTGTTACGTTAACGGTTGTTCTGTTTGCTGCTACTTCAACTTCCTGAGTTGTTGAACCGATATATGAAAATACCAGAACGGTGGATGTTGCAGGGATGCTGATGCGGTATTTACCGTCCGCATTGGTGGAAACTGCTGTTTTGCTGCCTTTTATGACTACACCGGCGCCTGGTAAGGCGACGCCTGTTTCATCGTAGACTGTTCCCGTGATAGTTCTGGATGCCGGCGTTTGGGCCATAGATACCAGTGTCCCAAAACACAATATCACAAGCCAGATTGCTCGTAAAATTTTACTCATAAGATTTATAATTTGATTATTTATTGCGGTATAAAAATAGTGGTACAGATCACAGTACTTATAGTATTATTTTAACCTATGTTAAGCTAATATAATCAGATCTGAACGGATGAATGAAGCGTTAACGTTGCTTCAAAGTAGGGTATTGCATAGATTTAACATCATATTGATAATGGCTTTATGGTATAATATTATCCTTATATTTAAAATTGAACACAAAACAGCCGCATATCAAGCTTATATGCGGCTGTTTTCTTATGATTTAGCGTGGTGATCAGATGATCCAGTTCCAACCGAACTCATCTGGTACCAGGCCATAACGAATGTCGTTCACTTTTTTCGCAATTGCTGCAGAAACAGGACGATTTGCCGGATCATTCAAGGTGTGAATGGTTCCATTGAAGCCAATTTCCGCAATTTGAGTGATTGTTGCTGCGGTTCCAACTGCAAATGCTTCGGTAAGTGCGCCAGTTCCGATCTTTTCAAGAACTTCGTCAACAGATACCCGGCGCTCTTCGATGCCGTAGCCAAGGCTTTTTGCAACTGCCAATACCGTATCTCTGGTTACACCATCAAGAATGGTCTCGCGAACTTCAGGCGTTACAATCTTGTTGTCCATCACGAACATCAGGTTTGCCGTGCCGGACTCTTCAACATACTTATGCTCTTTTGCATCGGTCCAGATCAGTTGATCATAACCTTCTGCCTGTGCCTGCTGTGTTGGCAACATCGACATGGCGTAGTTACCAGCGGTTTTTGCTGCACCAACACCACCGTCCGCACCACGTGTGTAGTGTGTTTCAATTTTCACCCGCAATGGCTTGTTATAATAAGGACCCGCAGGTGTTGTTAGTACTACAAACTTATAATCTGCAGAAGCTTTTACACCCAGAACGGCATCCATCGCGAATAGGGTAGGACGAATATAAAGAGAGTTATTCGCCGCAGCTGGCACCCAATCCCGATCCAGGTTAATCAACGCTGCAATACCCTGCATGAATACTTCTTCCGGTATGGTGGTCATCGCCATACGGGTTGCCGATTTATTAAAGCGGGCAAAGTTCTTTTCGGCGCGAAACACGCTGATGCTACCATCAGGAAGGCGATAAGCCTTCATGCCTTCAAAAATCGCCTGACCGTAATGAAGCGCCGAAATTGCCGGGCTCATCGAAATCGGTCCATAAGGCAAAACCTCAAAGTTTTTCCACTCGCCGTCAATGTAATCTGCAACGAACATATGGTCGGTGAAAACTTTACCAAAAGGCAGGTCTGTTAACTCTGTTTCTGCGAGTTTGGACTGGCTGGTTTTGGTTATCTTAATATCTAAAGTATCTATCACTGTGGTAAGTTCTAATTCGATACAATATTAGGCAAAAATATATTTTCAATGTAGGTTTATTTCAGATTTACAGGTGTTTGGAATACACTAAGGTACTTTGTGGACGATCTACTTGCAGCATTCTAAATGACGTTAATTCATTTGATTATTAACAGTTTGTATTTCAAGGTGAGGAGTTTACCGGAATTTACCACTTCCATCTTCATTCTTGTTCTATTTACATGAAACTCTGCTGTAATAATGCCCTATACTAAGTTTAAGTTAACCAAAATCCAGTTCAGGTCTATTAATTTGTACGTCGATATTCAAGTGGTGTAAGGCCCGTTTTCTGTTTGAAAAGCCTGGTAAAGTGCTGTTGATATTTAAAGCCCAACGCTGCAGCTATAGTACTGATTGTTTTTGATTGATCAAAAATCTCCGCCTTAGCCTGGTTTATTGTTCTCGACTGTATATAATCCAACGCCGTAATACCCATCTCCCGTTTGATCAAATCCCCAAAGTAATTAGATGATAGGTGCATTTGTTCTGCGCAATAAGCCACAGTGGGCAAACCGAGTTGTGCTGCTTTACCGGATGTGAAATAATCTGTTAACAGGTTTTCGAACTTTGTAAGAATGTCTTTATTGGCGTGGCTTCTTGTAATAAATTGACGATCATAAAAACGCATACAATAGTTCAGGAAAAGTTCAATGCTGGAAACCACCAGGGTTTTGCTGTGCTTATCAATGTTCTGGTCTATCTCGCTGGCAATTTTCTGCAATAAATCTGCTAATGTTTCTTTTTCCTTTTTAGAAAGATGCAACGCCTCATTGACTTCATAAGAAAAAAAGCTATAATTTCTGATCATCTTGCCAAGATGTGTGTCCTTAATAAAGTCAGGGTGAAAGACTAACGCATAGCCAGAAGGAATTACCGGTTTGCCATGGCTATGTATGCCGTAAACCTGTCCCGGCGAAACAAAAACCAATGTTCCATCTTCATAATCATAAGTCTGACAACCGTAGGCAATATCACCACAAGTATTGTTTTTTAAGAAAATGGCATAGATTCCCATGTAATGCCGGTATTGCATTACGATCGGCACCTCATCAAAGTTGACAACACTAACAAGTGGATGCAGAGTATCTACACCCAAATATTCATTATATGCACGAACGGTATCGAGTCTTCTTACTTCTTCCATCTTCCTGATCTTAAGGTTCAAATTTAAGCATAACGACTCCTCTTAGCACTCCCCCGCCACTCGATCCGTGAAATTGGTAAACAATACCGTAATCTGTATCAACGGAAACTAAGTTATACAGCGATATTTGACCTGTAACGTTGAAGATAATGGCTTAATTGAATAGCAGAAACAAAGTAGCAGATATGTATACAGCACCTAAACAGCCGGATATTCTAGAACGTCTGAGGGCAGGCGAGCCTATCCGGTTGAACGATCCAGAATATGCAGCGATCAATAAGATTGTAACTAAAACAATTGGGCTTTCACAATCAATGAATGCCGCTCCAGATGTGGATACTGTACGTGACTTCCTTGCAGAGATCATTGGCTCGAAGATAGATAGGAGCACGACAATCTTTGCTCCGTTCTACACGAATTTCGGGGTATTCACAACGATTGGAAAAAACGTATTTATCAATCATGCTTGTTCCTTTCTTGACATGGGCGGAATTGCCATTGAAGACGATGTTCTGATCGGCCCAAGAGTAAATCTCGTTACAGAAAATCATCCACTAGATCCCAGCGACAGACGAACTTTAATTACAAAGCCGATCTTAATAAAACGAAATGCCTGGATTGGTGCAGGCGCTACAATACTGCCAGGCGTGACGATAGGCGAAAATGCAATTGTGGCGGCAGGTGCTGTAGTCTCCAAAGATGTTTTGGCAAACATGATTGTCGCAGGCGTACCAGCAAAAATCATTAAAAACATATAAAGCAGATGAAATTAATATTATTAACCACAATCACCTTGCTCCTGGCGGTTAGTGCAAACTGCCTCGGGCAAGCCAGTAAGAAACAGGACAAAAGCGAACTTAATTTCATCTTTCCAAAAGGAGAACTGGGACCAGCTGAAAATTTTATTGGTAAGGCATGGAACATCGGCATCGTGGCCAACGATAGTGTATATAACACGGTTGTAGGAAACGTCTATTTCGAGCCTGGCGCAAGAAGTAACTGGCATAGACATCCTGCCGGTCAGATGCTGATTATAACGGACGGTGTTGGCTACCATCAAATTAAAGGACATCCTAGACAAACGCTGAAAAAAGGCGATGTTGTGCGATGTCCGCCTAATCTAGAACACTGGCATGGGGCAAGTCCAGATTCGGGCATGCTGCAGATGTATATCCTTCCAAAAACAGAAAAAGGCATTGTAACCTGGCTGCAGAAAGTGACAGATGAAGAGTATCGTGGAGGAAATTAAATCACGTTCCGCTTTTTGCAGCAAACTTGATTGCTTCTTTAATGCGCAGATAAGTACCACAGCGGCAAATATTACCTGCCATCGCATCGTCGATGTCCTGGTCTGAAGGGGT
>DCLG01000053.1 GCA_002320935.1 Pedobacter sp. UBA1654 | reverse complement strand
TTATTTCCTCGTACTCTTTCAGGATAGCTGTGATCTCGGAGACACCTTCTTCAACAATCTGGCGTACAGTTTTTTCGTTATCCAAAATAGGTTCCTGTGCCAGGTAGCCTACGGAGTAACCCGGAGAGAAAACCACTTCGCCCTGATAAGACTTATCCAGGCCAGCAATGATTTTCAATAAAGAAGACTTTCCTGAACCGTTCAGACCAATGACGCCGATTTTTGCACCATAGAAGAAAGAAAGGTATATGTTTTTTAATACTTGTTTCTGTGGAGGGTAAATCTTATTTACCCCAGCCATTGAGAAGATTATTTTTTCGTCTGACATAATCGTATAATGAATTGCAAACACCTTTAAATGGTACTTGCTTTCAAACCATAATTTAAACAGTAACTAACCCGAACATTCATCAAGGTGCCGGCAAATATAAAGACTAAGGCGCTAAGTAGGGTAATATGCCAAAGAAATGCTGGCAATTGGACTTAAAGATAAATTTACGCTGTCTACTGCATCAGGATTATAGACATTTAAGCGGGCTACTTACAATCAGTATTATCAAAAAACGTCATATAATAAAAATTTTACCTGCCATTTTGGTCGTATTTTCATGAGATAAGTCCAATATGTCAGCTGCAGAAATAGGTCAACATCATTACATTTTCTGGACAATTCACACAACTAGAATGGCTAATGGCAGTTTAGAAGCATTTAAATGATGTTTAAGGCCCTCAGAAGGCGAGCTGGTGCGGTTTTCCAATGCACAGGAGCGGAGGGGCGTTAGAGACATACCTCCGAAATACAGCCTTCAGCCTCTTAGAATTCCACTGGATGGCGTAATTGTTGATAAAATAAANNAGTTTAGAGCATTCCAGTAAAGAAAGGTAGATATGGAAGCTAAGTTTTCACCACAAGTTAAAGATGTGATTTCATTTAGCAGGGAAGAAGCCCTGAGACTTGGTCACGATTACATAGGCGCAGAACATCTATTATTAGGCCTTATTCGCGAAGGCGATGGTATGGCAATAAAGGTTCTAAAATCACTTGGAGTAGATACTTCGAAGTTGCGTCGTACCATTGAAGAAGCCGTTAAAGGAACATCAAATGTTACCGTAAACCTGGGGAACATTCCCCTTACGAAACAAGCCGAGAAAGTACTAAAGATCACTTATTTAGAAGCTAAAATCTTTAAAAGCGACTTAATAGGAACTGAGCACTTATTGTTGTCAATTCTGCGCGACGATGATAATATCGCCTCACAGATCTTGTTACAGTACAGAATCAATTATGAAATTTTCAAACAGGAAGTTGAGCTGAATAAAAATAACTTCAGAGACGATATACAAAATAGTGCCTCTGCAGGCAGTGATGATGATTATCGTGAAGAGGAAAGCTTCAGTGGTCCGAAGAAGGTTTCAGATATTAAATCTAAAACACCTGTGCTGGATAACTTTGGCCGGGATTTAACCAAGGCTGCAGAAGAAGGCCGCCTTGACCCTATTGTGGGTAGGGAAAAGGAGATCGAACGCGTATCTCAGATCCTTTCCCGTAGGAAAAAGAACAATCCAATTCTAATTGGTGAACCTGGTGTTGGTAAATCTGCCATTGCAGAAGGCCTTGCATTACGCATTGTTCAACGTAAAGTTTCAAGGGTATTGTTCAACAAACGCGTTGTAACGCTTGATCTTGCTTCACTTGTTGCCGGTACAAAATACCGCGGCCAGTTTGAAGAACGTATGAAAGCAGTGATGAATGAACTGGAGAAATCTACGGATGTAATCCTTTTCATCGATGAGATTCACACCATTGTTGGTGCTGGAGGTGCTTCGGGCTCATTAGACGCTTCGAACATGTTCAAACCTGCTTTGGCAAGGGGTGAAATTCAATGTATCGGTGCAACTACTTTAGATGAGTACCGTCAGTACATTGAGAAGGATGGCGCGCTAGACCGTCGTTTCCAGAAGGTAATGATTGAGCCTGCTTCTCCTGATGAGACCATTGAGATCCTTAACCGCATCAAAGAGAAATATGAAGATCACCACGGTGTGACTTATACTGATGAAGCCATCAATGCCTGTGTGGCGCTGACTTCAAGGTATATCACGGACCGCTTTTTACCAGATAAGGCGATTGACGCTTTAGATGAAGCTGGTTCAAGAGTCCACCTGACCAACATTCATGTTCCTGAAAAGATCATTGAGATCGAAACCAAGATTGAAGACATCAAGGTTGAAAAGAACAAGGTGGTAAAGAGTCAGAAATATGAAGAAGCTGCGAAACTAAGAGATACTGAAAAGAATCTTTTGGAAGAGCTTGATCGCGCTAAATCTGAATGGGAAGCTGAAACCAAAACCAAACGTTACACCGTAAGTGAAGACAACGTAGCTGAGGTAGTTTCCATGATGACTGGTATTCCATTGCAACGTGTTGGACAGACCGACAGTCAGAAGCTGTTAAACATGTATGATACAGTTGCCAACAAAATCATCGGTCAGGATGACGCAATTAAAAAGTTAACCAAAGCCATTCAACGTACAAGAGCAGGATTGAAAGATCCTAAGAAGCCAATTGGTTCATTCATATTCCTTGGTCCTACCGGGGTTGGTAAAACTGAGTTGGCTAAAGAACTTGCAC
The DNA here is from genome assembly GCA_002320935.1 of Pedobacter sp. UBA1654. Taxonomy (GTDB): domain Bacteria; phylum Bacteroidota; class Bacteroidia; order Sphingobacteriales; family Sphingobacteriaceae; genus Pedobacter. Next base: position 431 of record DCLG01000053.1, on the reverse strand, counting down.
GTTTCATGTTCGATAGTGATGATTCATTGATCCAGATCGACATGAGTGAATACATGGAGAAATTCGCCGTGTCACGTTTAGTGGGTGCGCCTCCAGGATATGTAGGTTATGAAGAAGGTGGTCAGCTTACCGAAAAAGTTCGTCGTAAACCTTATGCTGTAATCTTACTTGATGAGATTGAAAAAGCACACCCTGATGTATTTAACATCTTGTTGCAGGTGCTGGACGAAGGACAGTTGACCGACAGCCTGGGCCGTAAGGTTGACTTTAGGAACACGATCATCATTATGACTTCCAACATTGGTGCCCGCCAATTGAAAGATTTCGGACAAGGTGTAGGTTTCTCGACAGCTGCAAAAACCAGCCAGGTTGACGCACACTCGAGGGGTGTAATTGAAAATGCGCTGAAGCGTGCTTTTGCTCCTGAGTTC
>DCLG01000006.1:22854-23177 GCA_002320935.1 Pedobacter sp. UBA1654 | reverse complement strand
AATGAGAAACTGCTATTCGTGAAAGACTTATTCGACGGCTATAATCTGGCTTATGCAGAGGCAATTGATCTGCTGAATAAGATGCCGGATTATAAGACTGCTGATGCTTTTCTGCAAAAGCATTATGCAAATAAACACAACTGGTCGTCAAAACAGAGCACCGCAGATCAGTTTTATGAGCGGTTACGTCAGCGCTTTCCTATATAAAGCCCATCCGGTTTGAATCCAGCTTCAGGAAGATAAATAGTAATACGCAGAAGCTCCATAGGGAGGACCCACCGTAGCTGATGAAGGGTAGGGGGATTCCGATTACGGGGATTATC
>DCLG01000006.1:0-22778 GCA_002320935.1 Pedobacter sp. UBA1654 | reverse complement strand
CATATACCCTGGAAAAGGTAGAACGTTGCCGTTCGGCAAGGTTGACCACACGGAGCAGCAAAAAGCAATACAGCGCAATAACTACGCTGCAGCCTACAAAACCCCACTCTTCGCCGATGGTAGAGAAGATAAAGTCGGTACTTTGCTCGGGTACGTATCCATATTTTGTCTGTGTACCCTGCAGGAAGCCCCTTCCAAGGGTTTGTCCAGAACCTATCGCAATCTTCGACTGAATGACATTATATCCTGCACCTTTGGGGTCGGTTTTAAGGCCGAGCATGATCTCAATCCTGCTGCGCTGATGCGGCTCAAGCACTTTTGTATAAGCTAACTTGACCACGTATAAGTAAGCAATGGATACGATTGCCGCAATTACGATCGTAAAGATCATCTTCTGCTTACGCCTGTTTTGATAGATGAAGAATGCAGCCACCATTACAATGATGAAGATGATGAGTCCCATGGGCATCAGGAAGTCTGCAATAAACAAGACGATCATACCCAGAAAGATGAGCAGGAAATAGCCGGATAAGCCTTCCCGATATAATGGAAACATGAACGAAAGGAATACCAGTGCAGAGCCTGTATCGGGCTGCAGCATGATCAATCCCAATGGCAGGAGTACAATTAAGGCCGCAAAGGCGATGGATTTAAAATCGCGCAATTTGGGATTAAAAGTGCTGATGTAGCGCGCCATGAGTAAAGCCGTACCGAATTTCGCGAATTCTGAGGGCTGGAGCCTGANNCTCCCTATGGGAATCCAGGCCTGGTTCCCTGCAACGTTCCGTCCGACAACCAGTACGACGAGCAGCAGTAAGATGGTCATCCCGTAGATAATGGGGGAGAACACACTAAAAAATTTCGCGTCAACCAAGAGTATGGAAAATCCCAGAATTATCGCCGTAAGGATAAAGATCAGCTGTTTACCGTAGTTGCTGCTGAAATCAAATACATCTGCCGTCTCCGGGTTATAAACTGAAGCATAGATATTGACAAAACCTATGGTACAGAGCGCAACAAAGATGAGGATGGTAATCCAGTCTACATTGAAAAAGAATCTATTGCCTTGTTGTGTACTCATTTAGTGATTTCGATTTGCTTTGGCGCTGTGGTGATGTCCGTCACCGGTGTCGCTTCAAGCTTTGCAGGTAATTGGTTTTTGGTGCTGTCTTCTGTTTTCTTTGGCTGATAGTTAACGTTCGGCTTGGGCATGATTGGCAGAACAACTTGTTGCTTCATCCATTCTACCTGAGCCTGACGACCTTTGGAGATGCTATCGGTAAGATATTTTTCGGTGATATAACTGGCGATCGGTGCAGCGTAGGTACTTCCGTAACCTGCATTCTCTACAATAACCGCAATAGCGATCTTTGGATTGTCACGCGGAGCAAAGCCAATGAATACGGAGTGGTTTTTACCATGTGGGTTCTGTACGGTACCTGTTTTTCCGCACATGATGATGTTCGGTACGCGGGACAGGATTGCAGTACCCCAGGGACTGTTGACTGCTTCCTGCATGCCATCAATCACTGGCTCGAAATGCCTTTCATCTACCCCAACAAAGTTTTTCTGTACGTATTCTTTGCTGATGGTTTTCTTGTCACCAATGGCTTTAATCAGGTGGGGCTTCACATAGTAGCCTTTATTGGCGATGATGGCCATGATATTGGCCATTTGCAGCGGCGTGGTATTCATTTCACCTTGTCCGATGGCCAGGGAGATCACTGTGGTATATCCCCAGTATTTACCAAAGCGTTTGGTGTATTCGTCGGAATTAAAAAGGATGCCTTTCTTTTCGAAGGGTATGTCGATTTCAAGCTTTTGCCCGATACCCCATTTTCGAACCTTTTCTTCCCAGTTGTTGTAGGCCGCTATCTTGTTCTTGAACTTTTTCTGGGTCATGATGCGTGCAAATACATGACATGCATAGGTGTTGCAGGAACGTGCAAGGCCACGGCGCAGACTGATGTTGCCGTCTACGTGCTCACATTTGACCACGTGGTTTCCGGCACGGTAACCTCCAGGGCAATTAAAGGGTGTTTCAGGATCCATGACACCTTCCTGCAAGCCGATCAAAGCATTTACGGGCTTAAAGGCGGAACCTGGGGAGTAATAGCCGGATGTAGGCCGCACGAGGAAAGGGCGGTTTGGGTTACCGAAGATTTCCATGTAGTTGTTGCCCTGACTGCGACCCACCATTTTGTTGGGATCATATCCGGGTGCACTTACGAAAGCAAGTACTTCGCCTGTTGCAGGTTCAATGGCAACGATGCTGCCCACTTTATTCTGCAGCAGTTGCTCACCCAGCTTTTGTATTTCCATGTCGAGAGAAGAATACACTTTTTCTCCAGCACGGGCCAGGGTATCAAACTTTCCTTCGGCGTAGCTACCTTGAGGTACGTTCCGTGCATCATAGAGCATGTTAATCACCCCGCGTTCACCGCGGAGTACATCATTATATTGCTTTTCAATCCCGGCTTTCCCGATGTAATCACCAGGGCGGTAGTAACCATTATTCTCTTCAATATCTTTCTTGGTCACTTCTTTAACATAACCAAAAAACTGTCCGGCAACACTATCCGGATAATGCCTGATGGTTCTGTTCTGCACCATAAAGCCCGGGAATCTGGAAAGTTTCTCCTGTAAAGAAGCATAGATCTGCACGGAAAGTTGTTTCTCAAAGATGGAAGGCTGATACCTTGATTGATTCACTGCTTTGGTGAAGCGCTTATGAAAGCCCTTCATATCAATACCAATAGTATTGCAAAGATCTAAGGTATCAAACTCTTTTACCTGATTAGGAATAACGATCAGATCGTACACGGGCTCATTTTGCACGAGCACCTTTCCGTTACGGTCGTAGATAATTCCACGAGCCGGGAACGTGTAGATCTTCTTAAGTACATTACTTTCTGCCGAAATAAAGTACTTGTCGCTACCCACCTGTATGTAAAAAAGCTTGGCCATAAGGATCAGGCAAACCAGGATAAACAGACCCTGGATCGTATATTTCCTGTCGAACAAATTGTCCATTAGCGTAATTTCCTATTATAAAAAACGAATTCTATCACTAGAACGGTAAGCATGGTAAATAAACCACTAAATAAACACCGCATTAAGGTGTAAGAGAGTTCAGTTAACTTAAAGGCTTCCAGCAAGTAAAGTACCAGATGATGTGCAAAGATACAAAGTAAGGCATAAAGAGAAAACCACTTGAATCCCATATTTCCAAGTGTTGGCTCCGGTTCATCAAAACCGTCTCGGTTTAGGCTCACGTTGATGAAGAGGATCCGCACATAGATCAAGGTTACGCAGGCAGCAATATGAACGCCAATGGTGTCATAGAATGCATCCAGGGTGATCCCAGTTACGAAAGCAATAAGGTACAGCAAGAGGTTGGGCGTTCTGAAAGGCAGTAGTAAAAGGAACAGTACGTACACAAATGGCGTTGCAAGATTATAGAAACCCAGATTTCTAAGCAGGAATACCTGAATGAAAAGGAGGAGCATCCACCTGACGATATTGATGAAAACCAGTTTACTATTCATTTGGCAATTTTGCTTCTAGGGCCTTTTCTTCATGAGCATATTTATGCTTGATGACGTTTACATATTGCAGCGTACTGAAATCATTAAACAGTGCGATCTCTATGGTCAGGAAATTATCTCCGGTTGCGATACCTGCATTGCTCACCCGGCCTACAGGAATGCCTGGAGGGAAGGAGCCGAATCCTGATGTTACAACGGTATCCCTCAGGTTTATTTTGTATTGATTTGGGATCTCTTTCACGTATGCTTTGCGGAAGTCGACGTTGCGGTCGCCCCAAACCAGGGAGCCCAGCGCGCTGTTCTTCTTAATATTTACACTGATTTTAGTGTCTTTATGCAGCAAGGACTGGATGGTTGCAAGGTGTGGCGATACATCGCGCACAAAGCCAACCACGCCTTTGCCAGAGGAGATTACTGCCATTCCGGGTTCAATGCCATCCAGGGCGCCTTTATTGATTGTGATGATGTTGTTTCTAAGGGTAATGGAGTTTTTGATGACCCTTGCGGCCAGATAAGTGTACTGGTAATTGGTTATCGTATCAACTACTAAAGTGTTTTTAGCAGAATCGATATTCCGGGCGGCAAAGATGGCCGTTTGTAGTCTGGCGTTTTCTGCTGCCAGACTATCATTAACACGGCCTAAGTTGATGTATTTCTTGAAAACATTAAGTTTTTCATAAGCGTTGCCGATCACCTCATTTGCGGAATTCACGGCAGCACTTTGCTGATAGATGTTGTTTTTAACAGTTAAAACCAGTCCTACAGAGAAAAATATGATGAATAGAAAAAATGCGTTGTATCTGTTTATGAAAATCCAAAGGTTACGCATAGTTGAGGTTCACCACTATTTTTATTGCATTAAGAATTTATAACCACCGATGTTTTTAAGTGCAATTCCGGTACCACGAACAACTGCACGAAGTGGATCTTCGGCGATGTGCACTGGTAATTTGGTTTTTGCAGCAACACGTTTATCTAAACCACGAAGCAAGGCTCCACCGCCGGTAAGGTAAATACCGGTTTGGTAAATATCTGCAGAAAGCTCAGGAGGCGTGATCTCCAGGGCTTTAAGAATTGCTTCTTCAATCTTTGAGATGGATTTATCCAGGCAGTGCGCAATTTCGGTGTAGGAAACAGTAATCTGTTTTGGAATACCAGTCATTAGGTCTCTTCCCTGAACCGCGAAATCTGCAGGTGGATCAGTTAGTTCGGGTAATGCAGCACCAACTTCAATTTTAATCTTTTCCGCGGTACGGTCACCAATCATGATGTTGTGCTGGCGACGGATGTAGTTTACGATGTCTGAGTCGAAGTTATCACCTGCGACGCGGATACTTTGGTCACACACAATACCTGAGAGTGCAATTACAGCGATTTCCGTAGTACCACCACCGATATCGATGATCATGTTACCCATAGGTTCTTCCACATCAATACCGATACCCACAGCAGCAGCCATAGGTTCGTGTATCAGGTAAACTTCTTTAGCACCAGCAATTTCAGCAGAGTCACGAACAGCACGTTTTTCAACTTCTGTGATACCTGAAGGAATACAGATAACCATTCTGAGGGAAGGGAACATCCAGCCTTTACCGCCATTAAGCATGCGGATCATGCCCTTGATCATGGCTTCAGCAGCATTAAAGTCTGCAATAACACCATCTTTTAAAGGGCGAACAGTGCGGATGTTATCGTGGGTTTTGCCTTCCATTTGCATGGCCTGGCGTCCTATAGCAATAATTTTGTTTGTTTGGCGGTCGAAAGCAACGATGGAAGGCTCGTCAACTACTACTTTATCGTTATGTATAATCAGGGTATTTGCGGTTCCTAAATCTATGGCAACCTCTTGTGTAAACCAATTAAATAAACCCATTTATAGGTAATAATTTAAATATGAAAAATTCTGTGTACTATAAGTAATGTAAAACTACAGCTTTTTATTGTATCCGCAGAAAAAAAACTTAGTGTTTGAAATGCCTGATACCAGTGGTTAACATTGCTATACCCTTCTCATTTGCCATATTAATGGAGTCTGCATCTTTGATGGATCCACCTGGTTGTAACACTGCTGTGATACCTGCCGCTGCAGCAATTTCAACACAGTCCGGGAACGGGAAAAATGCATCCGATGCCATTACTGCACCCTGCAAAGTGAATCCGAATGATTCTGCTTTTACAATTGCCTGTTTCAGTGCATCAACTCTTGAAGTCTGACCAACGCCGCTTGCTACCAGGACCTGGTTCTTAACGAAAACGATGGTGTTTGATTTGGTGTGTTTTACAATCTTATTGGCGAAAAACAGGTCCTGAAGTTCCTGTTCGGTAGGTTGTTTATTTGTAACCGCTTTCATTTGATCAGGACCTTCGATGCTTAGATCTTTATCCTGCTCAATTACACCGTTTAATAAGGTTTTGAACTGTTTGTTTGATAGTTCAACCTCGTTGCGTTGCAGGATAACCCTGTTTTTCTTAGCGCGGAATAATTCGACTGCTTCTGGCTGGAAAGCTGGTGCAATAAGTACCTCGAAGAACAGCTTGTTGATTTCTGTTGCTGTTGCAAGATCAATTTCGCGGTTAGCAATCAGTACCCCACCGAATGCCGACACCGGATCACATGCAAGCGCATCGTTCCATGCTTCAAGAATACTTGCTCTTGACGCGACGCCACATGCATTGGTGTGTTTCAATATGGCGAATGTAGGCGCTTCGAACTCGTCAATTAATGCAACTGCTGCATCAACATCTACCAGGTTATTATAGGAAAGTTCTTTTCCATTGAGTTTGGTAAACATCTCATCAAGGTTTCCGTAGAATACACCTTGCTGGTGTGGGTTTTCGCCATAGCGAAGCACCTGTGCGGAAGAGATGTTTTGTTTGAATACGTTAATAGGTTCTTCGTTGTTGAAGTAGTTGAAGATTGCAGTATCATATCCTGAAGAGATGTGGAATGCTTTTTTCGCATACGCTTTACGCTGTGCCAAAGTAGTCTCGCCATTTTGCGCTTCAAGTTGTTGCTGCAAGCTGCTGTAGTCGTCTTTAGAAGCGAGGATCACAACATCATTAAAGTTCTTTGCTGCAGCGCGGATCAGTGAAATACCGCCGATATCGATTTTTTCGATGATCTCCTGTTCCGTGCCGCCTGCTTTAACGGTTTCTTCAAAAGGATAAAGATCTACAATTACAAGATCCAGTTCAGGAATCTCATANNTCTCATAAGATGCAATTTGCTCCTGATCTTCTTTCAAGCCTCTGCGGTTTAAGATACCACCGAATACTTTTGGGTGTAAAGTTTTTACACGGCCACCTAAGATGGAAGGGTATCCTGTTAAATCTTCGACTGCTGTAACTGGTAAATTTAGGTCTTTTATAAACTGCTCGGTACCACCTGTAGAGAATAATTGAACACCTTGTGCTGCCAGCAGACGTACTAAAGGTTCTAAACCATCTTTGTAATAGACTGAAATTAAAGCGTTTTTGATCTTTATTGATTGACTCATCTGTGAAGAATTTTGAGCCGCAAAAGTAGCCTTTTTTGATGATTTATTTTATGGAGCGTTAAGAAAACTACTCAGGAAGCTTTTTTATGATGCTTTCTACTATTCTGGGGTAATGTAAATGTTCCAATTGCTGACCCTTGAATTTGATCATTTCAAGGCTATCGCCCTGATCTACTTTGTATTTTGCCTGAAAGATGTATTCGCCCTCGTCGTAGTGTTCATTTACATAGTGGATGGTGATGCCACCTTCAAGTTCTTTTGCAGCAAGCACTGCATTATGGACGTGGTCGCCATACATGCCTTTACCACCAAATTTTGGCAGAATAGCAGGGTGAATGTTGATGATTCGATTTGGATAATGTTTGATTAGATTTTCTGGAATGAGCCATAGAAATCCTGCCAGAACAATCAGATCAATGTTCAAACCCTTAAGTAGGTCGAGCACTTCCTCTGTTTTATAGAATTCATGGCGATCGAAGATATGTACGGGAATTTCGAAGTTGTCTGCACGCTGTATTACGTATGCATCAGGGTTGTTGGTGAGCACAAGGACAATCTCTGCTTCGGTGCTATCCTTAAAGTGCTCCATTAATTTTTGAGCGTTGGACCCGGAACCGGAGGCAAAAATGGCAATTCTTTTTTTCACGTTATTCATTTTCCCAAAAGTAAGATTTTAAGCATTTATAGGAAGGAAATGCCGGTATTTTAATCTGTTATTAAAAATATTCTTCCAATGCTTTTGTAATTTAAAAACATTAGTTCTATATTTGCAGTCCGAAAAAAATAGAAAATATAGGCTAAAAACAATGGCAAATCATAAATCAGCTTTAAAAAGAATAAGAGCAAACGCAACAAAGCGTTTACGTAACAGGTATCAGGCAAAAACAACTCGTACTTTCATCAAGAGATTACGCGCTGCAGAAGATAAAAAATCTGGTCAAGAATTACTACCTAAAGTGATTTCTATGCTAGACCGTTTAGCTAAGAAAAATATCATTCACAAGAACAAAGCGGCTAACAACAAATCAAAGTTAACTAAATTTGTTAATGGCTTAAGCTAAGTATATACTTTACAATATTCCAGGACGGGTTAAGCATGGCTTAACCCGTTTTTTTGTTTATGGATTTATATGAACAAAAGCTAGGAATAAAAATGTGGGCGGAAGCGGATAGGCCCCGGGAGAAATTGATGCTCAATGGCAGGAGGCAGTTAACTGATGCAGAACTTGTAGCCATATTGATCGGGTCGGGTAACCGCACAGAAACTGCAGTTGACCTTAGCAAGCGTATGCTCACAGCATACCAGAATGATCTAGATGCTTTTGGTAAAGCATCAATCAAAGAACTCGCGAAGTTTAAGGGTATCGGTGAAGCGAAGGCAATTGCAATTGTCGCAGCACTGGAGCTTGGACGCCGCAGAAAGGAAACGACTGCTGCTGAAATCGTGAAGGTGGGTAGTTCCCGTGATGCCTTTCAGCACCTGCATGCTGATTTTGCCGATCTCAATCATGAAGAGTTCTGGATGTTACTGCTGAACCGGGCCAACCACGTGAAGTCAAAACACCTTATTAGCAAAGGCGGACAATCAGGTACAGTTGCAGACCCAAAGATTATCTTTAAGACCGCACTTGAACATCAGGCGGCGTACATTATTCTGGCGCACAATCATCCCTCAGGAAATCTTAAACCCAGTANNGACATTAAGCTAACCAAAAAGCTTGTTGAAGCAGGAAAGCTGCTGGATCTGCTCGTGGTAGATCATTTGATCATTACAGACCATTCATATTACAGTTTCTGCGATGAAGGACTGCTATAGCTCATTTGTTGGCTCATGGGTTAGCAACAGCATAATTTTATATCTTTGCGCTTTATACTGCATAATATCATGAAAATTTCATATAACTGGCTCAAGCAATTCATCCAAACAGATAAGAATCCGCAGGAACTATCTTTAGTCTTAACGGATATCGGTTTGGAGGTTGAAAGCGTAGACAAAGTACAGCCGATTGTAGGTGGTCTGGAAGGATTACTGATTGGTAAGGTGATGACCTGTGTACAGCACCCCAACGCAGATCGTTTACGGGTAACTACTGTAGATGTTGGCGGACCGGAGTTGCTGCAGGTTGTTTGTGGGGCATCCAACGTTGCTGAAGGGCAGAAAGTTGTTGTGGCCACAGTAGGTACAACCGTTTATCCAAATGAAGGTGAACCATTCAAAATAAACAAATCTAAGATCCGCGGCGAAGTGTCGGAAGGGATGTTATGTGCTGAAGATGAAATTGGATTGGGTGGCTCGCATGCCGGCATTATGGTGCTTGATGAGCATACACCTATTGGTATCGCAGCCAAGGACCATTTCCAAATGGAAGATGATTTTGTTTTTGAGATCGGACTGACGCCTAACCGTGCAGATGCAGCATCGCACCTGGGGGTTGCCAGAGATCTTGCCGCTTACTTCCGCACATCTGTAAAAATGCCGGAGGTAGAAGCATTTAATGTTTCAAATGAATCTTTAAGCATACCGGTTAGGGTGGAAGATGAAACCGCATGTCCAAGGTATAGCAGTGTAACCATTTCGGGGGTAACTGTAAAGCCATCGCCAGACTGGTTGCAGGATAGATTGAAAGTTATTGGCATCAGGCCGATCAACAATATCGTGGACGTAACCAACTATGTGCTTCATGACCTTGGTCAGCCATTACACGCGTTTGATTCAAATCAAATCAAAGGCAGTGTAATCGTTAAGAAATGCGAGGAGGGTACCTCTTTTGTGACCTTAGATGGTGTAGAACGTAAGCTTTCTGCAGAGGATCTGATGATCTGCGACGAGCAGGGCCCAATGACAATTGCCGGGGTATACGGCGGTAAGAATTCCGGTGTAACGGAACAAACCACAAACATATTCCTGGAGAGTGCGTACTTCAATGCAGTAAGTGTTCGTAAGACAGCTAAAAGACATGGGCTGAAAACAGATTCTTCTTTCCGCTATGAGCGTGGTACTGATCCCNNCGTGCAGCATTATTGATCCAGGAGCTTGGTGGTGGTACCATCACCAGCCAGGTGGGTGACCTATATCCAAACCCTGTTAAGCCATTTGATGTAGAAGTAAGCTACGGGAATATCCAATCTTTAATCGGTGTGCCGATCCCAGAAACACAGATCAGGGAAATTATAGAAGCACTAGGGATGCGTGTAGCTGCTGAAACAGAAGCTGGCTTGCAACTTCAGGTGCCTGCATATAAAGTTGATGTAACCAGGGAATGTGACGTTACTGAAGAGGTACTTCGTATCTACGGCTACAACAACATTCCGATCCCAACTAAGGTAAATGCAAGCCTGTCTTATGGTGTAAAGCCTAACCGCGAACAAACACAACATGTTATTGCTGATATGTTAACTGCGAACGGCTTTCTGGAAATCTGGTGCAACTCTTTAACCAAATCTGCGTATTCTAAAAATGAGGATGAAGCCGTAAAGATTCTTAATCCGCTTAGTTCTGACCTGAACGTAATGCGCCAAAGCTTGCTTATGCCAGCACTGGAGAGCGTTGCCTATAATCAAAACCGCAAGAATGCAGACCTTAAGTTTTATGAGTTTGGTAAAACTTATCACCTGATCAATGAAAAGTATGTGGAAAGACCACGACTACTGGTATTGGTGTCAGGTAATCTGCAGACTGAGCAATGGAATCAGAAACCACGTACAGTAAGCTTCTATCACATCAAGTCTACAGTAGATGCAGTAATGGGCAGACTAGGACTGACCAACTTCCAGATTGAGGAAGTAGCTAATGAGAACTTCGCTTATGCCCTTAGGTATTTTCGTGGCGACAAAACAATCGTGACCTTCGGTGCAGCAACTGCAAAGGATCGTAAGACTGCTGATGTAGACAAAGACGTTTTCTATGCCGACTTCGACTGGGCACTGCTGATGGACATGGTTAGAAAAAACAAGATCATCAACAAGGAAATACCAAAGTATCCTGCAGTTCGTCGTGACCTGTCCATGTATGTGGATCTGGCGGTGACTTTCGACGACTTAAAAGGAATCGCCTTTAAAACCGAGAAAAAACTCATCAAAAACATTCAAGTATTTGACGTTTATATGGGGGATAAAATTCCTGAGGGGAAAAAATCTTATGCTTTAAGTTTTACGTTACAGGATGATAATCAGACATTAACCGACAAGCAAATCGATGCGGTTATGCAAAAGATTATTTCTAACTTAGCCCAAACAGCAAAAGCGGAGATAAGAAAATAATATATTTTTTTATTTTAGCAATGTTTTACAGCTAGATTAACAGATAACAAATGTCCACGGTAGCAGATCAGTTAGATTCCGTACTACATAAAACAGCTCGTTTGATCGAGCTGTGTAATGCGCTTCAGGAGGAAAATGACCTGCTTAAACAGGAGAATGAATCTGTAAAAGCTGCTTTAACAAGCTCACGAACCAAGAATGCAGAATTGGAGGAGAAACTAAGGGTTTTAAAGCTTGCAAAAAGCCTGGAGGGAACCTCCGAAAAGTCACTCGACATCAAACAGAAGATCAATGAATTTGTAAGGGAGATTGACAAGTGTGTTGTATTACTGAAGAAATGAGCCATACCATAATAGTGAAACAAAGCTAAGAAATGGGAGAAATCTCGATTAAAATATCTATATCTGACCGTATCTACCCTTTAAAGGTTGCTACGGAAGAGGAGGAAATCGTAAGGCGTGCAGCCAAGGTTATCAATGAACGTATCAAAGATTATCAGGAAAACTATGCGGTAAGAGATAAACAGGATTTACTCTCTATGGCATTGCTGCATTATGCAACCGCCGCCTTAAGGGTGGAATCTAAGGTGCAGGATCAGGATACAGCCGTTACTGAAAAAATAGAGGAGTTAGATAATTTATTAAACGACTTCTTTTCGAAATAGGCCGTTCTTTATACTTTAGCAAAGAAATTTAACCGTTGTTAAATTTTAAGTTTCATTATTATAATTTTAAAGGGTGGAAGTCATACCAGACTTGTTCCTTTTAATGGTATGTACAAGAAATTTAAATTTAATAACGGTTTTTTTATATATAAATAAAATGGAAATAGTAGGAATAATAGGATACATACTCGCCGGCCTTGCAGTCGGGATCATCACAGGGCGATACCTGTTGAGGAATTTATTAAAGAAGCAGGAGATTGCTGCACAAACAAAAGTTAAAAAGATCTTGAAAGATGCCGAGACCAAGGCGGAGATCATGAAAAAAGACAGGCTTCTTGAAGCCAAAGAGAAGTTCCTTCAACTGAAAGGCGAGCATGAGCAGGAAGTAAATACAAAAAACAACCAGATCAATCAGCGTGAAAACGCAATCAAACAAAAAGAGCAGTCTTTAAATCAAAAGCTGGAAAACCTAAACCGCAAAGAGCAGGAACTTGACAATCAAAGAAAGAACCTGGAAAAGCAAACTGATATTGCTGTTAAAAAGCAAGAAGAGGTAGAGCACCTGAAAACCCAGCATGTGAAGCAGCTGGAGACTATTGCCGGTCTAAGTGCCGAAGAAGCTAGAAACCAACTTGTAGAGAACATGAAAACTGAAGCAAGGGCACAAGCCATGATTCAGGTTAAAGATATTGTAGATGAAGCTAAACTTACTGCAACTAAAGAAGCTAAGAAAGTCGTAATTCAAACCATCCAACGTACAGCCGTTGAGGCCGCGATTGAGAACACCGTTTCTGTGTTCCATATTGAGAGTGATGAAATCAAAGGTCGTGTAATTGGTCGTGAAGGACGTAACATCCGTGCACTGGAAGCTGCTACTGGTATCGAGATCATTGTTGATGATACTCCGGAAGCAATCATCCTGTCTGGATTTGACCCGGTAAGAAGAGAGATTGCACGCTTAGCATTACACCGCCTGGTAACCGACGGTCGTATTCACCCGGCACGTATCGAGGAGGTAGTAGCAAAAACCAAAAAGCAGATCGAAGATGAGATCGTGGAGATTGGTGAACGTACCGTGATCGACCTTGGCATTCATGGTTTACACCCGGAGCTGATCCGGATGGTGGGTCGTATGCGTTACCGTTCATCTTACGGGCAGAACTTGTTACATCACTCCCGTGAGGTGGCANNTTCTGTGCCACAATGGCCGCTGAACTTGGCTTAAACGCGAAGATGGCTAAACGTGCAGGATTACTACACGATATAGGTAAAGTGCCTGATGATAATCCGGAATTGCCTCACGCAATCCTGGGTATGCAACTTGCAGAGAAATATAAAGAACACCCAGAGATTTGTAACGCCATTGGTGCCCACCACGACGAGATTGAGATGACTTCTATGATCTCTCCGATCATCCAGGCTTGTGATGCCATTTCTGGTGCACGCCCAGGAGCAAGACGTGAAGTTGTAGAAAGCTATATTAAACGTTTGAAAGAACTTGAAGAGCTTGCTTTATCATACCCAGGTGTAGAAAAAACATTTGCGATCCAGGCAGGACGTGAATTAAGGGTAGTGGTAGAAAGTGAGCGTGTAACCGATCAACAAGCTGAATTGCTTGCGGCAGATATCTCCAACCGTATTCAGACCGAAATGACTTACCCAGGTCAGATCAAGGTTACGGTAATCCGCGAAACACGTTCAGTATCATTCGCTAAATAGAAAAACAAGGTTATCCGGGAGCGTTGCAAGCTAAGCTGCAACTCAAACCAAAGTAATCTTACCTAATTTAAACATGGAAAGCGGCAGTTTATCTGCCGCTTTTTTTATTTTTACAGCATGGCCAAGATCCAGAAGCAAACCGCAGGAAAAGCAATAGAGAAAAGGGAAATTGATGTACTTTTCGAGAAGTACGGCGAGAGTCATCAAAACGCAACCAATAAACTGATCCATTGGATTTGCGTGCCCCTGATCGTGTTCAGCCTGCTTGCGCTCGTTTGGGCAATACCCTTTCCATACCTGGAATTCCTGGGTAAGTACAACGGGTTTGTAAACTGGGCATCCTTTCTAATCGCTTTTGCAATCTATTACTATTACAGGCTTTCGCCAGTGATGTCATACTTCATGCTTATTTCGGTGTTTATCATGAGTTTTTTCATTGTCATGCTGGAAAAATGGGAGCAGGCTGGCGGTCCTGCCATGTGGGTATCTGCACTGGTGATCTTTGTGTTAAGCTGGGCTGGTCAGTTCTACGGGCACAAGGTGGAAGGTAAGAAACCCTCGTTTTTAGATGATGTTAAATTTCTGTTAATCGGTCCAATGTGGCTTTTGCACTTCCTTTGCAAGAAAATAGGCTTGAAATACTAATCAGGGCACATTTAACATCGTGTTAACATACGATTAAATGAATGGTAATATGAAGCTAACTTTGAGGTAACAAGCTCAGGCTACTTTTGCTTTAAATTAAAATTAAGCAAATTGAAAGCAAAAGTTAATTATACGCGCAGCGTATTAACCCTTCTACTTCTTTTCATCAGCAGTTTCAGTATCGCTGCCCCGATTGGAAAAATTTCCGGTACGGTAGTGGACAAGAAAACCGGCGAAACCCTGGTCGGTGTAACCGTTAAAATCGCAGGTACCAAAATTGGTGCTTCCACCGATATCGAAGGCAGATTCCTGATCGCTGGTGTAGCTACCGGGCGATATTCCCTCGAAGTATCTTATGTTGGTTATGTTACACAAACCATCTCCGACGTAGAGATCAAAGAGAATACCATTACACCTCTAAATGTTGTTCTCGAAGAATCCGCTGAGAATAACCTGTCTGAGGTAAAGATTACCTACAAAGCTAACCGGGAGTCGGTTAACAACCTTTATGCAAACCAGAAAGCCAGTATCAACATTTCCAGCGGTATCTCTGCAGAACTGATCAGAAGAAGTCCTGATAAGAATACTTCAGAGGTACTAAAGCGCGTAAGTGGTGCCAGTATCCAGGACAACAAGTTTATTGTGGTACGGGGATTATCTGATCGTTATAACTCCGCAATGTTGAACAATGCCGTGCTCCCGAATACCGAGGTAGATAAAAAAGCATTCTCCTTTGATATCCTGCCATCTAACCTGATTGACGCTATTGTTGTAAATAAAACCGCTTCAGCAGATATCCCTGGAGATTTCTCAGGAGGTGTTGTACAGGTAACGACGAAAGATTTTCCAGATGCCAAATTCCTGAACTTCTCTTTAGGTACAGCATATAACTTCCAGTCGGCATTTAAAGATTTCCAGCGTACAGAAAGAGGCGGTGCAGAGGTATTCGGCTTTGCCAGCAAAGACCGCGAGATCCCTTCCAGTTTTCCTTCAAAAAACACTTACCTGGGCTTACCTACTAATGAACGTGCGGCACTTTCCAGACAGTTCTCCAATAACTGGGGTTACAATAACGTGAAATCTGTATTAGGTCCGATCTTTCAGGCAAACTATGGTACCAGCAAGCGGTTCAAAGATGACAGCCAGTTTGGAACCGTATTATCACTTTCATACCGTTACGACGAGCGTTTACGCAAGAGCGAGCAGATCGCCTTTATGGGAGATGCTATCGGTGATCGGTTCAAGGACAATGTTTTTAACTACAATACGAACATCGGTGGATTGGCAAACTTTGCTTATTCATGGGGAACCAACAAGATCGCGTTGAAAAACATCTACAATCGTGTATTAGAAAATCAGTTCACTGCCCGTGAAGGTATCGATGATTCCGGAAGCGGATTTTTCAGAACAGCAGATTATTTACTTCAACGCTCTTTAATTTCCACGCAACTTACAGGTAATCACCAATTGTCTGAAAACAGCAAGATCAAGCTGGACTGGAACTTCAATTATGCAAATACAGACCGTAAGGAGCCAGGCTTCAAACGTATGGAATATCAGCAGGAAGGTGGCCAAGGTGGCTATACCCGTGCAAGTATTCCTTCCTCCGGACAGGCTGATCCAAGGCTTGCAGGAGATTTCAATTCTCAGCTAAATGAAAACTTATACGGCGGTGCCCTTGACCTGACCATTCCAGTAAAATGGATCCAGGATAAAAACAAGATCAAACTAGGTTACTTTGGCCAATATAGAAAGCGTGATTTCGCAGCCAGGGTGTTGGGTTTCATCCGGGATGGACAATTTGATACAGATCTATTGAATCTGCCGCAAGATCAAATCTTTGCACCAGGGAACATCCGTGAGAATGGCTATATATTGAGTGATATCACGAATGGATCTGATATCTATGATGCTAACTCTTTTCTAAATGCAGGTTATGCCATGTTCGATGGTTTTGTTACCGAAAAGTTGAGAATAGGGGTAGGTGCCAGGCTAGAATCTTACAATCAGAAACTGAACAGTGCCGATAATTCGGGTACCGCAATCAATGTAGACACGACCTACATTAACCTTTTACCATCACTAAACCTGATCTATAATTTAACCGAGAAAGCAAGTGTACGGTTATCCGGTTCACAGACCGTGGGTCGTCCGGAGTTCCGCGAGATCGCCCCATTTGGTTTCTATGATTTCAACAAAAACGTATCCGTTGTTGGTAATCCAAATCTGAAACAATCTAAAACAACCAATGTGGACTTAGGTTACGCGCTTTACCCATCTGCCGGACAGGTATTCTCAATTTCCACATTCTATAAAAAGTTTGACTTGCCAATAGAGCAAAGACTGGAGCTAGGCAGTACCGGAAGGATCTTCGGCTACGGAAACTCTGAATCTGCGACACTCTATGGAATTGAAATGGAATTTAGAAGGCCATTGGACCTGATCAGCGACGGTTTGAAAAACTTTACCTTCAGTGCAAATGCTTCTTACATGAAATCAGAAGTGAAGGTTTCTACCACTGTAAACAGTACAGGAAAACGTCCTTTGCAAGGTCAATCACCATACCTGATCAATGCAGGCATACAGTATAATTCAAAGGTTGAAAACTCAACGGGCGTAAGTTTATTATTTAACCGGATTGGAAAACGGATCTGGGCAGTAGGTAACGTTATTGATCCAGACATCTATGAAAACCCAAGAAACATCCTGGACTTGCAGGTGTCAAAACGCTTTGCTAAATCCAGAGCGGAGATCAAGCTAAATTATAGCGATATTCTGAATAACCGTGCCATCTACTACCAAAAAGCAAAAGGTTCGGATCCGGACGCATCCTATGACAAGCGTACCGATAAGCTAAACATTGCGGATACCTTTGGTTCAACCCTTACCATTGGTTTTTCTTACCGCATCAAATAATATTAAGTAAACATTGACTGAAAAGCTGTCGCGCAAAAGCCCGATAGCTTTTTGTGTTTACCGGCAAGTTGTTCATGTTAATTTAACAACAAACAAAGGTCTTGGTAACGCTTAACTAACATCCTGATAACATACCCGATCTATTTTTGATTAAACAAAATAGCAAACATGAAAAGTAAATTTAACCTTAGTCTTATAGCCGCAATGATGGCAGGAACCGCTCTAATGAGCAGCTGTTCAAAAAGCGACGACCCGACTGTTGACCCAATCGTTGACCCGGTTACGCCACCTACAAGTTCTGATGCATCTCTTGCAGATTCATTCTTTGATAAAGTGGCATACAAAGGTGCTTTTGGAACAACAGACTGGACTAAAGACTGGACGAATTTTGATCCTAAAACCACGGTATACCCTGCTACAACAGAAACGCTTGAAGGCACTATATCAGCGAACAGAACACTTGACGCTTCTAAANNATGGTGTAACCTTAACTATCCCTGCCGGTACAATTATTCGTGGCGATCAGGGCTCCAAAGCTTCACTTGTAGTAACCAGAGGTGCTAAATTGATGGCTGAAGGTACGGCATCTAAACCAATTATTTTTACCTCCAACAAAGCAGTTGGTTCAAGAGCGCCAGGTGACTGGGGTGGATTGTTAATCCTTGGAAAAGCTAAGAACAACATTCCAGGTGGAGAAGGCATTATTGAAGGCGGCTTCACGGCGCCGCTTGGAAACCACGGTGGAAGTAATGACGATGATAATTCAGGTGTTCTTAAATATGTGCGTGTAGAGTTCCCTGGTATCGCTTTCCAGCCAGGTAATGAAATCAACGGTATCACTTTCGGATCCGTAGGTAGAGGTACAACATTAGACTATTTACAAGTTTCTTACTGTGGTGATGATTCCTACGAATGGTTTGGAGGTAGTGTAAATGCAAAACACCTGGTTTCAATTGCCAACATTGATGATGTATTTGACTTTGATAACGGTTATACTGGTAAATTACAGTACCTAGTTGCACAACGTGACCCTGCTTTAGCAGATCAAGCCGGACAATCAAATGGTATCGAATCTGATAATTCGGAAAAGGCGTTTACAACGGAGCCAAGAACACGTCCGGTAATTTCGAATCTTACCCTAATAGGTCCGGGTACGCCGAGCGATGGTAAACATGAAAATGCAAATCTATGGAGAAGAGGTTCTAAAATGGTGTTGGCAAATTCTATTTTCATCAATGCCAGATATGGTATCGACATTCGTGATAAAGAAACAGGAGATGCACTAACCGATGGTAGCTCATTGATCAAGAACAATATTTACCAGGCGAATGAAGTAGGTAAAGAAGTGATGGCAAGCGGTGCAACACCATCATTCGCTAACGTAGATCTTCTTAAGACGTACCTGACGTCTAAAGATAATGTGTTCATTGACAAGGCTTTTGCCGATGCATTGCTAACAACACCATACAGCTTAACAGCACCAAACTTCACTGTGAAAGCTGGATCAGCTGCAGCATCAGGTGCAACTTTCTAAAACAGACAACCGATCTTGTAATAATAATCTAAAAACTGAAACGCGCAGAGTTGAGAAACCTGCGCGTTTTTTATTGCTACATATTCTTTCCAATCTTCTCCAGCATCTCTGCAGGGATATTCTGCATATCTACCACCAGAAAACCGTCCAGGCAATCTGCAAACTTCGGATCGATGTTAAAGCAGATAATCTTGGCATTCAGATTCATGTATTGCCTTAACAATACCGGAATCTTAATATGCGACTTCTCTATCTGTGAGATCAAGCTGTCCAGATCCTTCAAGCTATCGCTACTATTCACCAGCAATTCCGTATCAATCGGACTTAAATCTGCTTTAAACTTGTTTTTTGGTTTAATGTAACGCGCTAATTCATAATCAAAGTGGTTCTTGGTAATGAAATCAACCATCAGCGATTTTGAGAATTTAGAAAAGTTATTGCTGATGCTCACCGGTCCGAACATATAGCGGTACTGTGGGTTGTCCAAAAGATATTTTAGAATACCTTTCCATAACAGATATAGTGGCAAAGGTTTCTGCTGGTACTCTTTCCTGATCCAGGAGCGACCAAGCTCAATGCCCTTCCTTAAATACGGGTAAAAAGGTTCTTTGATCTTAAACAATTCAGAAAGATAAAACCCTCTGCGACCAAAAGTATCCAGAATCTGATCACCCTTGCCAATCCGGTAAGCGCCAACAATAAGCTGCGCTTCTTTGTCCCATATAAAAAGGTGATGATAATAGATATCGTAGTTGTCCAGATCAATCTTCTTGTTGGTACCTTCACCAACTTCCCGGAAAGTAATTTCCCGAAGCCTTCCAATTTCTCTTAAGATATTTGGAATGTGCGTGGTCGGTGCAATGTACACCTCATAGTTTTTTTCAGTCCAGACTTTGAAGATATCCAGTTGCTCAACTTCCTTGCTGATGGCTGCTCTGGGTGTCTCTTCTACGATTGGCTTAGGTGTTTTTAGAATTTTAAACAAGCCTATCGGATTAAACAACTTGCGTTCTTCTTCCAAGGCCGTCCCTAAAGCATAGGTCCTTGCCCGAAGGAAGTCCAGTAATTTGTTGCTGTTGTTTTTATAAGAGATCTCATTGATGTCTATCGGTTTGCCGATCCGGACCTTGATCTTCAAGCCTTTTTTATTCAGAAATTCTGAAGGCAACTTTGCGGTACGAAGCGTTGGATGAATAAAGCTCAGGATATTAAACAGTACCCCATTGTTGCCATGGAAATAGATGGGCAACACAGGAAGTTTAGCCCGGGCAATCAGTTTACCAACTACCGGGTGCCACAGTTTATCTGTAATTTCCTGCTTCTCCAGTGAAAAGGTGGAAACTTCACCTGCTGGGAAGATCCCGATGGGTATACCTGTTTTAAGCAGGTCCAATGTAGCCTTTATACCGCTGATGCTGGAGGAGTGCTGCACGTTTTCAAAGGGATTTACCGCCACAAAAAATTCGCTTAGATTAGGAATCTTCTTCAGGATAAAATTAACCATCACCTTAGCTTCCGGCCGAACAGTGCATAAAAGCTTCACCAGCGCCAGGCCTTCAACACCGCCATATGGATGGTTTGCAATGGCTATGAAAGCCCCCGTTTTTGGAATGTTCTTCAAATCCTGCTCATCAAATTCGATGCTCACACCAATGGTCTCCAGGATCTTGTCTACGAATTCCAATCCTTCGAAATGCTGGTTCTTAGAAAACACCTCATTGATGTCATTCAGTTTCATTACCTCCATCAGCAATCTAGCTAAACCAGGTACCCCCAGTTTGTCAATTTTAGTGGCTTTTGCGAATTCCTGTGTGGTAATGATCTTCATGAATATGGGTATTAAAGCTTTTTTCAAAAATATGATTAATAATGTTAAAACCGGGACTATACTATACAGCTATGCGGAAATGGATCAATACCCACTTTAATTTTACAAAGTCGGAGTTCAATGGAATTCTGACCCTTTTTGTGCTTATCATTGTCTTTATGGCGATGCCGGAAGTGTATAGATGGCTGCGGCCCCAGGAACCAGATATCCATGAAATGGCTGAGATCGAAAGCCTTAATCTTCAGGAGCGGTTCCAGCCAAAGCATGAAAGATATGGTCGTGGCGAAACTGCCCGTTCAGAACCAAACATAAAGCTTCATGTCTTTGATCCGAATACCCTGGACCAGCAGGGCTGGGAGGCTTTCGGACTTTCAGAAAAGCAGGCCAAAGCGATTATAAACTACAGAAGTAAAGGCGGGACGTTCAGGAAGGCCGAAGACCTGCAGAAGATGTACACCATCCGGCCGGAGTTGTACGCACAACTAAAACCCTACGTCAGCATTGCAGCAGCAGCGCCTGAGCCGCGCGCCGATACCCATCCATTCAGGCCGGCTTCTAAAAAGTCTGCGGATATATACGAGCTCAATGGTATGGATACAACAAGTATGCAGGTCATAAATGGTATCGGTCCGGCCTTTGCAAGGCGGATTGTAAAATATCGGGAGCGCCTGGGTGGGTTTTCGAAACCAGAGCAACTGCTGGAGGTTTTCGGCATTGACAGCGCCCATTATGAGCAGATCAGGCCGCAAATCCGGATCAATGATGGACTTTTAAGAAAGATCAACATCAATACGGCGGATTTCGAAACATTAAGACAACACCCATACTTGCGCTATAAACAAGTGAACGCAATAATAGAATATAGGAAACAACACGGAAATTACAGTAGTTTTGCAGACTTAAAAAAGGTAGCCATCCTGCCTGCAGAAACAGTAGACAAGCTGGCGCCGTATTTTTCTTTTTAGATATGATCGAGTCAAAAATTAAAGACACCGTTAGAGATGTAGCTGATTTCCCAAAACCAGGTATCATTTTTAAAGACATTACCCCGATTCTTAAAGATGCTGCATTATGCGCGGAGATTACCCAGGCCCTGGCTGATCGTCTTTCTGGCATTCAGGTAGATGTGGTGGCCGGAATTGAAAGTCGTGGTTTTCTCTTCGGTATGCTGCTTGCACAAGCATTGAAAGTTCCATTTGTGCCCATCCGTAAAGCAGGTAAACTACCTTTCAAGACCATTCAGCAATCTTGTAACCTTGAGTACGGCAGTGCTGTACTGGAATTGCATGAAGATGCACTAATGGCAGGACAGCAGGTGCTTGTACATGATGACCTTTTGGCCACGGGCGGTACTGTTGTAGCAGCTGCAAAACTGATTGAACAGCTTGGTGCTGAAGTATCTGCTTTCTCCTTTATCATTGGATTAGACTTCCTTAAAGGCAAGGAAAGACTGGACGCGTTTAGCCCCCTGACCTTTTCTCTGGCATCTTACACCTAGTTCTAAGCGGAGATTACAAATTTTCCTTAACATTTATTATAGGCTTTATAGTCTTTCGATTTAGCGCGGAACTGATCAAATAATCAGGATAATGAACTAAATACCATTTCATTCTATTCTTGGGCAAATATTTTGTTGTAATTGCTATTGTTATAATTCTTTATCATTGTGAAAATACAACACAGTAACATGCTTGAAACATTAAATGAACCAATGGGATACAGCTTTTCTGTATCGGAGAACCAGATGATGGTTAGGAGTATGGTTAAGGATTTTGCGGAGAAACACATCCGTGAACATGTGATGGAATGGGATGAGGCGCAGATCTTCCCGGTAGAAGTATTCAAGAAACTTGGCGAACTGGGACTTATGGGCGTATTGGTGCCTGAGTCTTATGGTGGTTCAGGTTTTGGCTACCAAGAATATGTGGACGTAATTGTCGGTATTTCAAAAGTATGCGGGTCCATAGGCCTGTCGCTTGCAGCACACAACTCCCTTTGTACAGGACATATTCTAGCCTTCGGAAATGAGGAGCAGAAAGCGAAATGGTTGCCGAAGCTGGCCACTGCGGAATGGATCGGTGCCTGGGGCCTAACAGAAGCCAATACGGGCTCGGATGCTTTGAGGATGATGACAACCGCGAGACTAGAAGGCGACGAGTACGTAATC
>DCLG01000046.1:1231-5170 GCA_002320935.1 Pedobacter sp. UBA1654 | reverse complement strand
CAGGGATCACAGGTTCAGGCACTGCTGCAACAACTGGCGTCGGTGCAGGATTTGATACCGGAACAGGATTGCTTTGCGGCGGTGCTGCAACAGCTGCAGGTTCCTGCTCAACTAAAAATGGCTCAGGACCAAGTTCATCTTCTTCCTCATTCGCCTCAGGTTCAACAACCGGCTCATCATGTGCAATCTGCTCTGGTGGAATGCTGCTGATATCCATATTGCTGTATACCGGATGTACATAGCGACTTGCAGGTCTTGGTTCCTCAACGGGCTCCTCAACAGCAGGTTGTTCATAGGGCTCCTCTTCCGGTTCCTCTATCTCGTACAACTCTTTTTCAGGGTAATCATCATCATCTTCCTCAGGCTCCTCAGGATTAATCATCTGACTCGTACTTTCTGCAACCAGATTTGGCGCGTCCTTGCGGTCATTAACAATAAACTCGAAGGTCGGAGTCTCCTTATCACGGGTAAAAAAATCATCGAACACCTGCGTCGGACCCGCATTGGTATCATCCAGGGCCGATGGCTGGGCATGTTCCGGCAATGCTTTCACAGGATGAAAATTGCTGATCTTCTTCAGGATCTGCACATGTTCTGTTAAAAAGTTGGCATTAGCCAGAAATAGCTCCAGCTCCAGTTCACTGATCTGCTCTGGATCCGCTGACATGAACTGGTACTGTTCCTGAAGTTCATTAAGGATCGCGCCTGTTTTTTTTAAAAGATCTTCCTGTCTCATCATGATTATTAAACGGAGATTTATGTTTAATGTTTTTTGCTTATTTCAAATATAAGCGATTGGAACTAACAATATCAAAGCAGCCCATAAATCCTGACGGTTGTGACAATTTTTGTTACTTTTGCAGCCATAAGGCGACAGCTTTTCCCTTTCAAAAACAAAGATTTTACATGTTATTTAGTGAGCAGAATTACAGACGAGGCGAATATTGTGGTAGCATAGAAGTAGTTTGCGGATCCATGTTCTCGGGTAAAACAGAAGAACTGATCAGAAGATTAAAAAGAGCTCAGATTGCTAAACTAAATGTCGAAATCTTTAAGCCCAGAACAGATATCCGCTACGATGAATCTGCCGTTGTGTCCCACAATGCCAATGCCGTGCAGTCCACTCCTGTTGATCACTCCTCCGCAATCCTGCTGCTTGGTGCAAACACCCAGGTTGTTGGTATCGATGAAGCGCAGTTCTTTGATGACGATCTACCGGAAGTTTGTAATAAACTTGCCAACAAAGGTATCCGTGTGATCGTTGCAGGTCTTGATATGGATTTCTCCGGCAAGCCTTTTGGTCCTATGCCCGCCCTTATGGCCATCGCCGAACATGTAACCAAGGTGAATGCCGTATGTGTCCGCTGTGGCAGCCCTGCCATGTACTCCTACCGTACCATTACCAATGATGCGAAAATACTGCTTGGCGAAAAGGAAAGCTACGAACCAAGATGCCGCTGCTGCTTCTACAGCAAGGACTAAAACGCGGCTTGGCATAGTTTTTACATTATAGGTGCACATAAACCTGTAACATGCCCTCATCAGTTATTAACGCATACGAATACGACGCCCTGAAACATACACTTACCATCACTTTTGTATCAGGAAAGGTTTATGTATATAAAGCTGTACCCAAACAGATCTATGTGGGTATGCGTGGCGCAGTTTCAAAAGGAAGATACTTCAACAATTACATAAAAGATCTGTACGACTTTGAAGAAATTGCTTAATCCCCTACATGCAGGATCCGGAACAGTTCTTCAATAAATAACGTAGCCGACTTCTTCTTATATACCCCTTTTTGCCAGAGGATAAAAGCCTGCTTATAATACTCCTTCCCCGAAATGGGGATTGCGACAAGATCATCCCATGTCAATATGGCTTTTTCATTGATGATCGTGGCCCAGTTCCCTTCATCCACCATCGATAATAAAGAATGTACATCATTCATCTCGATCTTGATCTGCGGCTTGATCTTCCCACGACTAAAAAGGCTGTCAAGCAGATCACGGGAGCTGAAGCCTTTGCTCGGCAATATAAGTTCTACCTTGCCCAGTTCCGCCAGCGAGATCTTTTTCAAATGTGCCAATGGATGCTTTTTGGAAACCACCATCGTGATGCGGGAGGCATAAAGATGCTGCATTTCCAAACCAAGATCATCAGCTTCAGATTGCTCATGAAAAGCCAGAATCACGTCAAGCTCCGCCATTTTCAACTTTTGCTCCAACTCGCCAGCAGTTCCGTATTCCACCACAATTTTAATACCCGGGTATTTCGAAGAAAAAGGTGCCAGTGCGGGCAGCAGCATCGAACTGAATGCATAGGTTACCCCAATCTTCAGCTCTCCTGTTACCAGGTTGTTGAGTTCGGATATGGCTTGCCTGGATCGTTTTACTTCCAGTTGGATCTGCTTTGCATGCGTTAAAAAAACCTTACCGGCTTCGGTAAGCTTTACCTGTTTTCCTACCCGGTCAAAGAGCAACATGCCCAACTCATCTTCCAGGAGCTTAATCTGCTGGGATAGTGTAGACTGCGTCACAAATGAAGCCGCTGCTGCTTCCGTAAAATGCAGCAACTCGGCAGCCTTGATGAAATAATTTAACTGTCGGAGTTCCATACGTTCAAGATTATCAATCGTTAAAACTAATCAATACCATTAAAACAATCAATTTTACTACTGTTTCATTTATACGGATATTTGTAAGTGTAAAAACAACACTATCCTATGAGCATATTCAGATCTTTAAAGTACCGCAACTTCAAGCTTTTCTTCTACGGACAATCCATTTCACTGATTGGAACCTGGATGCAGAAGACTGCAGTAAGTTGGTTGGTATACAGGCTGACCGGCTCTGCGCTCTTGCTGGGACTTGTTGGATTTGTAAGTTTAATTCCTTCGTTGGTCTTGTCTCCCTTTGCCGGAAGTCTGATCGACCGCTACGACCGATACAAAATCCTGATGATCACTCAAGTGGTCTCTATGATCCAGGCAGGAGCACTTGCGGCTTTGATTTTCTTCCAGTTCTACAATATTCCGATGATCATTGCCCTCAGTCTGGTACAAGGCATCATTAATGCGTTTGATGTAACCTGCCGGCAATCGCTGATGGTAGAAATGGTAGACAAAAAAGAAGATCTTCCTAACGCCATAGCGCTAAACTCCACCATGACCAATTTGGCCAGGATTGCCGGACCTGCCCTGGCAGGTATCCTATTGAGTNNATTTCTGTTTTATCGGAAACTTCCTGAGTTACATTCCGGTTTTGATCTGTCTGTTCATGATGAAACTAAATCTGAGCATTACGGAGCCCGGTCAGAAAAGCATGTGGACAGAACTGGAAGAGGGCTTTAAATATGTTAAAGGTGATAAAAAACTCAGCAGCATGATCATACTGATCGGACTCAGCAGTTTGTTTGTGATACCCTTTAATACGCTGATGCCCATCTTTGCGAAAGACATTTTTAATGGTACAGCAAAAACATTCAGTTGGTTTGAAAGTGCCGCGGGATTGGGCTCAGTTGCAAGCGCCATGTACATGGCCAATCTGAAATCATCGAAATTCCTCACAAAAATCACCATGTATGCCAGTGTAATATTTGGCGTCAGCCTTATTTTACTGTCTGTGTCGCCTACACTTCCACTTGCTTTGATCTTCATGACCATAACAGGTGTTGGCATGATGGCACAAACAAGTTCTATCAACACCTATATTCAAACCCAGGCCATTCCGGAAATGCGGGGAAGAGCAATAAGTTATTTTGTGATGGCCTACCAGGGTATGATCCCTATTGGAAGCTTATTGATTGGCTGGACCGCGAATGCATTCGGCCCAAGGATGGCGATTACCATTGCCGGTGGCATTGGCTTACTTGCAACTGCCGGTTTCATGCTTTACAAACACAAGGTGAATGCGACGAAACACCTTGCGTTTGAATAAA
>DCLG01000046.1:0-1191 GCA_002320935.1 Pedobacter sp. UBA1654 | reverse complement strand
ATCGTCGTCATCAAAATCATCGTCATCATCTGCCAGCAGATCATCATCATCATCAAAATCTGCGTCAAGATCATCCGGAATATCTCCATCTACCAATTCATCATCATCGTCATCATCCAGCGGTGTACCGATGTCGGTTAAATCATCGTCATCATCATCCAGGGTCTGGGCTAGTGGACCATCAGTAGCAAGGGAGCGGTTGGATCCTGTTCCCGTCATCAGTGGCTGACTCGGTGTATATTCCTCATTTTCTAGAATGTTTTTTTCCTGGGTTTCCATAGGTTTAATATTAAAATTGTTCAACAATCAATTCGCTTAGGTTTAATACCATAAACAATCAACCTGGGTCTTTGTTAAAGATTAAAACAAATAAATGATGAAACAATTCCGCATTGAAATCCCAGATAACGAGACCCTGCAAATCTATAGCATTACTGAAATAGGTGATAACCAATACGAAATCCATAAGGCTGGTGAGCGTATTGGCATGATCGAAATCGACGGCGAAAGCCATGACCACTGCAAGACGGTAGATTGTGAAATTGACTTGCCTTTACTGAACTCCATCCGCGAAGGCATCCTTTTACACCGGGATCTGAGCTAATTCGGGCCTGGTTTTAAATTAAGACGGCGTAAGCAAGCCCTTCACAAGGGGTTGACAAGGTTCAGGCCCTGTTAACACCTTGTGAACCCCTTGTCAAGGCCTTGTNNACCCCTTGTTAACCCCGAAGCAGTTACTACCATAATCACAAGCTTTGTCAATGTTCCTCAAAAAAAATCCAGCCTTTTCGGGCTGGATCTGAAATTTTTTTAAGACTGCTTAGAAATCTAACTTAAGCTTAATTCCTGTTCCGATCAAACGGAGATTGTCTGCCGAGGTCTCCTTCATGGGAAGTTTTACGAATGGCTCAAGAGACAAGGTATTCTTCTTTGATAAGGGTTGCTTTACGCCAAACGACAGGTTATAAAACCCGATGTACTTGTCACCAACAGACGGATCAGGCGCTTTCTCTGTAACCCTTTGATTGAGTACAACAATCCGCATTTCACCTAATGATCCTGGATCTGTTGATGCAGATTGCACCGAAGTTTCCTGTACGTAGGTATTGTTTTTACGCTCATTGAGCACTGCAAAGGCAGATACGCCCACGTTTGCATATACCTTTTTGCTGAGGTTGTATTTTATGCCCA
>DCLG01000048.1 GCA_002320935.1 Pedobacter sp. UBA1654 | reverse complement strand
TTCAAACAAAGAAGCAGCCTTATGAAGGCTGCTTCTTTGTTTGAAGTACATTTCTATCGTGCTCCCGGAGGGCAATTCGCTTTTAAGAAGTTTGTAAAGGTTAGTGCCAAATGGGATCTGGTGCCTTCGCCTTCACTGATGCTATGCGTACGATTAGGATAGGCCATCATCTGGAAGGGTTTGTTGTGTTTGATCAGCTCATCTACTAGCATCTCTGCATTCTGATAGTGAACGTTGTCGTCGCCTGTGCCATGAATATAAAGCAGATTTCCTTTTAATCCCTGAACGTGGTTAATTGGTGAACCTTTTATATATGCATCTTTCGTTTGCAAAGGTGATCCCATATAACGTTCCTGATATATGTTATCATAGGTAAGCTGATTGGCTACTGCTGCAATGGCGATACCCGTTTTGTAAATATCAGGGTACTGGAACATAAGATTTAACGTGGAAGATCCACCGCCACTCCAGCCGTAGACTGCTACCCGCTCTTTATCTATAAAAGGCCATTTCAAAATCTCCCTGGCTGCCATCGCCTGATCACGAATGTTTAAAACACCAATATTCTTGTATATGCTTTTACGCCGTTCCCGTCCTTTCGGGGCTGGTGCACCACGGTTTTCGATGGAAATTGCAATATAGCCATCTTTGGCAAGGTCGCCTTGGTAAAGTGCATTGTAATCGACACCATAGGTATCAGTTACTGTTTGAGATGCTGGCTCTCCATAGACGTAGAATAGGACCGGGTACTTTTTATTTTCATTGAAGTTTTCCGGTTTCTTCATCCAGCCGTCGAGCTCAACACCATCTTCTGTCTTAATCTTAAAGAATGTTGTTTTATTCGCAACAGGTTTTTGCCTGCCCAACTGATTCGTGATGCTACCATCCATGCTAAATGGTGTACCTGAGTTTAGGTTCATCCATTCTGTTAATGGTTGTATAGATGCACTTTGATAGGTGTGTCTTGCATATAAGCCATTTGGAGAGATACTATAGCTGTGGGTGCCTGGCATTACTGCAGAGGTAACCATTTCTAAGCTACCTTTGCCATCTAACTTGGTTTTATAAAGGTATTTCTGTGTTGCATTTGTCGGAGAGGCGATGAAGTAGAGCATGTTATTCTTTTCATCAGTAAGGCTTTTTTCTATAACATCAAAGTTGCCTTTGGTGATTAAAGCTTGCTTTTTTCCATCTTTACTGATTCTGTAGTAATGTCTCCAGCCATCTTTTTCGCTCGCCCATAAAAATTCCTTGTTGCTATTGATCCATTCGAAATCATCAGCGGCGTCGATCCATGCTTTGTCTGTTTCTGTACAAACGTTTTTCGTAGTGGCCGTTTTCGCATCGCCTACGAATAACTTAGATGTGTTCTGCTCGCGGTTTAACTGCTGAAGAATCACTTCGTTGGTTCCCGGGATCCATTCCATTCTCGGAATATAATGCTGTACATTGTCGCCGGGTACATCAAGCCATTTTGTCTTTGCTGAGGCGATTTCTACAATTCCCACCCGGCAGGCCGAAGGGTTTTCACCTACTTTCGGATATTCAACCGGAATGGTATACGCATAAATGGAGTCTGTGTTATTGATCATCAGAAAATTCTTGATCTTACTCGCATCAAGTTGCCAGTATGCAATAGATTTTCCATCCGGACTCCAGCGAAATCCATCGCGGCAATTAAATTCCTCCTCATATACCCAATCAAAGGTCCCATTAATCAGGCGGTCGGTTCCGTCGGTCGTAAGTGCTTTGATTGAATTGCTGGCTAAATCTTCTACATAAAGGTTGTGCTTGCTAACATAAGCAACGTTCTGGCCATCTGGGGAAAATTTAGCAAACATCAAGGAAGATGCAGGCATGTTTTTACCGAGCTGTTTCACTGCACCATTACTAAGGTCTGCTACGTAGTAGTCGCCACGGGTGTTGTAGCGCCAAACCTTCTTGCTGTTCGTGAAAATCAAGGCTTTACTGCCATCCTCGGAAAGCTGAAAAGACTGGATGCGCAGGCTGGTATTGCTTAATACCTGCTTGCGCTCCATTTTAGGTAACGATACTAGAACTATACCCCCATTTTGGATTTCGTAAAAGCCATTTCCGTCTTTTGTCCAGTTGATGCCTCTTGACTGCGCCAGGGCAGTGCTTAAAATAACGACAAAGAGTACGAGCTGGTTTATTAAATACTTAGAATACTTTTTCATTGAAATTATTGTCCGCCTCCTTGCATTGCAGCCATTTCAGCAGCAGTTTTTAATTCATAACCTCCTGGCACTTCCATAGAGAGCTTAGCTACAGGCCCTTCTTTAATGCTTTTTAGCGTGTAGTTACTTTTTACACCGTTTACGGTCATGGAATATTTTACCAGTGTGCCGTTTAATGCAGCGAAGTCTTCGTATTCGGCCCCTTTTGCGAGCTGCACATCTTTAGTAAGCCAAAGTTCATAATTAGCGTTCTTGTTGTCGCTATAGGTATATTTTTCTGCATTATAACCCGCTATGGTCTGCTTTTGCCCTGTTGGTTTAAAATTAGAGTACTTGGTGTCACCGCGTTGTTTTTCAACATCTTCGGCAGACATTTTAGTCGCAAACTGTTTTTGAGCGATAGGAACGTCAACTAGGAGTAATGCTGTTTTAGTATCGGAGTCGCTGATCACTTTTACAAGCGCTGCACCAAGGTCCATTTGAATCCGTGCAAGATTCTTGTCGAACTCAACAACACTTTCTTTAGGAAGGATAGAATCATCAAAACCTGACTTCTGGTCTGGTGCAGGTTCGTAGCTGACGCTATAGGTTACTGTACCTTGTTCTATTTTCTTTTGTGCTTGCGCAAGTGCTGCTGTACTTAGCAGGATAAAGGCAATTACCCCCGTTTTCATCGATTTGAACATATTAATAGTTTTAGTTGGTTACCATTGAATGGGTTCTTTGCCGAGAAATGCTGCAATACCCTTTTTGAAATCTTCACTTTCTCTCACCCTCGCATTAATCTGTACTGCAATCTCCAAACTTTTCTCCAGGTGGGGATTGGTTGTCTGACCAATAAGTTGCTTCGTGACCATTAGTGAATTTGCTGAAGTCTGTTCACATAAATTTAAGCTGAATTTCAATACTTTCTCGTCAATTTCATCTTTTTCTGCTATATAGGTGATTAATCCGAAATCAAGCGCTTGCTGTGCAGAGAAGAGTTCTCCAGTAAGTAGGATACGTTTAGCCAAAGTTTCGCTAGTCTTCCTTAAAAGGAAGCAACTAACAATTGCTGGTACAAAGCCGAGCTTAACTTCTGTATACCCGAATTTTGCTTCTGGGACACTGAATATGATATCGCATATTGTAGCAAGGCCACAGCCACCTGCAATAGCATGACCTTCGACCTGGGCTATTACAATTTTTGGCAGGTAGTAAATGGTGGTGAACAGTTTTTGTAGGTTTCGGGAATCCCGAAGGTTTTCCTCATGGCTATTCTGTTGCAGCTGTTGCAGGTATGCCAGATCGGCGCCCGCGCTGAACACATTTCCATTCGCCTTTAGGACTATGACCTTGACCAGATCGTCTTCTGAAGCTTCAAGTAACGTTGTAGTGA
>DCLG01000017.1:18703-22816 GCA_002320935.1 Pedobacter sp. UBA1654 | reverse complement strand
AGAATATACAAGTAGGTTTTCTCGCTATTAATAAAAAAGGCGAATACGGAGCTTATGCCATTCAGAAAGGTTTTTCATTTGCCGTATGTGATGATAAGAAACTGGATTTGATCATTCCAGGTAAAAGCTACTATTAACATGGTTTTATTAGAAGTTTGTGCAAACGGCGTAAATTCGGCATTAGTCGCACAGGAAGCTGGTGCATACCGGGTAGAGTTATGTGATAACTTGTTAGAGGGAGGAACAACACCATCATACGGACAAATTGCCCTGGCACGGAAACAGCTTAGCATTAAACTGTATCCCATTATACGTCCCCGCGGCGGTAACTTCGTCTATTCGGATCTTGAATTTGAAGTTATGAAGGCAGATATCATCAACTGCAAAACACTTGGTTGTGATGGGGTAGTTTTTGGAATGCTGACCGGTTCAGGTGAAGTCGACATAGAAAGATGTAAAGAGCTGCTGGAACTGGCGCATCCGATGCCCGCAACATTCCACCGTGCATTTGATGAATGTGCCGATTTGCCAGCTGCACTTGAAGTTTTAATCGCTTTGGGCTTCGAACGTGTATTAACTTCCGGCGGTGCTGCAACTGCCTTAGCCGGCACGAAGATACTAAAGACATTGATACAGATTGCGGCTGATAGAATAGAGGTAATGCCCGGGGCGGGGGTAACCGTAGAAAATGTTGCCGCCTTAATAGAAGATACGGGTGCGAAAGCGGTTCACGGATCTTTCTCTACAGACATTCCATTCCGTTTTACGAATATAGATCGCGTAAGAAAAGTCGTAACAATACTTTCAGATCTACAACGTTAAAGTGCCAGCCGCTCTGGCATTTTCTTTCACGCGGCGTTACCAAAAGCAATATGGTTTATCTAAATAAATCAATGATCCCTTAATGGCTAGACTGCTAAATAAAACTGGTCTGACAAAGATTATGTGGATTCATTTATTACTTTTACACACTAACACGTACTTGAAACATTATGCAGGACTATATTGATATTGACAATAAAAATAGACAATTTCAGTCCTTACTTGAAGATTCACCATTGGCGGTTTACACCAGTGATCAGCATGGCCATTTGACATTCTTTAATCAAGCTGCGGTGCAGATATGGGGAGTAATCCCGGTCTTAGCTGAGGATTTGTGGCTAGGTCCCTGGAAGATATATTATCCAGATGGAAGGCCGATGGGATTGAAGGAATCGCCAATGGCGAGAGCACTTTTTCATGAGGAAAGATCTGAAAATGAAGAGGTAATGCTTCAGCGTCCTGATAATTCCTTCAGGCGACTTTTGGCGTTTTGCCTGCCAACTTATACTCCAGACCAGGAGTTTTGCGGAACTTATAATACTTTCGTCGATATCACGGCAAAAACATCTTATGAAACAAAGCAGTCGGTCTTGTCTGCTATTGTCGAATCTTCTGATGACGCCATCATCAGTAAAGATCTTAATGGAATTATTTCCAGCTGGAATCAGGGTGCACAACGGATCTTTGGGTATACCGAAGCGGAAACGATTGGTAAGCCGGTATCAATTCTCATTCCTAAACAACGGCTGCAAGAGGAAGACAACATCTTGAGTCAAATCCGACAAGGTAATAAAGTAAAACATTTCGAAACGATACGGGTGACAAAAACCGGTAAGCTCATTCCCATATCATTAACCGTCTCTCCGGTGAAAGATATGTCAGGTAAAATTATTGGTGCTTCAAAGATTGCACGTGATATTACAGAGCAGGTTGAAGCTCAGGCAGCGATAAAAAGGAATGCCCAGAATCTGGAACTTCTGAATAGTATTGGCAAGGTTATCTTGCAGAAATTAGAAGTAAAAGAGGTGTTGCAGCAAGTGACAGATATAACCACAAAAATTACAGGTGCAGCATTCGGTGCTTTTTTTTACAACACGTTTAATGACAATGGCGAGGCTTTTATGCTATTCACATTATCAGGTGCACCCAGAGAAGCATTCGAGTCACTTGGTATGCCAAGGCATACGGATCTGTTTAAACCTACATTTAGCCACCGTGAGGTAATTCGGGTAGATGATATTACCAAAGACTCCCGTTATGGTAAAAACGCACCCATGGCGGGTATGCCAAACGGCCATCTTGATGTCAAGAGCTATTTGGCTGTGCCGGTCGTGTCTACAAGCGGAGAAGTAATCGGCGGATTGCTGTTCGGACATCCTCAAGCTGGACGGTTCAAAGCTGAACATGAAGACCTTGTGGAAAGCATTGCTTCTCAAGCAGCCATTGCATTAGACAATTCAAAGTTGTTTGAGGAAGTCACAGCGATGAGCGATAAAAAAGATGAATTTATAGCTTTAGCCAGCCATGAACTAAAAACACCCCTTACAACGATAAAAGGTTACTTACAGTTACTCTCTAAGAAAGAGCAAGATCGGGTAAACGCGCTTTTCCTGGATAAAACACTGGATCAGGTTGCAAAGCTTAATGCTCTTGTCGCAGACTTACTTGACGTTTCAAAGATAGAAGCAGGTAAACTGCAGTTTAATCTTGAACATTTTGATTTAAGGTTGATATTGAAAGAGGTAATGGAGACATTCCCTTACACCTACAAGAGCCATAAAATAATCTTCCATGATCAATTCGAGCCTGCTTTTGTATATGCCGACAAGCAGAGGATAGAGCAGGTTATAAATAATCTACTTACAAATGCAATTAAATATTCCCCGAATGCTGATCTGGTCGAAGTATCCGTGGACAGAAATCCTGATACTGTTACGGTCAGGGTTAAAGATTACGGCGTAGGTCTGAAGGAAGAGCACAAACGTAAAATCTTTACCAGGTTCTATCGGGCTGAAGGGGTTGAAAATATTTCTGGCCTGGGTATTGGGCTTCATCTTACAAAAGAAATCATTGATAGGCATAAAGGAGAAATTGGCGTGGAGAGTAAATTTGGTAAGGGATCTGAATTTTATTTTTCGCTTCCTGCCCATAAATTTTAATTCCGATGGAAAACAAGAAAGATCTTAAGCTTGCCGTATTAATAGACGCTGACAATGTTCCGTATGCAAATGTAAAGGAGATGTTTGAAGAAATTGCAAAATATGGGACGCCAACATTCAAAAGAATATATGCAGACTGGACCAAGCCGACTGTTGCTGGATGGAAAAACGTTTTGTTGGAGAATGCCATTACGCCAATCCAGCAGTATAGCTATACGAGTGGCAAGAATGCCTCAGATAGTGCTTTGATCATCGATGCGATGGATATCCTTTATACAGGAAAGGTTGATGGTTTCTGTATCGTTTCTAGTGACAGTGATTTTACGCGTCTTGCAACCAGGCTCAGAGAAGCCGGCATGAAGGTAATTGGAATAGGTGAAAAGAAAACATTAACGCCTTTCATTACCGCCTGTGATAAGTTTATCTACATTGAAATACTCAAGCCCAAATCTGAAGCAGTTACGAGTCCTAGAAAAAAGATATCCAAAACCAGACAGCAAGCTCCAGAAAATGAACAAGAGTCGAAGCCGCTTAACGATGTGGATTCTAAGCTGATTAAATTGATCAAAGATAGCATTAGCGATCTTGCTGATGAAAACGGATGGGCTTTCCTGGGCGACCTTGGTAATTTGCTGCTGAAGAAAAAGCCGGATTTTGATGCGAGAAATTACGGTTTTCCTAAAATGCTTCCGTTAATCAAAAGTATGAATCAATTTGAGGTGGATGAACGGGACACAGGAAAACCGAATATTAAGCACATTTTTATAAAAAGCAAGCTTAATACCCGAAAAAATCGCTAAACAAGCAGGAGAAAGATAAATCACAAACAAAAAAGGCTTTTTCATAATCGAAAAAGCCTTTTTTTGTTCCTAATACATAATTTAACCTCAAAATGTTATAACAAACGTACGAATATTTATGTGTTTTATCATCTCTAATATAAAAAATACGAACAAATCCTTTTTTTTGTTGGTTATTTATAGATAACGGACAATTTTGGATATTGTGTTCTTTTTAAAATGTGATTCTTTCATGTAAGTTCCGCTTTATGTAGCCGGACAGCTGGAATGCTGATGTAAAAAGTGGTGCCTATCCCTATTGCACTTTCCAGCCATATCTTGCCATTGCTTTT
>DCLG01000017.1:17297-18650 GCA_002320935.1 Pedobacter sp. UBA1654 | reverse complement strand
GTCTCCGTACCAGTTGTACTGAACGAACTTTCCAATTTGAACAGTCGATCTATGTTTTGCGGTGCAATACCCATTCCGCTATCTTGTACCGAGAACAAGATGTTCGATTCAGCTGGTGCTGCCTTAACCAGAACTTTACTGTTAGTATGGCTGAATTTGACAGCGTTAGAGATCAAATTTCGTAAAACTGTATTAAGCATTTGTCTATCAGCGTAAACAGATCCAGATGTACCTTCGGCTAATTCTACGGTAACTCCTTTAAGGACTGAGATACTTGCAAACAGGTCAATGTTCTCCTGAATCAGCTGTCTCACATCTATAAGTTCAGGTTTGGGTACTAATGCTCCCGTTTGCAGGCGAGACCAGCTAAGCAGATTTTCAAGCAAGGCATATGCATTCTGAGCTGATTTCCGGATTGTTAATGCCATTTGTTCAAGTTTATCAGGCCTAAATTTCGAAGTGTTTTTAGCTATCAGGTCGCTAAATGCAAGTATGGAGGTAAAAGGGGTTTTCAGATCATGGGCAATAATAGAAAAGAACTTGTCCTTGGTTGCATTCAGATCCTGCAGCAACTTTTCGTTAACCTTTAGTTGTGTAATATCATAGCTTATAATAAGGTAGCTGAAGTTTTCAAGTCCGGATGTATATTCAGGAATTACCTTAATTGCATAGTGTTTATTTGCGTCAAAGCTGTAATCAAGCTCTAGTTCCTGTTTGCTGATCTTTGCCTCCGAAAGCAGATTTTTAATGCTTTCCGCGAAATTCGGAGGAAGTCCCAGGTGTTCAACTTTCTTACCAACATAGGTTGTAGATTGCAAAGTCATTAACGGTTGAACAGTTTTATTCGCGTAAATACATTTCCCTTTCTCGTCAAACCTGAAAATGAACACTGGGAGGTTTTCTGATAGTGTCCTGTAGTTTCTCTCGCTGTCGCTTAAATTTTTAAAAATAAGCGTGGTTGGCTTGATAAATCCTTTCTCAACTACCGCTTTATAGGTGAAGAAGAAAGTGATAAGTTTAGCACAATGGCCCACTGCATTTGATGCACTATAATTGGAGACATACAGGGTGAAGCAAAACTCGCTCAGAATGGCAAAGCATATAGATAATAGCAGTGATTGAAATACCGAGGGTTCAAATTTTTTCCGGTACTTGAACAGTAGCGACATGCCGACAAATAGGATTACGATAATCGCATATTCTGCATAGATTTTGAAAGTTGTTTGTCCAACACCATCGATGAAACAAACTGGAAATATTTCCCAAATTAGGATCGAGAAAATAATGATCGTAGTGATCAAGGTGTACCCAATAAACACCAGGTCGGGATTAAGCTTACGCTTATTTAGCATG
>DCLG01000017.1:15017-17274 GCA_002320935.1 Pedobacter sp. UBA1654 | reverse complement strand
CGGGTGGCAATCCAAAATTGGTTCGAGTAGTAAATGTCGTTCTGAATGATGTTCATCCCCTTGAACGTTATGGTATGCATAAGGTCCAGGGCACCAATAAATAAATAGGTTATCCCTTGAAAATAAAGGTAATTGCTATCCAGCATCTTTCTCGAATTCCAGGTGACGGTGAATACCGCAAAGGCGACGATAATAGAAAAGAGTTCCACTAAGGTGTGGAACAAGAGGTAATTGTGATTGATGCTGATCCAGAAAATAATGGACAGCATGGTTATGGCAGCGACTGTTCTATAGTGGGTCTTCAGCCAACCCTCGAGTGTATTCAACAATTTAATGATTGTTTATTATTGAAAAAGATGATGTCATTTATCAATTTTTTGCAAAATGGTGAACAAATATACAAGTTGTAGCAAGAAGGACTTCCGTAAACTTTTCGTTTTCTCAGAAATGATACTTACAGACGGGCTGATAACCGCATCCACAATACCTTAATGTTTACAATTGTGGCAAAATTATAGTACTTATACCATTTAAAAGACGTGTTTATCCTTTTCACAGATTTTCACACTTTACTTAGGTTAGTGTAAAATTTTTACATGTTCAGACTCATATATTTTAATGCCTCATTTGGGTATAAAGGCTTTGATTATAAAGACGATACGCAATACACTTTAGCCGAGCAGACTGCTAAATCTCAGGACGCAGCGATCATTTGCGTAGTAGACTATCAAAATAAAGCTATATTGAAGAAGTGCCCAGACTTTAATATGCATCTCGAGCACATTGATCATATTATATTTGATCCAAAGGTAATGGGACTTTATTATTAGGTACTGCCTTGGAGTTCAGCCGAAACATAGTTTGCGCCTTCAATATTGGTCTGACTACACTNNAGTGGTAGAATTCTGTCTGATTCGCCTATTTAAACGTAATTGCATGTAGTTCACGACCAGCTCACGTCTGATTTCTCCTTGCTCTTTAACCTTAGAAAGTAACTTTAGTGAGGCCGCCGCCATTAGCCCGCCGATAATAAACAGGAAGCCCCATCCTTGAATGCGAATGATTTCAAAGGTTCGAACCACACCTTCATTATTTGTGAACTGGAAATCCCAAACCAACTGCTGATTTGCAAATACATCGGCGAGTAGGCCTGCGATCAAAGGAGAGATTGCAGAGAACACCGCAACAACCATATTTAGTGATGACATATATGCCATCGCTTCGCGCCGCGGAGCTAGCTTCATACCGATGTTATACAATGCCAGGTTAATTCCACCGGTGGCTGTTCCGCTAAAAATACTGATCACAGTAAGAATGATCAATCCAAAGATCTTCTCTTCAGGCATTGATGCATATACCCATGNNCCATGCCAAAATGCAGGCAATATACACAGGTGCACAGATGTTTAGAATGGTCTTGTTGCTGAAGCGGTCAGCGTATTGACCAAGCGTTTTAATGGTCATGATATTACTAAGCTGCGCCAGGATCGTGAAGCCAATCACATAAGAGAGTGGAAGGCCCATAGTTTTCATCAAATACACCGTAAAAAAAGGAACGGCTAAATTCAGTGCAAATGCCCATGCCGCATTGAAAATAAGAAGATTTCTAAAATTCTTATCCTTTAAAGGCTTTTTGAATTGCTTCAGAACGCTATCATTATTGGGAACAGGACTTGGTTCCGGTGCGTTCGCGAGCCAATATACGCCCACCAGACCAATGATCCCGCCTAAAACGAAGATGCTGTAGTACATGATGGTGAGGTATTCATTGTAATTTGCTTTTACAAAATCAATTGATATTGACATTGCTAAACCAAGAGATGCACTCAAAATCGTAATTAGTTTTGTACGATGAGAGAAAAAGCTACCCAGCCTGTTTTCGGGTATAAGGTCTTTAACCCAGGAATTCCAGCTTGCCCCGGCGATCGAACCAAAAACATAATGTACGAAGAGGATCAGCAGGAGCAGCTGTAAGCTCATCTCTGTGGAAAACATGAAAGGCAGGAACGCCGCAAAAAGCATCGGAAGCCGCCCTAGTATAGCACTTATGACTGTGACTACACGACGATTGTTATATCGCTGTACCAGCCATATTGAAAACAGCTGGAATACATTTGTAAGAATTGGTAAACTTGCTAGCAAGCCGATCTGAAAGTTTGATGCACCTAAATGTAGTGCCATAGCAGTGATAAAGGCGCCACCGGATAAATTCACCATGGCTTCTCCGGCAAGGCTGTCTTTCAGGATAAATTTCTAA
>DCLG01000017.1:373-14985 GCA_002320935.1 Pedobacter sp. UBA1654 | reverse complement strand
TTTAAGTTCATTATTGTTTTTCTGTAGATAGTGTGTGTAGATGTTGCGGGATATACGCATAACGTATATTTCTCGTTGTTGCGGCGCAAAAGTACGGTAATATTGGAAGTATTAACTCTCGACAAGAGATTTATTAGCGTGAATTCTGTCATTTTATTCTGACATAATCAGTTGTGTTCGAGAAGATTGCAGGTATTTAACCTGAATGTTTAGTATATTGAATTAAACTAAATGGTGTAACGCGAGTAAATAATAAAATAGCTTTAATTTAACCCGTGGGGGCGGGAATTCAGTAATCTGGATACTAAGCCTTATTCTTCTCAGCAATCCACAGTGACATATACTTTAAGCTGTTCAGTGTGTGGTGTTGCAAAATCTGCCCTATAAAGTTTTTTCTCCGATGCTGGAGCAAGCCTGCCTGTAGATTTTCGATGTGCTTAATAAATATGGGAATAAACAATGCTTTGGCATAGCGTTCGTTTATGATCTTGATTCCATGATTTCTCGCAGCCAACCAATACGCTTTATTCTGGTACAAGTTTGCTGCTTCCTTGGAAAAAATATGTATATCATCGCAGCAGATCCCGTTCCAAGGTAGATCACCACGCATCGCTTCAGCGCCGATGCTGGTTGTTGCAGCGGGTGTACCCGTTTTCATCGCATCAATAAACTTGCCTTTCAGTCCTGCACCGAATTTAATGGGTGCCAGCACAATGCGATGTTTTGACATCGACTCGGCAGCACTTTCAGCCCGGCCATGCACAATGAAGTTTTCTCGCTCATTATGCATTTGCATTACCTTCTGACTCGCATAAGCACCATAGATATGCAGCTTAACACCTGGAACGAGCTGACGTAATCGAGGCCAGATTTCTGACTTTAGAACCTGTAGCGTGTGCCAGTTGGGTTCGTGAAGGTAATTTCCAATAAACATAAAACCTTCACGTTCTTCGAAGGCTCTCCATCCGGCCACGATTTCATCCGTGATNNTAAGGCTCTGTCCACACCATATTGGACAGCAAGCAATTCAATTTCAATTTCGGAAATGATAATTGATAAATCAGAACGCAGAATAGATGCAACTTCCCGTTTTGCCGTGTCGTTATAGAGATTTGCCTCACTCAGGTTGCCCAGTTTCTTCACCGACTGCTGCCTTGCAGCTCGCAAACAGTGTAAATCTTCTGTATCCAGGATTGTCAATGCGCTGGGGCATTCCTGTCTCACCCGCCATCCATATTGCTCTTCAATCATGTATCGGTCATACATTACAATATTGGGCTGCAAGCTGCTCACATATTCGTTGAAACTAATGTCATTGAGTTGAATTGTTTCTTCACGAATACCCAAATCAGATAAACTAAAGCTATAATGGCTCTTGGAGGCGGCACAAGCGAAGATAACCTCAAAATTGTTTTCCAGAAACATCGTCAACAGCTGGACCATCCTTGTCCCCGCAGCCGACGAAGTTGGCTCCGGCCAAACCAATCCGATAATCAGAACTTTTTGTTGTTGCATAGCGATTCTGGCGCAAATTAGTAGTTTTCGGCTTAGCATTTTAAAAGCGGGGCTATTATTCCTAATTTTGCAGGTAAACGAAACACACACATGCTCGGACTAAAATTACTTACCGACCCTCGTTGGGCGAACATTGCGGAATCAAATCTGGAAGAGATCCTGACAGATCATGCCTGGTGTGAGCAAAAAGCTGCGAGCAATGCCATAAGTCTTATTGCGAATAACTCGGAGCACATGGATCTGGTTGAAGAATTAACGGCTATTGCAATAGAAGAGATGCAGCACTTTCAAATGGTGGTCGATATTATCAAACAACGGGGTTACACCCTTGGCCGGGAACGAAAAGATGATTATGTAGGCAAGTTGATCAAGTTCAGCAAGAAGGATGGGAGCAGAAATACCGCTTTTATTGACAGGCTGTTGTTTGCAGCAATGATTGAAGCACGTAGCTGTGAACGTTTCAGGGTGCTCTCGCAGAATATCAAAGATCCGGAACTTGCCCGGTTCTACTATGATCTCATGGTCTCAGAGGCAAATCATTATACGACCTTTCTAAACTTTGCCCGCAAATACACCATTGATGTTGACGTCGACAAAAGATGGAAGCAGTGGCTCGAGTTTGAAGGTGAACTTATCCAGAGTTTTGGCACTAAAGAAGCCATTCACGGATAAGCTAAAAATGCCTTTTACCTGTGTTTTTTATTTGGTAGATTTGAGTAAGACATGTCTTATGGGATCTAATCATGGAAAACACGCCGCTACCTGAGAATCCATTCGGAAAAATAGCCCTGAGTTGTTCGGGGGGTGGCTATCGGGCAGCTTCTTTCCACCTTGGCTGCATGTCATACCTCAATAAAATCAAATTAGGGGCTATACCGCTACTGGAGCATGTAAAATTGATATCCACGGTTTCCGGGGGCTCAATTACCGGAGTGGTGTATGCAATGATGAAGCAGGAGGGGAAATCTTTTGATGAGATCTATCAATTTCTGCTTGAGCGGCTGACCACCATAGATCTCTTGCATGCAGGTATTCTGCGACTTAATCCTGACGCAGCCTGGCCATATACTTACAAGCGTAAGAACCTGATCAATGCCTTTGCGTTACAATATGATCAGGCATTTACCAATGGTGCCTCAATGGAGGTTTTTGACGAGATGAAATCACATCTTGAAGCAGTTGTTTTCAATTGCACGGAGTTCAATCATGCATTAAACTTTCGTTTTCGAAACTCAGGTTGGAGGTATTCTGGTAACTATTACATCCGTAT
Organism: Pedobacter sp. UBA1654; assembly: GCA_002320935.1. Lineage (GTDB taxonomy): Bacteria > Bacteroidota > Bacteroidia > Sphingobacteriales > Sphingobacteriaceae > Pedobacter. The sequence continues at coordinate 12,200 of DCLG01000017.1, read as the reverse complement.
CTCCCCGAAGCAGCTCCGGGAGGTTAAACTTTCGGATGTGATGGCATCCTCGTCCTGTTTTCCTGGTGGATTCGAACCTATGTGCTGGCCCGACGATTATGTTCATGAGGATGCACCAAATTTGAAGGAACTTGCAGATAAGAATGCCAGTGCAGCTTTGAGTCCTGTAGGTATAATGGATGGTGGCATTTACGATAACCAGGGTATTGATAGCATTCTGCGATACAAGGAAAAATCTGAGCTTCCATATTTTGATTTGATCATTCTGTCTGATGTTGCTTCTCCGGATATGAAACCCTTTGTTCCTTTCAGCGAGCAACCTAAACTGGGCTTACGTGCCCTAACACTTAAGTCGATAAAGGAGAGGGTTGAAGTTACCGATAAGTTCGGCGGCATCATACTGTGGTTTCTTTTTGCTTTGGGATTGTTGTTGCCTTTTGTGCTAAATATGGAGGGCAATTGGCTGGCGGGTGTATGCTGGACAATTGCCGGGTTTTCCTTACTGTTTTTGATAATCAGGGGTTTGCTTAAGAAAAGAATCAGGACTTCCCTTCAATGGATACTTTCTAAAATCCGGGACCAAATTCCAGCTTTTTATCTGAAGCGTCTTTCGTTGTTTAATATAGAAGAGCTCTCTGTACATCGTGCGGAACCACTTCTTATGGACCGGATAACCTCGCTGATTACTTTGCTAAGCAGTGTTTTTCTTAAAGTAGTACGGAGGCTAAATTACAATCGCCTCTATGAAGAAGATGCGTATCAATTTAGAAGGCTTTCCACCTTAATAAAATGCCTCAGCAGATCTAACCTTACTAAAGGTTCGGAGTCTGGGAAAGTTAAGGATGTTTCAAAAGACGATGCAAATTCAAAGCGAAAATCAGGCTTTTTTACCGGGGATTACGACACCGACGTTGGTTTGACCATCGAGTCAGTTGTTAATCAAGCTGCGGCCTTTGGTACCACTTTGTGGTTTACCGAACAGGAACAATTGGATGATGTACTGAAGAAGCTGGTTGCAACCGGGCAGATGACCATGTGTTACAATCTCATTGTTTATGTTGAGCAACTGAAGCAGGCTAAGGAGGAACAATATGCAAAGCTGGATCCTACGATCCGGCAGCGTATCGATGATTTATATATCGAATGTATGGCCGACTGGGCAGTATTTCGCCAAAATCCTATGCATCTTGTTCAACTTAAAGAATCAATACAAAAAACCGTATAACTATTTGGAGAGCAGCCTTTCTAAACCTGCATCAATGTCTCCTGAATGGTTCCACAAGAACAAATAAAACAAAGACATACTCACGGATATTAAATTTCCAATCAGGTAATAATTGTTGAATCGCTGGGTATCTTCAAGCCTTTCTTCATGTTTCAGTCTCGTGGCAATCTTAAGTGCGCTAAATACAGTTAATGCATGGGGGAGATCATTATAGAGAAATAAGGCGAGGAAGAGACGTTCCAGGCACCCTTTAAATAAAGACTCCAGATCTATCTCTGTTTTCTTGTAATAGTACTTAGCTACAACCGAAAAAATGAACCAAAGAAGAATTTCGCAAATAACCATTACGGCTATTATAATTATTAATCTCATACCTGATCAGCTATATACTGGGTTACCTGTTTACTTGCAAAATACGGTTCTATTTTCAAATTTTTGTGCCTTTTCCAAATTTGAGATCTAGTCTTCCCTAAGATTTCAGCAACGAGCTTGTAATCTCGAAGTTCCAGAAATTTCCTGATGAGCTCATGGTCTTTTTTCAAATTCCAATTGTCTGTGATGCTGTCAAATATGCTCATGCTGGCCATCAATGCAGCGGCTGCCTGCTCGCTTTTTAAATGAAAGTAGAACCTGTTACTCGTTAATTTGATATTNNGTGTCTATTGGACCTTCGTACAAGACATATCTCAGCTTAAAACTGGCCCGTGCAACAATTAACTTTTCCTCAAGCTGCAGAATTATTGCTGTTGCTGTAGATACATTTATGGGAATACACTGAAATTCATCTCCTAACGTAATGGTAATCGGGGAGAGCAGCGAACTTCGGTTGTCAGCATTTACTTCATCCGTAAGCTTTTTAAATTTGCTCATAAGCTCATTTTGATCGCCCTTACGGCTTTGCATAATATCTGCCATCAAAATGATGTGCTGCTTTTTTTTCATCCTTTTGAAACTTTGTATGTCAAAAATAATGAAATAAAGTAGTTTATGTCATAAAATATGAAATTAATATTTCTATGTCATTAAAAATGAAACACTATGTTCCCCATGCGGTGATCACAATATTACGTCTGCCTCCTTGATCGCGGTGTTCACAGAGGTAAATCCCTTGCCATATTCCTAATGCCAACCGCCCTCTGCTTACAGGCATCGTCAGGCTAATATCCAGCAATGCACTTTTCAGGTGTGCTGGCATGTCATCTGGCCCTTCATCGTCATGCTGGTAATCCGGATCCTGTTCAGGTACAACTTTGTCAAAGTACATCCTGAAATCCGTTCTCACACTAGGATCAGCATTTTCATTGATCGTTAGCGAAGCAGATGTGTGTTGAATGAACACCTGACAGATGCCAGTCTGAATTTCCTTAAGTTCAGGAAGGCCTTTTAGCACTTCAGCGGTAATCAGGTGATACCCTCTTGGGTAAGCCCGCAAGGTTATGGTACGTTGAAAAATCTTCATATAAAACAAAATTGGCTTTAAGAACAATTCCTAAAGCCAATTCGTTTTGATGTTATTTTTTAATCGCTGTGTGGCACCGTGAAGGTCCAGGTTTCCGAGCTGCCTGTTGGTAAGGAGTAGCTATTTCCGTTACCCATTTCAAACCACATCTTACCGCGGATCTTTTCCCTTGAAATCAACTCATTCATGGTCATACTATCGTATAACCTGCCGTTGATCATCACATATTTGATCTTTTCTGAGTTACGGATGTCCTCAAGTGGATTTGCATCCATGACAACCAGATCTGCTAATTTGCCAACTTCCAGCGAGCCAATCTCTTTCTCCATACCAAGATAACTTGCACCATTAATGGTTGCTGCACGAATTGCCTGTAAAGGAGACATCCCACCTTGTGCAAACATCCAAAGCTCCCAGTGTGCTCCAAGGCCCTGAATCTGACCATGAGCACCTAAATTAACTTTCACACCTACATCCGCAAGCTGTTTGGTTGCTTTAGCAATATCAATATGGTTGTAATCACCATACTCTGAAGTTGTTCTTCTTCTTGCACGCTCATCAATGATTGATCGTGGCGTAAATGCCATTAATCTCTCATTTTCCCAAACGTTAGTTCTGTCGTACCAGTAGTTCTCACCCCACTGCCCACCATAGGCAACAATTAAAGTTGGTGTATAACCTACCTGTGTGTTCTTCCAGAGGTTTACGACATCTTTGTAAAGCGGTGCTACGGGAAGGCTATGTTCAACGCCTGTATGCCCATCTATAACCATGTTCAAGTTGCTAAAGAATGTAGATCCACCTTCAGGAACAACCTGCATTTTAAGTTGTCTTGCAGCTTCCAGGATTTGTTGTCTTTGCTCGCGCCTTGGTTGATTATAAGATTTAACAGAAAATGCACCAACAGCTTTAAGCCTGCGAAGACTCGATAGTGCATCATCCAGACTATTAACAACAACTTTCATGTCGGCATCTGCACCATACAGGATTGAACCAGTTGAATACAGACGGGGACCTATCATCCTGCCAGCTTTCAACATCTCAGACTGGCTAAAAACCATTTCTGTATTGCTTGATGGATCATGAGCTGTGGTTACGCCAAATGCCAGATTTGCAAGATAAGACCAATCCGTTTGCGGACTAATTCCATCGGGGCTGGTACGTAAATGTGCATGTACATCTATCATGCCCGGCATTATCGTTTTACCGTTTAAATCAACAACTTTCGCTTGCTCCGGTACTTTAACATCGGCTGCTTTTCCAATACTAACAATCTTGTTATTCTCAATAAGTACAGAGCCATTTTCAATAACTTCATCGCCTTTCATGGTAATGATCCGTGCTCCCGTAAGTGCAATCATTCCGGTAGGGGCATCTGCTTTGAGCTTCAGTCCGATGGACAGGCTGTCCGCAGCAATCGATCTTGAACCCTGCGCAGCACCTTCGGTAAAAGGAAATGCATTCTTCACATCCTGAGCATAATACTGCTCGCCTAAGGTCCAGAAAATGCGCTTACTGTCATTACTCCAATGGATGTAGGAGCCGGCATCTTTGGTTAAACGTGTAAGTGGAATTGATTTATTACCCGATGATAAATCCAAAGGGCTGCCGGTCAATATCATAGGTGTGATGTACACGTTGAAGAACTCAGTGAAGGCCATCCATTTGCCATCAGGACTTGGCTCAAACTGCGTGGCATAGCCCGAAGTGTAATGGGTGATGTCTGCACCACCATTCAGGCCGATACTCTTGTAAGCTTTCTTGCCGTTGTCGGAAGCCTGGAAGAAGATCCGGCTGTCATCGGCATTAAACTTTGGTTTTATGCCACTTTCGGTAACCAGGGTTTTAGCGCCGCCATTGGCAGACATCACATAAATACCGCCGCCTCTACCAAAAGTATGACCAAGAACATCGTTGCCACGACCTTTTCTAAACACGATTCTGTCACCCTTGCTCGAATATGATGGTGAATAATAAAAACCTTTTTCGTCCGTCAGGGTCGTAAATCTGCCCGAACGCACATCAGCTCTTTTAATAGAGCCTTTAAACTCATCACTCCATGTTGTATAAACAACGTATTTACCATCGGGACTGAAAGATGGTTCAAACTCGAAATCGAGGCCGTTGGTCAAACGTTCTGGCGTACCATTTGGCAACTCTTTTTTGTATAAAAATCCTGCTGCATTGAAAACAACCAGTTTCCCGTCTGGAGAAGTTGTTAGTTGGCGGATCATCTTAGAATTGAACTCTGGTGTGTAAACCTGCTGCTGAAAATGCAACGCTTGTTGAACCGATTGATTGGTAGTTACCTGGAAAGGGATCTCTGAAACGGCCAGCGATGCAAGATCTACTTTTTTGATTTTACCTTTTGCGTAGAACACAAGACTTCTGGAATCCGGCGTCCAGGCAAAGTTTGGGTACACACCAAAAATAGCCCAGGTTTCCTGCTGGTCTTTACTTAGATCGTCGAACACTGGCGACTCTTCGCCTGTTTGAAGATTTTGGATATATAAGACAGACTTCAATCTTACACGCTTTACGAAAGCCATAAGTTTGCCATCTGGCGAGATTTGTGGCCTTGCAGCGCCTCCTTGTTGTTTTATCAGGTCTGAAGTTTTACCGGTACTAAGGTCCAGTTGTTTGATCGCGTATATGGTTCCATTCGGATCTTTACTGTACTCGAAGGTAGGGCCAGGGGTAACGTCTTCACTGTAATACAAAAACTTACCATTCGGCGCAACATTTGGCTCCCCGGAATCCTGTTGATCATTCTTTCTCTTAGTGAGCTGTACGCCATCACCCCCATGTATGTTATACATCCACATTTCTCCAGCTCCAAGCGAACGAGTGCCGGTAAAGTGTTTTCTGGCAACTATATAGTCACTGTTCGGCATCCAGGTTGCATTGTTCAGCAATCTGAAATTCTCCTTCGTAACCTGACGCTTATTGGAACCGTCGCGGTTCATGATCCAGATATTATCTCCACCGGATTTGTCGCTGGTGTAAGAAATGTATCTGCCATTCGGACTAAAGCGGGGTTGTACATCAAAAGAAGCCCCGCCGCTTAACAATTTGGCAGTTCCACCAGATATTGGCATTATATAAATTTCACCAAGAATGTCGAACACAATGTCATTCCCGTCGGGGCTAACATCAAGGTTCATCCAGGTTCCTTCGTCGGTATTGATCGTGAAATTCNNTTCTCAACATCCCATTTAGGAGCCTCCTTTTTATCCTGTGAGAATGCAGGTTGTGCAGCAGCAATAATTAAAACACTTAGTAAGGTCTTACGCATATTTTAAATCGATTTATGAGCGGGCAATTTAATAATATCAGATCGTTTTTATAGTTTTGATCGGGACCTTTATGAATAAAACCGAGCTTTTAAAGCAATATTGGGGCTTCGACACCTTCAGACCTTTACAGGAAGACATCATTGATGCTGTTTTGAACGGACAGGACACCTTGGCCCTATTACCTACAGGTGGTGGTAAATCGTTATGTTTCCAATTGCCTGCATTAATGAAAGAGGGGATATGCATAGTTGTTTCTCCTTTAATCGCATTGATGAAAGATCAGGTTGAGAATCTTAAAGCAAAAGGAATACAGGCGATCGCAATTTATGCCGGTATGGGAAAACGAGAAATCGATATCCTGCTGGATAATTGCATATATGGAAATATTAAGTTTCTCTATCTTTCTCCAGAGCGGCTCCTGTCCCCGCTGGTCAAAGAACGATTATCTTATATGAAAGTAAATCTATTCGCTATAGATGAAGCGCATTGCATCTCTCAGTGGGGATATGACTTCAGACCGCCATACCTGCTCTTGAAAGATCTCCGTGAAATTCATCCTGAAATCCCCATTATCGCCCTCACTGCAACGGCAACTGCATTTGTACGTACAGATATTGTTGAGAAACTTGAACTTAAAGACCCACAGATATTTGTTAAAAGCTTCGCCCGAAAAAATTTGAGTTATGTGGTGATGGACCTGGAGGATAAATATGGCAAGTTGCTCGACATACTTAAGAATGTTAAAGGAAGCGGTTTGATTTACGTCCGTAACAGGCGTGAAACTACTGAGGTTTCATTGTTTTTACAGCGGAAAGGCATTGCGGCTGATTTTTACCATGCCGGGCTTGAAAAACATGAACGGAGTACCAAACAGGAAGCATGGAAGCAGAACAAGATCAGAGTTATGGTCGCCACCAATGCCTTCGGCATGGGCATCGACAAGCCTGACGTTCGTTTTGTTGTGCACCTGGACCTGCCGGAAAGCCTGGAAGCGTATTACCAGGAAGCAGGCCGGGCCGGCCGTGATGAACAGAAAGCATTTGCAGTGCTGCTGGCCAATAAATCAGACCGACTTGCCCTGGAAGCAAAGTATAAAGACAACTTTCCAACGATTGAGGAGATTAAGAAAACATATCATTACCTGGGCAGCTATTATCAGATTGCGTATGGGGCAGGACAGGGGATTAGCTTTCCTTTTGATCTGGCTGAGTTCTGCAAGCGCTTTAATCTCAGTGATCTAAAAACCATAGGAGCATTAAAGTTCCTGGAGCATGATGGCTATCTAACGTTATCGGAAAACATATTCCTTCAATCCAGATTGATGTTCATTCAAAGTCATGAAGATGTTTATCGGTTCCAAATTGAAAACTCCGGCTATGATCCGCTGATTAAAACAGTTTTACGTGCGTATGGCGGTTCTTTTGATCAGTATGTAAAACTGAATGAAAATGATATCGCAGGCCGATTAAGGTTATCTTACCAGACTGTAGTGAGTATGTTTAAAAAGCTTGAGGAGCAGGAGATCATATCCTACCTTCCGCAGACGGACAAGCCACAGCTGCAGTTTATTGTACCCAGAGTGGATCAGTTGCACATGGACATTGACGTGCCATACATTGCATTAAGGAAGAAAATACAGGAGGATCAGGTGGCAGCTGTACTTGCCTATGCATCTACACCGAGCTGCCGCAGTATTCAATTGCTCGCCTACTTTGATGAACCTGCTGCCGATAAATGTGGCTTGTGTGACATCTGCGTTGCTGAGAAGAAACAGCAGGATCTTGATGAACTTGAAGAAAAAATTGCATTTGAAATTGCAACTTTGCTGCAATCTGCTCCACATAGCCTTGATGATCTGGTGCTGGAGCTGAAGACGGGAAATGAAGCAGACCGACTGAAACAAATTCGACTCCTGCTTGATGCTGGAAAGATCAAAACTGACGGTAAGAACTATTACTTATAACCATTCTCGCGCATCAGTTGTTAATAGATAATAAACCATAAAAACACGACAATGATTAAACAATTTCTCCTAAATACCAAGTACAGTCTTATCCTCGCTACTGCAATATTCTTAGCCGGCTGCTCATCAAAGTGCATTGAGGATTCTGGTAACCATATTGTAAAAGAGCTTACAGTGAAACCGTTCGACGAGATTGATATTNNGATAGTTCCTTCAAAGTCTCTGTATCCGCAGACTCCAATATTGTAGATAAAATTAAAACTTCAGTAAGTGGAGAAAAATTCAAAATCTCTTTGGATCCAATGGAATACTGTGGTAAGGATTCGATTATTATCCGCGCGGGCATAGGTGCGCTTACAGAGATTAAAGCGGCGGGTGCCAGTCAGGTTTTTAGTGAAGGTGCTTTGCATGTTGGTGATATTGAAATGCAACTATCCGGTGCAACTGAGCTGAACCTGAACTTGTTTGCTGGAAAGGTTAAAACAAAGAGTGATGGCGCAGCAATATTAACCTTGAGCGGACAGGCGGGTGTGCATGAGCTGGATAGTAAAGGTGTACTTGAGCTAAATGCATTTGATTTCGTTGTAGCTCAGTATGATATCGATATTGAAGGCACAGGTAAGTCTAACATCAACGTCTTAAATGATCTTGACGTAAAAACCAGCGGCTCCAGCTCAATCTTTTACAAAGGAAATCCTAAGAAGGTGTCTGATAAGAAATCAGGAACATCAAAACTGGAAAAAGTAAACTAAGTGGAAATTAAAAATAACAAGAAAGTTATCCGGGCATGGTCTATGTTCGACTGGGCGAATTCTGCATATAATTTGGTGATTACCTCGACCATATTTCCTGCTTATTTTACTGCGATCACAACAACAGCCTCACATGGGGATAAGGTATCCTTCTTCGGCTGGAGTTTTGTCAATACAGCACTAAGCAATTACGCACTGGCCTGTGCCTACCTTATCATTGTATTGTTTTCGCCCTTGCTAAGCTCAATTGCCGATTACCGGGGTAATAAGAAGATTTATATGCAATTATTCACCTGGTTAGGCGCGTTGTCTTGCTGTCTTTTGTTCTTCTTCAAACTGGAAACACTTGAACTTGGCATAATCTGTTTTGCACTTGCAGCGATCGGGTATGCCGGAGGATTTGTTTTTTATAATTCCTATTTACCAGAAATTGCCAGTGCAGATCAGCAAGATGCGGTAAGTGCCAAGGGGTTTTCCTATGGGTACGTTGGAAGCGTGGTTTTGCAGGTAATCTGCCTGCTTTTTGTGCTTAAGCCGGATTGGTTTGGTATTAATGATGAGAGTTTTCCGCCGAGGTTATCATTTTTACTGGTGGGGCTATGGTGGCTCATTTTTGCACAGATCCCATTCTTTGTACTTCCAAAGGGTAGCCCAAATTACAATGCAGACATACAGCGGAAACTTTCCAGTGGATTTGCTGAACTTGGAAAGGTATGGCAACAGCTTCGACAAATGGAGCAGTTGAAGAGATTCTTATTGGCATTCTTTTTTTACTCAATGGGCGTGCAAACAACAATGCTTGCAGCAGCAGGCTTTGGAGCCAAAGTATTGCAGCTACCGACCTCCAGTTTAATTATTACGATCCTGATCATCCAGCTGGTTGCTATTGCAGGTGCGAACCTGATGTCGCGATTGTCTAAGCTATACGGCAACGTGCAGGTGCTCTTTTTAGTTGTCGTAGTCTGGATCGGTATATGCATCGCTGCCTACTTTGTGGATACCATCAATATGTTTTATCTGCTGGCGGCAGTAGTAGGATTGGTGATGGGTGGCATACAATCGCTCTCGCGTTCAACATATTCTAAGTTTCTCCCGGAAAATACTCCAGACACTGCATCCTTTTTCAGTTTTTATGACGTTACTGAAAAGCTGGCTATTGTTGCAGGATTGGCTTGTTTCGCTTACATTGAGGAGCTAACTGGCAGTATGCGCAATTCAATCATAGCGTTAACCCTGTTTTTTGTGTTGGGATTGATATTTTTACAATCTCTGAAAAAGGCGTCAAAACAATTATATACATCAAAATGAAAGTAGAACTATTTGTTCCTTGTTTTATAGATCAATTATATCCGGAGACGGCATTCAATACCGTAAAGATTCTGGAGAAAGCAGGGTGTGAAGTGAGCTACAATTCCGGACAGACCTGTTGCGGTCAGCCCGCTTACAATGCAGGTTACTGGGAAGAAGCCAAAGTGATCGGTCATAAGTTCCTTAACGATTTCTCCGATAGTAAATACATTGTTTCACCTTCAGCCTCCTGTGTAGGCATGGTAAAAACCGGATTTAATGATCTGTTTACCAATTCCAATGTACATAACCGCTGCAGAAGTATACAAGGAAACATTTTTGAATTGTCCGATTTTCTGATCAATGTCGTTAAGCGCGACTATTTTGGCGCAGAACTTGGTGGCCGTGCGGTTTACCACGATTCCTGCAGCGGACTCCGCGAATGTAAAATTAAGGATGAGCCAAGGCAATTGTTGTCGAAAGTCATCGGTCTTGAGATGGTTGAAATGCGTGACACGGATATGTGTTGTGGTTTCGGTGGCAGGTTTTCCGTGAAATTTGATTCGATCTCATCGGCCATGGCCGAACAAAAAGTGAATAATGCACTTGAACAAGATGTAGATTATATTATCTCTACGGACCATTCTTGCCTGCTTCACTTAAAGGGCTATATTGAAAAAAACAACATTCCACTAAAAACCATGCACCTTGCAGATGTGCTTGCCAATGGTTGGCTGGAAAGTACAGAATATTAGATACGGTACCACGTGAATTATCGAGCCCCGGTTGCATAGCAGGGGCTTTTCTTTTGCGCCATATTTATGCAGCAGGCAACTGCCATGTTTTGCATAGATGGGGAGCAGCTTAGCGGCTAACAAGGGGTTAGCAGGGGGTTGACAAGGGGTTGATAAGGCCTCCATCCGGCTTTAGCCTTGTCAAGCCCTGGTGAACGCCCTGTGAATGGCAGGTTTAATCAAAGCCAGGTTCTTGTATGCTGTAAATGCGGATCAGCTATGGAGATGTTAAATATTACGCTAACTTTGTTGTTAAAATCACAGCGTAGGTGATATACGATATAAACTTTTAACCTAAAAATCATAGTTGTAGATGATTAACATTACACTTCCGGATGGTTCTGTCCGGTCTTACGAAAGCGGCATAACCGCTCATCAGATTGCCTTATCAATTTCAGAAGGCTTAGCAAGAAACGTGTTAGCAGCCGAGGTAAATGGCGAAGTTTGGGATGCTTCACGTCGTATTGAAAGTGATGCTACTGTAAAGTTGCTTACCTGGAATGATAATACCGGTAAATCAACTTTCTGGCATTCTTCCGCACACCTTATGGCGGAAGCTCTTGAGGCCTTGTATCCTGGAACGAAGTTCGGTATTGGTCCGGCAATTGAAACCGGATTCTACTATGATGTAGATTTTGGTGATCGGGAATTCTCTTCAGATGACTTTAAAGCCATCGAGAGCAAAATACTGGAGCTTGCCAAGAGAAAGGAAGTTTTCGAACGTACTGCCGTGTCAAAAGCGGATGCGATAGCTTATTTTAAGGAAAAAGGTGATGAGTACAAGCTAGACCTTTTGGAAGGTTTGGAGGATGGAAAAATCACGTTCTATAAGCAAGGTGAATTTACTGATTTGTGCCGTGGTCCGCATATTCCACATACCGGCTTTATAAAAGCAGTTAAGTTGATGAATGTTGCGGGTGCTTACTGGCGCGGTGATGAAAGCAAAAAGCAGTTAACCAGAATCTATGGTGTAACTTATCCAAAGCAAAGTGAGCTTACTGAGTACCTTCAAATGATTGAAGAAGCTAAGAAGCGGGATCACCGTAAACTA
>DCLG01000017.1:0-342 GCA_002320935.1 Pedobacter sp. UBA1654 | reverse complement strand
AAAGAGCTCGAGTTATTCGCTTTTTCAGAAAAAGTAGGTGCTGGTTTACCTTTGTGGTTGCCAAAAGGTACCGCTTTAAGAGAACGTTTGGTTCAGTTCTTAACTAAGGCACAGTCAAAATCAGGCTATGAGCAGGTAATTACCCCGCACATTGGTCATAAAAACCTATACATAACATCGGGTCACTGGGATAAGTATGGTAAGGATTCCTTCCAGTCTATTAAAACTCCGCAAGAAGGAGAGGAGTTCTTATTAAAACCAATGAACTGCCCGCACCACTGTGAGATATACAAGGTTAAGCCACGTTCTTACAAAGATCTTCCATTACGTTTCGCTGAATTT
>DCLG01000061.1:16720-16987 GCA_002320935.1 Pedobacter sp. UBA1654 | reverse complement strand
TTATAGCTTTTTCAAGATAATATTTATATTTAGATACCTAACCAAATACAAACAATGACTAATAGACGTACTTTCCTTAAAACATCGGCGCTACTAACTGCCGGTCTGCTCGCCGCCCCGAAGCTTTATGCTTTTGGAAAACAACACATCGGCCTTCAACTTTATACGATTAGAGATGCTATGGCAAAAGATCCTAAGGCGGCTTTGGCAAAGGTAGCAAGTCTCGGCTTCAATTCGGTGGAGGGTGCTACTTATACAGGTTCTCAA
>DCLG01000061.1:12375-16630 GCA_002320935.1 Pedobacter sp. UBA1654 | reverse complement strand
ATATGCAAAGACGCTTAAAGACAATGGCCTTATTGCGCCGAGCAGTCACTATATGCTTGGTGAAGCGATGGATGCCAAAGGTACGCTCACAAATGATTGGAATAAGGCCGTCGATGATGCGGCCGCAGTAGGTACCAAATACATGGTCTGCGCATACCTTCTCGATCCGGAGCGGGGTAATCTTGATCAGTATAAAGCAACCGCCGAGAAATTTAATAAAGCTGCTGAAGTGTGTAAGAAAGCTGGAATTCAATTTTGTTATCATAACCATGATTTTGAGTTTGAAGCGCAAGATGGTAAATACCCATTCGATGTGTTACTAGAGCATACAGATAAGAACCTGGTAAAATTTGAACTGGATCTCTATTGGACCAACAAGGCCAATCAAGACGCACTCGCTTTATTTAACCGCTATCCTGGGCGTTTTCCGCTTTGGCATGTGAAAGATATGGACAAAACACCGGCTAAGAACATCACAGAAGTTGGCAATGGCTCTATCGATTTCAAGAAAATCTTTGCAAATGCTAAACAGGCGGGTTTAGATTTCTTCTTCGTTGAACAAGACATATGTCCGGGAGATCCTTTTGATTCCATTTCTCAAAGCATCACGTATTTAAAGAAAAATTTGATTTAGTAAGCGCTAAAGGTTGCTGTCAATATCAGCAGCCTTTAGCAAATTAAACTTTTAGCCGAAGGCCAGTTTTGGGATGACATGGCTGCCGAAATCTTGTATAAAGGCTTTCTGATTGCGATTGACATTATGGAGGATCAAGGTTTCAAATCCCATATTTCTGTAGGTCTGAAGAATTTCAAGGTGCTCGTTCAGATTCGCGGATATGTGTACCGCATCATGCATATCCTGTGGTTTCACAAATTTGGCGGCAGCTTCAAATTGGGCTACCATATTGAGATCAGCTAAAAGTGAGCTATCAAAAATATTAGTCTTCCACTGCTCAAAAGCACCTTGCTGTGCAAGTTCAAAGCTTTCGTCATATGAAAGTTGTACTTTTAAAGAGATGGGCTTACCGGCACCTCCTCCAGAGCGGAAAGCAGCAACAATCTCTTTTAACTGATCCATTGGCTTGTTAACGGTAACCAGTCCATCTGCCCAGGAACCTAACCATGCTGCAGTTGCGGGTGTCACAGCAGCGCCTATAAATTGGGGCTTCCTTTTTGGCAAGGTATACAACCGCGCCTGTTGCACCTTTATATGCCCGCTATAATCGACCAACTCACCCGAGAGTAGTCGTTGGATTACATCATGACACTCCTTCAAACGCTCATTGCGCTGAGCCTTCGGCGGCCAGGGCTCAGCACTGAAGTATTCATTGATTGCTTCCCCGCTTCCAAGGTATATGGTAAGCCTGCCTGGAAACATTTCCGCAAGTGTTGCTGCCGCCTGAGCCCCCATAACTGGATGATATCCCTGCCCTGGTGCACAAACCATGCCTGCCGGTAGCTTTGTTGCCTGCATAGCAGCGCCCATCCAGGAGAAAGCAAAGCCGCTCTCACCTTGTGCAGTACTCCAGGGTTGGAAATGATCAGAGCTGTTGAATGCATTAAAACCTGCTTGTTCAGCTAGTATGACCAGTTCTAATAACAAGGAAGGTGGAAATTGTTCATGTGAGGCATGGTAGGCGATCTTCATATTACTCATAGGATGATATTACTTAAGCCATAAACCTAGAATGCTTAAATTTTGTTTAGCAAAATGAACTTGACACAACCATTCTTATATATACATGATTGCAAAACAACGTGGTACACAAAAGAAAGAAAATAATGTGCAGGTCCAAGGGCGGTTTTTAGTATAATAAAGGCCCAATCTCGCTTAAAGTGAGAAATTTTTGAGGAAATACACAGTTTTATTGGCGAATGTTGTGTATACAAGGTCTTTATAATCGCCTATTTTTGTGGTTTGAAATTTTAATCCATGAAAAAAAACTTTAAACGCTTCGCTTATTTGCTGCTTTTCGTTACCGTTTCGGCTAGCTGCAAAAAGGACAAACCGAATCCAACACCGGAACCTGAAAACATTGAAACGACTTATGTTTCTGCAACACCATTAACAAAGTTCACCAGCGCTGATTTAAAAGGCCTGGCTACTGCAGGTGGTTTTGGTGAAATCGCCGCATCGTACAAATACGATGTAGACTTCGTGAAAATTGTCTACAAGACAAATTTCAGAGGAAAAGAAATTAATGCAAGTGGTTTATTAGGTATTCCTAAAAACGTTCCAACAGCACCATCGATCATCAGTGCACAACATGGCACATTGTTCGTTGACCAGGCTGCACCAACAAACATCACAAATAGTAATGAGGCATTTTCTGGCCTTGAACTTTTGGCTTCTGCCGGTTTTATTACTGCTGTACCAGATTATATCGGTTACGGTGATACAAAAAATGAACAACACCCCTACTATGATCAGCCATATGCTGCAAGTGCAGTAGTAGATATGCTGAAAGCAGTTAAAACTTACCTTGCTGAGCAAAAAATTGCGACCAGCAACAGACTATTCCTAACTGGATATTCTGAAGGTGGTTACATTACAATGGCAGCACAGAAAGAAATTGAGAGCAATGCTGCACACGGCCTAACTTTAACTGCCGTTTCAGCTGGTGCAGGTGCTTATGATCTTACTGAGATGCTTAGAGGTGTTGCGAATGCTGCAACCTATGAGGAGCCTGGATTCTTAGCAACATTATTGATGTCTTACAATACAACTTACGAGTGGAATCGTCCATTGACGGATTTCTACCAAAAGGAATATGCTGATAAACTACCAACATTATTTGATGGTACAAAAAACAGAAGAGAGATCAACAATGCATTAAATAGAAACACAGCAAGATTGTTTAATCCGACTTTCTTTGCTAACCTTAAGGTTGCTGGTCAGGAAACGAAGTTGAAAGAAGCTCTAGAGAAAAACAGCTTCAACAACTGGACACCTAAAACTCAATTGCGATTGTTTCACGGTTCTAATGATGAGGCGGTATTCCTTTCAACTTCAACTGTAACTTACGATAGATTCAAAAAGGCAGGTGCAAAAGTAGAGTTCTTTGAACTTGCAGGTAAAACACACCAGGGAAGCTTCCAGCCCATGATCATCAATACGCTGAAGTGGTTCCTTGAACTAGATAAGTAGATTTAAGAAGCGATTTAATTCGCCAACGCATGAATAGGTAAAGTGAACCAGAATTGGCTTCCTTTACCTATTTTGCTTTTAACACCAATCTCCCCGCCATGGCGTTCTACAATTTCCGCGCTCAGGTAAAGTCCAATTCCAAAACCGGAAATGTGCTTCGTATTTTCCGCACGGTAAAAGCGTTCAAAAAGATGCTTGGATTCTTCCTCTTCAATTCCGGCACCCTGATCAATCACCTTTATTGTAGCTGTCTCCTCTTGTACTTCACAGATTACTTCTATGCGCGATTGTAATGGAGAATACTTTGCAGCATTGCTCAGGAAATTACAAATGACATTGCTGATCTTTTCCCTGTCTGCATTTACCAGTGTCTGTGCGCAGGGATGGAGTATAATCTGGTGATTAGCAATCAATACCTTATGTTCCTCGATGACTTCCAGAATCAGGTCATCAAGATTAAAGACCTCCTTCTGTAGGAAGATTTTTCCCGACTCTAATCTGGACAAATTCAAAAATCCATTTACTAACGCATTCATTTTATCAAGTTGCCGTTCTAACTTTGCAAGAATCGTGACGGTAAAGTCGTCGTTCGTGGCAACGGTATTTTTACGAAGGATCTGAATGTAGCCCTTAAAAGTTGTAAGAGGTGTTTTCAATTCGTGGCTGACCATTCCAATGAAATCATTTTTTCTGATTTCATCTTTCTTTTGCTCGGTGATGTCAAAGCTTACGACGCCCATTTTTACCGGCTCACCCAAATAGTTGTAGCGTGCCTTTCCAGCGGCTCTCACCCAATGAACAGAACCATCAGGCCAATTAATCGGATATTCGGCGTGGTAAACAGCATGATTTTCAATAGACTCCGTTAGCTGCTTCTGTACATAGTGCTTGTATTCAGGCAATATAGATTGAAGAAGGTCCTTGAATGTAAATGGGTCGTTAACATCCAGACCATAATTAATTTTACATTGGTCGGAGCTGCTCATCTCCATTGTCTTCAGATCCAGATCATAGGAACCAAGTTTTGCGGCATGCAGTGCAATATCAAAGCCTTCCTGTGCCTCTGCTAGCTCAATGTTGTTCCGGACCTCCGCAGAAACGTCTTCG
>DCLG01000061.1:9565-12328 GCA_002320935.1 Pedobacter sp. UBA1654 | reverse complement strand
GCCTTTAGCACGAACAATTCTCGGATGGGTTTGCTTACGCCCTAATATGGAAAATTGGAGGTTGAAATTACCAGCGCTGCTATAATCAAGTGCAAGGTTTATTGCCTCTTGAACACGTTCCCTATCTTTTTCTACTACAATTGACAGAGCAGATAAAAAATCAACCGTATCCAGTGAGTTTACACCTATCCAGGATTTCAGAATATCATTTCCTCCAATTTTCATAGTTTGGGGATCAAGATCCCAGGTTCCCAGTTGTGCAGCAGCAAGAGCAAAGTTTAACTGGTCTCGGCTATCGGATAAGCTTTCGTTAAGATTAATTACATGTTCGGTTGATTGAAGAAGCTCCTCATTTGCACAAGTCAGTTCCTCAATAGTGGCTTCGAGTTCTTCATTGGCAGCTGCCAACTCCTCATTTAGCGCTTGTTCCCGTGCTTCGGAAGCACGAATATTCATCTCGGTATTGTATCGATGTGTAACATCTGTAGCCGTATTTAAAACGCAATAGGTCTCCCCTTGCTGATTCTTAACAGCTTTATACATAAAATCGAAGTAAAATAATTGAGACTTACCATCAACAACAAGCTTAGCAGGAAAATTCTCAGCCTTAAACGTTTCACCGGTATAAAGCACCTTCCTGTAGATTTCCAGAAAGGGTTGATCATGCAACTCCGGAAGTGCATTTTCCATCGTTTTGCCGATTACACTCCTGTCTTTCCCCCATAAATAAATCATAGGATCATTTGCTGCCTGAATGATCATTTCATCTGAGCTGTAAATCGCTGTGGGCGTTTCTGATAGTGAAATAATCTGAAGTACATGGTCACTTGCGTACGCATTTTGATTATTGAACATTCTTTAGTCTTTCTTCAAAGATAAAAAATATATCGAGATCATGGTTTGAACCAGCCTGTTTGCTAATTATCGCGCCTGACTACTTAAAATTGTCAACGTACGGAGATCTGAAGAACCGTTAAAATAATTTTTTAAGACGTCCTCAAAGATCGGAGAAGCGCCAGAAACTTGCATAAAAAGNNCGGCATTCTTCTCAGGTAAGCTGAGTAACACTTCCGTTATTTCCTGTAAGCGGCTACCTAAAACAGGATGCTGAAGATATGTAGTTGCTTCTTCCAGATCTTTCAAAGCATAATGCCTGGACGTTAAGCTAAATCCCAGTCCGGATATTTGAGGAAAAATGTACCACATCCAGTGGCTTTGCTTTCTTCCTTTTTTTATTTCATTAAGGGCAGCTTTATAGCTCTGTTCTTGTGCATCCAGAAATCTACTGAGATCATGATCGGTCTTCATACCACTAAATTTATTCAGGAGAAGTATATCGTGGATCAAAGATCAACTCGTCAACTTGGTCCCGGTGTATTTTGAAATTGTCACACTTATTAAAGATGATTCTTTTATTATAGTCTACAATACAGATTACGTGGCAGAACTGCTCACACAAACAATGCTCATAAGCGATCAGTTGCACTGGTGTGTGAGAATCAAAAACCTGATAGCCGTCAAGTGGATGTTGGTATATGATTCGTAGCATGGCTGATATTTTAAGTAAAGTGACTTAAGATATCTGATTTTCACAAAGTATAAAGTGCCTGTTTTTTCACCGTAATTCTACCCGTTATGGGATATGCTGATGCAAAAGGTGCTTGTAATTTTTCAGGCTACCTCTTCAGGATCCATGCTTCAGGATTTAGTGGTGTAACCACTCGCCATATTTGAAAGTCAAGCTCGGAGACACCATCCTTGGTGGCTACAGATCCAATCTGCTGTCGTGTGCTTACTGTTTCGCCTTCTTTTACAGTCGGGTTTCTCACATTCTGATATATCGTGCGATATTCGCCGTGGCTGATCAGTAAAGTATAAGTTCCCATATAGGGGATTATTCTTGAAACCTTGTCATTAAACACCGCTAATACCGCTGCCCCTTCCTGAGTCGCAATTTTGACACCTGTCTGATCGTATTTAGCCTGGCCAACACTGTGAATTCCAAAATGCTCAGTTACGGCACCTGCATCAAGCGGCCAGGGCAATGAACCGCGATTACTCTCGAAATCTGCAGATAACTTTGCTGCTCTTGGCGTGGCATTCAGATATTCTGCGTTGGTCTTGGTAGTTGTGACAGGAGCTTCCCTATTCTCAGCCTTCGCTTTAGCTGCCGCGGCCATTTCCTCGGCTTCCGCTTTACGCCTTGCATCTTCGATATCTTTTAAGATCGCTGCACGAATCGCCCGATCAAGTGCGGCCTGCTGGCGCTTTCTCGCAGCAATATCACCTGCAAACCTGCGTTCCTCTTTTTTATAGCGGTTTAGCACAGCTGCTTGCTCCGCTTTATTTTTCCCGAGCTGTTCACGCTCAGATTCCTGTTCTCTGAGCAGTTCGCTCTTTTGTTTAAGACTCCTATCCAGATCTGCAAGTTTGACATTCAGGTTTTCTTCAGTCCCCAAGATGTAATTCGCCTGTTTCATCCGGTACTGACTAAACTGCTGAAAATACTTCACGCGCTTATATGCCTGGTTAAAACCTCCTGAAGCAAAAATGAACATCATTTTGTCGTAAGCGTTTCTATTTCGCTGTGCAAACCTGATCATACTTGCATACTCTTTTTTAAGCTGGATTAGCTGATCACGAAGTGAAAGGACCATGTTTTGATTTTCATGAATCTCCCCATCTATGTTCCTTATTTCCGTATTGATCACTCCAATCTTATTCTGCATTAAGGAAATTTTTGCATTTATCGCCCGGATCTCG
>DCLG01000061.1:9238-9546 GCA_002320935.1 Pedobacter sp. UBA1654 | reverse complement strand
ATTTCTCTTTGAAGCGCCTCTTTCCTGCTACGAAGCTGGCTGCTGCTTTGTGCAAATAGAGAAGTCGATAATAATATTAGTAATAGGAGCGCGAATAGTTTTGTGATATTCATTTATGGAAAAAATGGAACTACTTTAATTCTTAAAGATTGTAATTCCAATTGATTAATCAAGCTGAAAAAATTAAATTTTATGCTATAGGTGCTGAGCAATTACATACCCGCTGGCCCAGGCCCACTGGAAATTATAGCCTCCGAGCCATCCTGTAACATCTACACATTCTCCACCAAAAAACATCCCGGGAACTT
>DCLG01000061.1:6362-9230 GCA_002320935.1 Pedobacter sp. UBA1654 | reverse complement strand
CCGCCTTGTCATATCCTTTATCTCCGGCGGGTTTTACGATGAACTGGTGTAGTGTCTTGTGAATTTCGGCGATCTCTACCTTGGTAAGTGCAGCTACCGTTTTATTCAAAGGCAGATATTTGCCGAACGCATCCGTGAGCTTTTTGGTGTAAAAGCGGTTTAACAATGTTGAAAGCAGTGTTTTGCCGTTGTTCCTGCGCTCCTGCTCAATCAGGCTGCTGATATTCTCATGCGGCAGAAGATTTATGTTGATTGTTCTGCCAGGTCTCCAAAAAGAAGAGATCTGCAATATTGATGGACCGCTGAGACCCCAATGCGTAAAAAGGATGTTTTCTTCAAAGCTTATTTGCTCATTGCTGACCTCACAAAACATAGTATTGCCAGACAGTTGTGCGTACCATTCTTCATCTTTTCCAGTTATTGTGAGCGGAACCAATGCTGGTGCAGTTTCTACGATATTAATCTGGAATTTTCTCGCGAGCCGTAGTGCAAAATCGGTGGCCCCCATTTTTGGAATGGGCAACCCACCTGTAGCGACAANNTATGCTGCTGAAAGTCCACTTCAAACGCGGCATTTACCTGACGTAGATCCTTAACTTCGGCATTATACAAAATGTCCTGACCTAAATCATCGCATAGACTGCTAAACATTGCGACAACATCCTTGGCATTTTTTCCATCGGGAAATAACTGTCCGAGTGTTTTCTCTTTCCCTGCAATTCCATTTAGCTCAAAAAAGCTGATGGTGTCTTCTACAGTCCACTGATTGAATGCAGATTTGGCAAAGTGCTTATTGGCCGAGATGAATTGTTCAGTAGAACTTAGCAAGTTCGTATAGTTGCACCGTCCGCCGCCAGAGATCAATATTTTAGCGCCGGGTTTGCTGTTTTTTTCTAGAATAACAACCTTTTTCCCCAGGTACCCTGCCTGCACTGCACACATCAGTCCACAAGCTCCAGCGCCAATAATTATAGCATCTACATCCATCAATCCGTTTTATATTGTATTTTTGTCCCAAAATTAAGCATTACTTTCATATCGATATGGCAAAACAGATTAGTGATTTAAAATTAGGTATATTGGGCGGTGGCCAGCTTGGACGGATGATGATCCAGGAAGCAATAAACTATAATGTCACCACCCTTGTACTTGATCCTGATGCGGATGCGCCATGTAAACACATCTGTAACCAGTTTACCCAAGGTTCAATTTCTGATTTCGACACGGTGTACAATTTTGGAAAAAAGGCTGATATCATTACTATTGAGATAGAGAAAGTAAACATTGAAGCTTTAGAACAACTTGAAAAAGAAGGTAAATTAGTTTTCCCTCAATCCCGAGTGATCCGATTGATTCAGGATAAAGGTGTTCAAAAGCAATTTTTCAAAGAGAACGATATTCCTACTGCAGCATTTCAGCTTGTAAGCAGTAAAAAAGAACTAATCAATCCCAATTTTCCATTCCCGTACATGTTAAAGCAACGTAAAGATGGCTATGACGGTAAAGGCGTGATGAAAATGGAATCTATAACAGACATAGATCGTGCTTTCGATAGTCCGTCACTAATGGAAGAACTGGTGAACTTCGAGAAGGAAATTGCCATTATCGTTGCAAGAAACAGCGATGGAGAGATGAGAACATTTCCAATGGTGGAGATGGAATTCAACGCAGAGGCAAACCTTGTGGAATTCCTAATTAGTCCCTCAACATATCCTGGAGATCTTCAGCTGAAAGCTGAGGAAGTAGCTAAGAAAGTTGCACTTGCGCTAAACATCACGGGAATATTGGCTGTGGAGATGTTTGTCACCAAAGACGGAGATATCTTGGTGAATGAATTGGCTCCACGACCGCACAATAGCGGTCACCAGACCATTGAAGGGAATTTCGTATCTCAGTTTGAACAACATCTTCGTGCCATTTACAACTTGCCTTTGGGCGATACCCGCTCACGCAGCAATGCGGTGATGATTAACCTCCTTGGGGAAAAAGGGCACGATGGCGTAGCTGTTTATGAAGGTCTGGAAAAGATCATGGCTTTGGATGGCGTTTATGTTCATCTATATGGAAAGAAATATACAAAGCCTTTCCGGAAAATGGGACATGTTACCATAGTTGACCAAAACCGGGAACAAGCAATAGAAAAAGCCAATTTGGTTAAAAACACTTTAAAAGTTATATCTTAATGAGCGCAGTAGTAGGCATAATCATGGGTAGCAAGTCGGATTTAAACATCATGAACGACGCTGCTGAAATCATGAAAGCATTTAATGTAGAATTTGAAATTACAGTGGTTTCTGCACACCGTACTCCTGAACGCATGTTCAAGTACGCAAAAGAGGCTGCAGGGCGTGGTATAAAAGTGATTATTGCCGGTGCAGGCGGCGCCGCTCACCTTCCAGGCATGGTCGCATCCATTACTACCCTCCCGGTGATTGGGGTTCCTGTAAAATCTTCGAACTCTATTGACGGCTGGGATTCTATCCTTTCTATTCTGCAGATGCCTAATGGCATTCCTGTAGCTACTGTCGCGCTTAATGCTGCTAAAAACGCCGGTTTGCTGGCTGTACAGATTCTTGCCACTTCAAATAATGAGTTAAACCTCAGAATGCAGGCGTATAAAGATGAGCTACGTTCAAAGGTTGAAGAAACCGCCGCGGAATTGGAAAGTGGACTTAGTTAAGATTGGGATTTTGAGGGAAGTTGACAACATGGGCATATTTGGGTCCTAGATTGACAATCACATCCCTCCACACCTCCTCTTCATTTCCACTGAAAAGAACATCTGGGTCGTACTTATCTGACACAATCCAGGTATTCTGACTAATTTCTTCCAATAGCTGAGCTTCTGCCCACCCGGAGTAACCTATG
>DCLG01000061.1:0-6332 GCA_002320935.1 Pedobacter sp. UBA1654 | reverse complement strand
CATATTGGTTTCGAGCAGTATCTTCAAAGCTTCAAAATTACCACCCCAGTAAATTCCAGGTGCGATAAGTTCACCGTCATTCATCTTATCATAAGCACGATGGATAAAATGTATCGTATCATTCGCTACAGGACCGCCTACATAAATGGGAAAATTAGCATATTCCATTTCCGGGATCAAGTCATTTAACTGCAGATTACTTCGTTGATTGAGGACAAAGCCAATGCTTGCTTCTGGCGCATGTTCTGCAAGCAGAATAACAGATCGTCTAAAATTAGGGTCGTTCAGGAAAGGCTCTGAGATTAGTAGTCGGCCAGTTTCAGGCATTAGGGGACTTAACATTTGATATATTTAGTGGTAAGATTCAATAAACTATGAGCTAAATTTGTGTATTATGGAATTGACAAAAGAATCCCTTCAGAACTTACGCCAGGAATATCGGTCGGCTGAATTATCAGAGCAAGATGTAGACCAAAATCCTACATCACAATTTAAAAAGTGGTTCCAGCAAGCACTTGATGCAAAGTTGTATGAGCCAAACGTGATGACACTTGCCACCTCGAGCCTGGAAGGTATTCCATCAGCCAGAATTGTACTGCTAAAAGGTTTCGATGAAAATGGCTTTGTGTTTTATACCAACTATGAAAGTCATAAAGGCCGGGAATTACAGGAGAATCCTCGTGCAGCACTGGTGTTTTTCTGGGCGGAGTTGGAACGGCAGGTACGCATAGAGGGCACGGTGTCCAAAGTAGCTCCTGAAATCTCTACTGAGTATTTTCATTCGCGTCCACATGGAAGCCAGATTGGTGCCATGGTTTCGCCGCAAAGCCAGGTAATTAAGAGCCGGGATGAATTGGAAAATCACATCATTATTCTAAAAGAGAAATATGCAGATCAGGAAATTCCCCGCCCTCAGCACTGGGGAGGATATGTTGTTAAACCACACTGCATGGAATTCTGGCAAGGTCGGCCGAGCAGATTGCATGATAGAATACGTTTCAAGTTAGTGGATGGCAATTGGATAATTGATAGATTAGCACCCTAATAAAGAAAAATGATGAACCAAATAGCAGTTATAGGTTCCGGAACAATGGGGAACGGAATCGCACATACCTTCGCTCAATTCGGGTACAAAGTTAACCTGATAGATATTAATGAAACGTCATTAGCAAAGGCCATAGAAACCATCGGTAAAAATCTGGACCGCCAGATAGCGAAAGGCAGTCTTACAGTAGATGAAAAGGAAAATACCATGTCCCGGATTGTAACTTTCGGCGATTTGAAGTCAGGCGTGGCAGATGCCGACCTTGTTGTGGAAGCCGCGACAGAAAACCTGGAGCTTAAGCTGGATATCTTTAGAACATTAGATGCGTATACCCCTGCTCATACCATTCTTGCTAGTAATACATCATCTATTTCGATTACGCATATTGCCTCTGTCACTAAGCGTGGTGACAAAGTAATAGGCATGCATTTTATGAATCCTGTACCAATTATGAAGCTTGTGGAGGTCATTAGAGGTTACGCAACAAGCGAACAAACGACGGCAAGCATTATGGAACTCTCCGGCAGGCTCGCCAAAACTCCGGTAGAAGTAAATGACTATCCCGGGTTCGTAGCCAACCGGATCCTTATGCCTATGATCAATGAATCAATATATACATTGTTTGAAGGTGTGGCGGGCGTAAAGGAGATCGATACGGGGATGAAGCTGGGGATGGCCCATCCTATGGGTCCTCTGCAGCTTGCGGATTTCATCGGCCTGGATGTATGTCTTGCTATTCTTAATGTCCTGCATGATGGTTTTGGGAACCCTAAGTATGCACCATGCCCCTTACTTGTAAATATGGTGCGCGCAGGCAGATTAGGTATTAAGACCGGTGAGGGCTTTTATAACTATGCTTCTGGCATTAAAGATGCCCCGGTATCGTCTAAGTTCGATAACTAACAATTTTAGCATACCTATTAATTTATACTAACTTTGTTTCATGAATGAACACCTTGATCCATCTTTCGATAATCTGAGTCCGACCGAACGTGATATTGAGAAAGTTCTGCGTCCGCAAGCTTTTGATGATTTTACCGGACAAGAAAAGATCATGGAAAATCTGAAAATCTTCGTTGCTGCAGCAAAACTCCGTGGTGAACCTTTAGACCATGTGCTGCTCCATGGTCCTCCTGGGTTAGGTAAAACGACCTTGTCGCACATCATCGCCAATGAGATGAACGTAGGTATTAAGATCACTTCTGGTCCGGTATTAGACAAACCAGGCGATTTGGCTGGTCTTCTAACTAATCTTGAAACTGGTGACGTTTTGTTTATTGACGAGATTCATCGGCTGAGTCCATTAGTAGAGGAATACCTGTACGCGGCCATGGAAGATTTTAAGATCGATATCATGCTTGAAAGTGGACCTAACGCGAGATCTGTTCAGATTAGTCTTAACCCATTTACGCTTGTGGGTGCTACGACACGATCGGGTTTGCTAACCGCACCGCTGAGGGCCCGTTTTGGGATCAATTCAAGACTGGCGTATTACGACGCAAAATTGTTAACCACTATAGTACAGCGTTCTTCAGAAATATTGAAGACCCCAATTACAGATGAAGGGGCTTACGAGATTGCCCGGAGAAGCCGCGGTACACCGAGGATTGCAAATGCATTGCTGAGACGAACCCGTGACTTTGCTCAGATTAAAGGAAATGGCGAAATAGATACAGACATTGCCCGTTATGCCTTGACAGCACTTAACGTTGATGAGCATGGCTTGGATGAAATGGACAACAAGATCCTACTAACTATTATAGACAAGTTTAAAGGTGGTCCTGTAGGGCTTAAAACGATTGCGACTGCTGTAGGTGAAGATGAAGGCACCATAGAAGAGGTATATGAGCCATTCCTTATACAAGAAGGCTATATTATGCGTACTTCAAGAGGCCGTGAAGTAACAGAGGCCGCTTACAAGCACCTAAATAGAATATACCATAGTCAGACAGGCAGGTTGTTCTAGAGAAGAAAATTGGCACTGTCAATATACCTGTGAAGTCTATCCTGCTTTTCTAAGCGAAAAGCAGGAAATTCTTATATTTAGCTACCGAAAATAAACCAGAGAATAAAAAGGATTACCAGAATAATTGGAATGATCCACTTGAGTGTGGGTCCTGCACCCTTGTCATTTTGTTCGAATACAGCTTCTTTTGATGGCCCCGGATCGCTTTTATGTTTATCGTAATCGTGTTCTATTGGTTTTGGTTCAGGATTTACATCCTTGCTGTTGTGAGGTTCAATATTTTCCATTTTTAGTGTTTTTATGTTTAATAGGACAACAACTTTTACGTTGAAAGGTTTGTAGGCAATCTCCTATCTTTGCAGAAATGAACTCAAATCACGCGACATATAGCAAGCTCATCAAAGCTGAAGCAACCAGGCTTGGCTTTGCGCAATGTGGCATTTCTAAGGCCGGGTTCCTTGAAGAAGAAGCGCCCAGACTGGAAAGTTGGCTTCAAAATGGAATGCATGGAACGATGAGCTATATGGAGCATCACTTTGACAAGCGACTCGATCCCCGCCTCCTAGTAGACGGTGCAAAATCAGTTATCAGCCTAAGCCTTAACTATTTCCCGGAACAAGGACAGCAAGATCCTGATGCACCAAAAATATCTAAATATGCGTATGGACAAGACTACCATTTTGTGATCAAAGAAAAGCTCTCAAAGTTGCTTGAATATATACAGGAGCACATTGGGGCGGTAAGTGGACGTGCATTTACGGATTCAGCTCCGGTACTGGACCGGGCTTGGGCAAAGAAATCCGGGCTTGGCTGGGTTGGTAAAAACAGCAACCTGATTGCAAAAAAAAGTGGATCATTCTTCTTCCTGGCAGAGTTGATCGTTGACCTTGAATTGCACTATGATCATCATATACAGACCGATCATTGTGGAAGTTGTACCAGATGTCTGGACGCATGCCCTACAGAAGCGATCATTGCGCCGGAAGTGGTAGATGCTAAAAAGTGCATCTCCTATCTGACCATAGAACTTAAGGAAGAGATAGGACAACAGTTTAGGGGCAAGATGGAAAATTGGATGTTCGGTTGTGACATATGTCAAGATGTATGTCCCTGGAACCGGTTCTCATTACCGAACTCAGTAGAAGAGTTTCAGCCCAAAGCTGAACTGTTACAGATGAAAAAAGGTGACTGGGAAGACATCAGCCAGGAGGTGTTTAGTAGTCTTTTCAAAAATTCAGCAGTAAAGCGCACGAAATTCAAGGGATTAGCAAGAAATATTAACTTTCTTAAACATTCTTAATGCTAGCTAGCTATACGATAGCATAGCAGATGCAGTATTAAAGGTTCAGAATATTGTCGCTCTTGTTCTTATCCGGTGTATGTGGACCGCCTAACAAAATTCGTTTTAACTTCTTATCTGTCCGGACTTCAATGTTGACTTTTGAGGCTCCTTGTTCCCAGACGCCTATATTCCTATGTACATATTCTCTGCTGCCGTCTGCATACGTTAGTGTAAGATCAATGGGTAATGGTTTGTGGCTTTTATTTTCAATAGTAATATTATAGCCCTGCGACGTATTTGTTGCACTTGCAATAGCAAGGTCAGTAATTCCGTCTTCATAAAACCACCTTTTCCAGAACCAGTTAAGATTTTTCCCGGCCCCTTCGTTAATGCTGTAAAAGAAGTCGAGCGGCATAGGATGTTTCCCGTTCCATATTCTAATATAATGATGGAGCGCTTTTGTGAGCAACGCCTCACCAAGAAAATCACGAACAAACAAATAGCCCATTGCCGGTTTCGGGTAGGCATTAGTAAAAGTCCCTGCACCTTTTAATTCAGTGGTAAGGGTCATGATGGGGGTATCGTCTTTGCGACCAGACGTGTTTGCAGTAGGTTCAACGCCGTAAGTGTCGACCATTGTAGGTTCAATCATCGGCCCTATTTTCCACTCGCCAATCGTTGCCCAACCTTCATCCATCCAGGCATGTTTAGTTTCATTTGTGCCCATGTAAAAGGGAAACATGGTGTGGAAGATTTCATGTACCGTCAGTGTAATTGCGTCATTACGATTCTTTACCGGGTTATCATTTACCATCATTGGGTACTCCATTTGATCAAGCCCATCAAAGATTGTTTCATGCGGGTAAGGAAAGGGCCATTTAGGAAATACATGGCTCATTGCGTGAACGGTACTTCTGGCGAAATCTATAACTTCATAGTAATCTTTGTGCTCAGGATTAAAAACCGCGTCAACCCTGGTACGCCTGCGCGTGACAGAATCGACAACTACACTGCTCGACTTCCAGAGGTAATGATTACTTACAGCAAAAGCAAAGTCAGGAACATACGTCGCCTCGTAGACGAATGTATTTGAGCCACTTTTGGTAACTGCAAACTTTTCGAGATCTGCCTTAGTAATGATGTTTACGACAGTATCAACCTGTTCAGCAAGGCGAAGCCGGGCAGCCACATTCTTATTCAGCACCAGATCTGCATTTTTAAGGTCACCCGTGGCCCATACCATGTAATTCGCAGGAACGGTAATTTGTACCTTGAAGTTACCAAAATCATTGTAAAATTCTTCGTCACCTGTGTAGGGATACTTATTCCAGCCATCCAGGTCATCATAGACGGCAATTCTCGGAAAGAAATAGGCAAGGAAAAACGCACCATTGTCTACCTGTCCTGTTCTGATGTGTGAACCTTTATTTAAGGTGTAAGTATATTTAAGCTTAACAGTCAATCTTTTACCCGGACTTAAAGGCATGATTTCCGCAATCATGTTTGTCCCATCAATAACGTAGCGACTATCAGGAAGCTCCTGCTCCCCGACTTTCAAAGCAGTTATCGAAACACCGTCATGCTTGTCAGACTCGGCGATGCGCGATTTAGTTACTGCACCTTTTTTGTAAAGGTTTGGGTATAGCTTAAACCAGAGTTGCTTTAGTGTATCCGGGCTGTTGTTCTGGTATTCGATCTCCACTTCTCCGGCAACTAGTCTATTGGATGGATTAAAGTCGATCTTCAGTCCGTAATTAGCCGAATTCTGCCAGTAATTTTTACCTGGTCTTCCCGAAGGATCTCTTGTACCGTTTTGGTAGGCCCTATGGGCTTCCTGGGGAATGGGCAGCTGTTGTTGTGCAGATGCTCCATGAATATAGAGACCTAAAAGGAAGGCCAGGCATAATTTCTTCATGTACCGGGTCTATTTGCCGAATTTCATTTTAAGTTGCTCAAGCATATCAATTGTGATGTCTTTAGCCGGTTTTTCGTTTGCCTGCTTGAAAGTAGGACGGTTTGCAGGAACTGGATTCTTCTGA
>DCLG01000062.1:56238-56492 GCA_002320935.1 Pedobacter sp. UBA1654 | reverse complement strand
ATTATCTTGAAAAAGCTATAAACAACAGTATTAAATTTTACAAGCAATATTAACATGGCGACACTTCAGACTGAACAGCATCAGGAAGAAACCTCATTTTTGAAGCTGATCCGGCAATCCCTGCGAGGGAAGGAGTTTGATTATACAAAAGGTAGTATTCGAATAGCCGTTATCTTACTTGCAGTACCCATGATTCTTGAAATGGTACTCGAATCGGTTTTCGCATTGGTAGATCTCTACTTTGTAGGACACCT
>DCLG01000062.1:51082-56118 GCA_002320935.1 Pedobacter sp. UBA1654 | reverse complement strand
TTACAGAATCTGTATTAAGCATCATATATGCGTTTTCTATCGGACTTAGCATGGCAGCGACCGCGGTCGTCGCACGAAGAATTGGCGAAAAGAACCAGGTACTTGCAGCAAAAGCAGGCATGCAGGCCATTGTAGTGGCTGTTGTAATTACCGTTGTAACAAGTGTTTTTGGTGTTGTTTATGGCCGCGACATACTGTTGCTCATGGGAGCCTCGGCAACAACAGCCTCTACAGGCGAACCTTTTATTAGAATCATGATGGCGGGTAGCCTTAGTATCGTCCTGCTATTTCTAATCAACGGAATATTTCGGGGTGCAGGTAATGCTGCTATGGCGATGCGAAGTTTATGGATCGCGAACATATCTAATATTATACTGTGTCCAATTCTGATTAACGGTTTCGGCCCGGTTCCAGCCTTTGGCCTAACCGGGGCCGCGATGGCAACCACAATCGGGCGAAGTCTTGGAGTTTTCTACCAGATATATGCGCTTAGCAGCGGGAAAGGTTTGTTGAAAATGCATCTCCATTACCTGAAGCCTGAAATTAAGCAAATCACAACCCTGGTTCGAATCGCTGCACCCGCAATTCTGCAGTTCGTTATTGGCTCCTGCAGTTGGATTTTCCTCGCGCAACTTGTTGCTACTACGGGAGGCGATCATGGTTCAGCAGGATACCAGACCGCGCTCAGATTGATGATGTTTTTTATTCTACCCGCATGGGGTCTCAGTAATGCGGCAGCAACTCTTGTAGGGCAAAATCTTGGCGCAAATTTGCTGTCAAGGGCCGAGCACTCCGTAAAACAAACCGCTATTTTCAGCATTGGATTCATGGTAGTTGTAATGTTAATTACTTTTGTTTTCGGGCGGGTGTTCATTGGATTCTTTACTGAAGACCGTATCATCCAGGATATCGCAGTTGAAGCAATCTTTATTATGAGCCTTGGCTACATCTTCTATGGCATTGGAATGGTCTTAGTCAATGCATTTAACGGCGCCGGGGACACATGGACTCCAACGTGGATTAACTTTTTCGGATTTTGGCTGTTCCAGATCCCATTAGCTTACCTGCTGGCCAAATACTTCCAGTTTGGACCAACGGGAGTATTTATAGCTATACCAGTTGCAGAGACCGCAATATGCATTGCAGGATATATTTTATTCAGAAGAGGGAAGTGGAAAACAATTAAACTATGATTAAAGCTCCTTAAGCATCCANNGTCCAGACGTTACAAGCATAGTGACCTGAATTACCCAGGGCAGCATCGATATGCTTGAAGCCGTATCGCTCATACATCGCAATCGCGGTCTTAAACTCCGGAAAACTTTCCAGATAAAGTTGATTGAAACCGAAATCCCGTGCAAATTCAAAACTCTTCTCCAGTAGCATTTTTCCCAAACCTTTACCACGCGCCTCAGGAGCAAGGTAAAACTTTACCAGTTCAGCGCAACCCTCAGGCAATCCTGCTGTCGGGAATATGCCACATCCGCCCAGAATCCTGTCATTTTTTGCAGCTATCCAATAACATGAGCCTGATGCACTAAACAAAGTATGCAATTGATCTGTTGTAGGATCAGTGAATACGGTTCCAGGTTGATTCCGGCCAAATTCCGTAAGTACTTTGCGGATTAAAGCAGCGATTTGTTGATTGTCTTCTGATTGTATCGGGCGAATATAGCTGTTCATAGATTGACAACCGGTTTAGTAATAATTTCAAGCCGGCGGGTAAATTTAAATATTAATCGCCACCTGTATTCATCAATTTGAAAATTCAGAGGTCTCAAAACGAAGCCTAAGCCAGAAAAATGGAAAAAAATAATGTGCATTCTTTAACCTTAGAACAGATTGGTGAGCTTGCCGAAGATGTTTATTTCATATACAACTTCAATTCTGCCTGCTTTCAATATATCGGAGCTGCATTCGATAACATAGGGGGACAGCCGGCGACGAAATACCTTGAAAATCCGAAGGCTTTATTAGACACTGTGCATCCGGAAGACAAAACGTACGTTTTGGATTTTCTAAGCCAAACACAGCAAATGGTTAGTTCAGGTAAGATAGAGTTTAGAATTCTGCTTGATGAAGATGTTAAAAAACACATACTCCTGAAGGTTTACCCCCTAAACAACACCCAATCACATCTGATTGCGGGCTTTGCAGCTGATATCAGCGTTACCAAATCGAATATCTTATATGCGGAAAAGATCAATGCGCGCAAGAATTCAACGCTTGAAGTACTTGCACATGACTTGAAAACGCCTTTAGGGATGATCAATATGATGGCAGGTGCGATCCAGCAGCTACCTAATGTTCAGACCGACAACGTGATCATCCAGTATGTACAACTGATTCAACAGCTTTGTGAACGTAACATCGCCCTCATACGGGACATCGTTAACCAGGAATTCTTGGAATCAGCTCAGGTGGACTTACGAAAAGAGCGGGCGGATCTCGTTTTTGGAATTACTGACATTATCGAAAATTATAAAAGATCTGCCGACATACTCATGAAGAAATTTCGGATCAGTTCTTCAACGGAAAAGCTTTATCTGGAATTCGACACTTTGAAACTAATGCAGGTGTTTAATAACCTCATCTCGAATGCCATAAAATTCACCAAAGATCATGGTGTCATCGAAGTGGAAATCGACGAACAGAAGGATTCGGTGCTGATTACTGTTCGTGACAATGGAATTGGTATCCCTGAGGAATTTCATGCTGTATTGTTCGAGAAGTTCACGCCGGCACGCAGGCCTGGATTGAAGGGTGAGAAGCCAGTGGGTTTAGGCATGTCAATCATCAAAACAATCGTTGAGCTACATGACGGAAAGATAGGGTTTGATAGCAAAGTCGGTGTTGGTAGTACCTTTTACATTACAATTCCCAAATAGCGCTTGAATTACAAATTTTCCTCATAATTTTAAAGCCTGCTGAGTTCAACTTTGTTCGATGCAGCTTTAAAATTTGATACATGCCTGAAAGTACTACCAAACGTTTTGCTTTACACGAGGACTGGGTTGTTGTGATACTCGGATTTCTCGTTATCTTTTGTGCCCTCTTTTTCTACATTGTACCCGTACCAACATTCAAATGGGCTGATGGTCAAAGCCTGGTCGGCAACGTCCTGGCCCCGGCAAACCTGGCCATAATTCTGATACAATTCCTATTCCTGGCTACAGTAGGTCTTTTAGGAGCCCTTTTCCTTGGTAAATCGGCAAAATGGTTTTTATTAGGCTTTCCAGTCGTATTCATGATTACGATGGTAGCTTTAGCTCTGGCTGGGAATGCATTTGTAAAATCACTTAATCTGGAAGCAGTGATCTTTAGCCTTGCCATTGGCCTCGCAATAGGAAATCTCTTTAAACTTCCACAATGGTTCCGGGATACCTTGTCTACCGAACTGTTTGTAAAAATCGGCTTGGTTCTACTTGGAACCGGCGTTATTTTCTCAGATATTCTGAAAGCAGGATCATTGGGTCTTGTCCAGGCCTTAGTTGTCGTACTCTCGGTATGGTATTTTGCTTTCTGGCTGTGTAAAAAGCTAAATGTAGATCAGGAACTTACTATGATGATCTCAAGTGCAGTTTCCATATGTGGAGTATCTGCCGCAATTGCAACATCAGGAGCCATAAAGGGAGATCCTAAAAAACTTTCCTATGTAATATCAATGGTCTTAATTACAGCCATTCCCATGATGATCTTTATGCCATACATCGCTTCATATCTTTCCCTTTCGCAGGAGGTGACCGGTGCATGGCTTGGAGGTAGTATAGATACTACTGGTGCTGTTGTAGCCTCCGGAAGTCTGGTTGGCGAAGAAGCCCTAAAGATTAGTACCATCGTGAAGTTTTCTCAAAATGTACTTCTTGGTATCGCCGCTTTCGCCATTAGTATCTATTGGACATACAATAGCAGTGCTCAGGGTGCAGGTATCGTAGAGAAGCCCACTCTAAAAGTGATCTGGGAGCGATTCCCAAAATTCGTGTTGGGCTTTGTTGCAGCATCACTTTTATTTTCCTTTATATTGTCTCCAGAGCTCATTGCTCCGGCAAAAGACAGCTTGAAGAACCTTCAAAACGCCTGGTTTACTTTGGCCTTTACAAGTATCGGACGGGAGACAAACATCAAAGATCTTTTTAAACACGACAATAAGAAGCCGCTGTACGCTTTTCTCATTGCCCAATTGTTTAATATCCTGATAACGCTTTTGATCGCGTATTTTCTTTTTGGCTAGCTACTGTGCAATTCTGCGTTGCAAAGCATCCATGGATACGGTGTACAACTGCTTTGATTCGTCGAAGGATATTGAGAAGTTAGTAGGGTAATAGCCTCCAACCTGTACTTTCCGCTGTTGCTTTACCGGTACGGAGATGTTTGGTTTAGTTTTCAGATAGCTTAGCGCAACCATTGCTTCGTGAAAAATGAACATCCCGTTATAGCTGCCATAGATAAAGGTCTTGTCGAACGGTTTTCCATGAAATTCCGCGCCCGTCGTGTCTGTCCAGTGTTTTCCCATGTTGGGATCACCGCCTGGAATTGCTGCGTAATCTATAGGAACATATTCAGGAGGTGGCAGTAATTCCATCTCTGGCGTGTTTGATTTTATAACGGCGCGTTCAGCTTTACTGATGTTGTAAAAATGAATGTCAAAGTGCGGTACGTCGTATATACCTGGAGGTTCATGGCCGTGGGCATTATAGTCGAATGATATATGATCAACCATAGTGTTATTGCCTTTAGGGACCGGGATTTCGTACATAGCGCCGTGCATTGGAAGGTCTTGTAAAGTGGAGGCAGTGAAGGTAAAGCCGATTCGCTCAGGGTCACCATTACTGTTCATAATAATGAAGGATTGCGCCGTACCTTTGCCAACCGCAATGTCCTCACCTAAGAGTGTCCGAGCCTGGTCCTGGATGTTGTCGTCTTTACTGCATGCGTTAAGCAGAATGGATATAATAAGCAACAGTAAAGGTTGCAGGAAAATCCTTTGGTAACGTTTTTTCATGGGTGATTGTCTTTGATAATGATATTAGGCCAAA
>DCLG01000062.1:48509-51062 GCA_002320935.1 Pedobacter sp. UBA1654 | reverse complement strand
CCACCACATATTAAGGCTCAGACCATCCATTGCGTACCACCACACCCTTATTCCCATAGAAAACGTCTATTCTCCTATAGATATTAATGCTTTTCTTCTGCCGGGTATTCTCTATACTTTTAGAAAAAATTTATGAGTATGGAAAATGAAAATATAACACACAGAAAACTTACAACGGCCTCCGGTCGACCTTATGCTGAACATGAAAACACCCAATCTGTAGGTAGTCGCGGACCGTTACTGCTTCAGGACTTTATTCTTCACGAAAAAATGGCCCATTTCAATCGCGAACGTATCCCGGAACGTGTGGTACATGCAAAAGGCTCAGGCGCTTATGGTACATTTAAGGTAACACACGATATTACAAGATATACCAAAGCCAAAATATTCTCAGAAATTGGCAAGAGCTGCCGCATATTTCTTCGCTTTTCTACTGTTGGAGGTGAGAAGGGTAGTTCTGATGCAGAACGTGACCCACGAGGCTTTGCGTTAAAGTTCTATACTGAAGATGGCAATTGGGATCTTGTTGGCAACAACACGCCTGTATTCTTCGTCAAAGACCCGAAAAAATTTAGCGATTTTATTCATACACAGAAACGTGATCCAAGAACTAACCTGAAGAGCCCGACCATGATGTGGGATTTCTGGTCATTGAATCCGGAAAGTTTACATCAGGTGATGATTTTGATGAGCGACAGAGGCACACCACTGACCTACAGACACATGGATGGATTCGGTAGTCATACTTACTCGATGATCAATGCGGAAAATGAACGGGTATGGGTTAAGTTCCATTTCAAAACACAGCAGGGGATAAAAAACCTGGATGCTGCTCAAGCCAGCCAGATGCATGCTGTTGACATGGATCATGCTCAGCGGGATCTTGTAGAGGCCATTGATAATAAGGAATTTCCGAAATGGACTCTAAAAATCCAGGTGATGACAGAAGCTGAAGCAAAATCCTTTCGTTGGAATCCTTTTGACCTGACTAAAATCTGGCCGCACGCTGAGTTTCCGCTGATTGAAGTTGGTGAGATTGAACTAAATCAGCTTCCAAACAATTACTTTGCCCATGTGGAGCAGGCAGCATTTGCACCATCAAACCTGGTAGACGGCATCGGGTTTTCTCCAGACCGGATGCTGCAGGGTAGAATCTTATCATACGCCGATGCACAACGCTACCGTCTAGGGATTAACTATGAACAGATTCCCGTCAATCGATGCCCTTTTATGGTAAACAACTTCCACAGGGATGGACAGATGCGAATTGATGAGAATGGAAATGACGATCCAAACTACTTCCCAAACAGCTTTGGCGATGTAGTACCAGATCAGGCGTACAAAGAGCCCGCCTGGGAGCTGGATTCAAATGTGGCCGATTGGTATGACCGAAATGCAGGTGAGGGTGACAACGACCACTTTACACAACCTGGTGATCTCTACAGGAAGGTACTAAGTACGGAAGACAGGAAGCACCTGGTGAATAACATTGTAGGGTCAATGAATGGCATTAATGGTCCCAGACGCATGCAGATCATCAACTTACAACTATGTCACTTTTTCCGTGCAGACATACAGTTGGGGATGGCGATAGCAAAGGGCCTGGGGGTAGATGTAGAACAGGCAATGTCCTCCAGACATTAACAATTTACAAACTTTCATTTTTTTAAAGGCAGCCTAACGGCTGCTTTTTTTTGCGCCCTGCTTTTTATTCGCGCAAGCATAGGTATGGTCGTCCAGGTAAACACGAGATGCAATTTCGTCGTTTCATGTTCGAAACACGGTCGAGAGTCGAAACAGATCCATTATTGCGGATGAGCATATTCCGAACCTAATTAAGATTGAATTTGTGGTATTCGATGTATTTTGTATTTTACAAGCTGTATGAACCTATAATAAAAACCAAATGCTAAACAGAAGAAATTTTCTCCGCACTGGCAGTGCTGCAGTCGGTAGTTCGATTTTACTTTCCGCCCTTGACAACCCAGCGTATGCACTTTACGAAAAGACCATTGGTGCCAATGATCAGATAAATATCGGTGTAATTGGAATAAACGGTATGGGTTGGGCAAATCTCAAGGCCGCACTCTTAGTGCCAGGGGTAAAGCTGGTGGCGCTTTGTGACTCCGATAAGAATGTAATCGACAAGCGGATGACGGAGCTTAAAGACCTCAAAGTAGACGCGTCTAAGGTTAAAACCTATAAAGACTATCGCGCTTTGCTTGATCGTAAAGACATCGATGCGGTTATCATCGGTACGCCCGATCATTGGCATGCATTGATGATGATTCATGCTGTGCAGGCTGGAAAAGATGTATACGTGGAAAAGCCAGTCGGTAATTCTATAGTGGAGTGTAGAACCATGGTTGATGCTCAGGAAAAGTACAACAAGGTTGTACAGTCAGGACAATGGCAGCGTAGTCAACAACACTTTAAAGATGCTGTCGAATTTGTACAAAGTGGTAAACTCGGGAATATACGTACAGTCAAAGTTTGGTGCTACCAGGGATGGATGAAGCCTGGACCTGTGGTTCCCGATTCAGCTCCACCAAC
>DCLG01000062.1:46998-48472 GCA_002320935.1 Pedobacter sp. UBA1654 | reverse complement strand
ATCAAAAGCGTCCCTTCAATGCCAGCAGATATCATTTTAACTTTCGCTGGTTTTGGGATTATGCAGGTGGACTCATGACAGACTGGGGCGTACACTTACTCGATTATGGCTTGCTAGGCATGGGCTCACCAGTACCCAAAACCATTTCTGCACTGGGCGGCCGCTTCGCATATCCGGATCTGTATGAAGAAACACCTGATACGCTAACCACCCTTTATGAATTTGATAAATTCAACCTGGTGTGGGATTCTGCTATGGGCATTGATAATGGATCTTACAACCGGGATCATGGAATCGCTTATATCGGCAACAACGGAACCCTGATTCTCAACCGTGGCGGTTGGGAGGTAATTGAAGAGAAACAAAGTGAACATAAGGTGTCAAAACCACTCGTGAAAGCATCAGACAACGGCCTGAACAACCACATGGTTAACTTTTTCAGCTGCCTGCGCAGCCGTAAAAAGGAAGAACTTGCATGCTCCATCCAGGCCGGAGCGCATGTTGCCACAGTTGCCCAGATGGGAAACATCGCATTCAGAAGCGGGGAGAAGCTCACCTGGGATGAAGGCACCAAGCTGTTCACAAACAAATCGATCAATGAGAAGTACTTAATGTCTGATTACCATAATGGTTATACCCTTCCAAAGATCTGATATACGACTACAAAATAATTTGAAAAACCAATCTGAACTCAATCAGGTTGGTTTTTTAGTTTATTATTAGTATTCTGTGGGTCACAATACTATCGAACTTATGAATAAAGATGATTCTTTGAATTTTATTGGCCGTTGGACATATGACATGTTGATGCATTCTGGTATTGCTCCATACGTTGTAAAGTACTTAAATGCGATACTCCTTGCTGTCATAACCATCATATTGGTCTATGTTGTTCATCAGCTCATACGGAGAGTATTACGTATTTCACTCATTAGAATTATTAAAAATTCAAGGGCTGAGTTTTTTCTTCATCTGTTAGAGAACCGATTTGCATACTACCTTGCATTGATCGCTCCGGTCATCATCATCAATCTCGCGCTCCCGGTCGTTTTTATTGACTTCCCGAAGTTTACCCGGCTTTTTGGTGCCCTTGCAGACATTTACATGGTGTTTGTTGTGATCTGGATGATCATGGCTGTTATTAAATCAGGTGCAGACAGTCTCCGTAGGAAACAGGCCTTCAAAGAGAAACCAATTGACAGCTACTTGCAGATCATCCGCATTATCCTCATGATCCTCGGTGCTGTCATTATATTTTCTACACTCACGGGTCAATCTCCAGTTGCGTTCTTTACAGCTATGGGTGCATTGTCAGCGGTGTTGTTGCTGATGTTCAAAGACACCATTATGGGCTTCGTGGCGAGCATTCAAGTAAGTGCGAATGACATGGTTCGAATTGGTGATTGGATAACGATGTCAAAGTACGGCGCCGATGGCGACGTTATCCAAATAAATCTCACGACAGTTAAGATTC
>DCLG01000062.1:35195-46991 GCA_002320935.1 Pedobacter sp. UBA1654 | reverse complement strand
CATACCCACTTATGCACTAATCTCAGATTCCTTTCAGAACTGGAGGGGCATGCAAGAATCCGGAGGGCGAAGGATTAAACGGGCCATTTATATCCGACAAACAAGTATTCGATTCATTGAGCCTGAAGAACTTGATGAATTTAGAAAAATCCAGTCTTTGACGAGTTATATTGATCACCGTCAAAAGGATATTGACAAAAGTAATATCAAAAATGGCATCGATAAGAGTCTGCTTGTTAATGGGCGGAATCTTACCAACGCCGGACTGTTTAGAAAATATATCGATAGCTACCTCGCACATCATTCGGGCACGAACAAGAAGATGACTATGATGGTCAGGCAACTTGCACCGACGCCGATGGGTCTGCCGATTGAACTCTACGTGTTTACCGGGACTACGAAATGGGTTGAGTATGAGCACATCATGGCCGACATCTTTGATCACCTTTTAGCAGCTGCAACGTATTTTGACTTAAAAATTTACGAGCACGAGGGCGTTTTTATAAACGATTAAAGGCTAAGGTTCTTGATTGTTGTCATCCTGATCCGTCCAATTGTCTTTATCATTTTGGGGTTTGTCTTGCCCTCCAAAGCGATAACTAAAAGTTAACATCGCCATGCGTAGCGAACGGCGGTCGCGGAAGTTACGGATAAATTGCTCCGTCTCTGTATAACCTCCAAACCTGCGCTGGTTAAATACATCCCGAACATTTAACAATAAGCTGCCTTTATTATTGAGGATGCTCCATCGCAATGCAGCGTCGGTTACAAAGTTGCCTATTGATCGCCCTTGGGCAAGCACGCTTGGAGCGTAGTAATTGGCACGGACCTGTGCAGACAAGTCTCCCATAATCTTAATGTTTGAAGATAAGTTCGCATTCCAGTTTATCCCATCTCTTTCCGGCAACCCGAAAGCTTCACTACCTTTAAAACGATTATAGAAGACATTTAAATTTCCAGTCAGGTCTACTGCCTTGCCGAACTTACTTTTGGAAATAAATTCAAATCCAGCAGATTCATTCATGCTGATATTGCGCCAT
The DNA here is from genome assembly GCA_002320935.1 of Pedobacter sp. UBA1654. GTDB lineage: Bacteria > Bacteroidota > Bacteroidia > Sphingobacteriales > Sphingobacteriaceae > Pedobacter. Next base: position 45,951 of record DCLG01000062.1, on the reverse strand, counting down.
TCGGATACGGTAGCCGCATTAGAACCTTCAATCCGCTGCGTGATGCTTTGAATAACGTCATTTACTCTACGGTAATATACTGCCGATGTTAAACTTGTTTNNTTCCGATGTTCCGGGTATAGCCAAGCTCGAAGGAATGAATATCCTCGGGTTGAAGATTTGGGTTCCCCCTCCGAATATTTAATGGATCAGATATATTAACGAAAGGATTTACCTGCCATCCGTTTGGCCTGTTTACTCGTCGTGTATAACTGAGTTGTAATTGCTGATCATCTGAAAATGACTGGGTCAGGAAGATACTCGGATAGATACGGAAGTAGTCTAACCGGCCTGGGGTAAAACGTTCTTCCGCAGGTGTGGCGGGATCAACATTCTCGGTTACTGTATTCAGGTAAGCCTGTTCGGCACGGAGCCCAATTTGGTAACCCAGTGTTTTGCTTAACTTGTTTTGATAATTGAAATACGCTGCATGGACGATCTCTTCCAGATTAAAGTTGTTGCTCACATTGTAATCAGGTAAGAAGTTGCCAGTTGCCGGATTAAAGCGCCTGGAGATTTGTGACTCATCATCTTTTTCAATGGTTGTTCTGTAGCCAGCTTCCAGTCTGCTGTTGTCATTTATCGGACGAATATAATCAAGTTGTATGTTGATGTTATCGCCCCGCTCATAGGTGTCGTTAATCTGCCTGTCTTCAGCACTTGCAGGGTTACTGAATGTCTGGTTAAAAGTGTTCACACCATCTTCTTTATTCCGGCCATAAGCACCATTGAACATAAGTTCTTCACCGGCTCTTTTGAACTCCTTTTTGAAGTCCAGATTCAAGTCGTAACCGAAATCATCTTCGGTTTGCCTTGAGAACCTTGTACTTGTGCCATTAAGGTCTGGAAGGTTTTCGTAACGGTAAAATATATCCTCGTTACGCTGATTATCCCGGATGCTTACATTACCAGAAAGCCCTATTGTTGTTGTCGGATTGATAAAGTAATCGACACCGAGCTTTGCGGTATGACCATTTCCGGACCTGTCACCTTCATTTCTGTTATCTATCAGGCCATTATTTTCAAAATATCTGGTGTCGTTTCGACCTTCGCTAAGCCTTCTGAATTTCCTGTAATCATAATTACCGTAATAGTTGAAACTGCTGTCGCGATAATTCAAAGCAATTCCACCATTGTAATTCCTGTATGAGCCTGCAGATGCTGTAACGGAGCCATTATAGCCGGTGCGCAGATTTTTCTTCAAAACAATGTTAATGATACCAGATTGCCCTTCAGCGTCGTATTTTGAGGAAGGGTTAGTGATCACTTCCACGCGTTGAACTGAATTTGAGGGCAGGGACTGCAGTACCTGAGTAATGTCGCTGCCAGCCATTGCTGATGGTTTACCGTCAATAAGTATCCGGACACTACTGGATCCTCTAAGACTTACGCCACCATCTGCATCTACGGAGACAGAAGGAATGTCGCTAAGCAGGTCAGTTACCGAACCACCCTGGGAAACCAGACTTTGATCTACGTTGAATACTTTACGATCGATTCCGATCTGCATGTCTGGAACACTTCCTTCTACTACCACCTCCTGAAGGACGTTTTTACCGGATATCCTTAATTTAATCTCATTCAGATTGAGAGCTTGACCTGAATTAACAGCCATATTAGATCGTTCAAAAGTTTGATAGCCGACAAATCCCACCCGAAGGATATATTTGCCGGGATTAACATTTTTAAAAGTAAAATCACCATTTTCGTCCGTCTGCATGCCTGTAACCGGCTTCCGGTCCAATTGATTTAAGAGGGCTACACTGGCAAATCCTAAGGGTTTTCTACTTGTGGAGTCTACAACTTTACCCACTACACTAGAAGGTGTCTGCGCATAAATATTCGAAATAGGGAAGAGGCTGATGACAAGTAGGGCTGCGAAATATCGGATCATATACTAAAGTTTACATAGATGAACACATATATAGCTATATGGTTCATATTATGATCGTTACATTGATACTAGTTCCTGAAAATTGACAAATGAGTTTGTAAATGAAAATTTTTACAATGGAAGTAAACAATGACGAATATTTGTTATTTTTATTTGGGTTAGGATGATAGTTAACGCGGAAGTTCATTCTAAATTATTCGCTCAATGTCCCTTTCAGGCGTGATCCAGCAACAAGCTTTGGATCTACAATCACATCTGTTGTGCTTAGGCAATCAAATTAATAATAAATCGCTATCCATCGAGGAAATCGGGGACGTCATTCCGGGAAGTGTGATGGTTCAGGATCTGAATTCAATGACGAACCTTTACATGAATAGGTTTGGCTGCGATATTCTTCATCATAGTAGTGAGGAGTTGACGTCTTTTGGTCCTGAATACTTCTTACGCTTTTTCCCGGCAGAAGAATTGATTGTACAAAAACATGCACTTTTTCAGTTTATTGCCCAACAGGATTATACAAAGCTGCATTCTTTTTTGCAACGTGTACGACCGGATGTAAATTCAGATTATGACTGGTATTTTACAACATCAAGGCTTGTACCATCCAAATTTGATCCTCAGGCAACCAACCTTGTTCATATTTCTGTTCCTGTAAATACGCTAAATCTAACGGGATTCCGTATCAGTAGCATGATTGAAAATGATGAGTACATCAAGCGAAACTTTCAGCGCTTTAATTTGCTTAGTGCTCGGGAAAAAGAGGTTATATAACTAATTGTAGAGGGTAAAAGCAGTTACGAAATTGCCACAATGCTATTCAGATCGATTCATACCATAAATACCCACCGAAAAAATATTATTCATAAGCTTGAAGTTACATCTCTGGCGGGACTAATCAAATTTGCTGTCGCCTTTAATCTCGTTTAGTATTTAGAAAATTTCATCTTGCGGTGTATTCAAGCTTAGGTCATCCCCCGAATCGCGGTTCAGCCCAGGATTGTCTTCTACATCAACCTTCTGAGGTTCGGCGGGTTCATTGCTTAGCCCTTCAGCGTCAACTTCATCTTTGGTATCAGGCAAAGCTTCCGGATTTGATCCTTCTTCATTAAAGTTCGGATCCAGCTGATCTGTTTCGCCAGTTTCCGCTTCGTCTATAATCACAATCTGCTTCTCTTTACCGGTTATCTTACTTTGATCGTAGTTTTCAATTGGATTTACCATAACACTCTAAATTTTACGTAGTTATTTTAATAACAGTTAAAAGGCCTTAGAGTTTAGATTTGTACCAGAACTGGCCACCTGTTTGAAGATTGACAAACAATAAACCACCCTTGTCACAGATTTTCTACATCTGAAGTGACAAAATGGGTAGTAAAAGCAGGTTGAAATATCGATTTTCACCTAACTTAGAAACATGTTACCAGTTTCTTTTATAACCAAATAAAAATTAAACTAACTAATGAACGTAAACCAACAAAATTCCAGAAGAGATTTCATTAAGAAGTCGGCCGTGGGACTTGCCGTATTCAGCATTGTGCCAAGACATGTGCTGGGCGGACAAGGCTTTATTGCGCCTAGTGATAAACTAACCAAGGCGGTAATTGGCGTAGGCAGTATGGGCAGGAACCATTTTCCATACGATGGCACGCAGGTGGTCGCGATCTGTGATGTTGACAAGCGACACATTCAGAAGTCCCTGACCATGCTTGATAAAGGTGTTAAGACCTTTGGCGGCTATCGCGAGATGATCAAGCTGCCTGAAGTTGATATTGTGCACATCGCAACCCCGCCGCACTGGCATGGCATAATGGCCGTTGATGCTGCGAATGCTGGAAAAGACATCTGGTGCGAGAAACCAATGACACACACCATTGGAGAGGGTAAAAGGGTGATGGAAGCCGTACAGCAGCATGGAAGGATATTCCGCCTGAATACCTGGTTCCGTTTCAAAGATAATTTCTATGGTATGGGCACCCCTGTGCGCCCAATCAAAAAGCTTGTAGATAGTGGTCTGTTGGGCTGGCCGCTGAAGGTGACTGTAAGCAAGCATACCGGTTTCGACTGGAAGTTCTATTGGGTCGGTAAAGATAATCTGGCGCCAGAACCAGTACCTGCAGAACTGGACTATGATGCATGGTTGGGTCCGGCACCATATAAGCCATATAATACGCACCGCGTACATCAGACTTTCCGTGGATATTGGGACTATGATGGAGGAGGACTCAGTGATATGGGGCAACATTATCTGGACCCCATCCAGTACTTCTTAGGAAAAGATGATACCAGTCCGGTGTCTGTGGAGATCGACGCACCACAGCAGCACAGTGATGCAGTAGGCATCTGGGACAGAATTACCTATACCTATGCAGATGGCTGCCAGATCATCCTGGATGGTGCCGGCAAGGATGCCAATGTACCTTATATTGAAGGGCCCAAAGGTAAACTGTACCCGGGCTTTAAATCTGACATACCAGATTTGCAGCGCAAGCTTGCTGCTTTTCCCGAACCACCTGAACAGGTGACGGACTTTTCAGCGGCGGTGAGAGGCCGCAGGAAGNNAATGAAGAGAACGGGCACCGCTCCTGTACACTGATCAACATTGGACTTGCTGCACTAAGGCTTGGAAGATCACTGAAGTTCGACCCGGTTAAGCAGGAATTTGTAGATGATGAAGCCGCAAACCGGATGTTAAACCCAGTTATGCGTGCACCATACATCATATAAGCTTGTTGTCAATTCATTCATCCTTCAAAATACTTTACAAAAGAATCATGTTTAAAAGATCTATATTTTTACTGCTGGCACTGGCTTCGTTTCAAATCCAGGTACATGGCCAGGCGAGCGCAGATCAGCGTACGGTTACCACCAAGGTCGCAGATCTGCTCGCACAGCTCCCGGCACGGGATGCCAAACAGCTTAGCAGCAACATGCTGGAAATTGAGCAGCTTGGCAACGAAGGTTTCCTGACGCTCATTTCTGGTCTTTCCAGCCCTGGCAAAGCCAATAATGCCACGCTGGAATATGCCATCAGCGGCTACTCTGCCTTTGTTACCCAAAACGGAAAAGAGGCTCAGCGCAGTCAGGCGGCAGCAGTTTACTGCAGTGCACTGGACAAGGCCACAGACAAACAGGTGAAATCCTTCCTGATCAGCCAGCTGGAACTGGTGGGAAAGGATGATGCAATCTCCTGCCTTCAGCAATATTTAACCGATGAGCAACTTGCAGATCCGGCATCCAGGGCATTGGTTAAGATCAATACAGAACCGGCAAAGTCTACATTGAATGCTGCTCTTGCAAGTGCACAGGGTGCAGCAAAGCTTTCCATTATTGAAGCACTGGGTTTAAGCGGCACAAAACAGGCGGCATCAGCATTGAACCAGCTGGCGCAGGGCAACGATGCGAAGCTTCAGAAAGTAACGCTTTCTGCTTTGGCTCAGCTTGCTGACCCTTCATCAGCGGACCTGCTTTATGCTGCAGCGCAGAAATCTGGATTCCAGTACGATCAAAGCGGCGCTACCGCTGCTTTACTGGAGTATGCAGGGAATCTGTTAAAAACCGGCAATAGCAATCTCGCATTAACGACGGCTAAAAAGCTGCATGAAGAGGCAAAGGCTGAAAACCAGCTGCATGTACGTACCGCTGCGCTTAACATTCTGTATCATGCAGATAAAGCAAACGGCATGAACCTGCTCCTTGATGCTATGTCCGAGAAGCAGCTGGAATACAAGGCTGCTGCACTAGAATTTGCAATGCCGGATGTAAATGAGGCAAATACAGGCTTATGGCTGAAAAGATTAGGCAAGTCAGATAATCAAACGAAGGCAGCTATTGCCCGCATGTTAGCTGAGGCAAATGCCAAAGCTGCATTGCCGGCACTGGTGAAACTGATGAAAAACAAGGATGTAGCGGTACAGCAGGCTGCAATACAAAGTGCTGCAAGTATTGGCGGCGCTTCGGTCATACCAGCCTTGTATGATGTGATGCGCAAAGGCGACAGCACAACAATAGCTGCCTCCACGGAGGCATTGATGCGAATGAAAGGTGAGGGCATTACCGCCCCATTGACCAGCTATTTGCCAAAAGCTAAACCTGAGGTTCAGGTAGCACTTTTGAATGTGCTTGCTGCACGTGCTGCAAATGAGCACATTGCTATAATTTATACTTTCCTGGAAGATAAAAATCCGCAAACCCGGGCTGCAGCCTATGCTGCCTTGCAGCATGTGGCTGCTGAGAAAGATGTACCGCAGTTGTTTACACTACTCAAGCAACAAGCCGCCACAACCCCAGAATCTGCTGCCATTCAGGATGCATTGATCTCTGTCCTCAAGAACACTAAGGACGGAGCAGCGCAGGTTGAACTTGTTTTACAGGAACTCAATGCAGCTTCGGCCGATCGTAAGCCAGCCTATTACAAAGTATTGGCTGCGCTGGGCGGAACTCAGGCATTAGCAGCAGTGTCTGCAGCTTATGACACCGGCGATGCACAAAGCAAAAAAGCTGCAATCGCTGCACTTGCATCATGGAAGGATCTACAATCCCTGCCAATGTTATTGAAAATCAGCAAAACCACTACAGATGCACAGGAACTTGATGAAGCCTTAAGAGGCTATCTGCGGGTGGTACAAAGCACGCCATTTACACCGGAGCAGAAATTTCTGAAACTTAGCGATGCGATGTCTGTGGCCAAAACCGCTCCACAGCGCCAGGCAATTCTCGCCGACCTGGAGCAGGCAAAAACGTTCAATGCAGCAGTACTGGCAGGCAAATACCTGGATGATGCACAGCTGCAACAACGTGCAGCAGCTACGGTAATGTCGATCATCCTGGCAGACAGCGTTTACCAGGGTACGATCATCAGGGAGCTGTTAAACAAGATAATGAATACCTTAAAAGGTGGCGATAGTGAGTATCAGAAACAAGCGATCGTTAAATACCTTAATGAAATGCCAAAGGCTGAAGGATTTGTGCCCCTGTTTAACGGCAAAGATCTTTCGGGCTGGAAGGGCCTTGTAGCAGATCCGATCAAGCGTTCTAAAATGGACGCCAAAACCCTTGCAGCAGCACAGGCAAAAGCTGATCAGGTTATGCTGGAAGGCTGGAAAGTGGAAGATGGTGAGTTACGTTTTCAGATCCATGGCGACAACCTGGCCACGGTAAAGAAATACGGCGATTTTGAGATGCTTGTGGACTGGAAGATCATTGACGATAAAAAGCAGAACGGTGATGCCGGTATTTACCTAAGGGGAACACCACAGGTGCAGATCTGGGATACCGCACGGGTTAAAGATGGCGCACAGGTTGGATCCGGTGGTTTATACAACAACAAGGTTCATCCAAGCAAACCGCTTAAAGTAGCCGACAATGCCCTGGATGAATGGAATACTTTCCGCATTCTGATGAAAGGTGACCGTGTAACGGTATATCTGAACGGTGAACTCGTAACCGACAATGTTATTCTGGAAAACTTCTGGGACAGAAGTCTGCCGATCTTTGCTGAAGAACAGATTGAACTGCAGGCACATGGTTCTCCAGTAGCTTATCGCAACATTTACATTCGCGAGATCCCAAGACCGGTACCTTTTCAGCTGAGCCCAAAAGAAAAGAAAGAAGGATACAAGGTGTTGTTTGATGGCACCAATATGCATGAGTGGATTGGCAACACAACCGACTACGTTATTGAAGATGGTGACATGGCCATTCGCCCAAAACCTGGAAAAGGTTCCGGTGGCAACCTGTTTACCAAGGATCAGTACAGTGACTTCGTATTCCGTTTCGAGTTTCAGCTAACCCCGGGAGCAAACAATGGCCTGGGCATCAGAGCGCCACTCGAAGGAGATGCAGCATACGAAGGTATGGAACTGCAGATCCTAGACAACGATGCGCCGATCTATAAAGATTTGCATGTCTATCAATACCACGGTTCTGTCTACGGCATCGCAGCAGCAAAGCGCGGTTTTCTTAAACCTAATGGTGAGTGGAACTATCAGGAAGTGATTGTAAAAGGACCAAAGATCCAGGTGATTTTAAATGGCACAAAAATTCTCGATGCCGATATCACTGAGGCACGTAAAAAAGGTGCAGTAGATGGTAAACCACATCCAGGATTGCAACGCAGCACAGGACACATCGGCTTCCTGGGACATGGTTCGCCAGTGAAGTTCAGAAACATCCGAATTAGNNTAAAGATTTAAGTAAAAAATAATTGATCCCCAGATAGATAATTTTTAAAATGACTGAAAAGAAAGAATATTCAGCTTTAAATTCAAGGAGAAATTTCATAAAGACAGCTGGCCTCGCGGCGGCTGGCTTTATGATTGTGCCCAGGCATGTTCTTGGCGGAAATGGCTTTACTGCACCAAGCGACCGACTTCAGGTCGCGGGGATTGGCGTCGGCGGAAAAGGGCAGAGCAACATTGCAAACATTTATAAAGGGGGGAAGGCAGACATTGCCTTCCTTTGTGATGTAGACGACAGGCGTGCCGCCACAAGTGTAAAGAATTTCCCTTCCGCGAAATATTATAAAGATTACCGTGAAATGTTGGACAAAGACGGCAGGAACATCGATGCTGTTGTCGTTTCTACGCCCGATCATAATCATGCCATGATTACTATGGCTGCCATGCAGCTCGGGAAACACGTCTACGTGGAAAAGCCATTAACACACGACATCTATGAAGCAAGAAAACTTACTGAAGCCGCCCAACGATATAAAGTGGTAACACAGATGGGAAATCAAGGCGCTTCAGGTGATGGTGTAAGACAACTGCAGGATTGGGTAGACGGAGGCGTTATTGGCAAGGTAAAAGATGTTTACTGCTGGACCGACAGACCGTCCTGGCCGCAAGGTATCTTATGGCCGGAAATGCCCGGACAAGTACCTCCGGAACTGGATTGGGACCTTTGGTTGGGTAGTGCACCTTACCGCCCTTATGTTGACAAGCTGGTGCCATTCAACTGGCGCGGCTGGTGGGACTTTGGTACCGGAGCCATCGGGGATATGGGTGCCCACCTGGTAGAACCACCTTTCCGTATACTGGATCTCGATACACCTACTGAAGTACAGTGCAGCGTAGGAAGCATATACGTGGATGAATTTAAAAGAGGTTATTTCCCGGATAGCGCTCCACCTTCCAGTCACATCATCATGACGTTCAAGAAAACAAAGAAAACCAAGGACGACCTGAAAATACATTGGATGGATGGCGGGATTAAGCCTGGAAGACCAGATGAACTCGCCTCAAATGAGCCATTTGGCGCTAATGGCGTTTTATTCGAAGGTACAAAAGGTAAGATGATCTGCGATGTGTACGGAGCAAACCCTCGTTTACTGCCTTTGTCCCGTACGAATGAAGTTCGTGTTAAGCAAAGGGTAGAGCGTGTTCCCGGCGGGGTCGATGGGCATTATTGGTCCTGGGTTGAAGCCTGTATAGCAGGATATGGTAAAAAGCAATTAAGCTCACCTTTTGAAATAGCAGGTCCACTTACGGAAACCTTGCTGATTGCCAATCTGGCAATTCGGGGAACTGATATTCAGAAGCCAACTGCTGACGGTAAACGCTTTACTTATCCAGGCAGAGACATTAAGCTTTTATGGGATAAGGAAAACCTACGGGTAACCAATTTTGATGATGTAAACCAATTTGTAAAAAGAGAATATCGCCAGGGCTGGAGCCTGGGTGTTTAAAGAATTGCTGTATGGAATTAGAAAATAAAAACCTTCGGGTGTTGGTCGTTGGCTGTGGTAATATGGGGGCGTCACATGCAACTGCCTACCATACATTAGATGGCTTCGAAATCTGCGGTCTTGTATCTACAGGCAGTAGTAAGGAAAAATTAAATGCGAAGTTGGGTGGCGCTTACGAGCTATATTCGGATTACGAAACTGCGCTTGCAGCAACAAAGCCGGATGCTGTCTGTATCTCCACTTATCCCGATACCCATGAGGCATTTGCAATCACAGCAATGGAGCAGGGCTGCCATGTGTTCATTGAAAAGCCGCTGGCGGATTCACTGGAAGGCGCGAGGCGTGTTGCCGAAGCAGCCGAGAAATACAAACGTAAGCTGGTGGTCGGATACATACTCAGGTACCATCCTTCATGGCAAAAGTTTATCGAAGTTGCGCAGGACATGGGTAAACCCCTGGTGATGCGTATGAACTTAAATCAGCAGAGTAAAGGTGCAAAATGGACCGTCCACCGCAACCTGATGAAAAGTCTAAGTCCCATCGTCGACTGTGGCGTTCACTACATTGATGTCATGTGTCAGATGACCAGATCTAAACCTGTTGAAGTGACAGCCATCGGCGCGCGCCTTACAGAAGACATTCCGGCCGGCAACTACAATTATGGGCATCTGCAGATTCGCTTTGAGGATGGTTCTGTTGGATGGTATGAAGCAGGATGGGGACCTATGATTAGTGAGACTGCTTTTTTTGTTAAAGATGTGTTCGGACCAAAAGGAGCAGTGTCCATTGTCGCTAAGCAAGCAGGCGCTGCAGGAAACTCTGACGTTATCGATGCCCATACAAAAACAGAATCACTTAAAGTTCACTATGCAGATCTGGATTCGAATGACGAGTTTTCGAGGCAAGATGAATGGATTGATCTTAGTGACGAGCCTGACCATCAGGAACTTTGTAATCGTGAACAACGATATTTCCTTCAGGCCATAAAGGAAGATATCGACCTTACGCAGCCTACGGAAGACGCGATCAGTAGTTTAATGGTCGCTTTTGCCAGCGACGAATCTGTAAAAACCGGACAAGTTGTAAAACTGGATTAAGAAGATAGTTTACAACAAGATAGAAAGGCAATTGGTAGCTGT
>DCLG01000062.1:34815-35154 GCA_002320935.1 Pedobacter sp. UBA1654 | reverse complement strand
CTAATTGCCGATCCTAAACGTTCCACCAGCTCACCTTCGATTGCACCGTCTGTTTGCTCCCAACACTCGGGCTCATCACAGTTTTTTTGCAAGGTGCACAGGTGATCATCACCAGTTACAACGATATAAGTATCGTCGTCCATTTCGTCCATAACATTCAAAAAAAGTTTCAAATTGGTAACTTTAAAGGCGGTCCAACTGCTTATCGAGTTCCAGGGCAGCACTTATGAGCGCAAGATGCGTAAAAGCCTGAGGGAAGTTGCCGAGATGCTCACCTCTTTTCCCGATCTGCTCACTGAAAAGCCCCAGATGATTTGCATAACCAGTCATCTTTTCAAA
>DCLG01000062.1:25240-34772 GCA_002320935.1 Pedobacter sp. UBA1654 | reverse complement strand
CTTATCTGTCTCCTTGTTTTTCGCTAAAGCTTCAATAAACCAAAAGGAACACATATTGAAGGTGCCTTCCTTGCCCTCAAGTCCATCTTCACTATGATAGCGATACACCAGTACATCTGTACTAAGCTGCTCCTCTATAACCCGCATTGTTGACAGCCAGCGCGGTTCATCAGCTGTTATAAAATGTGTGAGTGGCATGAGCAATGCGGAGGCATCTACCACGTCGGCACCGCGATATTGAACCCATGCGCCAACCTCTTCATTCCAAAAGCCATCATATATGTCTGTATAGATCTTATCACGGATGGCTTTCCATTCAGGAGCCGGATAGGGGAAAGATCGATCAGTAGCAATCTTAATTGCACGATCCATAGCCACCCAGCACATAAGTCGGCTGTGCAGGAACTCACGCTCTCCATTTCTAAACTCCCAGATGCCGTGATCGGGTTTCTCCCAGTAATCAATAACACAAAGGATATGTTTCTGAATGGTCAGCCAAAGCTCGTAATTAATCTTTGTATGATTTTTATTATAGATGTAAATGGTATCAATCAACTCACCATAGATATCCATTTGAAACTGATCCCGCGCAGCATTTCCGATCCTCACTGCGCCCCGTCCCATATACCCTTCAAAGTTCTCCAATATTGTCTCTTCCATCACCTTTTCTCCATTAATTGCATACATGAGGTGAAGCACCGGATCGGCAGACCGATGTTGGATCCAGCGTAAAAAGCCTGCAGCCTCTTCACTGAAGCCAAGGCGGAGAAAGGCATACATGGTGAATGCAGCATCTCGTATCCAGGTAAACCGGTAATCCCAATTTCTGTCGCCTTCCATACTTTCTGGAATGCTGAACGTTGGTGCAGCGACCATCGACCCGTATTCATTTGATGTGAGCAGCTTCAGTGTAATCGCTGAACGTAGCACTAAATCTGTGTACCGGCCGCTGTAGGTTGATTTGCTGATCCACTTTTTCCAATAATGAACCGTTTCCCGATAGGAAGTGCTCTTATAAAATTCCAGATCGTGAAGGAGGTCCGACTCGTCTCGTTTTACAGATTCCAGGACAATCATGGCTTCTTCACCATGGTTCAGCGTGACTTCCGCATAGCCGTCTTTCTCATCCAGACGCAGGGGAAAATCGGCAATCAGGCGGACCATGGTATCACCATCATTCACCGCACAAAACCTCAATTCATGACTGCCTTTCTGCTGTATCTCGTGATCTGCTCTTGCATAATCAAATTTTGGCGCACACCTGATCTTGTAAGTAACCTTTCCCCTGATTGTCTTTATTTTTCGTACGATGGCGCAGAAGCTATCCCCATTCAAGCCTTTAACAGGCATAAAGTCTGTCAATTCAGAAATGCCATCATCCGAAAAGAATCTCGTAAGCAATATCGCCGTACCTGGTATATAAAGCTGCTTGGTTCTGCTNNGTTCGACCGAAAAGCTTCCACCTTTCTCGTCATCGAGTAATTTTGAGAAAATTGTCGGGGAATCAAAATTCGGAAAGCACATAAAATCAATTGCACCTCTGAGTGATACAATTGCCACGGTCTTCATATTTCCGATTATTCCATAATCTTCTATCGGGAGGTAGTTTCTGCTTTTTTCCATGATTAAAAACTTAACATGCACGAAAACAATTTTGTTTTATATGCCCGGATTGTATCCCGTTTCTACACGGTTGTTTTCAGTCAAAATTTTTGTAATTTAACCGCCTAAGACTACGATCATTTAACCAGATATCCCATGCGTCAACGGCGTTTAGTTCTATTGCTTTTTGTGCTGTCTACTCTTTTGATTGTTATTGTACAATGCACACAAATCCAAAGCAATGATCCAAGAGGTGAGGCCTACACCGGGAGTGCAACCTGTGTAAAATGCCATCAGGATATCAGTGACAACTACGCACATAATGCCCACTTCAGAACCTCAAAAGACCTTAGTGCAGGCGACAGCTTGCAACATGTTAGATACCTGGACAGCCTAAACTTACCGGTAAGCGAATTTGTCTTTAATCCTGGAACAAGGATCGGTATTGAAAAACGAAATGGCTCCTTGTATCAGGTAGCCTATGTGGGCGGCAAAGAAGTTAAAGCTGAACGGACAGATATCGTTTTCGGATCAGGACATCGTGCCTATACATTTGCTTTCTGGTCTGGTAATCAGATGATGCAGATGCCGCTAAATTACCTAAGCAGAGCACACCAGTGGGTAAATAGTCCCGGGTATCCCGATGATCAGATATATTTTGGTCGTCCGATCATTTCACGCTGTCTGGAGTGTCATAGTTCATATATCGATAAGTTACCGCAGCCGGCGGATCCTTTGAATGTTGATGAGCAATATGTCAGAGGATCTATGATCGCCGGAATCGATTGCGAACGATGCCACGGTCCAGCTGCAGAACACGTAGATTTTCACCTCGATAATCCTGAAGAAAAGCGTCCATCACACATGATCAAGTACAAAGATCTGCCCCTAAGCAGACGGGTGGACATGTGTGGCCTTTGCCATTCTGGAACGCAGGTTCAAACCATGGGATCAAAATTCGGGTTTGAACCCGGAGACACCTTGATGTCAATACCACAGTATAATACATATAACGGGGGTGAACTGGACGTACATGGAAATCAAATGCAGCTTTTAAAAGCCAGTCCTTGTTTTCTGATCGGCAAAGCCGATTGCGTGTCTTGTCATGACATCCATGATAGTAAACCGAAAACGNNTAAATGCATGAGCTGCCATCAGGCAGAAGCGCATCCGAAATTAGAAGGACATGATGGAGTTGTGATGAGGCAGAACTGCATTGACTGCCATATGCCACAACAGAAATCATCTACGATCGGCTTTCAGAAAAGTAACAGCAAAGAAAAAATACCTTATCAGGTAAGAACTCATCGCATTGCGATATATGAAGATCTTGTTAAATAAACCTGGTTTCATACCGAAATCACATCAAGGTCTTTCACCTGATCCTTATAGGCTTCTGGTAAAATTGCATTTCTCAAAGCCTGGTCAATCCTGAATATCCTCGTGAATTTGTAGATCTTTAATGCCGGTAACAGATATGGTATATTGCCCAGGCCAAGCAGCCCGCGAATCAGTTCTGGAACGAGCATGACTTGCGCTTGCTTTAGAATCAAATATCTTATGGAACCCAGGTGTGCCCGATATTGCTTATAAAGATCTACCGTAAATTTACTTTTGACCAGGTCCTCTTTGAGATGCTGATGCCTGACTGGTAACCATTCCTCATGGCTGGCAGGTAAATCTTTTATCCCCATCTGTGTACCCATGCGGTAGAATACTTCAAAAACTTCCTCTTTTTCCTGCGCTGACAGTTTTCGCTCCAGAAGTTCAAACGATCGTACCGAGTAGTCTATCAACATAAACAAAACATCACGGTATGACCATTGTGGGATCTCTGCACCACGACTATCTTCTACGGCTTTGTGGATATGGGCAATCTTCTCAATAACCTGCAAAGCCTGGTTGTACTCAGAAAAGACAATACCTCGGGCGTAAGTAACTGTGGAGAACAGTCTGCCAAGTGGATCAGCGGGTAGGCGTCCCGTATAGTACAGCCAATCAACCGCTTTATTGAGGGCAAATTCTGCGGATGCACCTGCAAAGATGAAGAGAATGGTGTCGCCTTTCCCCCAGATCTGCCGTACTATAGAGTGTTCATTTACAAAGTATTTCATAAGCTTATACATGTATAACTTTCAATGTATGTGCCAGAATCAGGGCAGATCGAATGCATAGGATCATTGTACTGCTGAATACGATCCTATTCTGACAATACAGACTGACAATGATACATTAAGATTACATCAAGATAGAGATGTTAAAAAATGTGAAATGGACCGTCAGGCTTAGGTATTGCATTATCTTTAGATATGGCCTGTAGACATCTTGTTTTAGTACTGTTAGCGTTGTTGAACCTTCAAGTTCAAGCACAAACGGTCACTGGTGTTGTCCGTGAGCGAACGTCAAACACAAAGTTGACCGATGTGACCGTTCTAAATAAGATGAGTGATCTACAGACATCTACAGATTCAGCTGGTACCTTTAAGATAAATGGTAAACCCAATCAGGTGCTTATTTTTTATAAAGCAGGCTATAGGCCCGACACACTATTGCTTATTGACGAAAGACCGGTATTCAGATATTTAGTTCCTGATAAGAACATGCTAGCGACCGTTGAGATCAAAGCCGACAATTTTGATCCTGAAGTTCAATATGCTGATGTATACCGAAAGGCAGAGTTTCTTACTGCAGGTCAAAATATACCGCTGACATTTTACACCTCTAAATTCTTTAGTAAAGAGGGTCGGTTCGCCAGGCGGTTTAAAAAGTGTCTGGAATTGGAAAAGACTGAGCGAAAGATTGATCAACGGTTCAATAATACTGTTGTACGAGCCATTACACCGCTGGAGGGAAGGGAGCTCGACTGCTTTATGGTGCTGTACAGGCCCGCATTCAAGCTGCTAAACAAGCTGGATAAAGACGATCTTTTGTTGTACATCATGAACAGCTACAAAGCATTCAAGTTATTACCAGCTGAAAAACGGGTACTTCCGACTCTCCAGGGCAGCCAGCCATTGCCCCATAGTGAAATTACGCCTTTTTAGCATCGACGCATTTGCGGCAGTATTCATGAATTCTGTATCTTGAACGACGTTTAAAATCTGATTAATGACAGCAACTTTTCTAAATTTTNNTCGCTCAGCTCCGTCTGCCAAAGATCTTTAGTGACAACATGGTCCTACAAAGAGATAAGCCCATTCCAGTCTGGGGGAATGCTACACCGGGCAGCCGTATAATGGTGGAACTTGCCAATCAAAAAGCTAAAACTGTTGTAGGCGAGGATGGAAAATGGCGGCTACACATAAAGGCGCTTAAGGCCGGCGGCCCGCACCAGCTATCAGTAACTCAAGTCGGTAAATCGCCAGTCCAGGTTAAGATCAGTAATGTGCTAATTGGTGACGTATGGTTTGCATCCGGGCAGTCCAACATGGAATGGCAGGTCTCTCAAAGCCAAAATGCAGCGCAGGAAATCAAGTCCGCTAACCATCCTGAAATCCGGTTTTTTATGGTTCCACATGCCAAGCAGGTAAATCCTCAGGATACCTTGCCGGGTGGATCATGGGCAGTCATGGATACTGCTGGCGTTAAATCTGCTTCAGCAGTAGCATACTTCTTTGCCCGGGATTTGCAGGCAAGCCTTAAAATACCGATAGGTGTTGTACAATCAACCTGGGGCGGCACACCGGTGGAAGCCTGGACCAGCCGGGAGAAACTAGAAGACTTACCTATTACAAAAGATAGAATTCGACTGAATGACTCGGTAACGCCTGCGCATTTTATAAAGGACAGTATAGATCTTGTTAAGTTCTGGAACCTGGTTTACCAACCAATCCCGCAACTTGTAAGCGAGATACCCCAAATGGATTATGATGATGCAAACTGGCCATCTGTAAGGATTCCCAGGACACTAAAGGACATGGATATACCGAAATATGAGGGGATCGTTTGGCTTCGGAAAACGATAGATATCCNNCAGACATGCAGGAACAGGAATTAACACTTGATCTTGGCCGACCTGAGATGAATTATTCACTCTATTTCAATGGAGAAGCGATTGCGAAGAACATTTGGAATGCAAACCTGAGTCACAGCTATAAGATTCCCGGCAAACTTGTTAAGCGAGGTAGGAACGTGATCACGCTACGTATGGCTTTTTTATGGGGCGGTGGCGGCTTCAATCCACCGGCATCCGGTATGTACATCTCAAATGGGAAAAGCAAAATCAGCCTTGCATCCGAATGGAAATACAGGAAAGATCTGGAACCCGCTGTTCCGGTGATCAAAAACTATCATCGATATCCTACATACCTGTTTAACGCAATGATAAATCCGGTTATCCCATATGGCATTAAGGGTTTTATATGGTATCAGGGAGAGGATAATACAAGTG
Source organism: Pedobacter sp. UBA1654 (assembly GCA_002320935.1). Lineage (GTDB taxonomy): Bacteria > Bacteroidota > Bacteroidia > Sphingobacteriales > Sphingobacteriaceae > Pedobacter. The sequence continues at coordinate 28,780 of DCLG01000062.1, read as the reverse complement.
CTGCAGGCGAGTACCAAAAGCTTTTCCCGGCACTGATTCAAGATTGGCGGAGCAGATGGAGACAAGGCGAGTTGCCATTTTTGTATGTTCAGCTTGCGAATTACATGAAAGTAAAACCCGAGCCATCGGAAAGTGAATGGGCCGCACTCAGGGAAGCACAGGCAATGACCTTGACAGCGCCGATTACGGCTATGGCTGTAACAATCGACATTGGCGAAGCCGAAGACATTCATCCTAAAAACAAACAGGAAGTGGGTAGGAGATTGGCCTTACTTGCTAAGAAGCAGGTCTACAATCAAAAAGTACAGGCACAAGGTCCTGTGTACCAAAACCATAAAGTGGAAGGCAGTAAGATTCGTGTGCAATTCCAGGAAACTGGAAGTGGACTGGCGAGNNGCGGGGACAAAAAGGCGTTAAGAGGCTTTGCAGTTGCAGGTGGGGACGGCAAGTTCTACTGGGCAGAAGCGAGGATCGACGGAAGTTCGGTCATCGTCTCTGCTCCTGAAGTAAAATCACCACATGCAGTTCGTTACGCATGGGCAGATAATCCCGACTGTAATTTAGTGAATAGTGCTGGGTTACCTGCACTGCCATTTCGCACAGATGCGCCCGGCTTGTAGCAAGCTGGCTTATGTTTTTTCGGGATGATTGTTATATTGCGGGCTTAACAGACATAAAGCCTTAATGTATACTAAAAACTTGTACCCGGATCTTCAGAAGACCAAACATCATTTTGAAACCCTTGATGGACTTCGGGGAATAGCTGCTATGGCCGTAGTTATATTCCACTTCATGGAAATAGCCTATCCTGATTTTAATAATAATTTCATTGCACATGGTTTTCTGGCCGTAGACTTTTTCTTTTGTTTATCTGGGTTTGTGATCGCCTATGCCTACGACGGTCGTATGGAAAAAATGGGTTTGGGCGAATTCTTCAGAGCCAGAATCATCAGATTACATCCTTTGGTGGTTCTGGGCTCCATATTGGGTTTAGCAGCTTATTTATTTGACCCCTTCGGCGGTCACCCCGAAGTATACAGTGCAGGTAAGATTCTGCTAATGTTCGTTACCTCCATGTTACTGATTCCCTTTCCTGTAATTGAGGAACGGTTTTTCAATCTTTTTGGTCTGAATGCTCCATCCTGGTCACTTTTCTGGGAATATGTTGCGAACATTGTTTATGCCCTGGTGCTCGTCAAACTGAGCCGTATTATACTGCTTTGCTTAGGTGTGCTGGCTGCAATATGGATAACTTATGTAGCTGCTACAACAGGCAACTTGCTGGGCGGTTGGTCGGCAGGAACCTTTTGGGATGGAGGCGCAAGAATTGCATACTCGTTTCTGGCAGGCATGCTGGTCTTTCGCTACAAGATCATGATCAAAAATAACCTGGGTTTTATCGGAATGGCGATACTGCTATCGGCAGCGTTCATTATGCCTTATAGTTGGGGTTGGCTTGGTGAACTCGCCGTTGTATTGGTTTATTTTCCGTTAATGATTGCACTCGGGGCAGGGACAAGCACCGCCCCTGGTCTGAAAAAAACCTGCCGCTTTCTGGCAGATATATCGTATCCACTATATATGACACACTATTCAATGATCTGGATGTTCTTCAACTATTACCAGGTGGAGAAGCCAGGAACAGGCATGCTCATCGTCATGGTGATAACAGGCCTGGCATTTATGCTTTCATTTGCATTTTTGGCGATGAAAGCGTTTGACATTCCGCTCAGAAGGTACCTTACAGCCAGGTTCAGGAAGCAGTAAGCAGATCTGCGATGAAGCTAATTTACCTCAGAAATGTTATTGATGACTTGTGTAAGTTCTTCAGGCATCTGCTTGGTTGCTGCAATAACACTTTCTTCCTCGCCCTCACCTGCAGGCGTGTAAAGGATATAAAAGGCATATTCTGCTCTCGACTTTTCCGCGCTACCGAGTTGAGGTGCCGAGTTCAGGCTGGTAATATTACTTTCAAGAATATGGGCCTCTTTGTTTTCAGCTAACCAGGTGTTTATGTCTGACTGTAGTACGTTGATATCTGGGGAAGTAAAAAGTTTTATCTTTTTCATCATTGACGGTTGGAAGTTCATGATTAGTTCGCAATTTTCAATCCATTTTCATCCGAATTGTCCATATCCGGATTTCCATGCCAACAAAGTGCTGGAAAATACGTTAACTAGAAAGAATAGCTATGCCACAAAATATTGAACTACACATGAAGAAAATTTATCTTTTAGTTTTTGCATTATTTCTGTTCAGCTGTACCAATCAGGAGGAGCAACAACTTAGGGAGCGGAGTGCCGCCCTCGACAAGCTCCGGGATTCTTTAATGGCTAAAGAACGTGCATTAAACCTGAAGGCTGAGGAACTGGACAGAAGGGAGCAGGTACTGGATACGACAACAACCGACATTCCCGAAGGCATTATGAACTCTAATTTAACTGGAAAATGGCAGGTGAAAATGACCTGTGTTGAGACCAATTGCACCGGGTCTGCAATAGGGGATGTCCGGAATGAGCAGTGGAATATTGCCTACAGGAACGACCTTTTTATTGTGGAAGGTCTGGCAAATGGGAAAGTCAACACACTTTATACCGGTTTATATAACGGTCAGGAATTGCAACTAAATTCAGGTGATTCAGCTGTAGGAACAGTGATCTCGATTGTTTTGACACCTGCGGAATCGGGAAGTATGGTTGGACGCAGAGAAGTGACCCAGGCAGGTGGCTGTAAAATCTTTTACAGGTTAAATTTGAATAAACTCTCGGGCTTAGGACTATTATGATACTACTAAATATCGACTTTTCTCTGCCCTTTGGAAATCCAGTAATCATATTTACGATTGTACTGTTTATCATCCTTTTCGCACCGATCCTTTTCAGTAAGATCAAGGTGCCTCATATTATAGGTCTGATCATGGCCGGTGTGATTATCGGTCCACATGGGTTAAACCTGCTTAGGCGTGACAGTAGCATTGTACTATTTGGGACTGTAGGATTGTTGTACATCATGTTTTTGGCTGGCCTTGAAATTGACCTTTCTGAATTCAGAAAAAACAGGAATAAGATTATTTTCTTTGGCCTTACAACCTTCGTGTTGCCACTGTGTGTGGGAATTCTAGCTTGCTATTACGTCTTGGGTTATGGATTTCTCTCGTCATTGCTACTTGCCTCTATGTTTTCTACACATCCGCTGGTTTCGTCCCCGATCGCCAGCCAATACGGCCTGGCCAGTAAACAGGCTGTAACGCTAACCGTTGGGGGAACAATGATCACTGATATTCTTGCGCTATTGATTTTAGCGGGTGTTGCAGGCATGACCAAAGATGAGGTATCCAGTACGTTCTGGTTTCAACTGGCATTTTCATCCATTATTTTTGTAAGCATCGTTTTTTTTCTATTTCCAATAGTCATCAGATGGTTCTTTAAAAAATACGAGGACAGTGTATCTCAGTACGTTTTTGTCTTGGCTACGGTATTCCTGGCTTCCTTTCTAGCAGAAGCAGCAGGACTAGAGGCCATTATTGGTGCCTTTTTCGCC
>DCLG01000062.1:0-25219 GCA_002320935.1 Pedobacter sp. UBA1654 | reverse complement strand
CCTCTCCACTGATGAACAGGATCAATTTTGTGGGTAATGCCCTGTTTATTCCTTTCTTCCTGCTTGGGGTGGGGATGTTGGTTGATATCTCTGTGATTGTAAAAGGCTGGGGCGCGTTAAAAGTTGCCGGGGTAATTACAGGCGTTGCGATATTCACCAAGTATGTTGCCGCTAAGATCACACAGCGCGCATTCCGTTTAACCAAAAATGAAGGTAATCTAATCTTCGGGTTGAGCACCTCGCATGCCGCCGCAACATTGGCCATCATCCTGGTCGGCTATAACATCATCATCGGTGAAGCGCCTACAGGGGAACCCATCAGATTATTAAATGAGGATGTGTTAAATGGAACAATTCTTCTCATTCTGGTAAGTTGTGCCGTTAGCTCTTTTGTCGTAGAAAGCGCATCAAGTAAAATGGCGCTGGAAGCCGGCAACAGTGAAGATAGAAAACCACAGGAAGAAGAAAGAAAGATCTTACTTTCGCTTGCATATCCGGAAAGCGTTGGAAACATTGTCGACCTCGGATTGATGTTTAAACCTAAGAAGAGTGCAGTGCAACTTTTTGCCCTGCACGTGGTGAATGAAGATGATCCAAACGGTACAAATCAGGAATCTGGTAGAAGGCTTTTGGATAAGGCAGTAAACCATGCATCCGCTACGGATAATCTGATCACCCCACTCACGCGGTTTGATGCAAGTGCAAGCAACGGTATTGTATATACCATCAAGGAATATGACATCACAGATGTAGTTATCGGCTTGCATCAGAATGCTGGGAGAAATGACTTTTTAGGCTTAAAAGCGGAAAATATCTTAAAACGCGTTCGTGAAACGGTTCATATTTACAAACCTCATCAGCCGATAAATACCATTAAACGAATGCTGGTTGTGGTACCACCGAAAGCAGAGTTGGAGCCGGGCTTCTTACACTGGCTGGGTAACATCATCACGCTTGCAGAGCAGAGTGGTCTTTCTACCATATTCTACGGCTCAGAAGATACACTGACCCAAATTCAGATTGCAGGTCAGCGATTGTCTCCACAGTTGTCGATGCTGTTCAGGGAATTTACTGACTGGGACGATTTCCTGATTTTTGCAAGAGAGATAAAACCGAATGACCTGTTTGTAATCGTATCATCCAGAAAGGATCATGTTTCCTACCTGAAGCAGCTAAACAGACTGCCGCACTATCTGATTACCTATTTCGAACAAAACAGCTTTCTTATCATATATCCTAAGCAATTAGAAGCCGGGTTGAATATTGCAGACATTCAAACCGGAGATGCTAATATGATTGGGAACATTAGCGAACGCTTTGGGGCATTTAATGCATTTAAGCGTGCATTTCGCAGTAGGCAGGCTAAAAAAGAGAAGCAACCTTAATATTATATCATTGATGAAATATTATAATGATTCCCTGTGCAGATGCTTACCATCTTCATTTAGGGTAGGTGGTATAGCCTGATCATCAAGGAAGTCTCGGCTGATGCAGAGGTTCTCTTGTTTGCATAAAGCTAAAACCTTTTTGGGCGAAAGTCCGGTAAAGTATTTAAAATCTTTGATCATGTGACTCTGATCGTGGTACCTAAACCTTACAACCAGGTCCATCCAATTGATCTCTTTTTCATGATTTTTGATGAGCCATCCAATTATTTGCTTAAAGCGCAAATACCTAAGGAGCTCTTTTGAAGAATAACCCGCATATTTTTTAAAGCGAAGCTGAACGGTGCGAGCCGACACCAGAGATTTTGCTGCGATTACATCAATGGGATTCAAAGTAGCATTATGAATGTCAGGAATGCTGGAGATTAACGATTCAACCTGAGGCTCAGAACCTGCAACATTAGTCCTGAGGTATTCGTTTAAAATCGCAATACGATCTATATCGTCAGGCATTCCCTTCAGGGTCTCCCAGAGTACCAGCAGTTCCTCTCTAAGTTCGCAATCGTTTGAAGATGATGCCAAACGATAAAAACCGTCGTTAATAAAACAACAAACCAGCAGATCACATCCTGGATTTAGCATGCAGTTGAACATTTGGCGAACAGGCCCCATTATGGTCACCTTATTGGAGACCTCTTCCATTGTAGCATTATTTCCTACAGCGCATTTATAGGTGCTACCGAAGTTGAATACGATCATCTTTTCTAAACTCGGTGCAATGTGGAACAGTTGGGCTTCTTCATGATCAGGAATTGCTATCGTATAAACATATTCGATCAATCTGGAAAGAGGCTCAATAGCAGGGTATTTCTGGCCAGCGTATTTCATAGATCAGTTCGTTTTCTTACAATTTCTGTGTGGGCCTTTCAGCTACATTTGCTTCGTAAAGCTTAAACAAATTTAAAACAATAACTTATAACAACATGGGATTACATACTTTACTTGGTGCCAATGGTACCATTGCGAATGCTCTCCTTCCAGAGCTAAAGACACAAAATCACCAGATCAGACTGGTATCCCGATCACCAAAGGAGGTTCCTGGTGCAGATAGTATTGCTGCTAACCTGCTTAACAGAGCACAAGTATTTAAAGCTGTTGAGGGCTCTGAAATTGTTTACCTACTTGTAGGAATAACCTATAATGCTAAAGTTTGGGAAGCTGAATGGCCAGTTATTATGCAAAATGTCATAGATGCCTGTAAGAAATTCCAGGCTAAGCTGGTATTTTTTGATAATGTTTATATGTACGGAAAGGTTGATGGCCTCATCACTGAGGAGACACCATACAGACCTTCCAGCAACAAAGGGCGGGTGAGGGCTGGCATTGCTGAGATGTTATGGAAAGAGATGCAATCTGGAGGCATAAAAGCGATCATAGCCCGTGCTGTGGATTTTTATGGACCGGGTGTAGTGGATAAGAGTGCTGCTGGAATTCTGGTGTTTGCGAATATGGTTAAGGGCAAGCGCGCGCAGTGGTTTATCAATCCTGATGTGCCCAGATCATATAATTACATCCCTGACCCGGCCAGGGCGCTGGATATACTCAGTCATGACGAAAATGCATTCGGACAAGTTTGGCATTTGCCCAGTGTTCAACCTGCATTAACAGGAAGGCAATTCATGAAAATTGCCGCAAAATACATGAGTACTACGGATAAAGTACTGGTGTTACCTAAATGGCTGCTAAAAATAGTCGGATGGTTCAGCCCATTTATGAGAGAGGCTTACGAGATGAATTATCAGGACGAATATCCTTTTTTATTCAGCTCTTCCAAGTTCGAAAAAGAATATGAGTTTGTGCCCACCTCGTATGAGGAGGCAATTAAAACAACAGCGGACTGGTTTAAGCAGCATTATCGACCTTAATTATCTATATTGTTGTGCTAAACTTGTCTCATGATGCGCAGNNTGTTCCATCGCTGGTACTGTCCATTGTACTACCCTTTTTTGGCATGACGCTGATTAATTTCTCCAGTGGTGTGGGCATTTCATTTTTCTTTTTACTTCCGCTCTTTCATTATCTGGGGTATGAGATCAAATATCCCCATGAATATTTCTTTTATAATAACCTCGGGCTCAGCAGGCGCTGCCTTTGGGTTAGTACTATAATAATCAGTTTATTTGTTTCATTGTCCCTGATATGGATATGAACAGGCTGCATGTCGACAGTATCAGGAAGCAGTTCGATAATCGGCAGATCCTTAATGACGTGTTTATATCCTGTGAACCCGGCCAGATTGTAGGATTACTTGGTCGAAACGGCTCAGGCAAGTCGACCTTAATGCAGATCATTTTTGGCGCTGTTAAAGCAGAGTATAAGTTTGTATCAGTTGATCATGTCAAAACAGATTCTTTGTTTAGCAATCGTGCATTTATTAATTATCTTCCTCAGGGCGGATTTCTTCCGGGCCATGTAAATTTCAAAAACATCATTAGCTGCTTCTGTAGTACAGCGCAATGCGCTGTACTACAGAAAAATGAATTCGTAAGCCCGTTTTTACAACTTAAACCAGGACAACTGTCAGGGGGAGAGCGGCGAGTAATTGAAATCTTGATTATGCTCCATTCCGGTGCAAAGTATTTGTTATTTGATGAACCATTTCATGGCTTATCACCGTTATATATTGAAGCGATTAAAAATTTGATCAAGGCGCATTCAGCCGAAACCGGTTTCATCATCACTGATCATGATTACAGACATGTATTGGACATTTCTTCGAAGGTGATTTTACTGGATAATGGCAATACTAAGCCTGTTCAGGCGCGTGAAGATTTGATTTCTTTGGGATACCTGCCTTCAAGTAGCCAAATCATATGATTTTATTTTTGTGTAAACAATTTTAATATAATTTTTTTTATCCCATTGACTAACAGTGTGTTGATAACTATTTCCAGAAACTTCATTTCCCTATGACTTTTTAAAGTCGACTAATTCATAGATTTGAATGAAACGTTTTATCATTCTTTCAAGTTATGGAAATATTAAACCAATCTAAAAACGCGNNATATCAAGCGTCATTAGTCTATTTTAAGGGTGACGACCTTGCCGCGAGGGTATGGGTTAACAAATACGCGCTTAAGGATTCGTATGGAAACATTTTTGAAAAGGATCCGAATGATATGCACCGACGTATCGCCGGAGAGATAACAAGAATTGAGCAACGATATCCTAATCCACTTTCGGAAGATGAAGTTTTTGACCTCATAAAAGATTTTAAATACATAATTCCTCAAGGAAGTCCCATGACAGGGATTGGCAATCCATATCAAATCGCCTCACTTTCTAATTGCTTTGTGATTGGAAATGATGGAGACTCTGATTCATACGGAGGAATCATGAAAATTGATCAGGAACAGGTTCAACTCATGAAGCGACGGGGAGGAGTGGGACACGATTTATCACACATCCGTCCAAAAGGATCACCAGTAAAAAACTCCGCGCTTACATCTACTGGCATCGTGCCATTTATGGAACGGTTTTCCAACTCCACTCGGGAAGTGGCACAAGATGGACGAAGGGGTGCATTGATGCTTTCTGTCGCGATAAAACATCCTGATGCTGAAGGCTTCATAGATGCGAAATTGGAACAAGGGAAGGTTACTGGCGCTAATGTTTCGGTTAGGATTGATGATGATTTTATGAAGGCTGTACAAGCTGGCAGCACCTACAAACAGCAATATCCAATTACTGCAACTGAACCGCTCTATAGCAATGAAATAGATGCAGTTGCACTTTGGAAAAAGATCGTTCATAACGCATGGCGCTCAGCTGAGCCAGGAATACTGTTCTGGGATACGATCATACGTGAATCCGTGCCGGACTGTTATGCAGATCTAGGATATAAAACAGTTTCTACGAACCCTTGTGGCGAAATTCCACTTTGTCCGTATGACTCATGTCGTTTGCTTGCTATAAATCTATTCTCCTATGTTAACAACCCCTTTACAGCAGAAGCGAAATTTGACTGGACTTTATTCAAGCAGCATATCAATGCAAGTCAACGCATAATGGACGACATCATCGACCTTGAACTTGAAAAGATCGATGCGATACTGCAAAAAATAGATGAAGATCCAGAAGATGCAGAATTAAAACGAACTGAAAAGAACCTTTGGATAAATATTCAAACCAAAGCAAATGAAGGAAGAAGGACAGGGATCGGGATCACTGCAGAAGGTGATATGCTTGCGGCCATGGGCCTGCGATATGGCAGTGACGAAGCGACCGAATTTGCCATCGAAATACATAAATTTATCGCCATTGAAGCCTACAGAGCTTCGGTAAATACAGCTAAAGAACGTGGGGCATTTGGCATATTTGATGCAGAACGTGAAAAAAACAATCCATTTATCTTACGTCTCAAAGAAGCCGATGCGCAATTGTATTATGAGATGCTGGAACATGGACGCAGGAACATTGCGCTGCTGACCATTGCACCAACTGGAACCACCAGCCTGATGTCTCAAACCAGCTCAGGTATTGAACCTGTCTTTATGCCGGTTTACAAACGTAGAAGAAAGGTAAACCCTAATGATAAAGAGGTTCGCGTAGACTTCGTCGATGAAGTGGGCGATTCCTGGGAAGAATATGTCGTTTTTCACCACCGATTTAAACAGTGGATGGAAGTGAATGGAAAGGATCTGACGAAAAATTATTCTCAGAAGGAACTTGATGATCTGGTGGCACAATCTCCTTACTACAAGGCAACGTCCAATGACGTAGACTACCTGAAAAAAGTAAGAATGCAGGGCGCTATCCAAAAGTGGATAGATCATTCAATCAGTGTAACTATCAATATGCCTTCTGACGTAACTGAAGAGACGGTTGGTGAATTGTATATGGAAGCCTGGATGTCTGGTTGCAAGGGTGTTACGGTGTACCGTGATGGATCACGTTCAGGTGTGCTGATCTCGAATACCGAGAAAAAGGCGGAGTCAGCTCCGGAACAAACCGGTCGGGTATTTCCAACCATAAGACCAACGGTACTCGAAGCAGATGTTGTACGCTTTCAAAATAGCAAAGACAAATGGATTGCCTTTATCGGCTTGATCGACGGTAAGCCATATGAAATCTTTACAGGCTTTGCCGACGATGAAGATGGCATATTAATTCCAAGATGGGTTAATGATGGTTTCATCATCAAAAATCGTGATGCTGACGGAAATTCACGGTATGATTTCCAGTACAAAAACAAACGTGGACATAAAACGACCATCGAAGGATTGTCTTACAAGTTCAATCCAGAGTACTGGAACTATGCAAAATTGATCTCCAGTACGCTACGCCATGGCATGGCCATCGAGAAAGTTGTAGACCTAATTAACAGCCTTCAACTTGATGAAGCTATAAACACCTGGAAAAATGGCGTTGCCAGAGCTTTAAAGCGCTACGTTCCGGATGGTACTGAAGCAAAAAAGCAGCAATGTCAGAATTGTAATTCGACAAACCTTCAATATCAAGAGGGCTGCCTTACTTGCAAGGACTGCGGCTCTTCGAAGTGCGGGTAATTCAAAGCAATTAAATGGAAAGCAGATATGATTAAATTCATATCTGCTTTCTTATTTCCGCAAGATCTTTTCCAGGGCTTTTCCTTTCGCCAACTCATCTATCAACTTGTCCAGATAACGGATCTTCTGCATAAGTTCTTCTTCAATTTCCTCTACACGGTATCCACAGATCACACCCGTTATCTTTTTTGCGTTGGGATTCAGCCTTGGCGCTCCTTTAAAAAAGTGTTCAAAATCTGTATGATCAGCTACCAACTTTCCCAAGGCTTCTTCATCATATCCTGTTAGCCAGGTAATAATCTCATGGACTTCAGCTTTAGTTCGGCCTTTCTTTTCTGCCTTATTGATATAATGCGGATAAACGCTTGCAAATGACATCTTATAAATTCTTGTATTCATCTCTGCTTAGTCTTTTGATAAAGGTAACCATTTCTAAAAACCAATAAAGTTCAAGTAGAACCTCGTGAATTAACAACTACCGGAATTCCAGTTTAGAGATATCAGTTAACCTACCATCTTATTGAATTAGCCTTTGATTATTAATTAATTACTTTGATATTTAGTTGATGACCATACTCACCGTACTCCTTTGCATTCTACTGCTGATCGTGATGATCTCAGCCTTTAAGATCAACGCCTTCCTCTCATTTCTTATCGTATCCATAATCGCCGGAGTAACTCTGGGTTTACCGCTACCCAAAATTGCAGGCGCTGTAGAAAAGGGGATGGGTGATGTACTCGGTTCATTGGTCATCATCATTACGACCGGAGCAATGCTGGGCAAGCTCGTCGCAGAAAGTGGGGCGGCGCAGAAGATTGCCGAAGTTATGATGAGCACATTCGGCAAAAAACACATTCAATGGGCCATGGTCATCACCGGGTTCATCATTGGCATTCCATTATACTATGGGATCGGATTTGTGTTAATGGTACCCCTGATCTTCTCTGTGGTCTATCGCTACAAGCTCAACGCCATTTACATCGGTTTACCCATGCTTGCCGCCTTGTCTGTTACCCACGGTTTTCTTCCGCCACATCCATCACCCGCAGCCCTGGTCGTACAGTTTGACGCGAGTATGGGCTTAACCTTATTTTATGGAATGATCATCGCGATACCAGCAATCATCGTTGGGGGGCCAGTATTCGCTAAAACGCTGAAGCATATAGAAGCAAAACCACTGGCGGCCTTTAGGACCAAAGATCTGCCGGAGGAAGCACTACCTGGAAAGTGGGTAAGCCTTTTTACGGCACTGCTTCCCGTCATCCTGCTCGCGGTTGCTTCCTTTCTGCCGCTCATGCTGCCACCCGAATCCGCCATTAAACCAGTTATCACTTTCATTGGCAATCCATCCATCGTAATGCTGATTGTTCTGGTGATCGCCACCTGGCTGCTCGGCTTAAGGAGCGGAAAAAAGATGAACGACATCATGGTTCTTTATGGAGATTCACTCAAAGACATCGCCATGATCCTGTTGATTATTGCTGGTTCGGGTGCCTTAAAAGAGATCCTGATCCAAACGGGCGTAAGCCTGGAGATCGCGGATTACCTACAGGGGATATCCATTGAACCTTTATTCCTTGGCTGGCTGATTGCCGCTTTGATCCGATTTGCTGTGGGCTCCGCGACAGTGGCCGGGTTAACCACTGCAGGCATCATTTTCCCGCTAATGGGCGCGGCACATACGGATCCAAACCTCATGGTGCTTGCAGTGGGTGCAGGNNAAGAATATTTCAACCTCAGCCTTAAAGACACCTTCCGTTCCTGGGCATTGATGGAAACCATTGTGGGCACCATGGGGCTCATTGGCGTCTTGATTCTCCAGGCGCTTTTGTAAATTGCCGTAAATGCCTTATAATTAAACAACAGAACTATAATTTCATATGGAAAACTTAACTGCAGATCAACGTTTCGAAAAGCTTGGATTAAATCTACCGCCAGCACCAGCACCACTTGGCGTCTATAAACCTTGCCTCATTGATGGTAAACATTTTTATTTAAGCGGGCACGGGCCTGTTAACGATGACCGATCTTTAATTATCGGCAGAATAGGGACAGAGATGAGTCAGGAGGATGGCAAGCTCGCAGCAAGACAAGTGGGACTAACCATGTTATCGACCATCAAAGCAAACCTGGGTAGTCTCGACAAAGTGAAACGTGTAATTAAGGTATTGGGCATGGTCAACTGCAGTCCAGACTTCGAAAAACACCCTTACATCATCAACGGCTGTAGCGAACTTTTCGCAGAAGTCTGGGGACCAGAATACGGTATTGGAGTAAGAAGTGCGGTTGGTTTCGGTTCCCTGCCGGATAATATTCCAGTAGAGATCGAGGCACTTTTTGAACTTCACTAATCGAGCATTTTTGACCGGAACCATTATTCATGACAAAAGCAAACTGGTATCAACTGGAAGATCCTGCGAGCGTACCATCGCCCGGGCTAATCTTGTATGAAGATCGAATTCTGGAGAACATTAACATGCTCATCGGCATGATCGATAAGAAAAGTCGGCTCCGCCCACATGTAAAAACTCATAAATCCGCTGAAGTCACCAGAATGATGTTGGCAGCAGGTATTCAGAAGTTTAAATGTGCCACCATCGCAGAAGCAGAGATGCTAGGCCTTTGTGCCGCGCCTGATGTGTTGCTCGCATACCAGCCTGTTGGACCGAACATTGCCAGGTTCATGGTTTTACAAGAACAATTTCCGGACACCAGCTTTTCCTGCCTGGTGGACAATCATGCAGCGGTTGAAAACATTGCTGAATATGCCGGGCAGCACAATAAGACCTTGAAGGTTTACATCGATCTGAATGTCGGCATGAACCGCACTGGTGTTCGAGCGAGCCAAGCCATAAACCTTTACGACTCGCTTTTGAAAATAGAAGGGCTAAAGGTGCTTGGTTTCCATGCCTATGATGGCCACATCCATGATAGCGACTTCAGGATACGTCAACATAAGGCAGCGGAAATCATCACAGCACTTCAAGACTTGAGTCGCACGATAGAAAAAAAGTATCAGCAAAAGCCCATCATTATTGCTGGCGGTACGCCCACTTTCCCTATCTTTTCAAAAGAAACAGACTTTGAATGCAGCCCGGGTACTTTTGCGCTTTGGGACGAAGGATATCAGAAAGCATTTGGGGAACAGCCTTTTTTAACCGCAGCCTTNNTTTCCCGTGTAGTTTCCCTGCCGGATGAAAAGCTGATCTGTCTGGATCTGGGGCATAAAGCGGTAGCCGCCGAGAACCCTTTGACGAGCCGGATCACTTTCCTTAATGCGCCAGAACTGGTCACAGTGAGTCAGAGTGAAGAACACCTGGTACTTAATGCAGGGGAAAACCACCGTTACAAGATCGGCGATGTACTATACGGGCTACCGTTCCACGTTTGTCCGACAGTTGCGCTTTATGATCATGCCTTAAGTGTATCATCGAAAAGATCGCCGGAAACCTGGCCCATTGAATCGAGAAAAAGAAAATACACGATTTAAGGACTAAAAACACCAATAAAGTTTTAAAATCTTAACCCACAACAAATGTTTACAATAGATGCCCACCTGGATTTGAGCATGAATGCCATGGAATGGAACCGCGACCTTCGCCTCCCAATAGCAACCATCAACAGCCGGGAAGCAGGCTTGCAAGATAAACCTGATCGTGGCAATGCAGTTGTTAGCTTTCCAGAGCTGAGAAAAGGGAATATCGGCCTGGTTGTCGCCACACAAATAGCCCGCTATGTTGCACCAGACAACCCGCTACCTGGCTGGCATTCCCCGGAACAAGCCTGGGCACAAACCCAGGGACAGCTGGCCTGGTACAAGGCCATGGAGGCAGCAGGAGAGATGCTGCAAGTGAAAGACCTGGATGGCCTTGAAAAGCATCTCCAAGTTTGGCAAGATAACAGGAGCTCCAACGAGCAAAAGCCGATTGGTTATATCCTGAGCCTCGAAGGTGCAGATTCCCTGGTTGACGTAGGCTACCTGGAAGTCGCCTATGAAAAAGGATTGAGGGCATTGGGTCCGGCACATTATGGACCGGGCAGGTATGCGCAGGGTACAAATGCAACCGGAAAGCTGGGGCCTCAGGGTTATTCGCTTCTTGCTGAAATGGAACGTCTAAACATTATCCTCGATGCGACTCATCTCAGTGATGAGAGTTTCTGGGATGCGATGGACCATTTCAATGGGCCAGTTTGGGCTTCACACAACAACTGCCGGGCTTTGGTAGATCACAACCGGCAATTTACAGATGAACAGATCAAAGAACTGATCAGCAGAGGTGCTGTGATTGGTGCTGCACTGGATGCATGGATGATGGTGCCAGGATGGAAGCGAGGCCTCTCTACGCCAAAAGGTACAAACTGTAATTTGGAAGTGATGATCGATCATATAGATCACATCTGTCAGTTGGCAGGTAGCACAGATCATGTGGGTATCGGATCAGATCTGGATGGTGGTTTTGGAAAAGAGCAATGTCCTTATGATCTGGAGACCATTGCGGATTTAAGTAAAGTACCTGATTTATTTGCTATGCGGGGCTATAGTGAGGTAGACATAGAAAAGCTGATGCATGGCAATTGGTTAAGGTTTTTAAGAAAGGTCTGGAGCTAAATAAACCAACAAGCCTCTTCACAAAAAAACCCTGCAAAGATTAAATCTGCAGGGTTTATAAAGGATTAAACGTTATACTTTTTTCGGAGGAAGATCAAATGCAACCGCTTCATGTTCAAAGTGCCCGTTGTGTGCACCATCACAAAAAGGCTTGTTCTTAGACATTCCGCAGCGACAGATGCCTAAAACCGTACGTCCTTGAAGGCCATAGGCATTGCCATTTTTGTCAACGATTTCAAAATCGCCTTCTACTTTCACTGATCCGTTATTATTGATGGTAAGTTTCGTTTTTGCCATTTGACTTAGATTATTCCTCAAAAATAGACTATTGAAACCGACCTCTGGAATATGATTTTAATTTAGAACAATTCAACGCCTACTTCATCAGGCTGATATTCGTCATTCCTCCATCCACAAGGATTTCTGTGCCGACTATAAAGGAGGAGTCATCTGATGCAAGAAATACAGCAGTTTTCCCGATTTCAGAAGAAAGCCCCTGACGGCCCACTGGGATGATGTCCGTCCAGAGCTGCTTCACCTGCGCCAAATGTTCTTCAGGCACGAGTTTACCAAAGACTGGTGTGTCTATTGAGCCCGGTGAAAGCGCATTAACCCGGATATTTCTCGATAGCAAGTCGAGCGACAATCCCTTTGCTAAAGTTATAACTGCAGCTTTAGCCGCCGCGTAGATTGTCATTCCCGGAGCTACACGGTGCGCTGCGCTGGATGCAATGAGGATTATTGAAGCACCATCATTTAAGTAAGGAAGTGCTTTCTGAACCGTGAAATAGGAACTTTTCAAGTTCAGGTCCATATAACCATCGAAATNNTGGGCTACCATCTACAACACCACCGGCATTGACCACCAGCGTGTCTATCTTACCAAACTTCTCAAAGGTCCTATTGAAAGTGCTTTCCAGCGAATCAAGATCGGTTACGTCACCAGCAATGGCCATAAAGCCAGGTCCGAGTTCGTTGACTGCACGGTCAAGCGTGGCCTGATTCCTTCCGGTGATCACGCCAACTGCACCTTCGTTTTTAAAAGCTTCTGCAATGCCATATCCAATGCCGCTATTACCGCCGGTAATTACGGCTACCTTATTTTTTAATCTGCTCATGTCCTGATTTTTTATATTGTAAATATTAGATCCCGTAAATGCCACCTGATACAGAAATCTTCTCTCCGTTAATCCAGGCTGCATCGTCTGAAGCAAGGAAGACTGCCACCTTGGCAATATCCTCCGGCTGTCCGGTACGACCAAGCGGGGTGTTCGCAACCAACTTCGCTTCGAATTCGCTGCCGATAAAACCTGCGCTATGTGAACCCTCTGTTTCAACCACGCCCGGTAATATGGAATTGATGCGAATGTTCTGTCCGCTGAATTCTTTAGACAATGCAATGGTAATCGCATCCAGAGCTGCTTTGCTGGCTGAATACACGGAGCCTGTTGCCAGTGGCGTATTACTCGCACCAGAACTGATGTTGATGATGTTTCCACCTTTGTCGCCGAATAGCCTTTTAGCTTCGCGGATGGCCAGAACGGATCCAAGTACATTGATGTTAAAATGTGCCTGAAAGTTTTTAACCGTTACCGATTCAATAGGATCGTATTGGTAAATACCCGCGTTGTTTACCAGAATGTCTAATGAACCGAAGGCCGCTGCGGTCTCTTCAAAAAGCCTGATGAGTTCTGCTTCTTTTGACACATCAGCTTGTACAGCAATGGCTTGCCCACCCTGATCGGTAATGGTCTTCACAACTTTATCTGCATCTACCTTACTCGATGCGTAATTCACGACAACCTTAGCGCCTTCTGCTGCAAAATATGTCGCAATACATGCACCTATACCTTTTGATGCTCCGGTAACCAGGGCTACCCTATCCTGAAGTTTTTTCATGTTCCTATTTCTTTTGTTAGAGCTGCAAATCTAACACATCATTGTTTACTAAAGTAACTATGTATCCAAAAGTAATAGTAACTTAGAGGTAACAAGGTTACATCTGCCGGCCAGAAATAGCCAAGCCCGCAAACCGCTACCGCTGGAATCAACTCCTGTCTTTAGCGAATAATAGGAAGCTGTTGATGATCATGACCAAGGCCGTAATCCCGTGCACCAGCAGGTGTTCGAGGTCGGCAGTTCCATTCGTTATTGCTATAATGAGAAAGTCGGCCAGGGGCACAACAGTAGCTGCCGTAAATACCCAGGCTGTTGCTTTTCGCATCCCCATGATCAGAAAGGGCAGGAGTACAATACCAGAAAAGATGTCCCGTATGCCTTTGACCCGACCATATACCGCATCATGATCATTGCTAAATGCTATCCCATAGCCAATTGCGCCAACCTGCGGCTGCAGGATAAAACGGAGACCGATTAAGATGATGCCTAGTGCTAATAAAAGTGTGATCCAGTACGAGGCTGAATGCATGCCCCATTGAGGCTGTTCTTTGATTTGTGTTTCCATGATTGAAAAGATTATGGAAACAAATTTCTGTTTATGAAAAGCCCGGTTCGTTCACCCAGGTTAACTAATCCGGCGCATACAAATTATTTTGATGTCACCAGCCGCTTGCGGATCCTGGAGAGTGACTGCGGTTTGATGCCTACATAGGAAGCAATATGGTACTGCGGGATCCGCTCTGCCAGGCTGGGGTAGGATCGAAGAAACTGTTGATACCGTTCAGTTGGCGAATCCTTGTAAAAAGATTTCAATTGCTGCATGCTGGTCAAAAAGACGTTTTCAATGGCAAGGCGGCCCAGTTTTTCACCCTCGTGAACACCTGAATATAGCTTTTGCAAATTGTCGTAACTAATCACCTGCAAGGTCGTGTCTTCAATAGCCTGTATGCTCGTATTAGATGGTTCGCGCGGAAGGAAACTTTGGTAATTGGAGACAAATTCACCTTCCTTATTGAAATACAAAATCTTCTGAATGCCATTGTCGTTCATGTGGTAACGGACCAAACCCGATTCAATAAAGCCCACGTAACGGCAGAGCTGTCCTTCCTCCAGGAAATACTCGCCGGATTTTAGGGTCAACGGCTTGAACAGATCAGCCAAAATCAATTCTTCATCCTGGCTGATCTTGATCAAATGCCTTATTGTCGGAATTAAAAGGTTCATGTTATCGATCAGCTTATCTGAAAGGGAACACCGGTTAACGATTCCGTCAACTTCCAAAGCCTGGTCGCACTGCCTTCATCCAGGGAATATGGCTTTACACCATTCGGTACCGATGCATCAACCGCCAGTTCCGCNNTCCTCCAGGTATACGCCACCGAGTTCATCTAAAATAGGACTGGTCGCTGCCCATATGGTTGTAGCTGCACCTTGTGGAATGCTTTTAAGCGAATCCAGAACTTCTTGCACCGGATTTCCGGCAGCATCGTAAAAACCGAAATGCTGTAATATTTCCATTGGAGCTTCTCTCGCCAGTTCTGTTCCCCAGATATTTCCAGGATGCACGGAATAGGCCCGAACACCAGACCCATTAGCACGCTTGTCGAGTTCCAGTGAAAAGAGGTTTATGGCAGTTTTTGATTGCCCGTATGCTTGCAAGGTTTCATAGCTACGTTGCTCGAAGTTTGGATCCTCAAAGTCGAAAGCTCCAAACTGGTGTCCTAAAGAAGAAAGGTTTACCACTCTTGCGCCATTCGCTTTTTTCAGTGCTTCCCATAATCTTGCGGTAAGCCGGAACACAGACAGGTAATTGGTTGCCAACTGTGATTCATTTCCTGCAGCATCACGGCGCAGAGGTACGAACATGATACCTGCGTTGTTGATGAGCAGATGTAGCGGGCGACCGGAAGCCAGGAACTTGTCGGCAAAGCGGTCGACAGCCTGTGGATCAATCAGGTCCAATGGTTCAATTTCCAAGTTCGGAACACCGTCCAGATTTTGTGTTGCTTTGTTAACGTCCCGGGCACCTACAATAACTTTTGCGCCAGCATTTGCCAGGGTTTTCACCGTTTCAAGACCGATACCTGTGCCACCACCAGTAACGATCGCGATCTTTCCACTAAGATCAAAACCTTCAATAACATCATTTGTAGTAGATGAAGCACCAAACCCTGATTTGACTGAATGTTGTAGTGCGCCACCATAATTAGTCTGTTTCATAGCTTTATAATTTTCGTTNNGAGATCAATGCAAACCCGCATTTAAATTTAAGCTTTTTTCATGGCGAATTTGGAGCTACAAATTTACGCCAATACATATATCTTTGTAACTTTGTATCTAAAAGTAACAGTAACATTCAGGTAACCCCGTAACCTATGACATGCACCAATGAATCTCAGCAGGATCGTAAAAAAGAAATGATGGCCGTCCACGATGCCATGGACGTGCTTAGTGGAAAATGGAAGATCTATATCATCTCTTCAATCTGCCATTACAACAGAAGAAGATTTTCGGACATTCTGAATGATGTCGTTGGCATCTCCAACAAGATGTTGAGCAAGGAATTGAAGGAGCTGGAAACAAACCGCTTAGTGAAGCGAACAGTACTGGACACGCATCCGGTAACTGTCCAGTACGAACTTACAAAGCATGGTTTAACGCTTAGAAACATCATCAACAACCTTACGGAATGGGGCATAGCGCACAGAAAAGAGATCATCGCAAAAGATTAATGCGCAAATCCGGGATATAAACACATCTTCCAGTGATCTGCACACTTTCCGGGCTTGTTAAAGGTCTACGTTTGTAATCTAATCAGAAAACAACATGAATACTACAGCAAAGCAAGGAAAAGTTTGGCTCGTAACCGGAGCTTCAAAAGGAATGGGTTTAAACCTAACCGAATTACTCTTGTCATCCGGGCACCGTGTGATCGCTACAAGCCGTAACGCCGCCGCCCTGGAAGCAGGTATAACCGAAAACAAGAAAAATCTTTATGCAATAGCATTGGACATCAGCTCCGATGAAGATGTAAAAGCGGCCATAGACAAAGCCATTGCGCATTTCGGCCAGATTGATGTGGTCGTGAATAATGCCGGCTATTCTCTTGTGGGTAGTCTGGAAGAAATGACAGACGCCGAATTCCGCAGTACGATGGACGTGAACCTTTTTGGCACTGTAAACATCATTCGTCATGTACTGCCACATCTGCGCCAGCAAGGATCGGGACACATCATCAACATCTCATCCAATGCCGGATATATCGGATTTGCAAATGCTTCCAGTTACAACGCCGCTAAGTTCGCGATGGTTGGGCTAACCGAGGCGCTGGCACAAGAAGTTAGCCGATTTGGCATCAAAACCACGGTCGTAGCACCCGGACAGTTCAGAACCGAATTCATGAACTCCATTCAGTATGTACAGCACAGAATAGCGGACTATGGCGTGGATGAAGCCGAGAAAATGTGGTCTGCTGCTAGTGGCACACAGCCCGGCGACCCGGATAAGCTGGTGAGCATACTGTTGAAGATTTCAGAAATGGAGGAGCCGCCATTACATCTTTTACTGGGACCGGATAATTATGACCTGGTACTTCAGAAAAGAAAGGAAGAAGCTGCGGAGTTCGAACAATGGCGCTCGTTTACCTTATCCACGAATTTCGATTAATCATGAAACCCTAAACTGTGAAAAGACCAGGGCAAATCCGCTCAACAATAAACAATTAGGTGATCAAATATGACTTAATCCATCTTTATTTGAAACGTAATTCCGTACTTGTACTTCGTAACTTACTCTGAAATAAGCACCAAGTAATTTAATATGGAACAGAAAATAGATCATCATGATGAACCATCCCGCAGCGTTACATCCTTGGTCGGTGGCACAATGGAAACTGAACAAGCAGTTGCTTCCTCCAGCCAAAAGATGAAGGCATTATTTGCTACGTTGGACGAAGTTCCGGAAGTCATCAGGATTCAGGAACAGTTGCATCAATCTAGCATCCTTGTTAATGGAGAACTGCGGGAATGGAAGGGAGACTTCCATAAAGTCTACTCGCCCATTTTGATCGCCAATAAGGAAAGCGGAGACACTGAGAAATTGCAGATCGGAAGTTATCCAATTGCAACCACTAAGGAGAGCCAGGAAGCCCTGGATGCCGCAGTAAATGCTTACGACGGTGGACGTGGGGAGTGGCCGGCAATGCATATCAACGAAAGAATCCAGCACTTGAATCAATTTGTGGCCGAAATGAAGACCCAAAGGCAGCAAATCGTAAAGCTTATTGTTTGGGAAATCGGCAAGACCATAGCCGATGCAGAGAAGGAGTTTGACCGGACCATAGACTATATCAATGAAACGATCCGCTCCGCAAAACAGCTATCCAACCATACCAACGCTTTCCAGGTTACGCAGGGTTTTATCGGCCAGACCAAAAGAGTTCCCCATGGCGTAGTGTTGTGTATGGGGCCTTTTAACTACCCGCTGAATGAAACTTTCACAACCTTGATTCCGGCGCTGATCATGGGCAACACGATCCTCTTCAAACCACCAAAACTAGGCACGCTGTTATTCGAACCGCTGTTAGCAGCCTTTTTAAAATGTTTCCCGAAAGGCGTCGTGAATACTGTATATGGCAGAGGCCGGGATATTGTTCCCATGCTCATGGAAAGCGGAAAAATCGATGTGCTTGCACTAATCGGTTCCAGCAGAGTGGCGGATGCTTTAAAAAAGATGCATCCAAAATCCAACCGTTTGAAATCCGTTTTAGGACTGGATGCAAAGAACGCTGCCATCATTCTTCCCGATGCAGAGTTGAACCACACGGTTAAGGAGGTTATTACTGGAGCGCTGTCCTTCAACGGACAAAGGTGTACGGCCCTGAAGGTGCTGTTTGTAGATAAACAAGTTGTTGATCGCTTCAATCAGCTACTGGTCGAAGAAATGAAGCATCTCGGTGTTGGAATGCCCTGGCAGAAAGGCGTTACGATCACACCTTTAGCGGAACCGGAAAAGCCCGCTTACCTCAGGGAATGTATTGATGATGCGGTTGCAAAAGGCGCTGAAATTCTTAATGAAGCTGATGGGGGTGGAGCCATTTACGAGTCTTTCGTACATCCGACGGTCCTTTATCCTGTAAACAGTGAAATGAAGATCTATCACGAAGAACAATTTGGCCCGGTCATCCCGATTGTTCCCTTTACATCATTGTCGGAGCCGGTTGAATATATTATGAATTCGCCTTATGGCCAGCAGGTGAGTATTTTCAGCCAGGATACTGATGCCATATCATTACTGATTGATACCCTTGCGAATCAGATGGGAAGGATCAATTTGAACAGTCAATGCCAACGTGGTCCAGATACATTCCCCTTCAATGGACGTAAGGATTCAGCTGACGGCNNCGTAGATGAAGCATTGATCGCTTTTTCTGTAGATTCTGTGGTGGTTACGAAGCAGACGCCGGAAAATGAGCAGCTGATCAAATCCATACTGGAGACCGGCGGGTCAAGGCGGTTGACTAATGAGGTGTCATTTTAGGAAAATTCCGACCTGAATTTCAGGGGACTCATCCCACTCTTGCTTTTAAATAATTTGCTGAAGGATTGAATATGCACAAAACCGAGTTCGTACGCAATTTCGCTCACTGACAGGTTGGTAGTAGATAATTTCTCTTTGGCTTTTTCGATCACTCTGTTATGGATATGCTGCTGCGTGTTCTGCCCTGTTAATGTTTTAAGCAGTGCGCCCAGATAGTTAGGCGACATATTTAATGCCCCGGCGATGTATTGTACGGAAGGCAATCCTTTTGTGCCAACGCATTACTATTATAATATTTAGTTAAGATGTCTTCTAGTGCCGTAAGAACTTTGTAATTACTTACTTTACGGGTGATGAACTGGCGGTTATAATAGCGCTCAGAATAGTTGAACAATACTTCCAACTGGGAGATAATGATGCCCTGGCTAAATCTATCAATGTTGGAATCATATTCCTGTCGAATGTTCTTAATGATACCCAATATTTTCTTTTCTTCCCTAGCCGAAAGATAGAGGGCTTCGTTTACTGAATACCCGAAGAATCCATATTGCTTTATTGTTGTTGCCAATGTTGTATTCCATAGGAAGTCAGGATGGATAAGCATGATCCACCCAGAACGATCGACATCCGCGCTTTTTTCCGCCTCGTAGTAAAGACCTGATTTGGCGCCATGAAAAACAGCACGCCCTCATCGAAATCACTTTCTTGCTGACCGTACTTGAATTTCACATTTGAGATTCGTTTAAGATAGATCGAATAGAAATCATAAACGAAAGTCAGTGGTTCATTTACAGGAAGTCGCGGTATAGAATCGAAGTTCAGTATACTAATCAATGGATGTTCCGGTTTTGGAAGGCCCATCACCTGATGATATTGACTGATTGTTTTGATTTGATGAGGTAGCTTGGTTGGGTTCATTTTCATATCTATCAAGCCGAATCCTGCTTTGTTTCAATCAGAATAATGTTAATGCCTACTGCTTCTGATGTTTCAGTCCTCCAGGCTTGTAGTTGAGAGGAAGGCGTACGCGTATGCTGTATAACTAATAACTGTTGTATTTCGCGGTTATGAACCAAATAAAGGTGGAATCGGCTAAAAACCAGGACCTGGACTTCAATAAGTTTGTAACAACAAATTAGCTACTTCGTAACAATTGAATCGATAGACAACATGACAAACTCAAGAAGATTTATTCTCGGACGCTGGCTCATCACGGTCAATGCTATTGGGATCGCCGTTGGCGGTTTCCTCGCCGATATGAACGAAACCCATATCTTTAACGAACACTGGCCGCCACATGCTAAATTTNNAACGCACAGACGATGGCATTCGGCCCCTTTTTGGCCTTAGCTTCATTGTTTTTTATCTGGCGAAGATCCGGCGACCGGCAAACCAACATCCTGGCCGCAGTGCTATTTGGCGGCATTCAGTATGCTGCGCAAGCTTGCGCGTTCACCTTTCCGGGAGTTGCATGGACAGACCCGGAATTTCTGGAGGCTGGAAAGAGCCTGACGGATTTCCCTCCACAACTTTACATCGATATGGCTGCGAGTCTTTTCATGATTTTCGCAACCTGGCTTGCGTGGCCTAGAACGGCTGATCGACTATGACGGGAATCAACTAATCTATCCATGTGAACCACAATGGTGCATTATGACTTCAGTTAAATTTCTGCCGGAATTCAAGTGGTGACAAACTGGTCTTCTTCTTAAACAGCGTGCTGAATGACTGTGCGTGTTCAAAGCCTAAGGTATAAGCAATTTCGCTTACTGATAAATTGGTCGTCGAGAGTTTTTCCTTCGCCTTTTCAATCAACCGCTGATGTATATGCTGTTGTGTATTTTGCCCTGTATGCATGCGTAGCAGATCGCTCAGGTAGTTTGGAGAGAGGTTCATCAGTTCGGCTATGCGGTGTACCGTTAAGAGTTCCGGTTGGGTGGTCGCATTGCTGTCAAAACACCCATCAACAAGGCGTTCAAACTTGGCGAGCAGTTGATGATTGTGGTTCTTCCGGGTGATAAACTGCCGCTCGTAAAATCGGGTGGAATAACTGAGCAACAACTCAATTTGCGATAGGATGATGTCCTGAGTATATTTATCAATATGGAGGCATTCCTGATCGATCTTTTTCAATATGGTAATAAGATCATTTTCTTCTTCAGCAGAAAGATGCAGTGCCTCATTTACCGCGTAAGAAAAGAAGTTATAACTGTTGATGTTGCTTGCCAGCGGATGGGCCAGCAAGAAGTCAGGATGGAAAATAAGCAGGTAACCGGATCCGCACTCTACGGTGCTGAGATCCAGGTATTGCACTTGATTAGGTGCAGTGAAGCTCAGAACACCCTTGTCATAATCATAATGTTGCTGACCATATCGTATTTTACCTTTCGCTTCCCTTTTGAGGGCAACACAATAAAATCTATTCACAAAGCCTTTCCATACATCATCTTCCAGGAAGATACTTTCTGCAAGGTTAATTACACTTACCAATGGATGGCGTGGCTCGGGCAAGGAGAGTAGCCGGTGGTATTCTGAGACTGATCTAATGGCGTTCATAATACTAATTTAAACATTTAAGGTGTAGCGAAGCGCTAATCAATAAGTCCCATACTAAACTCATCGTATGGATTACCCGTATCGGTACCCAGGGGCACAATGCTTTCGAGTTTTGACAGGTCAGCTTCGTTCAATTCAATTCTGGTGACTGCTATGTTTTGCTCCAGATATTTTCTACGCTTAGTACCCGGAATGGGTAAAATGCCCTTATTAATGATCCAGGCGAGTGCCAACTGCGATGCAGTTATTTTTTTCTCTTCAGCCATAGCCTCAATTGCTTTGACCAACTCGATATTCTTGTAAAAATGAGCTTCCTGAAAGCGGGGAATTGCCCGACGAAAATCATTTTCCGGTAAGTCATCAATGGTTCGGATCTGTCCGGATAGAAACCCACGTCCAAGCGGGGAATAAGCAACAAAACCTATCCCAAGTTCATTTAAAGTGTTCAGGATGCCACGTTCTTCTGTTGTACGCTCAAATAGAGAATATTCGCTTTGTACCNNCGTTTCTGAAGAAACTTCTGATAGTCCGAGATAGCCGACCTTTCCTTCCTTCACCAGGTCGCTCATCGCCTCTACAGTTTCTTCAATAGGCGTGTTTTTGTCAAGGCGATGCATATAGTACAAATCGACATAATCCGTCTTAAGATTTTTGAGAGAACGCTCCACCGCTTTTTTCACGTATTCTTTTTTGCCGTTTATGGCCCAGGTTACTTTGTCGTTATCATCTATTTCCCAGCCAAATTTTGTGGCAATAATGTACTTATTCTTATTACCGGCTATTGCTTTAGCAATCAACTGCTCATTTTTGAACGGGCCATACAAATCGGCAGTATCTAAAAAATTGCCACCTAATTCGAGTGAGCGGTGAATGGTGGCGATCGCTTCCTGCTCATCTGCCGCACCATACATATTTGCGCCTTCAAAGCCAGTCATCCCCATACAGCCCAAACCTATTATTGGTACAACCAAACCTTCGCTTCCCAAATTTCTTTTCTTCATTTCCATATTATTAAATTTAATATTCAAAGCTCGCTAAGAACAGTTTGCTAACTGTATGCAAAGCCCGGAAGGTTGTATGCAAATCAGGGCTTGGCTAGTCATATGTTTCTAACCTTGGAGATCGTAATTGAAAAAGGAGTCAGCCAAAATGCTTCAAATTTGGTACATTTAAATGTAATCCGATTTGTTATGAATTTATGTAAACTTAAGCTAATGTTCTTGATGTTGTTTTCTTCTTCGATTCTAAATGCTCAGACCGGCGATCCGGGACCAGCAAACCTCTTTGACCAGAACGACCTTAAATTGATTGCTAGTGATTTCAGTTTTACAGAAGGATGTTCCCCGGACAGACAAGGGAATGTCTTTTTTACGGATCAGCCGAATGATAAAATCTGGAAATATGGTACAGACGGAAAGCTCTCTGTATTCCTTGATAGATCCTGCAGGACTAAAAGAACCTATTTCGATTCAGAAGGAAATCTCGTAGCCTGTGCTGATGCAAACGGTGAGCTATGGGCCATAAAGCCCGATGGAAAAGTAACGGTCTTATTGAAAGATTTTCAGGGCAAACAATTTAATGGTCCAAATGATCTTTGGATCAATGGCAAAGGGGATATCTATTTTACAGATCCTTACTATAAACGTGATTATTGGACAAGAACGGGAAGAGATTTGAGCAGTAATGATGTTTACTATCTTCCAAAAGGGGCGCAACAGCCGATACGTGTTGTCGATGATTTAAACACACCAAATGGTATTGTTGGAACTGCTGATGGAAAGTACTTGTACGTCGCCGACATTGGAGCAGGTAAAACGTACAGGTATTCCATTGGGGTCAATGGGGAGCTAGGAGGGAAGCAGCTACTGATGGAGTATGGTTCGGATGGTATGACCTTAGACGAAAAGGGAAATATTTACTTGACAACAGGCAAAGGTGTTCTGATTTTCAGCGCTGAAGGGAAGATGATTGGTCAGATTAAGGTTCCACATGAACCTAGTAACATCTGTTTTTCAGGAAAGGATAAGAATGTACTGTTTATTACGGCGCGTAAAGCAATTTATACCTTGCCAATGAAGGTAAAAGGAATAGAGTGAACAGAGGTGATATTCACCGCTGCGAACAAATTGGTATAGTGGATATTTCTGTAATATACATTTAGCGCAGTCCAGATGATTTCTCAAGTAACCGTAACAAATACGCAACAGAACAATAACTCGCTGCTTCAAAATAGTTCAAAATTCACCTACCTGATGCAAACAAGTACTCTTGCTCTCATACAAGTACAGCTAGGCTAAAAGACTTAGAATCTTTGACTCCTATCTTCTACACCATCTGAGCTCATTTCGAATTATCTTAAATTTTTAATAAGTACCAGCTATCATCATAAATCATAGTTGAGATATATCAGCAAAAATATTGGGACTCAAAGATAATGTTCAGTTATCCCTTGTTAGTTGCTTATAACTCGTTAAGATTAATCATAATCAATTATTGATCGGTTCGATATGCGAATATATTTTATTTGTGCACATGTACTGCACAAATAGATATTTATATTGCAAAACCAAATCCTTTATTCATGAGCAAATTTCAAGATTTATTGTCAGCCAATCAGTTAGTCCGGCACTCGGGACAAGCCATTTGGAAGTATGGCCTTGGCGATAACGCATTTCAACAGTTAAAAAAAATGCTAATTGAAACTAGGCGGATAAATGATCTTGATAGCAGGGACTGTTTATTATACTACGCAGAATGGTGGAAGCGATGTTATAATGGCGGCTACCCATCAAAAAAAGAAGTTTTCGCTTCAATTAGTAATGGACAATATTATAACGAAGATGATTTTTACAAGTCCGCAAAAAAAGGCGCTGCGTTGCTTGGCATAAGATGGATCAAGCGTCAAAATACGCAGTATTTCAAGACGCTCCTTTTTCAGGGCGGCCTACCGATAAAGCATATCGCAACTAATAAAGGTGCTTATAAAGATTTGTTGCTGAAAATACTTGAACTTAATCCGACTACAATAGATGACTTTGCATTTAATAGTGAGATAACGAACCTGTTGCCACCATCTGGCCGAAATGATGAAATTTATGATTGCTGTTTGGCCATTGTTTCGGCGATTATTAATGAAGATCAGGATTACCTATCTATACTGGATAAAAACAATGAGCTACGCGAAATTACTGGTGAGCTAAGAACGAAAAAGAGAACCTTAACTTTTGAAAAGAAAAAGAGCGGCTTTAAGTCCTATTGGGTATTAGAACCTGAAGAACAACGCATCAGGCTATATTTAGGACTTTCCGATATGTCTGGCGATAAATTTCGAAGCTTGTTCGGAATTGAAGATGACGAATCGTTGGACTTTGAATACAAATTATTTTACAACGGCGGATTCCTGTGCAAATTCACGAAGCGCACAGATGAAGTGATGCGCGTAAAATGGGTGGGAGATCATGAGCTTATATGGGACAAAGCCGACCAACTGCCGGATTTATACTTGGTTGGATCATCTGGACTTAAACATGAATCACAGCATTTAATTACTTATTTCCCAAGGTTAAATAAGCCGACTTTATGGAGGAAGTATTCTGAAAAGCAATGGATATTAGAAAAAGGGCTCAATACTTCCGCAAACGAGGGTGACTGTTGCACAACTCGA
>DCLG01000004.1:10192-14574 GCA_002320935.1 Pedobacter sp. UBA1654 | reverse complement strand
ACATACGGCGATCCTGGTCATAAGGTGCACCACTTAGCGCAATACCAGCGATGTTTTTACCAGTAGCATTACTCAGCCATGCATGTTCCAGATCTTCAAAAATCAGGTTGGTGTTGGTACCGGAAATATTCGAACCATCTGCCTGATAAGCAGAACTACCCGCCATTACTTCAAACTCATGATCGGTTTTAACGTTGAATTTATAGCTTAACAAGTTATCCCAGATCAGCGATTTGCCTTTGTTCATGGACTGGGTTGCGCGGCTGGTCAAGTTATAAGCATAAATAGAAAGCTGATAGATCGGCACAAAAGAGCGACCCTCTGCAGCATTGTAGTCCATACCCAGGCTGGTACGGAATCTCAGGTTTTTAATTGGCTCCACTGTCAGGTAAACATCCCCTAAGAGGCGTTGATTGTTTCTTCTGTTCTGGTTACCATAAACCATCTGTGCGTAAGGGTTGGCCTCACCATTGTTCCAGGTGGAGTTTGAGTTATCGAAGAAATTGCCATTCTCATCATACATCTTCACAAAGGGGCTGGTATTAAAAGCACCACGCAGTGCATTGTTGTACTGGTTGCCTACGCCAATTCCATTGTTGTTGATATCGGTATACGTTAAATGTTGACCGATTTTAAGAATGTCTTTATAGAAGTTATGCTCGGAGTTGATCCTGAAGCTGTAACGCTCATAGTTGGAAAGATCTTTACCGCCTACAACACCTTCCTGACTGGTGTAAGAAAAAGCTGTGGAGAACACAGAAACATCAGAAGCGCCCGAAGCACCAAGTGAATAGTTTTGTGTTAAAGCGTCTTTCACAAACATTTGATCCAGCCAGTTGGTGCCTTCACCATATGCCAGGATCTGATCATTGGTAAAGATTGGCTGTTTGCCACCATTGATGGCAGCCTCGTTCATGATAGAGGCAAACTCAGTTGCATTCAGCATATCTGTCTTTTTAGCAACGTTCTGCAGACCAGCATAAGCATCAAAAGTGATTGAAGCAGCCTGACCGCGTTTACCGGTACGTGTAGTTACGAGTACCACGCCATTTGCAGCCTGCGAACCGTAGATCGCTGCGGAAGCTGCATCTTTCAGGACATCAATAGATTCGATATCAGCAGCATTCAGATAGGTGATGTCTCCGGTGAGTACACCATCAACCACATACAGCGGGCCTGAGTTACCGATGGTACCAAGACCACGTATGGTAACTTTCATTGCCTCACCTGGCTGACCAGAAGTAGACGCGATTTGAACACCAGGCGTTTGTCCCTGAAGTCCTTGTAAAGCATTTGTAGTACTTTGTCTTTGCAGCGTCTCCCCTTTTACCTGCACTGTAGCACCGGTAACGAGTTTCTTCTGCTGCACGCCGTAACCTACAACCACAACTTCTTCAAGTTCCTGATTGTCTTCGGCAAGGCTTACATTGATATTACCTGATGCGGCAACGGTGGCTTCTTTGGTGGTAAAACCGATAGAGCTGAATTGTAGTACATCTCCAGCTTGCGCCTGGATGCTGTATGCACCATTTTGGTCTGTAGCAGCACCGCCGGTCTTGCCTTTAACTTTGATCACCACACCGGGGATCGGCTGCCCGTCGCTGGTTCCGGTCACCCTTCCACTAACTTGCCTTTGCTGCGCGAATGAAGGATGATTCAGAACTAGTAACGAGAGCAAAAATAGCAGGCAGAAACCTGCTTTTTTAATACGGGGTTTCGTTTTCATTTCGTTCATAACGATTGAGTAAATAATTGATTCATTTATATTTGGTTTATTGTTTATTCTGCCATAATCTAAAAGGTCAGCATACCAGGCTTGGAACCTGATATGCCGACCATTCAGCTTATTTTAATTTCAGGGAAGTTGCCTTGCCTGAATATTTGATCAGATTTTCTGTTTTCTGATCGAAGTCTAATGCTTTAGCAGTGTTTGGTGTGATGTAAACCACACGGATATTTCTGCTTGGCAACATGTCTTTAAAGCTTCCCTTACGGTCCGCGATGTTTAAGGTTTTCGTTGCCTCTGTATACTTCAAGGTTATGGTTGAGAAAGCACCTTTCTCGTAGTTGTAGTTGGTGCCTTCATCCTCATATAAGGTGAAAGATGCATCTTTTCCACCGTAAACAAAAATGGTCAGTGGATCTGCTTTCTTTTCCGAGGTGTATTGAAGCTCCGGCCCTGTTGGAATAATTGAGCCTTCTTTCACGTATACCGGCATTCTTTCATATGGTGCATCGGCATTGATCTGTTGTCCCCCCTTCAGGTATTTACCAGAATACAGGTCGTACCAGCCCTGACCTTCTGGTAAGTATAAGCTCCGTTTGGTATCCTTATAGTTGTAAACCGGGTTGATCAACAATGAAGGTCCGAACATAAATGCATCATTCAGGTTGGAAGCTTTCAGATCTTTCGGGAAATCCATCATCAGTCCACGCATCATCGTGTAGTCATTCTGATAACTCATACCTGCAAGGGTATACACGTATGGCATTAAGCGATACCGCAGCTTGTTGTAGTACAACATGGATTGGTAGGCTTTATGATCTTCCGGCGCGATGTTGTAGATCTCGCGGAATGGAAATTGACCATGCGCACGGAACAAAGGCACGAAAGCTCCGAACTGGAACCAGCGGGTGTTTAATGCACGCCATTCTTCCAGGTTTTCTTCATTAGGCTGTTCATATCTTCTTTCTACAGAGAAACCACCAATGTCCATGGTCCAGTAAGGCATACCAGATAAGGAGAAGTTAATACCTGCACCTATCTGAGCTTTCATATCTTCCCAGCGAGAGGCAATGTCACCACTCCAGGCCGCAGCAGCATACCTTTGCAGACCTGCGTATGCAGAACGTGTTAATATAAATACACGATCCTGCGGATTGGTCTTGCGCTGTCCTTCATATATACCTTTAGCATTTACCAATGGGAAAGCATTGAAGTAAGTTGTGGCAGAACCTTCGTAGGTTGGGGTCATCAGCTCCTTGCGGATCTCTACCGGCAGGTTTGAATGCATATCCGGCTCTGTAGCATCCATCCACCAGGCATCTATACCCTTGCTGTATAACCTTTTGTTCATCAGGTTCCATAATGCCTCGCGACCTTTAGGGTTAAAAGCATCATAGAAAGTATTGGAATAGCCTTTACCGATCCAGTCTTTACGACCATCTTCGATATTCCTTTTATACAAATAGTTGTTCTTGTCGAATTCATCATAGACATCGAAACCTTTGTTGAACTTCGGCCATACAGAGATCATCAAATTCACATTTTGATCGTGTATGGTTTTGATCATCTGATCAGGATCTTTGAAACGTGCAGGATCGAATTCCTGGCTACCCCATTCTGGTTCTTTCCAGTATGACCAGTCGAGTACAATATTATCCAAAGGAATCTTCCTGCTGCGGAATTCTTTTACAGCCGACAGGATCTCGTCCTGCGTTTTGTAACGCTCACGACTTTGCCAGAAGCCCATTGCCCATTTCGGCATGAGTACGGCTTTGCCGGTTACGGTACGGTAACCAGATATTACCTGATCTGCGTTTTCGCCCTGTATGAAGTAGTAGTCAAGCGCAGCGCCAGACTCCGAACTTAATGCGAAGGTGTTCTTATGGGATTCCGGTGCCGGTGGCAGCACTTCAAGTCCGATGTAAGATTCGGTACCATCAGGAATCCATTCGATCTTCACTTTGTTCTTTTTATTCTGCTCCAGGTTTAGGTCTAATACCGCAGAACCTGCGTTCCATGCCTGGCGCCAGTAATCTGCTACCAGCTTACCATCAAACCATACTTTGATGTAACCGGCATATTTTAGCTGTAATTGATATAGACCACTTACACCACTAGACACTGAGCCTTCATAGGTAACCAGTGCATCCTGTAATTTGATGCGATCGGAAGGAAACTTGTGCTGGTCGGTTAANNGTTTTCTCTGGCGCGGTCTTGTTTGCGTAGCTGGCAGTTAACCAACCTTCTTTATTATCCTTCGAAAATAAGCGCATCGCACTAAGGGGTTCGTAGTCTCTTACATCGCCGGCGCGCGTGATGGAGTAGATGTCCCAAAGGATACCGTAGCCTTTATTAGAGATTACAAAAGGCACAGCGATCTCTGTATTGTACTGCACAAGGTCAACCCTTCTGCCACGATAGTTAACAATACCTTGTTGATGCTGACCTAAGCCGTAGTAGGCTTCGTTGTCCTGTGCGTCGAAAATTTGGGTAATCTGGTAAGATGGCTCACCATTGAATACTTTAGCGCGTAATGCAGGTTCAGCAATTTTGCTTTGTGCAAGTAAGATGTTATTGTTTGCGTCACGATAGGTGATCAAACCAGTTTCTTTAGATACCTCAACCTTTACTGCTGCGGTGATCAGGGAAACGATTT
>DCLG01000004.1:9807-10107 GCA_002320935.1 Pedobacter sp. UBA1654 | reverse complement strand
TTGCGGAGAATTTTACGTTGCCATTGGTCTTAATGGCCATTAAAGATTTACTTTCCGGAAAGCCTTGTGCTGCTGCGGATATGCCGCGCACATGAATGATCTGGTCTGTTACGGGTTCAAGTCTCAACTTTTTAAGGCCGGATAAAGAGTGGCCAATGGTTACTTCTATGCCATTTGTTGTTTTAACATAGTCTTTACTTTCCTGGGCAGATACGTGGAGGTACAGGAAAAAGCTGCCCATAAACAATAAGGATTTCGCCCTAAATTTATTCATAAGAATACATGATGGTTTACATTCGG
>DCLG01000004.1:217-9798 GCA_002320935.1 Pedobacter sp. UBA1654 | reverse complement strand
ACCTAAAAGTATCCTTATCCAGCTTTGAAGAAGGGATTGAAATGATAACAATATGGTATCAAAATGTTAACAAACCCGCCTATTTTTACGCTACAGGCGTTTTTTGCTGCTGAGACTGCGCATAGGCGGATGGTAGGATACCAAATTCCTGCTTGAAGTATTTACTGAAATGCTTGGGGTTACTGAAGCCTACCTGGTAGGCAACTTCGGCAATACTGAGCTGTGATTCCAGGAGCGGTTTTGCTTTTTGAAGCCGGTAAGAACGGATCACCTCTACGGGAGATTTTCCCGTTAAAGGGACAAGCTTTTTGTATAGGCCCACCCTGCTCATGTTCATATCAGCACTCAGCTGATCTACGCTGTAGTTGCTGTCGGAAAGATGTTTTTCAATCTGCAGGGATAGTTGGCGGATAAATTTGTCGTTTACAGATTCTACCGTCGTCTCCTGTGGTTTAAAATCAACCTGCTTCTGGTAGGTCTTTTTACTGAGTGCCTGTTGTGTAAGCAGGTTCCTGATCTTGGAGAGCAAGATCTCGAAATTAAACGGTTTGGTCATGTAATCATTTGCACCGGTTTCCAGTCCGGTGAGCTGTTCATCATCTGTTGTTAACGCAGTCAGCAGGATCACTGGCAGATGTGCTGTGCGTTTATCGGACTTGATCTTCTTGCACAATTCTATCCCATCCATCTCCGGCATGCTCACATCGCTGACAATAAGATCCGGATGCAGGGCGAGTACCTTTTGCCAACCTTCTCTTCCATTTACGGCTTCTACAATCTGATAGAACTCTTTCAAGTTGTCTTTGAGGTAAAAGCGGAAGTCGTCATTATCCTCCACAAGCATCAGCACAGGCTTTTTACTGTTTGGATCCAGTTCATTCTTATCCTTTGACGTCGCATTCTTACCACTGATCAGCATTGCTTGCTGCTGCGGCATGATGCTGCTATATTCGGCTTCCTGTTCTGCGAAGCTGAGTGTGATGATAAAAGTACTGCCTGCATTTACAATACTCTCGGCTTTGATCTCACCGCCATGAAGTTTTACAAACTCCTTTGTGATGGAAAGCCCGATCCCACTGCCCTGGTTTACGATGGAGTCTGGAACTTCATTTTGAAAGAACCTTTCAAAGATTCGTTCTATTTTATCCGGCGCTATGCCTATACCCGTATCGGTCACTTTCATAACCAGTTCTGTTTTATTCTGAACCGTGTAGCGGGTGCTCAGCGTTACGCCGACACTTCCGCCCTGTGGTGTAAATTTAAAGGCATTGGAAAGCAGATTGAATAATATCCGTTCAATCTTGTCATGGTCAAAAAGCGTGATCAAACTGCTGCGGTCAGCCTTAAAGTTTAAACTGATGTTCTTCCGGTCAGCAACATCAGTGAAGGACAGGCAAAGCTCTTTGATGAAAGCGATGATATCGCCTGTTTTTGGATGCAGTTTAAGCTCGTGAACTTCCATCCGGCGGAAATCCAGGAGCTGATTAACTAAGTTAAGCAGGCGGCGACCATTGCGTTGGATCATCTGCAGTTGTTGCTTATCAGAATCATTGGCATGTTTGATCAATTTTTCCAGCGGCGTGATGATCAGCGATAGCGGCGTGCGAAACTCGTGGCTGACGTTGGTCAGGAACTTAATTTTGAGCAGGTCCAGTTCATGCAGGCGTTTACCTTGCTGGCGTTCCTGTTCAATTAGAAATTCTGCCCTGGCGCGTTTAATGCCACGATGCCGCAGCATCAGTAAGGAGCCGCCAAACAGCAGTACGTACATTACATACGCGAAATTTGTGCGCCAAATTGGTGGTTTGATCACGATCCGGACACGCTCCTCATTATTCACCCAATTTCCAGAGGCATCCGTTGAAACTACTTTAAAAACGTATTCACCAGGATCGATATTGGTGTAAGTAGCTCTTCTGATGTCTTCCTGTAATTCCTGCCATTGCTGATCGAAACCTTCAAGCTTATACCTGTATCTGATCTTCTGCGGTCCGAAGTAATTTAGCGCAGCAAAGCTCAGCGTAATGCTGTTCTGGCTGTACTTCAATTCGAGTGTATCGGTGAATACAATGGATTTTCTTAGAGGCACCCGGCCGTCGATCTGTTCACCGATTCCAACACTCTTATTGGAGATCTGCAATTCAGAAAGTACGATCAAGGGTTTGGTGTTGTCCGTCTGGATCTCGTCCGGATTGAAGAGGTTGAAGCCATTTGCTCCACCAAATATCAGCTCCCCTTTTCGGGTCTTGTAACCTGCATTAGCATTGAATGCACTTCCCTGAAGGCCATCGTGCTCGTCGTACTTTCTAAAAGAATAAGCAAATCTATGCTGCTGATCACGGCCGACAATAATCTTGAACAAACCATTGGCCGTGCTTACCCACAGGTTTTTATGCTTATCTTCAATAACCTTGAGCGTCGCTTTTTCGCTTAAACCATTCCGGTTGTCGAAGTTCAGGAAATT
This sequence comes from Pedobacter sp. UBA1654, assembly GCA_002320935.1. Lineage (GTDB taxonomy): Bacteria > Bacteroidota > Bacteroidia > Sphingobacteriales > Sphingobacteriaceae > Pedobacter. The sequence continues at coordinate 7,334 of DCLG01000004.1, read as the reverse complement.
CATCGTTTTAGGACTTAGGCGACTCAAGCCATCCCGGGTGGCAATCCAGATGAAGCCATAGCTGTCCTCCATTAAGTCGTACACAATATTATTGATGAGTGTGTTCTGCTTTCCTGCTTTTGCTTCATAGTGCGTGAACTTTCCTTGCGGACTGAGCTTATCCAGCCCATCTGAAGTGCCGATCCAGATGTTACCGGCACGGTCTTCAAGAAGGCAAGAGATGAAATTCGAAGCCACGCTGTTGCGCATACCGGCTTTGTAATGCCTGAATTTTCCAGTCTTCCGATCAAGCTGGTCAAGGCCTCCGCTTAGTGTAGCCACCCAGAAGCGACCTTTACGATCTTCCAGAATATCCCAGACACGGTCGTCCGCCAGACTACTGGAATCCTTCGCATTATGCCTGTAGTGCTTAAACTTTCCATTATCAAAGCGATCAAGTCCACCAAAATAGGTACCCACCCATAAGGTCTCAGCCTTGTCGATGTACAGACTGACGATGATGTTGTTACTCAGACTGTTTGGATCTGAAGGATCATGCTGAAAACGGGTAAACTGGCCGGTCTTCCGATTAAAGTAAAATAAGCCACCTCCATTTGTGCCAATCCACAGATTACCTTCCTTATCCTCTACAAACCGGTTGATATCATCATAAGCCAATCCGCCGGGATCTATGCCCTGATGGCTATATAGTGGAAACTTCAGGATCTTTTCATGATAGTAACTGAGGCCACGTTTAAAAGTGCCAATCCAGATGATCCCAGTAGGGTCTTTATACAGACTGGTGATGCTGTTCTGGCTCAGGCTTTTTGGATCATCTTCCTTATTCAGCAGATACCGAATTTTGAAATCGCGTTTATCCAGCAGGTTTACGCCACCATGATCAGTAGCGATCCAGATCAGTCCCTTGTTATCCTGCAATAAACCTGCGATCAGGTTGTTATTCAATGAGCCAGGACCTTTGTCCAGGTAGCGCATTTTGCCGCTTGCAGGCGCATAGTAGTCTATACCATGTTGGCTATTGGTGGTGTAGATCCAGAGATCAAGGTCCTGATCTACAAAAAGGCGAAAATCCTGGTATTCGGAAGGTTGTTTTAGCTGGTAGTTGAGCATGCGCTGCTTAACCCTGCCGGATTTCCGGTCCAGCAGCTCAATGGTTTTGTTCCGGTGGATCACCCAGATGTTTCCCTTTGCATCCTTTTGTATGGCAGATACTGGTGTTTTATCCAGTGATGTGTTCCCTCCACCGGCTGTTTTGAAGTGTAGCGTTGTCTTTTTAATCGGATCGTATTTAAAAACACCGGTTTCCAGTCCGTTAAACCAGAAATTACCATCATCATCCCGAATGATGTCGCGAATAGATGTGGCATTAATGTTCAGCGTTTTCAGGTAGCCATTGACGTTTCGAAGAAATCGTTGGCTCTGATTGTCGTAGATATTTGGCCCGTTGCGGGTTTCGAGGTACAATTTATGATCAGGCAGCTCAAAGATGCCTGTGATGAAGTCATCTACAATGGAGCTGGTATCACGTGGGTCATTCTTAAAAGTCTTAAACTGATAGCCATCGTAGCGGTTGAGTCCGGAGAGCGTACCGAACCACATAAAACCCTTGGAGTCCTTCAGAATGGCATTTACCTGATTATGAGATAGCCCATTTGAAAGATCCAGCCTGGCAAACTGAATCTGATTCTGCTGCCCGAAAAGGGTGTTAGAGATCAAAAATAAGGTCAGGAAAACAAGGACTCTTTGCTGCAACATCAATATTCCGGCGTTATCTCATGTGATTAATTTTGAATGAACTTAAGCTTTATTTCCAAATTCATCTCTTTTGCCTGGGACAAGTTAAGCAGAAACTTTCGATCCTTAATCCTATTTATGCTTACGGAAAATCCGTTGATCTTAAGGCTTTCCACCTCCGCTGGCATGACCAGAGTCACCGCGCGGCGAACATCCGACTTCAAGCTTAGCCGTATCTGCTTACCTTCCCAGACTAAGTTCTTGAGTTGAATATTTCCCCGGAGCAAGGCACCTTCAAGTCTGCCCTTTTCCCATGATTCCGGAAGCGCAGGCAACAAACTGATCATGTCCGCTTCCGAGTAAACCAGCATCTCGAGAATAACGGCTGGCAGTCCGCCACTGATATCTGTATTGAACAACGCCCCTACGTTGTGGAAGGAGCCCATTCCGGTAGACCAGTACTTGGAGGCAAGGTAATCCACCGCAGCCTTTGCTTGTTCTGCATTGCTAATATGTGCTGCGGAAAGGCCAAGTTGTACAAGTCCGAACGACATCTCGCCACCACCCTCCGCTGCTCTAAATTTCATCTTACCCTCGATGGTCTTATTTACCGCCGCCAGTAATGCAGGATTATTGAGTATTGCCGTATCGGCTTTGTTATATAGCGAGTACAGCTGGGATACATGCCGGTGGGGCATATTTTCTTCCAGGCCTGGCCACAGCCATTCGCGTATGGTGCCATCTGATGCAACCTCATACTCCGGCATCTTACTTATCATCTCCGTCCATACCTTTACTTTTAGCGCATCCAGTGCCAGCGTTTTCGCCGCCGCGATGCAGTTGGTTAGCAGCTGGCGGGCGATCATCACATCCATGGTCGCGTTGATGGCAGCCTGAGATTTTGAATTCCCAGGGTTATTTTCCGGGGAATAGGATGGGTTAAAGATGTACTTACCGTCAGCACCGGTGCTAAGAAAAGATTCATAAAACGCAGCAGCCTCCTTCATAAATGGATAAGCACGGCTCTTCAGGAACTCCCGGTTCTGAGTATACTGGTAATAATCATAGAAGAAATCTGCCGCCCAGCCAGCAGCGCCGGTCCAGTAAGTCAGGCACCATATTTCACCAAAGTCAGTATCCAAGCCGTTATTGCTGGTATGCGCCGGAATGTGAATGCCATCTGCCGCATAGAGCATTTTGGCATTCTCCCGGAAGGTTGGCATTTTACTTTCGATATAACGAAAATAAGCATCCATCAACTCCGGCATATTGCTGCTAAGCACACTGGCGATTGCGGAAGGCAGGTTCCCATCGTGGGTAAAGTCGGCCGACCATGGCGCCGTCCAGGTGCCTGACCAGATACCCTGAAGGTTTGGCGGGTTCGTCCCCATTGCGCTGATGATGTTATAGCGACCAGCATCGTATGCTTTCTCGATCAAAGCGACAGGCACATCCGACTTTGCTTGTTGCAGCAAGGCTTCAGTGTTTAACTGCCTGGCAGCCTGGTCCGCATGCAGACTCAATCGCGAACGACTGAACAGCCTGTTGTGAATCAAGGCATGACGGTCTCTTAGATTGGCGTAATCATCACTCAGACTGTTCAGCCTGGCTTTCATTGCGGCAAGCTGAGACTGACTCCAGTTCAAGGAAGGTTTTATCTGAATCAACATCAGCACCTCATCAGCATCTGTAATCTTTAGTTTATTTCCACTTACTTCGGCTTTCCCTCCTTTCAGGATTAATCTTCCCAGACCTTCATAGCCTTGGAGGCCGCCTTTAAAAAGGTTCTTAAATTTCGCCTGGTAGGTCAGATATCCTGGTTCAGCAGCGGCTTTCATCTCCTCAATGCCGCTTTTTACAAAGTCTGCCTGCTGGGGTTCTATTGGTCTCGCTGCAAAGTCTAGGGTGGTATTGATCTTAGCGTCTCCTTTTATGGAAAGTACGATGACGCTATCTGCGCGGGACACAAAAACCCGGCGCTCAAAAGTGCCATGATCATCATTCCAGGATACGATCGCTTCTCCGGTTTCGAAGTTTACACTCCGCTGGTACCGTTTGATGTTTGCAGTATCATGAGACACATGCATGTCGAATGCTGGGATAAAAGGGTCGCGTCCAATATCAAAGCCCTCCTTCTTCCGTTGCTCCACAGGAATTGCTGCTGCAGCTTCGGCTTTGCCATCCAACAGCAGCTTGCGGATTTCTTCCAGGCGACTGCCCTGATTAACTGGCGGTTTAGGCTCATTCAGGGGAATATATAAATCCGCCTGGCTAAAGATGAGTGTTTCATCATGCGGCCTGCCTATAACCAGCGCACCCATGGTGCCATTACCACTAATGAGCGCGTGCGACCAGTGTGCAGCAGGCTCAAGGCTCACAAAGCCTCTTCTGGGTTTTATAAAATCCGGGGCGGTTTGTGCGCCGGCGTTTGTGAACATTGTGATCAGCACAAAAAGGAAGGACAATCGGGATTTCATCATCAGGTATTGGGCTTAAAGTACCAAAGTTAAAAATATATGGCAATTCTATATTTCCTGAAAGATGTGGTTATAAACCTTACGATACAGTTCGTCTGGGAGGAACGGCTTTACAAGTATATCATCGAAACCTGTGTCACTGAGCTTAGTTTCAATCTCTGAAGGCAAGGTAGCCGTGAGCGCCACAATTGGAATCAGAATGCCTTGCTGACGCATTTTCCTGGAAGAGGCATAGCCGTCCATCACCGGCATATGCAGGTCCATGAGGATGAGCTTGTGCTTCAAAACATCAACTTTTTCCAGCGCATCCGCACCATCAACCGCAACATCAACGGTAGCACCCCAGCGCTTAAGGAAAGACTCTGCCACCATAACATTCATGGGATTGTCTTCAACGAGTAGTATTGGAAGCCCGGAAAAGGGTTTATTGTCGCTAACTTTTAGATCTTCAGCTTTCTTTGCTTTCAGGGGTGTGCGTGTTCTTTTAAAAGTGTGAAAAAAGAAGAAGTTTGATCCTTTACCAGGTTCACTTTTCACCTGCAGGGTTGAGTTTCTTAGTTCCAGAATTCTTTTGGTGATGGCCAGACCTAAACCCGTACCTCCAAATCCCCTCATCGTAGATGAATCCGCTTGTGTAAAACGTTCGAAGATCCTGGCCTGGTTTTCGGGCGATATACCGATACCGGTGTCTTTCACCTGAACCAATAGGGTTACATTTTCCGCATCATAGTCCGTAATGTTAATGTGCAACGATACGTCCCCCTTCGCGGTAAACTTTATTGCATTATGCACCAGATTGGTAACGACCTGAAAAACGCGGGTCGGATCACCAATTACCCTGTAATCGAGGTTTTTATCAACGTGTAATGAAAGTACAATGCCCTTATCCTGTGCAGCACTTTGCAGGCTTGTAACCAGATTACCGGCAAGTGCGGGGATGTCCATTTCGATCTCTTCGAAAGTGATCTTTCCGGCTTCTATTTTACTATAATCGAGAATATCGTTAACGATGTTTAACAAGTTGTTTGCAGAAAATATGATCACATCGAGCAGTTTACGCTGATCTGGCCTTGGATCATTTTTCAGCATGAGGTGACTCATACCGATTACGGAGTTTAATGGTGTTCTGATTTCATGACTCATGGTGCTCAGGAACTCAGACTTGGCAATAAGCCCCTCGGCCGCTTGCTCACCAGCTTGTTTAAGCACAAAGGATACCCGGTACGATAATACAAGAGATTGCAGAAAGAAAAAGCTGATGTAGCCCACAAAACTGATGACCTGCAAAGGTGGGATGATCCCCCAATAGTGAAGCAGCGAAATGGCGAATACCGACATTAAAGCAAAGGCGCTTGCCAGCGCATAAGCAGATCCGGGACGTTTTTTAAGGCATGCACGAATGTAGAGATAAGGCACATATAGCAGGCAGAATACGGTAACGACCAGAAAAATGTTTATAAGACTACTAAACACCACCGGCTGAAAGAACACTGCCACAGCAGAAAAGCCGAAACAAATGACACAGATGGTGTAAACTATAAACTTGTTAATATCTTCGGGATAAAGATACCGGCTATAAAGTGCAAAAAAACCAATGGCGGAAAACAAGCTGATGTACTCCATCCGAATGGCCATGTACCAATTTATATCTGGAAACAGGCTGTGCAAAACGTAATTATCTGTACCGATCATTCGGTAACTGTAGATCATGGCGAACAGCGCAAATAACAGAATGGCCTTATCCCGGTTGCCAAAAAGGTATAGTCCCAAAAAAAACAGCCCAGCCATGAGCACACAACCGGTAAGCAATAGATCGAAAGCTTCTGACCGCTTGCGATCCAGCTTGGCAAACTCCTTTGGCCCTACAAATAATGATTCTTTCAGCCCTGCCTTACTGTGTGTGAAATTTGAGATTTGCAGTAGTATGTTCAGCGTGTCAACATTGAGATGGAGATCAACATCTTTGTTTATCCACTCAGGACTTGCGGTTTCAGCATTTTTACCAACTTTGCCATTGCTTGAGACCAGTTCTCCATTGATAATTAACTTATAAGAGGTATAGGCCTCCGGCATACTGATCCGGAGTAGCCCGGGGTTTTTAGGTAGTAGCACCTGGAGTTTATAGGTAGCGTATCCAAAAGCTGGATAAGTCTCTCCCTTAATATCGTAACTTGTCCAGAGTAGCGGAACGGGCACTTTAAGAGCCCCGGCATTACCATGCCGATGATCTTCAATCAACTGGTTCCAAAAGAACAGCCATTCACCATCTAAACGGATGTTTTCTGAAATCTTCTGATGACGAAGGTCGAGGACGCCATTTTTCGCGGTAACGGCTGGTGCATTTCCGAATGCAGTACCGCTGGTGAGGAGCACGAAAAGTAGTAAAAATATGGAGCAAAAGTTCAGTCGTCCGAAAGGCATTATTGGCTTAATGATAGGCCGAAGATATATAATTTCTGTTTCCCATTATTTCACAATCGCCATTGGGATAGCAGGTTTAACAATATTATTGATCATTCCACGAAATATAAACCCATGAAATGGCAATACCGAATACCAGTACAGTCTGCCCAACAATCCCAGCGGACGAAAGGTTGCGGTTTGAGTGAGTAGATTCTGGTCGTCCATTTTAAACTCCAGCCATGCTTCGCCGGGCAACTTCATTTCTGCATAAAGCAATAAGCGCTTTTCTTGTTTATTGGCGATGAGCACCCGCCAGAAATCCAGTGACTCCCCGGCGAAGATCTCAGTATGGCTCTTACGCCCCCGGCGCATACCTACCCCACCGACCATTTGGTCCATAATGCCCCTGATTTCCCAGAGCCAACGGCCGTAATACCAGCCTGTTTTGCCCCCAATCGCCCAAATTCGCTGTAAGGCAAGCTCCGGCATGGTGGCCTGCTGTT
>DCLG01000004.1:0-202 GCA_002320935.1 Pedobacter sp. UBA1654 | reverse complement strand
TTAAAACAACCATTAACCGGAACATCAAGGTAGTGCGTAAGACTGTTCTTGAATAAGTCGCTCGTTTGCGCATCTTTCCAGCTGGATAATACCTGATTTTGTTCAATCTTATCGAAAGCGAGTTTGATCGACGTATCATAGTCCAGCAGTTTGATATTTAACAGCTGCGCAAGGTTATTCGGTTTACAGATCACCTCCACCT
>DCLG01000073.1 GCA_002320935.1 Pedobacter sp. UBA1654 | reverse complement strand
ATTGCGTGCCATAGGACCGGCGGTATCTTGTGTCCTGGAAATCGGGATTATACCCGTTCGGCTCCAGAGACCCACGGTTGGCTTGAAGCCAACCCCTCCAGATACTGAACTCGGTGATACGATAGATCCATCTGTTTCTGTGCCTATAGCAATGACACAAAGGTTTGCCGCTACAGCTGCTCCTGACCCGGCACTCGAACCACTTGGATTCCGGTTCAGTATGTACGGGTTTTTTGTTTGTCCACCGCGACTGCTCCATGCGCTTGTAGAATCGGAGGACCGGAAGTTTGCCCATTCACTCAGGTTGGTTTTTCCGAGAATTACGGCCCCTGATTCCCGTAACAGCTTCACGATATAAGCATCCGCTGAGGCAATATTGTCAGCCAGTGCAAGTGCACCTGCAGTGGTATGCATCTTATCTGCCGTATCTATATTGTCTTTGATCAATACTGGAATGCCATGCATTAAACCGCGGACTTTGCCAGCTGCACGCTCCTTGTCCATGGCATCTGCGATGGCTAAGGCATCCGGATTAAGCTCAATAACCGAGTTTAGCTGAGGACCTTTCCTATCGATTTCCTCAATTCGTTGTAGGTAAAGTTCAGTTATAGATCTCGAAGTCAGTGATTTGTCGGCCATCTTCTCCTGTAAGAAGGTTATGCTTGTCTCCGATAATTCGAAGTCAGGAATGGTCTTTTCGGACTTGCCAGCATTGTTAGTGCCTTCTATGATGCTGCTGCATGATGCACTTGCCAGCGTACCGAGCGTTAGAGACGCAAGTGCGCCAGATTTTAAAAACTTTCTTCTTTGCATGAAATTTGAAGGATATATAACCTAAGTAACAAATTTATACTCGCCTGTAAATGCGTAAGATAAAAATATTACATAGCTTAAGGGCAGAAATATGCAGCATAACAAATTAAATAGCTACGATGAAATTGTTCGTACTGAACTCATGTTCTGGCATCGTAAAATGACCAGTGCACCTTCGTTTACGGATCGCTTATCTAAAGGATTACAGGATAAAATCAATGGCTACATACCGGAGAAAGTACACAAGGCCATAACGGTGACTATGGAGAAGCTCTTCAAAGCTGTGCTTTTTGGTGCGGAATATACCACAGGACGAAAGATGACCAACGGTTCATTGCTATACCGGGAAGCCTACATCAAGAACCAGATTGCATTCTATCAGAAAACCGCATCACTGGAAGGCGCCGTAACCGGGGCCGGAGGTTTACTAATGGGGCTTGCCGACTTTCCCGTCCTTATTGGCCTAAAAATGAAGCTACTATTTGATGTTGCCGCCTTGTACGGCTTTGATGTAAAGGATTATCGTGAGCGCTTATACATCTTGTATATTTTTCAGCTCGCATTCTCCAGTCAGCAACGCCGAAATGAAGTTTTTCAGCACATCATAAACTGGGAGGAGTTTGCCAGTTCGCTACCTGAAAAAGCTGAAGATTTTGACTGGCGAAGCTTTCAACAGGAGTATCGCGACTATATTGATCTGGCAAAAATGGCCCAGCTGATTCCTGTAATTGGTGCAGCTGTTGGGGCTATCGCCAATTACAAGCTCGTTGCGCAGTTGGGCGATACTGCTATGAATTGCTATCGCATGCGTCTGGTAAAACATTTAATTGACGGTAAATGATTCTGAGAATTACCACAACACTTCACTTATTTATATTGCTGACTTTGAATACAGGTAAGCTTTATGCACAACATCCACCTGTGTTCGATGGATTGAAAATGGATACCCTCTTTCTGGAGATGCATTCGCTGCCGCTTAAAATGGTAAAATATAGCTATGGCAAGCCGAATGTGAACTTTTTAGTAATCCATGATAACGAGGATACCGGAGTTAAAGCTGCTTTTGAGTATATACGTTTCAGCGGGGGCAGTGTATATGACTCCCAATACGGTGATGTTCGAAACTTGAGCTTCAATTATCAGGGCCGAAAGTTTCAGATTGACCCAAATAAAATTTACTCCAAGTACGGTATCATGGAAGGGCTTGAATATTACGGGGCTTATGATGAGACGGTAAGTGAAGACCTGGTTACTGCTGCGGAGATGATGCTTAATTTCTACAACCCTGGAGAACCAAATTATCTGTTCACCTTGCACAACAACACTGATGGGGGATTTGGCATCAATTCTTATCTGAAAGGATATGAACTGGAGTTGGTTGCAGATTCATTGCACATCAATTTCAATATGGATCCAGACGACCTGATCCTGGTGACAGATGTCCGCCTGTTTAATGAGATTAAGAAACGGGATGTGAATGTGGTTCTGCAAAGTAAAGATGCTGCAGATGATGGTTCCCTGTCGCTCTATGCAATGCAAAAGAATATTCCCTACATTAATGTGGAAGTGCAGCATGGACACCAGCTTGTTAATCTGCAGCTGATTGAGATTGCCGTATCGGCCTTAAAGACAACTTATCCGGAACTCTTCAGGTCCAGATAAGTTGCGCAATTCAGTGGTTTATTTTACGTCTACCAGGCTTAAGGTGAAATCCAGAATAGAGTTTGGCGGGATTGGTCCCTGTCCTCTGTGGCCGTAAGCATAATAAGAAGGAATGAGCAACCTGATGGTACCACCTTTTTGGATCATTGGTACACCGATCTGCCACCCGGGAATCACGCCTCCCAAAGGAAAATCTATCGCATCTTTTCCTTCAGTAGTTTCAAAAGTCTTAGAGCTGCCCATAATACGTCCGGCATAATGTGCCGTTACCGTTGTACTCGGCTTATATTCAACATTGCCTGAACCCGGAGTAATAATCTGATAAAATACACCAGATTCATGCTTGATTGCCTGAATTTTGTTTTCAACCATGTAGGCACGTATTGCAGTCGTATCTGCCGTTAGCTGCGCAACAACATCAAAATTGTTGTTGTTTGTTTTCTTACAAGCTGCCAGACCGGCTGCTAAGCACAAGAATAGTAGTGTAGATCTGAGTTTTTTCATGACCAAAGATAAAAACTATCAAGTATAAAAAATGTGCTATCCCGAAGAATAGCACATCTTGGTAAGCATTGTAATTACAACAATTGTC
>DCLG01000096.1:28502-40804 GCA_002320935.1 Pedobacter sp. UBA1654 | reverse complement strand
CAGAGTTTACCGGTTGCAGTTTGCCTTCCGCTCGGCTCTGAAAGCAGATCGAGTCAGTGATGCGGTAAAACTTGCCATGCGGGCGGGCGAGGAAGTGGCAGGCGATGAAAGACAGAACGGCCTGCTCCGGGCCAACTTAGACCTGCTGATCCATGTTCAAAGTAGGGAAAAGGTGAGGGAAATTGCTTTCAAAAGGATATTGAGTTCCAGCTGGACGGGTTCCGAAAATATTTACTCGGCAGCTTTGCTGTCGGGTTTCCCTGAATATCAGGGAGAGGCAAGGGGATACCTTAGGGCCTCACTGAACTGGCTGTCCATTTATTTCGAAGGTTCCAAAAATGGCGACGAGCAAGATCATGAGGAGCTGCTCCAGGACGGTGATGTCCTACAGATTGCACTGGCCAAGCTTAGACTTGATGGTGCAAAGGCATGCACCTCATTTCTGAACCACTTGAACCCCAAGGAGGCCGTGTTCAGGATCGTGGGCGATTTGGCCAGAAATCTTATTGGTCAGGGATACTTTGATGTGCTAGAACAGTTGTTGAAGCTGTGGAAGAATAATGTGCACTGCGTGATTGCGATTACAGCCGAGCTTTTTCAGATCGGTCACGTTCCCCAGACCGGTCTAATTTCTGCCTGCCTGTCCAAACTGACTAATCCAAAAGCAAGGATCAGGATCCCGGACAACATCAACCGGCCGATGAGAGCGGAACTATTAACGTTTCTTGAATGCTGCATCTATCGTAACCTTTCCCAAGCTGATGTCCTCTTTGTTCTCGGACACTATTTTCCGGTAAGGGCCGAACGCATGGTCACCGATGATCATTCTTCTACTGCCAGGACACTGTTCATGCGCAGCCTGGCCATCAGGTGTTTTTTAAAGGGAATTGAATCGCCAAGCATGGATGAAATCATGGGCGATGAGGTAAAAAAGGAAAAAAGTAGTTATGAGCAGAACCAAAAGAAAACAGACTTTATTCAGATCATTGAAGGTTTGCTCCCATGGTATATGCTGAAGGTTCAGGTTCTGGCCAGTGCCGGCCAATTGATTTTAGAAGACATAGAAAAGGCGGATACCAAGTCAAAAAAGGCGCTCTCGGGGAGGTACAAGGGCTATGATGCCTTGCCGCATGAGATTGCACAGCTAAAGCTAGACCTGCTGATCTTTGCCCGGCAGCTGACTACCTCACAGATAGAAGAATTTTTTAGCGCTCACCTGCAACAGTCCAAATCGCTGAAGTTGGGGGACTGGCTACTGGCGGTGTCAGCCAGCTATCGGCTGACACACCTTCAGCCGCTCAGTGGTGGGCTGGAACGATATGCCTACGAGCTGATCAAGAAACTCGGCGACAAGGGACCCGAAGAACTGGCGGAAAGATACATTAACCTGGCCCGTGCTGTACTGGTGAATTCCAAGCAGGATGCCAGTGTTTATTTTGATGATGCGATCGGTATCGTTTCCAAGTTCGGCGAGGAACTGCGCTGTAGGTGGGAGGCGATCGTGGGTCTTGCCACGCGCAGCTGTGAGGGGAAATCAGAAAATTGGGATGAACTTTCCTACCGGTTTATCCGTGTAGCGGAAGTGGTCGGTGAACAAAAAAGAGAGAAGCACTGGAGCAGGGGCGAGGCGGTTCAGCTGGCGGCCAGGCTGTCCACTACCGGCGGTATTGCGGCCGTGAGCAGGTGGCGGGACCGTGATGTTGGACGCTTTGAATGGATGCAAGCTGATCTTATTATGGAACTTGCCCGGCAACAGCCACAACAGGCGCTGCTGTTCTGGTCAATGGTTTCTTTCCTGCACCTGGAACCGCTAAAATTTCTCATAGCGGACTTTTTAGCCATAACTGGTGTATCTGATTCCGACAAGGAAGTTATTTTCAAGGATACGGTAGCCCGGTTCAGAAAGGAGAATACCAGTGCATCCTACTGGCATGACCTTGCTAAGCTTGGTAAAGCAAATGGCCTTAAATGCTCAGAACTGGACAAGGTCACGGCCTGTCTGTCGGTGAATACTGCAAAGCAGGAGGATAAAGTTGCCGATACTTTTGATTTTGGTACCGTAGTGCCTTGGGCGGATATAATGGGTGATGAGGACCTGCTAAGTCCTGTGGGACTTTCTAAGGCTAAGTCCCGTTTTGAACACTATGCCCAGGAGCGTAACGAGCATTACGGCCGTGCACCGTTCTTGCAGTGGGCCATAGGTGAGCTCAAAGCAGATCAACTGCTCGGGTTTATTGCCGCAATGGAGCTGTGTGATTCTATCGAGTATTATGATTTCCAGACGCTTTTTGAACTGCTGCCGCTCCCTTGGCTGAATACGGCAAGTTTTAAGCGTGGCTACCTTCGAGTGGTTAAAGGCCTTGGCAGGAAGTATTGCGAAAAATTGACAAGCTACTGGAGTTTTGACTATTTCCTCAAATCGCTTCCTTCCCATCCCAACAATGCCCAGGCACTGAGTGAGGGGATCTTGGAGGGTTTTGCCTCGGGCACTGAGTTTGCGGTGGCTGAGGTGTTCTTCGGTTTTGCCAGGACTGCTTCGGCGAGTATCCCGGTTAGCGAAGCTAAGGCTGTATTGGATTATTCCCTTGGCAGATTTGAGCTGCACCTGGACGAGGATTATGGAGATGGCCAATGGGGCGACTGGCTACGGACCGATACCGAGTTGAGCCAGGGGGTTGCGGGATATTTATGGTCAGCGCTAGGATCCCCTTGCCGGGAGACCAGGTGGAGGGCATGCCACTGCATTGTAAGAATGGCCGATTTTGGAAATGGACAGCTGATAAGAAACCTCTTTAGCTGGCTGGAAATGGGGCAAGTGGGCGCTTTTGGCAGCAAGAATTTTCCTTTTTATAACCTTCATGCCAGCCAATACCTGTTCATCGCCATTTTCAGGATTTCTGCGAGCGATCCTGGTCAACTAAAGGAATATAGCGCGCTGTTTATAGAGTATGGTTTGAAACAGCAGCACCTCATTATCCAGATCGCAGCGGCAGGTGCGGCAAAGAATATAGAGGCAAGTTTTCCTGGCACCTATTCCGCTGATACCTTGACCGAACTTAACGGCATCGGAATTCCGGTAGGGGAACGCCAGGAAAAATATGGTTTTACTACCGACAGTTACCTGCATGCTCTGGGCCAGCTGCCCACCGACATCGACTTCCATTTTGGCTATGATTTCGACCGCTACTGGTTTGCGCCTTTGGGCCGGATCTTTGGCGTGTCGGAAACTCAGGTGCAGGACCTTGTCGCCGATGTTGTGGTCAATCAGTGGGGAATTACCGAGGGCGGCTACAACAATGACCCACGAGTGGCAATCTGGAACCGCAATTCCAGGTCCGAAAGTACCCATTACAGTAAAACCAGCTTCCCAAGGGCTGATAACCTGGATTTTTATCATTCTTATCACGGCATGATGGTGGTTGGGAGTGCTCTGATCAAGCATATGCCGGTCATCTCTTCCTCGGACTGGAATGATGAGCGCTGGGAAAATTGGCTTGCCAGCCAGTTTCTGACCTTTCGAAATGGTACCTGGTTGTCCGATCAGCGGGATTCTTTGCCGCTAAAGCGGCCACAATGGGTATCCGATGTACTCAGCAGGGAATGGGAGGATAAGCTTAGTGATCAGGATTACCTGGACTCGATCGTTCATGAAAGGGATGGTGAAAGATGGATCAATGTGAAGGGCTGGTGGAGCGAAAGAAAGGACAGTTTCACCGAAAGCTACTCCATCAGCTCTGCACTGGTTTCAAGCGATACTGCCGATTCACTTTTCAATGCGCTGGATACCTGCGGTGATACCCATGATTTTAAACTACCTTCCTACTTGGAGGAAGATATGGAAGTGGATTCAGCACCATTTAAACTCAGGGGGTGGCTCTACCAAAGTGAGATCACCAAAGGGCTAGACGGGTTTGATCCTTTTGCTGAGGAACTATTATTTCCTCCAATTTCTATTGGACCGCAGATCATCCAGGAGCTGGGGATTGAAGCATATGGGGACGGTAAAATGTATAGGGTCAGTGACAATGATGAAGTTCTGGCCATGGCCCAGAGCTGGGTAAGTGAGATCATCGATCGGAATGACCAGGCCGACCAATCTGGGCAGCGCTTTAGCTGTAACCTTGGGTTTATCCAACTAATCTGCCGGACCTACGGGGCCAACCTGATTTTAAAGGTACAGCTGGACAGGAGTTATTATAGTAAATATGGCGGCGCATCCGATCATTCTGGATATAAACCGGCCAAACACAAAATGTTTTTAATTAATGAAAATGGAGAAGTCAACTATGCAAGAAGCAGTTCTGAAACTGGGCCAGCAGCTGGTCAATAAACTTGGCCTAGAGCCGGGAGTGGATACTTTCGGGAGATGGATGTGCCATTATATTGCTGACCAGATGGTCCGGGCTGAAATTTTGGAAGNNGCAGAAATGTTTTGATACCATCCTGAGGTTTTGGCAGCACAGGTGGCAGCTTCCCTCGGGGCAGCGTCCGTTTGAAAGTTTCGAGCGTATCTTTTCGCTAATCGAGGATCTTGATCCCGAGCGACGGCGGAATTTTTATTATCACCAGGTGCCTGAACACGAAGATCTTTCGGTTGCAGTAAATGAAGAGCAGGCCAAATGGATAAGATTTGCCGAAGGCGTTGATAAAAGTGCCAGGATATGCATTGAATTTGCCATTGATAAATGTAGCAAGCTGGCCAGGGATTCTGAAACTGAAAATTGGTTGAAATATGGCAGTTTAGCAGAGAGTGGCCTGGATACCCAGGTCATTGCCCGGTTGACCGACATCGATCTGACTTCTTTTATTGATGCATACGAAAATGAGCATGAGGTTTCCAAGGAAACTACCGATCAGGTGAACAGGAAATATACGTTGGAAAAGATCAATTTGCGGATCCAGCACTTGGAGCAGTTATCAAAAGCCAACACGGCTGTGATCAAGGGACTTAAAGAAAAATTGAAAAAACTCGTCAAGTAAGTTTTCTCTCTGGTGCCATGAAACCTATATTGATCCTGCCCAGTGACCCAGTCGGAGACTGTTCCTTTTTTGTATTACGTGCTGTACCCTCACACTCCGGAAAAATACTTGTACCCTATGTGATCCTAATATTTTCACGACTATGCACTATTTAAATATAGAGAACTTTTGTTACCTGTGCCAGGGGCTAGCTGCAATCGGTAAATACAAATGGTTCTTCGCCAAATTTGATGCAATTTCTCTCTGGCAACTATGATGATAAATTGCCCGTAATCAAGATAATATCCTCTAAGAATCCTTGTTTATCTTTGTTTTTTAATCATATCAAGTCATTGACGATCAGATACTTTAACAGTGAATTCAAGCATTACGTCTAAGTCAAATTTTATATCTTCATTCTATGCGGATCAGAAAACTAGAATATATAGATGGGAAATTAGTGGTACAACAATCCGGTTATTTGCAAGGAGAGTGGAGAAACGTTCTCATTGTCCTAGCTGTCGGAAAAGCAGCCGCAGTGTACGCTCTTTCTATTTGAGAACCCTAGCGGATCTGCCGGTCGCAGCAAATGCTGTTCTCATTATTCTTAAAACACGTCGCTTTGCGTGTAAAAATCCTCGTTGCGAAAAGCGAATATTCTCAGAACGGTGCAGCGATTTAACCGGTTCTTACTGCAGGCGCACGAGCAGAGCGTCGTTATATTTGAAGAAATTCCTTATTGAGGTATCTTCCAATAAAGGTTCTTATTTTTCTAAACTGATGAACATCCCTGTCAGCAGTAATACTTGTCTTAGGCTCATCAAATCAATGGAAATTTCAGTGGACGACAATCTACTCTGCATTGGTATTGATGATTGGGCGAAAAGAAAGGGAATGGATTATGGAACAATCATCGTCAATGCTGATACTGGCCGCCCCATTGACCTAATAGATAGCAGGAATTCCAGCGATGTAGTGGAATGGCTTACACGCTATCAAAAGATCAAGTATGTGACTCGAGACAGATCAACCTCGTATGCAAGCGCCATCAAAAAAGCGTTACCAGAAGCAAAACAAATAGCGGATAAATTCCACCTGGTTAAAAATCTGAGTGATGCTATCCAGGAAGAAATTAGGCATGAGTACAGGCATTTGAAACAGATTTATAGAAATATTTTTGAAGCTACCAACTTCGAAAAAAGATCCAGCACAGCAATCTCAGACCTCCAAGATATGATAAAGGTTAACAAAGAGGTTTCCTTTGGATTTACGGAGAAAGAGCAGAAGTTCCTGCAGATGACTACAATGAAATCAGAGGGACACAGCATTGCTGATATTGCCCGGAAAACACAAACCAACCGGCGCACGGTAAATAGATATTTAGCAAACGGAATACCTCCAATAGGAAGAACTGCACGTATAGATTACAATAGATATATTGGAGAAATCCGACACATGTGCGGTTTGGAAATAAACCCTACCGCAATGTTTAGGTCCCTGGAGAAAATAGGAATAAAATGTTGTGAGCGGTCGTTTACAAGGTGGTTCAACTTGAACTTCCTAAATTATATACATAAATGGAATAGGACATATCCTGACCCGTTAAAGGTAACTGCGCCCGCTGTTTGGACTGGTTTCATTCCGTCATTGAGAAAATTCAGGATTCTGGTAATAAACCCAGAATGTGGAGTGGCAAAAGATACAGGAGAATGCTCAAAGGATAAAGAAATTGCAGATAGATTGGTTAATGCTGTTCCAATTTTATCCAGGCTTCGTACGCTTTATATGGATTTCAGAAATATTTTAAAAGGGCAATGTGCTAATCAACTGGGTATCTGGATTAACAACGCACAGCTAATCGGCCGAAAGCAAATTGATCGTTTTTGCAACGGATTAATGAAAGATATTCTGGCGGTAAAAAAATGCCATAGCCTGCCGGTGATCCTGGATAAATACACAGAACCTTTTTGGTTGTCAAAGGATATTTCCCCTGCGGATCTGCTAAGTTTGTGCCGACCATATCCGGATGAGAAGATGGAAGTTTATCGTGTGGGTATTGAGGTAAACTCAGCAGTGATCAAGGGCGTGATCAATGACAGGCAGGAACTGATTTTACCAATGAATAGCCAGTAAGTGGAAATTTTTGAAAATTTATTTGGCTTCGCTAAAAATCTGGTATATACTTTAATCACTGAAATTTATTAGCGTTTTTTGCGGTGATCAGCGGGGGTTCTTGAGAGACATTAGTTCTCATTTTTTTCTTCCGGGTTTTCTTCTTTAAGAATTAACTCATGGGCTAGTTCGAGAGATTTATTTAATACTCTTGTTCTTTTTTCATCATCATAACTGAGCTCGGTTTCGAATACAGTAGTTGCAAATGTTTTTTTGGATAACTTATAAAACCTGTTTAGGTTATCCGAGACTGACTTGTACGTGCCATGGTGATCTGTCATCAAGTTAAAAACGTACTCGCGAAATTGAAGTGCTGCCTTTAAGGCATTATAGGCTTCAGCTGAACTTGGCTCATAACCAGAATGATCAATGTTATTTCGTAATGAATATGCAGATGAATACCACCTTGCACATTCGGATTCTTCGCCAGAAGTCTCCCAGGTGCCTCCAATTCTCGCTTTTAGATGCGCTTCATGTTTAAAAAGATTGTGGAGCTTCATGTCAGCCGCACTCTGCATTGCTGATTCTTCCACAACACCATCAACGATCTTGAGCTCAATGAATATTGAAAATAAAAATGATTCTACAGCTGTATTTATACTGATTACTGATTCTTTCAGCAAACCGTTTCTAAAATGCCTTAATGCGTCGAATGCAAACAACTCAGACGTTTGAAAACGAGCCTTTAATTCACTTTCGTATGCTAACACTTCACGTACATGGTTGTCATCTATCTTCATAGCTTTCAACATCATGTCGGCTTCGTACGACGTGTTTGTTGCAATAGGAATAACTTTTTTTACATCAAAATTGACACAGTCCAAGACTTGACTAATGGTGACATAAGGAAGCATGTTTCTAGTAATTGGATATACTCCAGTGTTGTTTGACAAGAAACTAAATGCTGTTAGGGTTTTATTCAGATGATTTAATAATACATTCATAATCTGTCCCGCTAGTTTAGCTCGTGTACTTTCATCAAGAAGGTTTTCTACGGTTATAAACGCCATTTCGACAAAACTTCTCGTTTCGATATTATCATGTATTCCTTGCACAGAAAGCGAGTTGGTTAATCCTGGCGTAACACATGCTACCTCGTAGTCAATCTTTCTAAACTTCATAAATGCAAAGTATTGCAAATCCGGGACGATTTTAAGAGATTGTGCACCTTCAGGAAAAGGAACATAAAATGGCAAGACTATGGCAGCATTAAATATGAAAATTGGAGTGAAAAATTCTGATGCGTAATCACAAACCTCTTTAAATGTCTCTTTTGTAATGGTAAAATCTTCTAAAGACTTCATAGCGTTAGTTTTATATGCATAAATGTAGCAGTTTTCCGAGACAAACTTGCGAGATTTTTAAGACCTCTCAAGCTTGGAATATATTTTTGTTCCTTTACTTTTCGAAATCACCGGAATCCCGTAGTTCATAGCCCATTGGATCTCCACTTGCATGCCCGGGCTGATACATGGTCCATACAACCAAACCTCATCAATAATGTTGCGTGCAAAGAACTCGTGGTTGTGGTTGAAGCCGATGATCCTTTCTCCTGGCACTTCATCTTTAAGGCTTTGCGCGGATGCAATGTAAGGGATGGATGGAGTCACAAAGGGATTCTGCAAAGCAATTGTTCTGTAGATCTCTTGTAGCTTCTGGACGTTACCTTGAACGTCTCCGCCGATAGGGTGCGCAATGTAAACAACACCTGTAGTTGGAAGTTCCTGTCCAGGCTAATGGTGCGCTTCAGAGAAGAAATGGATTTTTAACAGCGGCACTTGAAAGGTCGAAGCTGTCTGGAATAACTTGGTCGAATTCCTCTTCGTACCGGGCTTTGTAATCTTTAAAGATTTAAATTACTTTCATTGGAAAGCACCTCATTGGTGAACTCTCCCAGATCAAAGGGTCTTTCTACAGCGACAAGAACAAAGATCGGGTAAAAAGTATGACCAACAATTTGAAAGAGACCTTATGGGTCTCATTTTTTTTCCGGACTTTCTTATCTTCGGCGAAATTTTATTTCAATGAAAAGACTTTATACGCTCTTTGTAGGGATGCTGCTCGCGGTCTCTACCTCTTTTGCCCAAGACAAAGGCAAACAAACACTGTTCGACATACACCTCGGACAGCAGCGCGTTTTAGCTGAACGCTTTGCTGCTGACAAACATGGTATGGAAAGATCTATCAACAACGCTAAAGTGGCTGTATTTCTACTGCCTGAAGACGGTCACAGGTTATATATCAATTACGATGCTGGTGGCGGTTCAGTTGCAGGGGTAACCTTCCTCTGCCCGGCTGACCTTGCTGTGACCACATTAGAGGCGCTCATGGACGAGCATGGTAAACCTCATTTGGTTGACAGGAGAGAACCTAAACCCTCTTATATGTGGTTTAAGGAAGATTGTACAATATCGATGAGTTTGAAGTCAGATGGCAACCTACTTGTAATGATGACACAACCTCACCTTGACTTATACAACAAATACGCGAAGAAATAAACTTATTATATTTGTAGAGGTAAAATCTTAATTTGTACATGTAAAGTCTACATTTAACCGTATATTCGTTATCTTATAAAGAGGGTTTGTGATTGATAATGCTCAATACTACCCCTCTTTACATTTAAGAAGTTTATGGCTACATTCATCCCCGACGTAACAGATTCGATCATTCCGACCCTGATGTAATGGCTCTGGGTGGAGGTGCTAGTGTAATCAATGCGACCTGCACAGCTAGATTTAGAAGTGGCACATCGTATGGGAGTCCGATCATGTGCGGATTATTCGCTTGTTTATAACAAGTTTATCCCACAATTACAAACCAGGATCTTATGGAAATAATCCGTAAATCTGCCGATCGTGCCAGCAGTCCTGAATTGCCTTTTGATTATGGAGTCGCAGATATGAGAAAGGCTATCGAACTGGCAAAAATCAAAGTCGGCTCAAAACATTAGTTCGATAAGCGAAGGAAATTACCAGGACCCGAAATGCGAAGCGTAAAATCTCCGACTGTAGACTTTCTCGACATTACTTTTCTAAAGTTGGGAAGCAAAAAGCAACAGAAGGTTTACCAGATCTTAGTCAAGCATAAGATCATGGAAAAGCTATCGACGTTTAATCCTATTCTAGTTGGTACGATTCCACTCAATATTGATATAGAAAACAGCGACATAGATATCATCTGTTGTGTAAGGCAGAAAAACCAGTTCATTGAAGCTTTGGTTTGTAATTTTCAAAATATGAAAAGCTTCAAGGTCACCGAAAATGATGCGCTCAATGCTACTAAAGCTAACTTTTATATTGAAGAATTTGAATTTGAAGTTTTCGGTCAAGACTTAGATAGCCTCCAGCAGAATGCTTATCAGCATATGATAATTGAGCATAAAGTATTAGTAGAAAAGGGTGAGAAATTCAGACAAGAAATCGTCAAGTTGAAAAGACAAGGATTGAAGACGGAACCTGCATTTGCAAAGTTGTTGGGTTTGGTTGGTAATCCCTACCAAGAGCTTTTAAGGTTAAAACGATGAGCCATCATCATTTCTGATTGTGATGCCTTTTATCCATGTTGCTGTCGGATGTTTCTGAAAGCGTCAATGACATCCATCTATCACTGTACAGAATTGGAGTTTCTACTTTTAAATTTGATCTGGTATCTTCTGTACTAATTAATCGATATCTTCAGCTGATTAATTTAAAAGATGCCATGAAAAAGATGTATATGTTATTTGCTATTGCAGCATTGATGATTACCAGTTCTTGTTACACAACAAGAACAGCGGGAAATAGCGGTAAAGTACCTCCCGGACAAGCGAAGAAAAAAACAGGGGCTAAATCTGCTAAACATTTTGCTCCAGGACAACGAAAAAAATAATCTTACGCAGAATTATGGATTAGTATTGCCTGATGCTGACGGCGTTCGGAAAATAAATAATTTTTGTATTTTGAGGGCAGCCAAATAAAAACCAAATATGCGAATACTCAAATGCTCCATCTTAGCGCTACTAGTACTCACGACTTGCGCATCTTTTAAGTCCACAGGAGATAATCCTAAATGGATTAAACTCTTCAACGGCAAAGACATCAAGGACTGGTTTGTAAAGATTCATCATCATGAAGTCGGAGAGAATTTCGGAAATACCTTCCGGGTAGAAGATGGTTTGATTAAGGTTCGCTATGACCAATACGGTGATTTTAATGATCAGTTTGGACACCTGTATTACAAGGTCCCATATTCCTTTTATCATCTCAAATTGGAGTACCGCTTTGTAGGGGAGCTACAGAAGGGGGCACCGGATTACACTTTGCGAAATAGCGGTGTGATGTTTCATTCGCAGGATCCGCGTACGATGCCCAAAGAACAGGATTGGCCGATCTCTGTGGAGTTTCAGTTTTTAGGTGGGCTGGGAGAAGGGAAGCCACGTACTACGGGCAATATGTGTTCTCCTGGCACCAAGGTCGTATACAATGGCCAGGTTGATGAGCGTCACTGCATCAACTCCAGTTCCAAAACGTATGAAGGTGATCAATGGGTGAAAGCGGAGTTAATTGTTTTAGGGGATTCACTCATTACCCACATCATCAATGGTGATACCGTTATGAAATATTCTAAGCCACAGATCGGTGGTGATGTCGTTAACCGCTATGATCCTAAAATCAAAAAGGATGGGATACTGCTTAAAAGCGGTTTTATCGCGCTTCAAAGCGAAGGACAGCCGATCGACTTCAGGAACATAGAACTTAAAGATCTTTCCAAAAAGTGATCGGCTGTTGATTTAACGCCAACCCAATCCGGGAGCCACATGCTCCAGTATTGAGGATAATAAATGTATGTTGTACTCCACACCTATGGTGTTGGGTATGGTCAAAAGTATGGTATCTGCTTCCTGTAAGGCTTCGTCTTTTGCGAGTTCCTCGATCAGCTTATCCGGTTCGGCTGCGTAGCTTTTTCCAAAAACCGCACGTGTACCAGGTTCTATATAACCAAAATGGTCAGATCCTTTTCCTTGCTGTCCGAAATAGTACCGGTCCTCATCCGTCACCAGCGCAAAAATGGAACGGCTTACGGACACTCGGGCTTCTCTTTCATGGCCTGCTTTCTTCCAGGCTTCTTTGTACGCCCGGATCTGTTCGGCCTGCTGTATATGGAAAGGCTTACCACTTTCATCAAATTTC
>DCLG01000096.1:28209-28491 GCA_002320935.1 Pedobacter sp. UBA1654 | reverse complement strand
ATTTCAAGGTTGAGCTTTGCAGGTGCATGCCGTTTTCTGCTGCCCAAACTGCAGTGGCATTCGTTGCTGCGCCCCACCAGATGCGTTCTCGCAGTCCTTCGGAGTGGGGTTCCAGGCGTAACAAACCTGGTGGATTTGGAAACATCGGATTTGGGTTTGGCTTAGCAAAACCCTTTCCGGATAGTTTATCCAAAAATTCCAGGGCTTTTGCCCTGCCCATATCTGCTTCGCTTTGTCCCACTGCAGGTTCATAACCGAAATACCGCCAGCCATCAATCACCT
>DCLG01000096.1:27387-28200 GCA_002320935.1 Pedobacter sp. UBA1654 | reverse complement strand
TGTAAGCGCCCACCGGAGATCAGATCGGCAGCGCCGGCATCTTCCACCATATACAAGGGGTTCTCATAGCGCATATCGATCACGCCCGTACCAATTTCTATTTTACTGGTCTTCGCACCAATTGCTGATAAGAGGGGAAAGGGTGATGCCAACTGCGAGGCAAAGTGATGGACACGGAAGTAGGCGCCATCTATACCGATCTCTTCGGCAGCTACTGCCAGGTCGATTGACTGAAGCAAAGTGTCGGCTGCTGTGCGTGTTGCGTACGCAGGATGGTTCGACCAATGCCCAAATGATAAGAATCCAATTTTCTTCATGCTATTACAAATCTAATGAATTGTTCCCGACATCCACCTGCAGGCATTTGGCACAAAGGATCTTGAATTTCATAATGTGAGACAAGAATGTTAATTTGATCTGAGAGAAACAACTATTATGCTTACGGATACCTTACGAACGATTTTCAAAAGAGATCTTTCTAAACTGAAAGACGAACTGGACCTTTATCTCCGGGAGGAAAACCCACAGGCGATTGTTGGATTACTAAAAAAACCACTTTACCCATGCGCAACTACAAGATTATAAACTTCATTTTTCTGATCCTGTTGATCACCAGCTTTAAATCCAAAGCACAGGTAAATTCAGGAAAAGAACAACCGCTGAACTCAGGGCTTAAACCTAAAACAATGGCCAGTAAAATGGATGGTGGCATGATGCTGCGCATCGCTGAAATCGAGATATTTCCGCAATACCTGGAGGAATACCTAACGATCCTAAAGACTGAGGCAGCCGCTTCTGTTGAAGTTGAACCTG
>DCLG01000096.1:22918-27372 GCA_002320935.1 Pedobacter sp. UBA1654 | reverse complement strand
GCAATCTTTCCGATGCAGCAAAAAGATCATCCTAATCAGATCCGGATCGTTGAAATGTATGCCAACAAGGCGGCCTACCAGTTCCATTTGAAAACACCGCATTTTCTGGATTATAAAATAGGCACTCAGAAAATGGTCAAATCACTGAAGTTGGTAGATATGGAAAGCATTGATCCCGAGAGTATTAAAAAAATATTTAGGAAAATAGAGTAAGAATCAGGTATATGTTCCCATTACCTATCTGTTATGGACCTCAAAGCCGCCGTAAGTCAGCATTTCAGCATTATGGGAAATGATGAGGTTAAGGTCCAATCGTTTAATCAGTTCTTTAGCTTCTGTAAGATTTCGGGGCATGTCTCGAATGCCTCGGATTTCAAGTCCTGTTCTAAGCAGTTTAAACTTATTCGGTTCAAACTTATCAATAAACTTCTGCAGGTCTGGGCTGATTTTCGCGTTCATTATCTTTAGGTTTAAGATGTGCCTCAAAGCAATGCTTCTAATTTTACCTTAGTGTTGGCTCTACATTATTTTAAGTGTATTATATTTAGTGAACCTAAAGCCAGCAACAGCGATGAAATCAAGGAACATATACTTATCTATTTCTATAGCCTTTCTTTTTACATTGACATCAAATGCACAGGTTGCAAAAGAAAAGACATTGCTGATCTCAGTAGATGCTAATGAACGCGCTCAAACCATACACAACTTTGGTGCTTCTGGCTGCTGGTTTTCTGAGGGTGTTGGCAAATATTGGCCGGTTGACAAACGTGAGCAGATGGCGCAACTACTCTTCAGTAAAAAGCAGGGTCCAGATGGGCAGCCATTGGGTATTGGCCTATCGGCCTGGCGATTTAACATTGGCGGTGGAACGGCAGAGCAGGGGGACAGCAGCGGAATCAAAGATTTCCGCAAGCGGGTGGAGTGTTTCCTTGCACCTGACGGCAGTTACGACTGGAGCAAACAGGCTGGCTACCGCTGGTTCCTGCAAAAGGCGAAAGATTATGGCGTGGAGAACCTGATCGCTTTTTCGAATACGCCGCCCGTTCAGTTTACCAAAAATGGACGTGGTTTTAAGACAGAGAAAGATTATAAAGCAAATCTTAGAGCTGACAAGTACAACGAATATGCGGATTTCCTGACGGAGGTAATCAACCATTTTGATAAAGAGGGCTTGCATTTCAACTACATCAGTCCGGTGAATGAACCGCAATGGGACTGGTCCAATAAACCTGGCGAAGCGACTCAGGAGGGTAGTCCCTGGGCCAACGCAGACTTCTATAAGATTGTGGCTGCCTTAGATTCATCGCTGCAGCAAAAAGGTCTGAAATCCAAAATATTAGCGCCCGAAGCTGCCATGCTGACTTATTTGTACAGCGGAAATTCGGCTGCTTCAAACCAGATCCAGGACTTCTTTAGTGATCATGGCAAATACAGTTTTAGCAATTTCAAACATGTCCCGCCTATTGTAGCCGGACATAGTTACTTCACGGATAAGGGCGATAGCAGCATGGTGGCGGTAAGGAAAAATCTGGCAGATACCGCAAGCAAATACAAGGTGGACTACTGGCAGTCTGAGTACTCCATGCTGGGCGATGGATTTCGTGAAGGATCTAAAGAGAAACGTAGCCAGATGGATTGTGCGCTGTTCCTCGCGAAGGTCATCAATCAGGATCTGACGGTCGGAAACGCCACCGCATGGCAATTGTGGAATGCCTGGGAACCTGGCAGTGCGGAATGGGATACCCGATATTATCTCCTGGCACTCGAACCTTCAAACCCGGAGTACACAGATGGCGGTTTTAAGATTACTAAAAATCTTTGGGCCATGGGCAATTACAGCTACTTTATACGTCCGGGTATGCAACGCCTAAACACCAGTCGTAATGATGGACTGAATGCGGTCCAGGTGGCACAGGATGTGATGGTCTCTGCCTTTAGCGGGAAACCGGATCAGTTGGTCATGGTTTTGGTTAATTATACCGACAGCCCCAGAAAGGTCCGCCCGGAATTGAAAAACTTCAGGTCCCTGAAAACTTATCGTACCTACGTGACCACAGCGAATGCCGATGATAATCTAAAACCTTCGGCCGAGTTAAAGCTTAAAGGGGACATCAGCTTGCTGCCACGTTCGGTAACGACCATTGTATTCAATTAAGCATTTTTCATTGCGAGTGCCCGGACCGTTCCTTACAGCACGTATTCATCGTTGATTGGCTTAACGGGCTCTGGAATGTCTTTGGCGCCCATCATTTCCAACAAGTTGATCTCAATACCCCTGGTGATTTGGTTGAGCGGGATACTGGCGGAGTTGTTCTCAAAAGGGTTAACCAGGTTCATGCCGTTGATCTGTGTAGAAACAAATACAAAGCCGATCAGCCAGCCAAGGAAGATCGACACGACACCTGCGCTTTCGCTGATCACCAGGGTAAACGTCACCACAAAAAGCCAGATGAAGACTTTCGTCATATATGAATAGGTGGTTGGGAAAACCGTGTTCTTGATGCGCTCACTCATGCCCATGCTGTCTGAAAAACGTACCAGCATTGAGTTGATCTCCATGAAACGGAAGCCATCAATATGGCCGTTTTTTGAAAGCATTTGAAGATCCGCCGACTGCAGGTTCAGAATCGCATTGTGTAAATTGCTGGCGCCCTGGATGGACAGTCTGTCATCATCATTCAAATATCTGACGTTGCAATCATTGGTTCCGCCCCGCAGGTTTGTCTTCAATGCGTATAGGAAAGCAATGTGTCTGTAGATCATCCGCTTCACCGTAATCGGATCACCCTCAACATAATTCAGGAGGCTACGTGCGAACGACCGGGAGTCGTTAACCAGCGATCCCCAGATCCTTCGTGCTTCCCACCAGCGATCATAGGCCTGATTGTTGTTAAAGCCAATAAAGAAGGCGATTGCTGTACCCAGCAGGGAAGGTATGATGGCAGGAATAACATAGTTGTTGGCAATAAGGTGTTCGCGGATCATGTAAGCGATAGTGCAGGAAACGATCATAATTAAATCCACCTGCCAGGTGTCTTTCAGAATTCGGCTGATGCGAATATTTTGTGCAAGAAGCATAGTTGTTTTGAATGGCTAAAATCTGTTGCATCGAAGTACTAACAATCATGCCAATAGCCTATCTTTAAATTAAAACAGGTTTTACCTGATATTGCAGAGGAATGAATATGAAGAATGAAATCGCTACACGCGCAATGTTGTTTTTGTTGCCTTTCATCGGCATCGGATGTGGGACACTGAACCGGGATGCAAATGCCCTGACGATAAATGAAACCATTGAAAGCCAGTCCCGGATGTTGATTGAGCTTGAAGATAAATCTGGTTTTAATGTCGACATTCAGAACTTATCCAGGGACACGCTCTTTCTGGAAAGAAAAGGGATGGACAACCTGATGATCGCCCGTGGCGGTGTTAAGGCCATTATTCAACCGGACGCAGCAGCTACAATTACGAACCGATCACAGCGCCCTGTAAAATTACAGGTTAAGGTGTCTGGTCATAAGGCAAAGGTTAGACACAGTTTTGAAAAACTAAGCAGGGACACGACAGCGGTTCAATAAAACTTATATGAAGAAATTATTAACGTTACTCCTCATCGCTGCAACATTCGCTAGCTGTAAGAAAGAAGACTATTCCGCTGGAGAGTATTACAATGTAGTTTACCAAACGACAAACAACACGATAAATATTAAATTTACTTCAACTCAGGACATCAATCCTGCAAATTTTACCAAATGGGGCGCTACGCATATTATGCCAGTGAAGCGGGTTACTTACATGATTGAGCTACAAGGAGAAAAGTCGTACAAGGTCGATTTTATTAAACTTGACGGTAGTATTGTACCCCTGGATCTGAGAATTACCGATCAGGAATTAAACATTCGGTTTTAAGAGTAGATCCCGGTGATCTTAAAACTTTATAAAAAAAATAAGGTTGTCTTTATTGACTACCTGGAATCCCGGAATCTGCTATGGAGACAACCAAACACAAATCTTTTAACACTACTTTTAAGAAAGGCATAGTCATTCCAAGTCTTGCCTTTATCCTTTCTATAACTTTCATCTCCAGCTTTTTTCCACAGCAAGCTGCTTTGTATCTGGGGATTGTACAGGATTGGATATTCATTAATTTAAACTGGGTTTACGTTTGGTCTGTGACCATCTTTGTGTTCTTTCTGCTTTTTCTTTCCTTCAGCAAGTTTGGTTCAATCCGTCTGGGTGACAACGATTCTGAACCGGAGTATTCCTTTTTTTCCTGGATATCGATGTTGTTTGCTGCGGGAATGGGCATTGGCCTGATGTACTTCGGCGTAGCTGAACCGATCGCTCATTTCTCTGATCCTACTTTTGCAAATCTTAATGAAGTCAGGAGGGCTAAAGATGCGCAGCTCTATACCTTTTTCCATTGGGGGATTCATGCCTGGGCCATTTATGGC
>DCLG01000096.1:20736-22873 GCA_002320935.1 Pedobacter sp. UBA1654 | reverse complement strand
GTCGCTCGCATATTTCACTTACCGGTATCGTTTGCCGCTTTCGCTGCGCAGCTGCTTTTATCCCATATTAAAAAACAGGATCAACGGTACACCGGGTGACGTTATTGATACCTTCGCGTTATGCAGTACCTTTTTCGGGATCACAACAACCCTCGGATTCGGCGTGGTGCAGCTTAATGCCGGGCTCGTGGAAGTTGGTCTGATGGCGGACACTGGCTTCAAATATCAGATCGCCATTGTGTTGATCATTATGGCAATCTCTACCTTCTCAGCAACTTCCGGGGTGAACAAGGGTGTGAAATTCTTGAGTCAGCTGAATATTGTTGCTGCCATTTGCTTCCTCTTGTTCATTCTGATGTTCGGGCCGACAGTGTTCTTATTAGGCTCGCTCTCTGAAGGTATTGGTTATTACCTGACGCAGTTTTTCAGCCTTACCTTTAATACACATGCCTACGAGCCGGAGACGCAGCCCTGGTACTTCAACTGGACCATATTGTACTGGGCCTGGTGGATCTCCTGGTCGCCATACGTTGGTCTGTTTATCGCTAAGATTTCCCGTGGGCGCACCATCCGCGAATTCATCGGTGCCGTACTGATCATTCCTACAGCTTTTAATTTCCTCTGGATGACCGTGCTGGGGAACAGTGCCACCTGGATCGATCGCAATTCTGCGAACGGTTTGCTGAGTAGTATGGCCAACAGATCTGATGAATTGCTGTTTAAGTTTCTTGATCTGCTACCTGCATCTAGCATCAGCAGTTCATTGGCGATATTCATCATTTTTATATTTTTTGTGACCTCCGCTGATTCCGGGATTTTCGTCATGAACAACATCGCAACAAACAATGCTTCGAAATCTCCTAAATGGCAGATGGTTTTCTGGGGCGTGATGCTGGCGCTACTATCGCTTGTGTTGTTGAACGCCGGTGGATTGCAGTCCTTACAAACCATGACGCTGATTACGGCACTGCCATTTTCTTTGCTCATGTGCATGTTCTGCTATAGCCTGGTGAAAGGCCTGGTACTTGATGATATTTACTATTCCAGGGATTATTCCCACGCGGCAAATAATTGGTCCGGTGAATTCTGGAAGGAGCGGCTCAAACGTATTTTATCGTTTAAAAACCGGGAAGCGGTTGATGAATTTATGCACGGAACTGTTCTGGTTGCAATGGAGGAACTTGCTGTTGAGTTCAATGGTAAGGGCGTAACTGCGCTGGTTAGTGTTAAGGAAAGGCCCACCGATGTGTCATTGACCATAAAACATGATCTGCTGGAGGATTTTACTTACGGTGTGCGGACAGAGTCCCGGGTAATATCAGAGTTTCTGGTTAACGAAGAAAACATCCCGGGTACTGAGGGGAACAAGACTTACATCCCCAAAACCTATTTTGCAGACAACCGCGTTGGCTATAATATTGAGTATTTCAACAAGAATGAGGTTATTGCTGATGCACTTAAGCAGTACGAACGA
Organism: Pedobacter sp. UBA1654; assembly: GCA_002320935.1. Lineage (GTDB taxonomy): Bacteria > Bacteroidota > Bacteroidia > Sphingobacteriales > Sphingobacteriaceae > Pedobacter. The sequence continues at coordinate 21,399 of DCLG01000096.1, read as the reverse complement.
TTCATACAATTGTCGTCGGAAGTGAAAAACGAGCTTTTTACTGACAATTCATTGCGGGAACCGCAATAATTTTTGATACTTTCGCCCTCCCTAAAAATTTAAGGTGTGCGTTATGGAAAAGTATTTGTATGGAATCGATTTTGGAACAACCAATTCAGCTTTGGCGATTTACAATGAGGAAACTGCTGAAATACAACATACGATCATTATTCCATCACTGATCTACTTCTATGAACACCGTAATTCCGATGGCAGCCCGAACTTTGTANNTAGTTGGTGAGGATGCAATCTCTGCTTACCTGGAAGAAGGCATGAAGGGGCGCTTTATAAAATCTGTGAAACAAATTCTTTCCCGCAGTAGCTTTATCGAAACGCGCATCCAGAATGCCAGGTACAATGCTGCCCAACTGGTGGCCATCATCATCAAGGAATTAAAAACGCGGGCAGATCAGCTCATCGGCCAGGACTGCAGAAAAGCTGTTATCGGAAGACCTGTTTTCTTTGATGACCATAATGTGCAGAAAGATACCCTGGCCCAGACACGGCTAAGTAAAGCTGCTGAATTGGCCGGATTTACTGAGGTACGTTTCCAGTTCGAACCCATTGGGGCTGCCTTTGCTTATGAGCGCAGCCTGAAGAAAGCCGAGCATGTACTCGTAGCCG
>DCLG01000096.1:962-20730 GCA_002320935.1 Pedobacter sp. UBA1654 | reverse complement strand
GTAGCAAGGACCGCAAAAACGACATGATGGCCACTGGTGGTATTTACATCGGCGGCGATAGTCTGGACGCTGCATTCATGTGGGAGCGGGGAACGCCGTATTTTGGTAAGTATACTGAGTATGAAGCTACCCCGGGTAAGCGCCTGACGGTGCCTAAATCTTTGTTCGCCAATATTTGCTCCTGGGAGCAGATGAACTTCTTTAATGGTCCGAGGATCAAAAAAGATATCGAAGATTATTACTATTTCTCCGGCAAGGACCGGAAGTTTAAAAATCTGATCACGCTCATAGATAACAATCTGGGTTATTCTGTTTTCAGGGCGATCGAAAATACTAAAATTGAACTCTCTGCTGCGGAATCCTCGCAGTTTAGCTACCACCAGATGGACATCGACATCGATGAGGAAATCCCCTTGGCGCTATATGAGGAGATCATCTCTAAAAATGTGGACCAGATTGCGACCTATCTGGATACCTTTATGGCGCAGCATAACATTGACCCGACCAAAATTGACAGCCTTTTTTTAACCGGTGGTACATCTATGGTTGGCAGCATTCAAAAGCTATTCANNTCAGCGCTTTCCGCAAGTGAACCTGAATTCGGGTGATAACTTTAAAAGTGTGGCTACAGGCCTGGCGCTAAGCGGCTACTTGTTTGAAGATTTAGGTTCCGCTACAACCGTGTAAAAATAATTGGGTTTGGCGTTTAGCGTGTTTTTCTCGCATATCAATGCGATGTATGACGTAGGAGTTTCCCAAATTTCAGCCGGCACTTCAAGCTTACCTTGTCTGGTAGAAAGTGGTGTTTTAAACCTCGAATTATAGCTGTCGACCAAAGGTGATAGCATAATGTCTTCTCCATCAAATTGGAACCTGCTGTTACCATACAGCTTCGTGATATAATCTGAGAGGAATGAGCGAGATTCGTTTTTAACGATCTCCGTGTCTTTGAGCGATTCGATATCTAGAGGATAGTAGATTAATGTTGCATGTGCTTGCTTTTCAGCTGAATACGTTAGGTTAAGCCAGTAATTTTTGCTTTCGTTTTCGAAAGTCGTAAGCCGTATATCTGAGGGTTCGTTCCAGTTTATATCCAGAAAATCTTTGCGTAGGAATACCTCTATTTCGATGGAGTCTTTTTCAATCCCTAAACCACCCTTAAAGGTTGTAACCATGACTTTGTAAGTGCCGGGGAAGGCGAAAGCGTGCGACTTACTTAATAAAAAGTCGAAGGGAGTACTTGTACGTCTGTACAAATTTGGAATTTCCCATCTTACGGAGTCGTAAGGCGTATTAAATGTGAAGCCTTTCCGGCTTATTTCCAGATGTGTCTCTTCAAATACACTAAGCTTATACTTTGTTGCCGAAATTTTGAACTTAGGTGTATTAACCGGGCTTTCAATTTCCTCCGGTACTTGGGGTTCAGGGTTGGCAACCGGTTCTTTTTTGCAGGCACCTAAACATAAGCTTAGGCTGATGAGCGCGAGTATAAGTTTCTTCATGATTTTTCGAAAAGTATTGGAGTTTGTATAAGAGTGGAACAGGTATCTTCCTCAGCGGGATCTATCAGTTTAACTCCCGATCCAAGATTTTCTTTGGTAGCAATTTCTCCATTATAAGCCGCTGAGAAGCTTCAACGTTTACAAACTTCCACGTGTGTTGTCCATTACTGGAAATCGCATACGACTTTTTTACGGGCGTCATCGTGAATAAACCAGTTTCCTCGTCCAGGCTCACATTATCTGATCCAAAAGCATTTGCAAAAGCAGCCTTAAAGCGGGTAAGCCTGATTGCTTTATCGACGTCAGATTCCTCATCGGGAGGTGTAAATATCATGGTCATGGTTGTTCTATATTTTAGAGCAGAATAAAATAACCCATCAATTTCTTCTGGCATTTCTATATCAAGCATCTTATAGTCCAGCATAGTTGCCTTAAAGTCTTTATTGTTTAACAGCAGGCTGAATGCTGCACTAAGCTGTTCACGTGAAGCGACCTCAAAAATCCTCTCAGGAAAGAGGTCCATTGCCTCCTCATACTTTCCAGAAAGCAACAGGTCGTTCAGGTGTTTGAAATCTTTTTCGATGTTCTCTTTGTAGACCTGTGCAGATCCATGGAATGTTAGTAATAACAAGAAAGTGATTAGGAGCGTTAACTTGGATTTCATTAATTGATGAGCTTAAAAACGGCTCTAAGATAAACGAAATTTATATTCTTTGAATAAAAAGCCATTTTCAGAATCCGGGGCCTTGCTTGTTGCGTAGATCTTTCCATAATCAATATAAATCAGATGATGGAAAATCAAGACATTTTAGAATCAGGAATTCAGCGCCGTTCCTTCCTGCGCTATGCCGGAGCAGGTATGGCAGTTGTGGCATTAACTGCAGCGGGCTGTTCAAAAGACGACGACAATATGGTAGATCCAGTTACCGGCGCTGTTGACCTCGGCTCCGGCGACATAGGCATCTTAAACTATGCTTATGCTTTGGAGCAACTCGAAGCCGCTTTTTATGAAGCTGTGATCAAAACACCTTTTGGGGGAATGACCGAAACGGAGAAGGTATTCTTAACCGATATCAGGGATCACGAACTGGCTCACCGTGATTTCTTTAAAGCAGCACTAGGCGACCAAGCAATCCCCGCATTGGAAGTCGACTTTTCTTCCATCAACTTCAGCGAGCGTACATCCGTACTTGGTACTGCAAAAGCTTTTGAAGACCTGGGCGTATCTGCTTACAATGGCGCTGGTAGACTGATCAAATCGCCTGATTATCTGACGTTTGCAGGCAAGATTGTTTCTGTTGAAGCACGCCATGCAGCATTGATCCGTGACCTGATTGAAAATGGCAGCTTCGCCAATATGGAAGTTGTAGATGCAACTGGCCTTGATGTGGTACGCACACCTAAAGAGGTACTTGCGATCGCAAAAACTTACATCAAAACTGAAATTAACGCTAACAACTTACCTTCTTAACCAACAGTCATGAATATTGTAAATTTATTATCAGAGATAGAAAAAGTAGATGCTGACATCTACGAACGCCTGAGTCCACGTCGTGCAGCAATGAAGCAGTTCTACGGCTTTGGCGCTAAGATTGCCGCTGCTGCTATTCCACTTTCATTGGGCTCCATGTTCAATAAAGCGTATGGCCAGAGTGCTCCTGTTGCCGTTGAAAACGTTTTGCATTTTGCGCTCACTTTGGAATACCTGGAGTATTTCTTTTATAAGACTGGATCAGCAACAAATGGCCTGATTCCCGCAGGACCAGGTGTTGGCGCGATAGAGACGATCCGTGAACACGAGTGGCAACATGCAAACTTGTTAAAAGGTGCAATCTCTGGTATGGGTAAAAAGCCAGTTGTTTTTACCGCATCCGATTTCGATTTTACGGCAAAAGGCAATTTTCCAACCGTGTTTTCAGATTATAAGACCTTCCTGGCGGTTGCGCAGGCGCTTGAGGATACGGGTGTTCGGGCCTATAAGGGTCAGGCGGGCAATTTAATGTCCAGTCCGGGAGTATTACAAACAGCATTACAAATTCACTCTGTAGAGGCGCGCCATGCTTCACACATCCGTCAGATGCGCCGGGCACCCGCTGGTGGCGGCTTAACTGCTTTGAAACCCTGGATCACCGGGGCAAACGACAGTGGTGTACCACAAGTGGACGCTGTATATAAAGGCGAGGAAAATATCACACAAGGTGGTGTGAATATTAGAAATCTTGGCTATTCGGAGAAAGTTGCTACTGAAGCATTCGATGAGACATTAAGCATGGCTGATGTTAATGCGATTGCCAGTTTGTTCATCAAATAAAGACATGAGTTAGGTTGAAGGGGCAGCTGAAAGGCTGCCTTTTTTCGTTTTTAGTGGTGAACATTCATTTATTTGAGTCCATTCTCTATGGGTTGACAGACTGAACAAAGTTTATTGACACGCTGAACAAAATTGTGGATTTCTCCTGCGCCTAGATTTGTCTTAAACATTTAACAATTAGAAAAATGGAAAAGAACAATTATCAAGGCGCGCTACAGCAGCCTTTGAACTCGGGCTTCGGTTCGACAACAACAGCAATTGAGGTGATTGATGGAATTGACCTTACAGGAAAAATCGCCATCGTAACTGGTGGAAATACAGGCATAGGGCTGGAAACAACAAAGGTGCTTGCCGCTGCCGGTGCGACGGTAATCGTACCAGCCAGAGATATTGAGAAGGCAAGGCTGAACTTGAAGTACATTCCCAAGGTAGAGATTGAACCAATGAACCTGATGGATCCGGGCTCTATTGATGCTTTCGCAAAAAAGTTTGTGGATTCCGGCCGCCCCCTGCACCTGTTGATTAACAATGCAGGCATCATGTGGGTACCATTGGAAAGGGATGGCCGTGGTATCGAATCGCAATTGGCAACAAATTACCTGGGACAATTTCAACTGGTAGCAAGGTTATGGCCTGCATTAAAGCAAGCGAATGGCGCAAGGGTGGTCAACGTTTCTTCCTACGGTCACCAATTTGGACCTTTTGATTTTGCAGATCCCAATTTCGAACAGCGGGAATACCAGACGCTTGTAGCTTATGGTCAGTCGAAAACCGCTAGTAATCTGTTTACGATGGAGCTGGATGAATGGGCAAAAGCCTTCGGGGTTCGTGCTTATAGCTTACACCCCGGTACGATTTATGGAACCGAGCTGGGCCGGGACGCTTCTATAGAACTATTCAAAGAAATGGGCTACTATACTGAGGATGGTAATATCCGTCCGGAGATCCTGGCAGGTCTAAAGGATATACCGCAGGGTGCAGCGACAACGATTTGGTGCGCAACGAGTCCGATGCTCGATCAGATTGGTGGTGTCTACTGTGAGGATTGTGACATTGCAGAACTGGATTCGGGTACAATTGGGCAAGGGAACGGCTTGGAAAGCAGGGGGGTGCAAGGGTATTCACTCGATGAGCAAAACGCTAAAAGTCTGTGGGCCTGGAGTGTACAAGTAACTGGCCTGCCATTTAGATTATAGTTTTCGGCTAAAAGACAATAACTTTATGGTAATGGACCATGTTTCTAAATACCTGACCGAAGATATTAAGCTATCCAGCTATGAAGATAAACTGTTTAAATCGGATTTGATGTTTAAAGATCATATGCTGGTCTGGTTCATTTCGGGAGAAACCAAAATCATTCAGGCAGATGCCACCTATGAGTTTAAGGCGGGTGACATCTTCCTGATACCCAGGAATCAACTGGCAACCATCATCAATTATCCAAAGCATGGCTTGCCCCACAAAACAGTTGTGATGCATCTATCAACCGAGCGCCTGAAGCTATTTTACGAGCAGTTGCAAATACAGAAAATACCTCCTACAGGCAGTAAGATTTTTACCTTCAGAAATCATCCGCTGCTGGAAAGTTGCCTGTCTTCCCTGATCCCATACTTTTATGTTGAAGGTTCATTTCCGGAGAGTCTTGCTTCCTTAAAGATAACGGAAGCGATCAGTATCCTCCGGTTTATCGATCCGCAGGTGGATGCTGTGCTGGCCAATTTCGATGTGCCCGGGAAAATAGATCTGCTGAACTTCATGGAACGCAACTTTATGTTTAACATGTCACTCGAAAGACTCGGATACCTCACTGGGCGGAGTCTTTCAACTTTCAACCGTGATTTCAAGCGGCTCTTCAACACCAGTCCTAAGAAGTGGCTGCTTGAAAAGCGGCTGGAGCTGGCCTATTATCACCTAACTGAAAAGCAGAAAAAACCGACGGAGGTTTATTTGGAAGTCGGCTTTGAAGATCTTTCGCATTTCTCCTTTTCCTTTAAAAAGAAGTACGGACTGTCGCCGAATCAGCTTCGCAGCGCAGTTGTTTGATTTTTACAGCTATCGGTTTGATCGCCGCATTAAGCCTGGCTGAGCATTACAATACCTTTGTTTTCAATCAAATCACAGTGATATGGAAAATCAAAAAGTATGGTTCGTAACAGGTGCTTCAAAGGGATTGGGGCTCACATTGATTAACAAATTAATAAGCCAGGGACACCGGGTTGCAGCAACATCCAGGCGCCTTGCTGATCTTGAGAATGCTGCGGGTAAACATGAGAACTTCTTGCCACTGGAAGTTAATCTGACCAGTGAAGAAAGTGTATCAGCAGCGCTGGCGGCCACAGTAAGCAAGTTCGGTAGCATTGATGTTGTCGTGAATAATGCCGGCTATGGACTGGTCGGTGGACTTGAAGAGCTGAGTGATCAGGAAAGCAGAAGCAACTTTGATGTAAATGTGTTTGGTATGCTGAACGTGATCCGGAACGTATTGCCTCAGATGCGCAAACAAAAATCAGGGCACATTTTCAATATCGCTTCAATAGGTGGCTTCACCGGAAACTTCCCCGGTTTCGGCATTTATTGCGCAACTAAGTTTGCTGTTCATGGCCTTTCTGAATCGCTTGCGGCCGAGGTAGAGCCTTTTGGTATTCGGGTGACCATTGTTTCACCGGGTTATTTCAGGACTAACTTTTTGGATTCATCGCTCGCGACACCATCATCACCAATAGATGCTTATGAATCGGTACGCGCTTCGCAGTTCATGCACCAGGAACAGATCAACGGCAATCAGCCAAATGATCCTGAAAAAGCAGCAGATGTGTTTATTAAAGCAGTTGAACTTGAACAAGCTCCTTTACACTTGTTTTTAGGTCATGATGCCTACGATCTGGTTCAGCAGAAGATCAGAAATTTAGAAAGCGAGATGGAAAAGCTGAAATACTTTGCAACTTCTACTGCGTTTAGTAATTAATGAATATTGGCTAAATATCCCTGTTGAGGTCCGCAGGGATATTTCTGATAACGACAATTAAAGTATTTTTGAACGATGGACAAAGCGCAGAGCATAGAGGAGTTTTACCAATCGAAATTAAACTGGATACCGGAGAACCTGAAAAAGGAGATGGGTCATTTTAACGTTTTCGAGCTGGACGACTTTGTTGGCTGCCATGCTAAACCAATACCTTACAGTCGTAAGGACTTCTATAAGATCAGCCTTATTGAAGGCCGGAACAACATCTACTATGCAGATAAAACCGTGGTAATTGATGAGTTTGCCTTGCTGTTTGCAAATCCACAGGTGCCTTACAACTGGGCGTCGCTTGACGATGAACAAAGCGGTTTCTTCTGCATTTTCACAGAAGCGTTTTTCCAGCAATATGGGAATTTTAAAGAGTATCCGGTGTTTAAACCCGGTGCGGATGCGGTTTACACTTTGAATGAGGAGCAGCGTCAGGAGATTCGCAGGATCTATGCCAGGATGTTTGACGAGATCTCATCGGATTACGTTTACAAGTATGAAGTATTGCGGAGTTTGGTGTTCGAGATCATTCACAGCGCCTTGAAGTTTAAGCCGGCACAATCCAATCCGGTAGGGAAACAGAAAGCTGCAGTTCGGGTTGCTTCCTTATTCATTGAGCTTTTAGAACGACAGTTCCCGATTGAGTCGCCAATGCAGCAGATGAAATTGCGTACACCAACAGATTTTGCAGATCACCTTTGTATTCATGTGAATCACCTGAACCGGTCCCTGAAAGAAGTAACGGAGAAAACAACATCTCAGCTTATAGCCGAAAGGGTTTTACAGGAGGCCAGGGCATTGCTGAAGCATACAAATTGGAACATCTCGGAAATTGCCTGGTGTCTGGGATTTGAAGAGCTGCCGCATTTTATAAATTTCTTTAAAAAAAGCGTGCAGCTGACGCCGGGGTCATTCCGCAATATTTAAGCTGCTAAAAGAGCTGCAGATTTACTGAATTGTTGTTGCCTGATGGACTTTCAGGTTTAGTCTGAACCAAAGACCTGTGTTTGCTGATCCAGGTTTTATATGCTTCTGGCGTAATGGGCGTATGAAGGAGAGCCATTGATTGCTGCATCATAAAGGTCTTGTATTCTACCGTTTGTCTGAATTTTATTAATAATTGCTGCAAGTGCTGCTGCACCTTCGTTTTGGCCTTTACACGTATATTTTTATTGAGCGGATTTAAAATTTGTAGCGTGAGTTCTTTGCTGAAGTACTTGAATGCAGCCTCAAGTCTGTTTGCCAATTGTTCCTGATCGAAGCCACTAGTTTCATGTTGCGCCAGCAGCTGGCCATGAAAGCGTCCGAGCAGTACACTTAGGNNTAGGTCGTCAACGGACTTACTCATCTGGATGACTGCGCTTTGAAGATCCGGCATACTGGCTTTCTTCAGATCCGGATTGTCGATCAGATTTTCCAGTCCGTCTTTAACACTGATCAAAGTATAGTTTTTTAGCAGCAGCTGCAGTATGAATCTTTCTTGTGCGGATGTAATTGTGCTTTCCAGCACTTCTGCAGTTGCGGGTTTCATAAAGTTGATTACCTCTGGATTGGAACGCAAACTTTCTGTACTGATCTTAGATCTTAGGATAAGTCCATTTAAGGTACGCACCCGGCTCAAGGCCACATAAACTTGTCCGGCGATAAAGGATTTACCGGCATCGATAATGGCATGGTCGAAAGTAAGTCCCTGACTTTTATGGATGGTGACCGCCCAGGCGAGCTTGATCGGGTACTGCGTAAACTCACCAACCTGTTGCTGCATGATCGCTTCATCGCCTTCCGCCTTGTACTCGAAAGATTGCCATGAGCTCTTCTTCAACAGCAGATCTTCTTCGCCAGGGAAAGCGATATAGATCTCAGTTGCGTCGATGGAAATGGATTTGATCTTGCCAATCTTGCCGTTGTAGTACCTGCGATTTTCACCCACATCGTTTTTGATGAACATCACCTGTGCGCCTGCTTTAAGTTTTAGTGTTTGTTCTGCCTGCAGACCCAGGTCGCGGAAAGCACCACTGGTTTCGCCTTCGAAGGTGTATTCCTGCCCGGGTAATTCTTCCAGCTTTTGCTTGTTGATCGCATTTGCTTCTGCATTATGGGAGGTGATGATGATGGGATTTAGTGTATCACTTCCTTTAAATTCCGGATCGTATCTTTCATTCAGCAGCTTCAGGCTTGTTTCCGTAATGGTGTTATTTCTGATGTCGTTCAGAATGTTGATGAATGCAGGTTCAGTTTGGCGGAAGACCTGGCTGAGCTCGACCTGAAGCAATGGATTACGACGGATTACCTGTGCATCGAAGAAATAGGGTGAGGCATATGCGCGGTTAAGAAAAGTCCATTCTTCTCTCTTGGTTACCGGAGGCAGCTGGTACAGATCTCCGATGAGCAGTAGTTGTACCCCTCCGAATGCTTCATTAATGCCCCTTACTTTCCGTAAGATGGCATCGATCACATCGAGTAGATCACAGCGTACCATAGAAACTTCATCAATCACGAGCAGTTCCAATAATCGGAAAAGCGCTGTTTTCTCCTTACCATAGCTAAGTTCAGACACCATAGATTGGATGGACAGTATACCTGATTGCAGGTTCTCCAGACTGATGTCGCCGGGGAAAAAGGATCCCGGGGGTAACTGGAAGAAGGAATTAATAGTTGTGCCTTTCGCATTCATTGCCGCGACACCGGTAGGTGCGAGAACGGCCATCTTTTTACTGGTACTGGCCTGAATTTTTCTTAACAGCGTTGTTTTTCCAGTTCCAGCTTTACCAGTGAGGAAGATGTTTTGCGTACTATACTCAATAAATTCTAAAACTTTATCGGCAATGAAATTAGATGATGTGGCATCGGTCATGCCGCAAATTTACGAGAAAATATGCTTTTGAATTTTGTAGAGTAAAGAGAGTTACTCTACTATACGTTAGAATAATTGCTCATTATAGGAAGAAAAGTGTGAAATATTCCTTAAACGGCCTTTTTTTATTGAAAAAATAAATTACATTTGGGCTTACCCTTTAGGGGGTATGTTTTTCATAGGTAGATGTAGGGTCGAATACTTGTATTCGGCCCTTTTTTATGGCATAGCTTATGTATCTATATTAACTGATGAGAAAAAAGAAAATCATTGTTGCGGTAACAGGTGCCAGTGGTGCCATTTATGCGAAATTGTTACTGGATAGTCTGACCTTGTTATCTGAACAGATTGAGCGGGTAGGGGTGGTGATGTCGGATAATGCTAAAGAGGTCTGGCGCTTTGAACTGGGTAATGAAGCTTATGATGATTACGATTTTGATTTCTATTCGAAAATGGACTTCAATGCGCCTTTTGCTTCAGGCTCTGCAAAGTTTGACACAATGATTATCATTCCCAGTTCTATGGGAACGCTTGGAAGAATAGCGACCGGTATCTCCAACGACTTGATAACCCGGGCAGCAGATGTGATATTAAAGGAGCGCAGAAAACTCATCGCAGTCGTTCGGGATACGCCTTTCAGCCTGATACACATCAACAACATGAAAACAGTGACTGAAGCGGGGGGCATTATCTGCCCGGCAAATCCTTCCTTTTACAGTATGCCAAAAACCATTGAAGAGGTGGCGCAAACCGTTGTTAGCCGCGTTATTGATCTTGCTGGTTTGGAACAGGATAGCTATCGCTGGAATGACTAATTAATAGAAAAAAGCCTATCTTTGCACACTCGAAATGAAGAAAGTTGCATTTTATACATTAGGTTGTAAGTTAAATTTTTCAGAGACCTCTTCTATTGGTCGCCTGTTTACAGATGCTGGCTACTCGGTTGTAGAATTTACCGAGGGTGCAGACGTTTATGTTATCAATACCTGTTCTGTTACGGAACATGCAGATAAAAAATGCCGTAAGGTGGTTAAGGAAGCATTGAAGTATTCGCCCAATGCCTATGTAACGATTGTTGGCTGTTACGCGCAGTTGAAACCTCAAGAGATCGCGGAGATTGAAGGGGTGGACATGGTGCTTGGCGCTGCGGAAAAATTCCGAATCGTGGAGTTTATCTCCGACCTGACCAAACAGCCGAAAGCGGTTATTCACCAGCAAAACATTGAAAAGGTTAATCATAATTTCATCGCCGCCTATTCTATTGGCGACAGGACACGGACCTTCCTTAAGGTGCAGGACGGTTGCGACTATCCTTGTACATACTGTACCATTCCACTTGCCAGAGGGGGTAGCCGTAGTGATACCATTGAAAATGTGGTGAACCGCGCAAGGCAGGTAGCTGCTGGCGGTGTTAAAGAGATCGTGTTAACCGGGGTAAATTTGGGCGATTTCGGGATCCGCAATGGCCAGCGGGAAGATAAGTTTTTTGACCTGGTAAAGGCTTTAGATGAAGTGGAAGGCGTTGAGCGAATCCGTATTTCTTCTATTGAACCGAACTTATTAAGCAATGAGATCATTCAGTTTGTGGCAACATCAAAGCGCTTTGTGCCACATTTCCACATTCCATTACAATCTGGTTCCAACAAGATATTAGGTCTGATGAAGCGACGCTACCGTCGTGAGCTATATACAGAGCGTGTTGCGGCAATTAAGGCAGTGATGCCAGATTGCTGTATCGGCGTTGACGTCATTGTTGGTTTCCCGGGTGAAACTCAGGAGGACTTCCTGGATACTTACCAGTTTCTAAACGGCCTGGATATTTCTTATCTGCATGTGTTCACCTATTCGGAGCGCGAGCAAACGGAAGCTGCAGAAATGCCGGGTGTTGTTCCGGGAAGTTCCCGTGCCGATCGCAGTAAGATGTTACACATTTTATCGGATAAAAAAAGACGCGCTTTCTACCAGTCGCAGATCGGTAAAGATGCGGAGGTGCTTTTTGAGGATGACCAGAAAGGTGGTTATATGCATGGCTTTACCAAGAACTATGTGAAGGTAAGGGCTAAATACGATCCGGTTATGGTAAATGAGCTAAAATCAGTTCAACTGTTAGCCATGACCGCCCACGGTGAGGTTGAAGTTGCCGAAGCAGAGGCGGTTTTACAGCATTAATCCTATATTCGCATAAACTACTTTATTATATGTTCCCTACCGTTTCGCATTTTTTAGAATATCTTTTCGGTGTTCAGATCCCTTTACCTTTTAATACATTTGGCGTTTTCGTTGCTCTTGCATTTATTGCCGGGTATTGGGCATTTACCAAGGAAATGCAGCGTAAGGAGTCGCTTGGGATTTTACATCCCCGGAAAAGGACTTATGTGATCGGTAAAAAAGCGACCACCTCTGAGATGGTGATGAATGGCATTTTTGGATTCTTAATTGGATACAAACTGGTTTATGCACTGATCAACTATAGTTTATTTGTTTACGACGCACAGACCGTGCTACTGTCAACCAAAGGAAATATTTTAGGTGGTCTTGTTTTCGCCGGACTGTTCATATACTGGGATATTCAGGAAAAGAACAAGCATAAGCTTGATAAACCGAAGACTGTAGAGGTTACAGAATATCCGCACCAACTGATGGGTAACCTGATTGTTTGGGCTGCATTATGGGGTTTTCTGGGTGCAAAGATCTTTGATAACCTGGAGCATTGGGACACCTTTGTACAGGATCCGATCGGAAGTTTATTGTCTTTTAGTGGTCTTACTTTTTATGGTGGGTTAATCTGCGGTGGTGCTGCAGTATTGATCATTGCGAAAAAGAATGGCATCAAACCTCTACATATGCTTGATGTTGGTGGCCCGGGTATGATGCTGGCCTATGCTGTTGGCCGTATTGGGTGCCACATGTCTGGTGATGGCGACTGGGGAATTGTTAACCTGAACCCGAAACCTTTTAGCTGGCTTCCTGACTGGCTTTGGGCCTATACTTATCCGAATAACGTTGCCATGGAGGGTGTAAAGATACCAGGCTGTGTGGGTAAGTTCTGCTTTGAACTTCCTCAACCGGTATATCCAACACCAATATATGAGGTGATCGCTGCCTTTATCCTGTTCCTGATCCTTTGGCAGATTCGTCATAAAATCAAATTGCCAGGCATGCTGTTTGGTGTCTACCTGATGTTTAATGGTCTGGAGCGTTTCCTTGTTGAACTGATCCGTGTAAATACAAAATATCACGTTGGTAATCTTGCATTTACGCAAGCTGAGCTGATCTCTTTAATTCTATTTATTTCTGGCCTGGTTATGGTATTATTAGCCATAAAAAACAAGGAGAAACACGCTAATTACTAAAACTGTAAGCATGGATTATGAATTGTTATGTACCAAGGTCCTGGGTATAGTACGCCTGGCGGGTAACTTTATCCGGAAAGAATCCATGAACTTCGACAGTGCTAAGGTCGAGTTCAAAGGATTGAATGACCTGGTTTCTTATGTTGACAAACAGGCGGAAAGAATTCTGGTCGACAATCTTGCTGAGCTTTTACCAGAATCTGGTTTTATCACTGAAGAGCAAACGATCAGTAAGAAAGGGGAGGTCTATAACTGGATCATCGACCCGCTTGATGGCACGACAAATTTTATTCATGGACTTCCTACTTATTCGGTAAGTGTTGCGCTATATGAAAATGGTTTACCGGTGATTGGTGTGGTTTATGAGATAAACCGGGCCGAGATGTTCTATGCTTATAAAGGTGGAGCAGCCTATCTGAATAACAAGATCATTCGTGTTTCCAGTCGTGACCGGATTGCCGATACGCTACTGGCAACTGGATTTCCATACTATGATTTTGAAAAGTTGCCGCAGTATATGGCGCTGTTTACCGATTTGATGCGTAATTGCCATGGGCTGAGAAGGATTGGCTCTGCCGCGGTAGATCTGGCCTATGTGGCTTGCGGGCGCTTTGATGCGTTCTTCGAATACAACCTGAATGCCTGGGACGTTGCAGCAGGTGCTTATATTGTGCAGCAGGCTGGTGGCAGGGTGATGAATTTTTCCGGTACGGATGAATTTATTGATACCCGGGAATTACTGGCTACCAACAGTAGGGTAGACGCGGAGCTGCTTGGCTACATAAAACAGCATTTCATTAAGTAATGACATAAAAAAAGACCCGTTCTCGGGTCTTTTTCATTTAAAGCTAAATTTAGCTTTGATTATAATGCCTCTGAAACAACTTCTTTTACTTCAGGAACCATACGCTGCAATAAATTCTGTATGCCTGATTTCAGGGTGATGGTAGAAGAAGGGCAACCACTGCATGATCCTCTGAGTTCTACGGTAACCACGCCATCACCTTCGTCGAAGGATTTGTAGCTGATCGCACCGCCATCCTGCTCAACAGCGGGACGCACGTAGTCGTGCAGGATCTGCTGAATTTTCTTTTCGATGTCTGTACCTTCGAAATTAGGCGCTTCGTTACTGTTTGTTTCTTCCTTAATCTTGTATTCAGATTCTACTGCACCTTTTACAAACTCCTTAAGAATTGGTTCGATATCAGCCCAGTCAGCATCTTCTGCTTTCGTAATGGTTACAAAGTTACTCGCGAAAAACACACCAGTTACAAAGTTGAACTTGAACAGCTCCTTAGCAAAAGGAGAGTGCTCTGCACTTTCTTTTGTAGCAAAATCTTCACTGCCATTGATCAATAATTTATTGACCATGAATTTCATTGTAGCAGGATTAGGCGTCTGTTCTGTATATACGTTGATCGTCATTGTCTTCTTTTTTTATTACAAAAATAATTAATAAACATTCTAATCTAAGAGATCGATGTCTGTTTTAGGTCATTATGTTAAAAGATGCCGGTGTAAGAAAATGGCGTGATCAGTTTTAATTCTGCTTTAACCAAGTCGCTAACATCCAGTCCGTTGATGAAGGTTGCCATGGTGTCTGCAGTGATCTTCTGGTTTGTTCTGGTAAGATCTTTCAGCGCCTCATATGGATTTGGATATGCTTCTCTTCTCAGGATGGTTTGGATGGCTTCTGCTACTACGGCCCAGTTATTTTCAAGGTCAGCATCGATTGCCTCATTGTTCAGGATGATCTTGTTCAATCCTTTTAGTGTGGAACTGATGGTGATCATGGTATGTGCCATTGGTACACCGATGTTCCTTAAAACGGTCGAATCCGTCAGATCACGTTGTAGTCTTGAGATTGGAAGCTTGGCTGCAAAAAACTCGAATAGTGCATTGGCAATGCCGGCATTACCCTCTGCATTTTCGAAGTCGATCGGATTCACTTTATGCGGCATTGCGGATGAACCGATCTCACCTTCTTTAATTTTCTGCTTGAAATAATTTTTTGAGATATAGGTCCATATATCGCGGTCGAGGTCGATGATGATGTTATTAATTCTTTTCAAAGCATCGCACTGTGCAGCGAACTGATCGTAATGTTCGATCTGGGTGGTGTATTGTGAACGGCTCAGTCCGAGCGTATTGTTCACAAAATTGTTCGAAAATTCAACCCAGTTGATGGAAGGGTAGGCAATGTGGTGTGCATTGAAGTTTCCGGTTGCGCCGCCAAATTTCGCCGCATTTGGAATGCGTTTTAGATTTTCCAACTGGATCTTGATGCGTTCTGCGAAGACCATAAACTCCTTGCCGAGCTTGGTTGGTGATGCCGGCTGCCCGTGGGTATGCGCCAGCATAGGTACATCTTTCCATGCTTCAGCAAGTTCTTCGATCTTGGCGATCAATTGATTTATGCCGGGGTAGTAAACTTCTTCCAAAGCGAGTTTGAAAGTATATGGAATGGCAGTATTGTTAATGTCCTGCGAGGTTAAACCGAAGTGGATAAATTCTTTATACTCCGACAACCCAAGTCCATCAAATTTTTTTTTGATGAAGTACTCAACAGCTTTTACATCATGGTTGGTTACCTTTTCGGTAACTTTTACTTCTTGTGCATCTGCTTCAGAGAAGTTCAGGTAAATACCTCTTAATGCTTCGAACTTATTGTTCTCGAATGCTGTTAATCCGGGTAGATCTGTATTACACAGCGCGATAAAATATTCCACCTCTACAAAGACGCGGTATTTGATTAGTGCAGATTCGGAAAAGTAGTTGGCAAGGTTCTGTGTAGTTAGCCTGTAACGTCCATCTACCGGTGAGATGGCTTGAAGTGCAGAGAAGTTCATGAATAAGGGGTCTATTGATACCCTGCAAAGGTAACATTTATTGTTAATGCATAAAAAAAGAGGCTTCCGATTAGGAAAGCCTCTTTTTTTATGGGTAAAGTTAAATTATGGTTTAACTTCAGTAGTAGAAGTTTCAACTTTAACAGTAGTATCTTGAACAGTTGAGTCAGTGATAGTAGTGTCAGTTGCAGTAGTATCAGTGATGATAGCTGAAGAATCAGTCATTGTAGTATCAGATCCTGAACCAGAACCTTCTGAGCTACAAGCTGCTACTGATAAAGAGATTGCTAAAGCTAAAAAGCCAAATTTAAATAAGTTTTTCATTTCAATTCTGTTTAAAATAATTAATTAATTTTACTGATTAATACCCATAAGGATAAAAGGTAACCCAGCTTTTTTAAAAAACTTTTAATAATTATTTTGTTAGCATTGGGTTACCATTCACGTTTAAACGTATTAATTAGTGAGTAATAAGTTAAGCAGTTCAGTTCCAACAGATAGAGAGGTTGTATTAGGAATATTAAATGATTCTGAGGATGCGTTAAATAAGTTGTACACTGGTTATTTTCCGATGGTACTGCAATTTATTTTAAATAATAACGGCGACGAGGATGATGCTAAGGATGTTTACCAGGAATCGATCATTATACTTTACAATAAGATCAAGACCGGTGAATTTGAATTAACGAGTAAACTTAAGACTTATATATATTCTGTTAGCAGACGTATTTGGTTAAAGAAGCTTGCGCAGCACAGCCGAAAATCAAGTAACATCGCGGAATTTGAAGATATTATTGCAGTTGAAACTGACGTTGAATTGCATGAAGCCAAAGATCTCCAGTTTGAAAAGATGGGATCGGCACTGGCAAGTTTGGGCGAACCCTGCAAGACGATTATTCAGGATTTTTACATTAACAATTTATCCATGCAGGATATTTCTGAGAAGTTTGGTTATACGAATACGGATAACGCAAAAACACAGAAATATAAATGCCTGCAACGGTTGAAGAAGTTGTTTTTTCAGATTTAATCTATGAGAAACGAGATAGAACTAGAAGAATTGATTGAGGATTTTTTGAATGGAAGGTTGAGTGATAGCGAAGCCCGTGCATTTGAATTGAAACGTGCTCAGGATCCGCAACTGGATCACAAGGTGGTTGCTCATAAGCTCTTTCTTGAGTCCTTAAGTGATTTCGGGACGCAAAGTTCTTTGAAAGACAAGTTGAATAATATACATTCGACAATTGACGTGGACACACTTACAGAGGAGTTGAAACCGCATTCATCGTTCATCGTGAACCTTTGGCGCAAAAACAAATCTGCCTTTGCAGTTGCTGCATCATTCCTGGTCCTGACCTTCGTTTCCATTTATTCCATCTCCCATAGCAGCAAGCAAAATGGTAGCTATGAAATGATGCGCCGTGAGCTGGTTAAGATTCAAAATTCTCAAAACCGCTTAATCCGCAATGTGAACTCCAGCAATAAAGCGGCTAAAGCGCCTGTAAATCCTGCACAGTTTGGCGGAACCGGTTTTGCACTGACCTCAAATGGTTATTTGTGTACCAATTATCATGTGATTGATAAAGCGGACTCTATATATGTTCAGAACAGCAAAGGAGATTCTTATAAAGTAAAGGTGGTCTATCAGGATCCCCAATATGACCTGGCGATCCTTAAGATTGTAGATAGCCAGTTTACGAGTTTAAATACGTTGCCTTACAAACTGAAGTTGAACACTGCAGGTATGGGCGAACATGTTTACACCCTTGGTTTTCCTAAAGATGATGCAGTTTTGGGTGAAGGTTACTTAAGTTCTAACACCGGCTTTGGTGGAGATACACTTTCTTACCAGGTAGACATCCGTGTGAATCCTGGAAACAGCGGTGGTCCATTGCTTGACAACCAAGGAAATGTTATTGGCGTGATTAGCGCCAAGGAGACCTCGATCGATGGGGCAGCCTATGCGATCAAGTCTAAGTATGTGCTGGAAGCTCTTCGTGCAATTCCACAGGATTCCCTTGGAAATACAGTGAAGGTTCACAAGAAGAACCCGCTACAAGGCTTACATCGTACGGAACAGATTGAGAAGATTCAGGATCACGTTTTTATGATCAAGGTCTATAACTAAGATTTATCTTTAGTGTAATGAGATATGGAACCCCTGACTTAACGGCAGGGGTTTTTTATGCTTTGAACTTTCCATTGCGGGCAAGGTTAATCAAGATCGTCATCTTGCTTCTGATCCCTCGACAGTTGTTTGTCATACACACTTGGTACAGTTTGATGTCAAATTGTGGCAGTGTTCTTGTTTTTATAATAAGATTGTTAATTTCAGTTGATAAACTTAAAACCAAAAATATGAGTATCAGAATTGGAGATGTTGCACCGAACTTTCAGGCCAAAACATCAATTGGCGATATTGATTTTTACGAATTCCTGGGCGATAGCTGGGGCGTGTTGTTTTCACATCCGGCAGATTACACACCCGTTTGTACAACAGAATTAGGACGCACAGCCGCGTTAAAAGGGGAGTTCGAAAAGAGAAATGTTAAGGTTCTTGCTTTAAGTGTTGACTCTGCCGAGTCGCATAAAGGCTGGATAAGTGATATCAATGAGACGCAGAATACCAATGTAGAGTTCCCGATCATCGCGGACGAGGACAAGAAGATTGCCGACTTATACGACATGATTCACCCGAATGCTTCGGAAACCTTAACAGTAAGGTCTTTATTCATCATTTCTCCGGATAAAAAGATAAAGTTAATGCTGACCTACCCGGCGTCTACCGGCAGAAACTTCACGGAGGTCCTGCGGGTTATAGACTCGCTACAGCTGACTGCAAATTACAGCGTTGCTACACCGGCCGACTGGAACGATGGTGATGACGTGGTTGTTATGAACAGCATCAAAACGGAAGATATACCTGAACGTTTTCCAAAGGGACATAAGGTCATTAAACCGTATCTAAGAACAACACCACAACCAAATAAGTAGGCGCATTGACGCTCATTGATTTTTACTATATAAAGGCATAATCGCTTCTGTTAGTAGTGCTGAAGTATTGAAGCTTTTAAAATCACGTAACCCAGATCATGAACTTTTGTGAATACAAGAAAGTCGTTCTGGGAGGACTTGATTTTGAAAGCTTTAATTAATTCTTCGGGCTTTGCCGGATAATTTCGTACGATTACGTTTCCCGTTAATGCCTTATGTTTCTTCAGTTCTTTCTTCGTTAATATTTCGTGTAGCTCGAATATTCGCCCAGGGAACTCGGGTTTTATGTGATCTGAAGTGTACAATTGTGACTGCAGATCAAGTTTAGATAAGTTGAACATGTTGCCAATGGCGTTGAATTCACCGCTCTTCAGCAGTGCGACATCGGGTTCATAGAGGTATTTTCTTAAGCCAACTTTAGTGTGATCATCGCTTTGGTTTGATGGACCAATTTCATCAGGTCCTTGATGGAAGGTTGTTATTTTTATTTCTTCATTTATCGTCACGCTGGTAATTCGTGGATCCTGCGGAATGGCTTTGGATTCAAGGATAAACAACAACTCTTTACATTCGTTCCTGACGCTGATGATCTGGACTTCGGAGACCTTTCTGAGTTCTCTGATTCCTGCTGAAATATCCAGCAGTGGCGAGGTCTTTATAATAACCCTTGAAGCTTTGCTAAGTAGCAAATCAAGATGTTCTACAACATTTGGACTGCAATCCTTAAGCATGAATACTTTCCCCGATTTACCGCGCCGGGCTGGATCCATGTATATGGTTGAATAGTTAGTTTCAGTTTTCTGAAGATATTCGATACCGTCGGTATTCAGAAAGTGAATGTTGCTGATTTTCAGCTTGCTTGCATTATATTTTGCGATATCTGATAATTCAG
>DCLG01000096.1:488-896 GCA_002320935.1 Pedobacter sp. UBA1654 | reverse complement strand
TTCAGGCATTAACTCGCAATGCGTTACCATCTTAGCTTTTTTGCTAAAATAGACGCAATCTACTCCGAAGCCCCCTGTTAGATCCAGCACATGATCACCTACCACTAAAGTAGCTTTGTAAGCAGCTGTTTTCTCAGATGAACATTGCTCAATGGAAAGTAGCTGCGGATAATAGATGCCGGGTGTATTAAACCAGGTTGGTAGTTTTTTTTCTGCTCTTCGTTTCGCCGCAATCTGCCGGGCAAGTTCCTGTGCAGACACATCCGGGAACAGGCTTTTTGACATTGCGAGCCGGTGCACATCATCTTTTAAATGGGCATGGATGAAATCCTGAACGGTGCTGTCTAATATGGCCTTATTCAATGGTTATGATTTTAGTTCCTATTCTATTCGGCAGCAGGGCGGTTC
>DCLG01000096.1:0-475 GCA_002320935.1 Pedobacter sp. UBA1654 | reverse complement strand
TCTTCATCAACAGCTGACAAGTATGCCTGCTTTTGATCTCCAATAAAATATCCTTGTTCACCGTAACACGGTCTATGGTAGCCTGATTGTAGTACCTGATGGTAACCAGTTCTACGCCTGTATTGTATTTGATGTGATAATTATTGGATAGCGCTGCAATGAGCTTTTCAATTTCGTTTTCTTCATAATCAGCACTGATAGAAAAACTAACTGCTGAGTTATGCATCGTGTTCACCTTTACCTTGTATCCGTGAAAAATCTGGAAAATATCACTTAAATTTTCTTCTATAATAAAGGACAGGTCTTTAGGCATAATCGATATCAGTACCTGATTCACTTTAAAGATAAAAGACGGAACGCTGACTGGCGGTGCCTCACTACTGATCTTTGTGCCGGGTTCTTGGGGATTCTTAAAAGACCGCACGTATAGCGGGATGTTATGATTTTGCAGCGGCTTGATTGTCTTCGGATGTAT
>DCLG01000055.1:13218-15868 GCA_002320935.1 Pedobacter sp. UBA1654 | reverse complement strand
AAGTTCACCGATGCTTATTACTGCAAACACCATCCATCGGTTTCCGGAGAATGTAACTGCCGTAAACCAAAATCGGGCATGTTGCTTGAAGCCATAGAAACATATAACATTGACCCGAAACTTTCCGTGATGATCGGAGATAAGCCCCGTGACGTGGAGGCCGCTAATGGAGCAGGAGTGAAGGGCATTCTGATTGCACCTGACGAAGTGATCAACTATGATCGTGTGAAAGCCATGCTGGACAGCTAAACGACGAAAAGGAAGAACATAAGCATCGAAAAACAAAAGGCCGCTTTATACTTAAATGTGTAAAGCGGCCTTTTTATTTAAAAGTCCTAATGAACATGCCTACAGATTAGTAGCAGATTAGGGGAATGAACAGCGATTGTACAGCAATCAGCCAGTGATTGGACACCTATGCTTCAGCTACGACTGTTCAATCACTGGCTGATTGCTTGATAGATGTTGTCTTTAGGATGCAAAAAGCACAAGCGCCTTTATACCTGCAATTATACCTATCGCTAGGTATTGTACTGAAACCAAGGGAAGATTAAATTAATAGGGCAATTATGCAACCATAAACCACAACTACTATGAAGAGAGGTCTGATATTAACCTTGGTAACAATGTTTTGTTGCCTGGGCCTCACACACGCTCAGGACAATGCGGAAGGCATCAAAAAAGACCTGGAAACGGAGCGACAAGCCGTAATGAACCGGGATTCAACCGCTTTCTTTAAACTGATGAACGAAGCACCTGGCTTTTCGGTCATTACAGTGGGTAGCGGCTATTACCGCACCTATGACCTCAAGGCTGCGCGTTCCAGTGTCGCAAATGGATGGAAGCGGCACCGCACTGGCCAGGCAAATACGCTTAAATATGAAGACATCAAATCTCATGTTGTCGGTGACCGGGCAATTACCGAATTTGTAAAAATGAGTTTAGATTCAAACAACAAACTCGTTCGCCAAACATTGGAAACCTGGTCGTTGTCGAAAAATGATGGTTCCTGGAAAATCGACAAAATCATGTCGGTAGATACCAGCTCCTTCAATGCGTTGAACCCTATAAGTAATTCGGCTCTGGAACAGGAAATAAACACTGCTGGCTATCGTCTTCTGACGGCAAAGAAAAATGAACATGCCATTCGACTATTTCAAATGAATGTAGAGTTATTTCCTACCTGGTTTACTTACGACAGCCTTGGCGAGGCATACATGATTAATGGAAACAAAAAAGAAGCGATCGCCAATTATGAACAGTCCTTGAAGCTTAATCCCCAAAACACAAATGGTGAAGCATTTTTGAAGAAGCTAAAAACAGGAAAGTAACGCATCATCCCTAAACAAAAAAACCTCCTTTGAAAGTTCAAAGGAGGTTTTATATTTTTTGATGTTAATCTGCTTGTCTGAATCTCTACTTGTGAAAAGTAAAAAATGGGCAAGCAACTTCTATCGCACCGCTACAACTTTCTACCCTTGCTTCGTTCCCGCCCTGGGGGAGTTCAAAAGGAGCTGATCGTAGAAGACTTGCCCACTGCAAATGTAAGAAAAGACTCCAATTCTGAAAAACTATTTTTGCTAATTTTCATGGATAAACCGGATATTTTTAGTAAGCTATTGATTTAAAGGATCTTGAATTTGAAACATTTCTAATGAATGCGCCATTTATGACCCAGATTCAGCACATTTCAAGCGGAAACCCAGCCTCTGTTTAGCAATCTGTTAATATGAACCCACATATTTTATCAACTTAATAATTTTAAGGGTTTAAATTTTATTACTATTAAGCACTTCATAAAAATTATGCATTAATGGCAATTGCTCGGTCATTTTATTAACTTAGTGTTCCTAATACACTAATCCTTATAGAAATGCAGAAAGAAACCACCGGCCTATACGACCAGCGATTTGAGCACGATGCCTGCGGTATTGGCTTTGTCGCGCATGTGAAAGGGAGGAAGTCGCAGAAGATCGTTTCCGATGCCATTACCATCCTTGAAAACCTGGACCACAGAGGTGCATGCGGCGCGGAGATCAATACCGGAGATGGCGCAGGAATTATGATCCAGATTCCCCATGAGTTCCTTTATGATGAATGCCTGAAAAGCGGCTTCAGCCTGAATGCCTCTGGCGATTATGGCGTCGGCATGCTGTTCCTGCCTAAAGACATCAAAGCTCGCGAAGAATGCCGTGAAGTCATTTACCGTGCTGCAGAAAAACTAAACCTCGAAATTCTTGGCTTCCGTAAGGTGCTTACCGATACCACCGGCATTGGCGAAATGGCTTTGTCTGTTGAACCAGAAATGGAACAGGTCTTCGTTGCTCGCCCTTACGCGATTAAATCAGGTGCGGATTTTGAACGTAAACTCTACGTATTCAAAAATTACCTTACCAAAACGATTAATAATACGGTTAAGGGCATCGGCTCCGATTTTTATATCGCTTCCTTTTCTTCCAGAACCATTGTATATAAAGGACAGCTGACCTCATTACAGCTTCGATCATATTTTACCGAGTTAAGTGATAAACGTGTGGTGTCTGCATTTGGACTGATCCACTCACGTTTTGCAACCAACACTTTTCCGTCATGGCGACTGGCACAGCCTTTCCGCTACATTGCACACAATGGCGAGATCAACACGCTTCAG
>DCLG01000055.1:12870-13213 GCA_002320935.1 Pedobacter sp. UBA1654 | reverse complement strand
TCCAGCTATTTTACTGCAGAGGAGCTGAACATCCTGCTCCCGGTAATTGATGAAACGCAGTCTGACTCTGGCTGCCTGGATAATATTGTGGAACTCCTGTTACATTCCGGCAGGTCATTACCGCATGTATTGATGATGCTGATCCCGGAAGCATGGGACGGTAACAAAGATATGGATGAGCTTAAACAAGCTTTCTACAAGTTTCACGCGACCTTGATGGAGCCTTGGGATGGTCCTGCTGCGATTGCTTTTACCGATGGTAACCTGATCGGTGCGACTTTAGATCGTAACGGACTTCGTCCTTCAAGATATGCCATCACCAATGATGACATGGTAATCATGG
>DCLG01000055.1:11021-12852 GCA_002320935.1 Pedobacter sp. UBA1654 | reverse complement strand
CATGGCTTCTGAAGCAGGTGCATTGGCACTTGATCAAAGCAGGATCATCGAGAAAGGCCGACTGACCCCAGGAAAAATGTTCGTTGTGGACATGGAACAGGGTCGTATCATCAGCGATGCTGAGATCAAAACCCAGGTGTGCAGCCGCAGGCCTTATGCCGACTGGCTGAACCAATACCAGATCCGTTTGGAAGAACTTCCGGAACCTCGTGTGGTTTTTAGTGGACTATCCGAAGAGTCTATTTTCAGGTACCAACAGGTATTTGGATATAGCCGTGAGGATGTCGACCTGATCTTAAAGCCAATGGCACTGGAAGCCAAAGAGCCGATCGGTTCTATGGGTACCGATATTCCATTAGCGGTATTATCTCAAAAACCACAACACCTGTCTTCATACTTCAAACAGTTATTTGCCCAGGTGACCAACCCGCCAATCGACCCGATCCGGGAGAAGGTGGTCATGAGCCTTGCGGGCTTTATGGGCAACAACGGGAACCTGTTGGAAGAAAGTGCCATGCAGTGTCATTGTGTGGGCATCAAACATCCAATTCTGACCAACCGCGAACTCGAAAAACTTAGAAGTATCGATACTGGTGTGTTCCAGTCTAAAACCTTGCAGACTTATTTCCGTGCAAGTGCAGAACCTGGTGCTTTAGAAAAAGCACTGGAGCGGTTATGCCGCTATGCGGTAGACGCTGTAGAAGACGGATTCCGCGTAATCGTACTTTCCGACCGTGCATTGGACTCTGAACATGCTGCTATACCATCTTTATTGGCAGTTTCTGCAGTTCACCACCACCTGATTCGCAAAGGATACAGAGGTGCTGTAGGCCTGGTTGTAGAAGCGGGCGACGTTTGGGAAGTACATCACTTCTCATGCCTGATCGGCTTTGGTGCCACAGCGGTTAACCCGTACCTGGCTTTAGAGACCATCCGTACCTTTGAAAAGGAATCTGCTGTGAAAGCGGATAAATTGATAGACAACTACATTTACGCAGTTAACAGCGGATTGCTGAAGATCTTCTCTAAAATGGGCATCTCGACCTTGCAGTCGTACCATGGTGCGCAGATCTTTGAAATCCTTGGATTAAACAATAAGGTTGTGGACCGCTATTTCACTGGTGCCGTATCCCGCATCGGCGGACTAGGACTGGATGAGATTGCGCGTGAATCGTTGATCAAACACATCCGTAT
Organism: Pedobacter sp. UBA1654; assembly: GCA_002320935.1. Classification (GTDB taxonomy): domain Bacteria; phylum Bacteroidota; class Bacteroidia; order Sphingobacteriales; family Sphingobacteriaceae; genus Pedobacter. The sequence goes on along the minus strand of DCLG01000055.1, from coordinate 11,658 downwards.
TTTCGGTAAAGCCACCCGTCCGGACACCATTCTTCCAACCGGCGGAAATTACAAATGGCGCCGAAAAGGGGAGCAGCACTTGTTTAACCCGCAAACCATTCACTTACTTCAAAACTCCACCAGGAGAAAAGATTATAACTTATACAAGCAATATGCAAAGCTGGTAAACGAGCAAACCAGTCAGGCATTCACGATCAGAGGGCTGTTTGAGTTCAACTACAAACGTCCTGCTGTTCCATTGGAAGAGGTAGAACCGATTGAAAGCATCATGAAGCGCTTTGCAACGGGTGCGATGTCCTTCGGATCGATTTCGCATGAGGCACACTCGACGCTTGCCATTGCCATGAACCGCATCGGCGGCAAAAGCAACACCGGTGAAGGGGGTGAGGATGAGCTGCGCTACGAATTACTTCCAAACGGAGATTCAATGCGTTCGGCCATCAAACAGATTGCTTCCGCACGTTTCGGCGTGACCAGCAACTACCTGACCAATGCCGATGAGCTGCAGATTAAAATGGCGCAGGGTGCTAAACCAGGAGAAGGGGGACAGCTTCCGGGCCATAAGGTTGATGACTGGATCGCAAAGGTTCGTCACGCGACACCTGGTGTGGGCTTGATCTCTCCACCGCCGCACCAC
>DCLG01000055.1:3596-11016 GCA_002320935.1 Pedobacter sp. UBA1654 | reverse complement strand
ATTGAGGATCTTGCACAGCTGATCTTCGACCTTAAGAACGCAAACCGCGCGGCAAGGATCAACGTGAAGCTGGTATCAAAAGCGGGTGTAGGTACCATCGCTGCAGGTGTGGCAAAAGCACATGCGGACGTGATCCTGGTATCTGGCTTTGATGGTGGAACTGGGGCATCGCCTTTGACTTCCATACAGCACGCTGGATTACCCTGGGAGCTTGGACTGGCAGAAGCACACCAAACTTTGGTTAAAAATCGCCTGAGAAGCCGCGTCGTGCTTCAAACAGACGGACAACTGAAGACTGGTCGTGATATCGCCATCGCTACTTTGTTAGGCGCTGAAGAGTGGGGTGTGGCAACAGCTGCACTGGTAACCGCTGGATGTATCATGATGCGCAAATGCCACCTGAATACCTGTCCGGTTGGTGTGGCTACACAGGATCCGGATCTTAGAAAACTATTCACTGGGGAGCCGGATCATGTGGTTAACTTGTTCCACTTCCTTGCGGAAGAGTTAAGAGAGACCATGGCAGAACTGGGCTTCCGTACCGTGAATGAAATGGTTGGCCAGGCAGATTGCCTGAGCGTTCGCCAGATCCCACAGGAAGAATGGAAGCTGAAAAACCTCGACCTGTCTGGCATCTTGTTCAAAGCACCGGATAATGGTTTAACGCTGTACAACTCAGAAACGCAGGATCATGGATTAGATACTGTGCTTGACCACGAGTTGATCAAAGCAGCTGAACCTGCCATCGAGTTTAAAGAACCGGTTTTCCGTTCCTTTGATATCAAGAATACAGACCGTGCATTGGGTACCATGCTGTCCAATGAGATATCGAAAAAGTACCATTCGCAGGGACTACCTGCAGATACTGTAAACTTCAAATTCAGGGGCTCTGCAGGACAAAGCTTCGGCGCATTTGCAGCAAGAGGTTTATCCCTTGAGCTGGAAGGTGAAGCGAACGATTATGTTGGTAAAGGGCTCTCTGGTGCCAAGCTGGTGATCTATCCATTCCAGGAGGTGCGTTATGTTCCGGAAAAGAACATCATCCTCGGAAACGTTGCGCTTTATGGTGCGACATCCGGAGAGCTGTTTGCACGTGGCCAGGCTGGTGAAAGATTTGCCGTAAGGAACTCGGGCGCGACAGCAGTCGTTGAAGGTGTGGGCGACCACGGTTGTGAGTACATGACTGGTGGTGAGGTCCTGATCATCGGACAAACTGGCAGCAACTTCGCCGCAGGTATGAGCGGTGGTGTAGCCTGGGTGTACGATACGAAAGGTGATTTCAGAAATAAGTGCAACCAGGAGATGGTTGATCTTGACCCACTGGATCAGCTGGATGAACTGCGCATTACGGAGTTACTGAACAAACATATCCGCCTAACCAACAGCCGCTTAGCAGAATTCATCTTAAATGATTGGCCAACACAATCGGCACACTTCATCAAAGTATTCCCTAAAGAATACAAGGCAATATTAATGAACAAGACTAAAGNNTATGAGCGTACCGCTCCAGTGAAGCAGGATCCAGGATCCCGTATCGACCACTATAATGAATTTGTACAGCAACGTGAAGCGGAAAACCTGAACCATGAAGCTGCACGTTGTATGGATTGTGGCGTGCCCTTCTGTATGTCGGGCTGCCCACTAGGCAACGTGATCCCGGAATTTAATGATGCTGTATATAAAGGTGAATGGGAGTTGGCATCAAATATCCTCCTAAGTACCAATAACTTCCCGGAATTTACCGGAAGGATTTGTCCTGCGCCATGTGAATCGGCTTGCGTACTCGGCATCAATAAATCACCAGTTTCCATTGAGGAAATCGAAAAGCACATCATCGAGATGGCTTTTGCAAAAGGCTTCATCAAAGCGGAACCACCGCTGATCAGAACCGGTAAAAAGGTTGCTGTGATTGGATCAGGTCCTGCAGGAATGGCTGCTGCAGCGCAGCTGAATAAGGCTGGTCATGAGGTGACGGTTTTTGAACGCGACGATACACCGGGTGGTTTATTGAACTACGGTATCCCTGATTTCAAACTTCAAAAGGATGTGGTGCGCCGCAGAATCAACCTGATGGAGAAAGAAGGCGTGATCTTCAAATGCAATGCAAACGTTGGTCAGAATGTAGAGATCAGCACGCTATTGCGCGAGTATCAGTCGATCGTGCTTGCAGGCGGTTCAACCATTCCACGTGATCTGCCGATCAAAGGTCGTGAGGCAAAAGGCATCCATTTCGCAATGGACTTCCTGAAGCAGCAGAATAAGAAAGTGCGCAATTTTCCGATCAATGGTGACGCGATCTCTGCCATGGGCAAAGACGTGATCGTGATCGGTGGTGGTGACACCGGTTCTGATTGTATTGGAACTTCCAATCGTCAGGGTGCAAAATCCGTAATGCAGTTCGAGATCATGCCAATGCCACCTGAGAAACGTACACCAAATATGCCCTGGCCAACTTACCCAATGCTACTTAAGGTGACTTCTTCGCATGAAGAGGGTTGCCAGCGCGCATGGGGCATCAACAGTAAGGAGTTCATCATGGATGAAGCCGGACAGCTTAAAGGCCTGAAAGTCGTTGAAGTGCAGTGGGAGATGGATGCAAATGGTAGAGCGCTGAACTTTAAAGAAGTGCCTGGTACCGAACGCGAATTGCCTTGTCAGCTGGTACTTTTAGCCATGGGCTTTTTACACCCGCAAAAAGAAGGTTTACTGGAAAAACTTGGTGTGGATCTGGATAACCGCGGAAACGTGAAAGCGGATGAAGGTAGGTATCAAACCAGCATCCCAAAGATCTTCACAGCAGGTGATATGAGAAGGGGCCAGTCGCTCGTGGTTTGGGCCATCTCTGAAGGCCGCGAGGCTGCCCGTAAGGTTGATGAATACTTAATGGATTATAGCAAATTACCCACCAAAGATGGCATTCCCTATGCCTGATTAGAATGAGCTCAGCGCAGGCCTTAAGCCTGTGCTGAGTTGTTATTAAGCCTTAGCTTCGCAAAGAAGTCCCATAGGACGATCCCTGCGGATATTACAATATTGAAAGAGTGTTTGGTCCCGAATTGCGGAATCTCTATACAGCCGTCGATTTGAGCCATTACTGCATCGCTCACACCATTAACTTCATTTCCGAATATCAAAGCGTATTTGGCATCTTGTGCAGGCTGAAAGGTATTCAGCATCGTGCTGCCTTTGGCTTGTTCGATGGCAATGATCTGGTAGCCTTCAGCTCTTAAGGTCGCAATCGCTTCGAGGGTGTCATCAACATGAACCCATTCTACCGATTCCGTAGCACCTAAAGCGGTTTTCTCAATTTCGCGGTGGGGCGGTCGGGCGGTGATGCCGCAGAGGTAAAGCTTCTCGATAGAAAAACCATCTGCCGTGCGGAACACCGAGCCAACATTATGCATGCTGCGCACATTATCCAGTAACACGACAACCGGTAATTTCTCCTGTTCCTTGAAAGCTTCTACGCTGACGCGGTTCAGATCATCTAGTTTTAATTTTTGCATGGCCGCAAAGGTAATTAAATCTTCCTTGCACCATCACCGATTTCGGAGATGTACACCTCAGCTTTATAACCTATTCGTTCTACATAGTAGGCATTAAGTTGCTCTGTAAAATCTTCTTCATAGCCTTTTTCAAGTAATGCAATGGCGCAACCGCCAAAGCCAGCGCCGGTCATTCTTGCACCAATTACCTGCGGATACTGCTGACAGAACTCCACGATCGTGTCGAGCTCTTTTCCGGAAACCTCATAAAGCTCCTTCAGCGACTGGTGCGATGCGTACATTAAACGTCCAAATGCTTCCAGATCCTGTAAACCCAAGGCTTTTGCAGCAAACTGCACCCGGTCATTTTCCGTGATCACGTGTGTCGCACGGTCCAGAATTACCGGATCGGTAATCAGGTGCTTGTGCAGGGCGAACTTCTCTGCACTTAACTCGCAAAGGTTATGTAAGGTAATTTCCTGATTCAGGGCCTGTAAGGCTTGACTACATTCTTCTACACGCTCATTGTATTTGGATTCTTCCAGCTTTCTGGACTTATTGGTATTGATGTTCGCAAGATTGTAATTGCCAAGCTTGCAGTCCACCATGATATGCTTCAGCGTATCGCAATTCAACAGGATCGCCTGATCTTTCTCACCAAATGCGACTGCAAACTGATCCATGATGCCGGAGTGCACACCAATAAAGTCGTTCTCCACCTTTTGCCCCATAACTGCGATTTCCAGTCGTGTATAACCAAGATCAAGAAGATCGTTGAAAGCATAGGCGGTTAAAACTTCGATTGAGGCTGAAGAGGATAAACCTGAACTCACCGGGATATTCCCATGGAACAGAAAATCGAAGCCGCTAAGTTTCTTACCTGCTTCTGTGAGCAGATTAATAATGCCCAATGGATAATTGAACCATGCATTACCATCTTTCTGGTAGCCGGAGCTTACTTCAATGGTGTGTGTATCGGGAAGATTAAGACTCTTAAAGCGGAATACGTTATCATCATTTGGCGCTATACATAATGTTGTGCCCAGGGTTATGGCCGCAGGCAACACCAGCCCCCCGTTGTAATCAATATGTTCACCGATCAGGTTCACCCTTCCAGGTGTAAAGTAGGTTGCTGCCGGCTCTTTTTGGTATAGTTCCGTAAACTGTTGGATTAACGCTTCTTTCATGGATGATCATTTTTAACGAAGATACAATTATGTATCAAACGACTATAAGTTAAATGTGTTTAGAAGAAAAGACAAATGGCCTTTATCAGTTGTTTAAGGGCAATATGACCGTAAAGGTACTGCCTTCCGCTTCCTTGCTTTTTACCTGGATATCGCCGGCATGTTTCTGTACAAACTCCTTGCAGAGCACTAGTCCCAAACCCGTTCCGGTTTCATTATTGGTGCCCGGCGTAGCGGTTTTACTGTCTGCCCGGAAAAGGCCTTTTAAGATCTTTTCATTCATACCCACACCATAATCTATTACGGAGATCGTAGCCTGTTTACCACCATTTTCCTGGATGTTGTAACCGGATACAACTTCAATTTTCCCGAAGTTTGGTGTGAATTTGATGGCATTTGAGATCAGGTTCCGGAATACCGTATTGATCATATCTTCATCGCCGGTGATGTTTATGCCTGAATCTACCTGATTGATGATGCGGATATCCTTTTGAGCCGCCATGATCTTCAACAAGTTGATGTTTGCTTCCATAGCAGCGAAAACATTAATGGTACGTGGTTTGAAACTGATGTTGCCTGTCTGGCTCCTTGACCATAACAGTACGTTCTCCAGAAGTTTTCCTGTCGTAAAAAGACTCGTCTGAAGCAATTTATACATGCGTTTTCTTTCGGATTCGTCTTCTTCAAAAAACCCTTCTTCAAGCAGTTCCGTTAAAGCCAGTGTAGAAGATATTGGTCCACGCAGGTCATGCGCCAGTATGGAGAAGAATTTATCTTTGGTTTCGTTTGCCTCTTTAAGTTCCCGACTGGATTTGAGGAGTGCCTGGTAGTTTTCCTCCAGTTCTTTTTTCTGCGCTTTGATCACGCGCCGCTGTTTAAATGCCCTCAGTGAGCCACGCCATTGGATCGTTGATAGTCCCAGGCAGATGATGAGGGTAATCAGGCCCACCGTTAAATTCGACACCAGAATGGTAGGGTCATCCTGGGCCTGACTCGTTCCATAAGCAAAAACCAGGAAGACAAGGAAGAGGTAGAGCAACAATCTTAATGGTTGTATTAGCAGGATCATTGAACAAACGACAGAAATGATGAGAAAGCCTACGATGTTGTCGGTAACCGCCTGATCATAGATGGTGCAAATGGTTCCCCAAAGCCCAACCATCAGCAAGATGATGTGGGGAAGGTGCCGTAGTTTATGTCTGTATTCGGGTCTGTAGTATGCAAGCAGACTTAACAGGAAGAGAATGGAGGAGACAAAACCTACAACAAAGTTCAAAGTCAGGATCTGCCGTTGCCAATCCATGAACGATAGCGTATCCGAATCGGACGCATGGGCATACGTCAGCGAAAGTACCAGTGCAATTGGCACGCATAGACCACTGAGCATCAAGGAACGAATGAGGTTCACTTTCCTGATCTCTTTTGCGATGATGAGCTTTTCGAGCGCTGAGGTACGGTATAGTTTTTTTATATCTTCTTTTAAATTCCTCATTATGTTTGCATAACAAAATTAGAATTTTAAATGATATTTCCTAAAGCGGGCCCTGATCTTCTGCCGTTCAAAAGCCCTGATGTGTCATTTTATTTAGTTTGCGGCGAATAGGATTGGCTTGTGCTGACTAAGGCGCGTGTTTTCTTCTGAAATCGCAGGAACAAGAGGATGGAAGCGGTTAGTAATCCGAAGGTAAGACCATACCAGATACCATTTACACCCATCCCAAGTTTAATGCCCAAAATATAACCTAAAGGAATACCAATGATCCAGTAAGCAACAAAGGTGATCAGCGTTGGAATGTTTACGTCGCCAATGCCACGCAGAACACCCAGTCCTACCACTTGTGTACCATCAAAGAGCTGGAAGAAACCGGCAATGATGAGTAGCTGTGCGGCGATCTGAATAACGGCAGTATCCTCTGTATAGATATATGGCAGCAGGTTATTTGCAAGTACAAATAATACTGCCGTAAACGTCATAAAACCNNCACATGATAGCTGGCAATGGCAGATTTCCGGAGATCGTCGAAAGCCGATCGTCCGAGGTTATTACCGGTTTTGATGGTTGCTGCTGAAGCAATTCCACTCGCCATCATATAAGTTACTGCCGCAAGATTGATCGCAACCTGATGTGCGGCCTGTGGGATGCTGCCGATCGTTCCAATCAGGATCGCTGCACCACTGAAGGCACTGATCTCAAATGAATATTGCAGGGCAACAGGGGCACCGATCTTAACGATTTTTTTGAAACGGCTGAGGTCGATAAAGATCCAGCTGAACTTTTGAAGATACTTGTGGAAGTTTACAGATCGCATGACATAAAATGACATCACAATAGCCATCAGCGACCTGTCGATCAGCGTGCTTAAGCCAACACCTGTAACGCCCATTGGCGTGATGCCGAACATACCTTTTACAAAGATGATTCCCAGTACCACATTGAGCACATTACCCCAAATGGAAATGAACATGGCTTGTTTGGTAAAACCTAAGCCCTCGGCAAATTGCTTGAAGGTTTGGAAGATCATCAATGGTATGATAGAAAGGCTAAGATAAGCCAGATATGGTTTTGCGTAAGCAACAACATCAGGCGACTGACCAATATGATCAATTATGGAAAGGGTACCAAAATGAATAAAGATGTAAAGCAGGATTCCTGTAATGACATTGATTATAAGGCTGCTGGACAGCAATTTACCACATTCATCATAATGCTTCGCCCCGTTCATTTTGGCGATCAAGGGTGTCAGGCCA
>DCLG01000055.1:419-3590 GCA_002320935.1 Pedobacter sp. UBA1654 | reverse complement strand
CCAAGAACCAGGATAAGCATAAAAATGCTATTGACCAGGGAGACTGCTGCAAGTTGAATGGTACCCGCAAAGTGGCCGACGATAATGCTGTCTGCCATATTTACCATGGTATGGCCTAGTTGTGAAACGACAATGGGTAGCGCAAGAATAAGATTGTCTTTATAAAAAGATTTATATCGAGCGTAGAACGAGTGTAGCATGATCAAAAAATGATCTGCAAAGGTAAAGCTATTTGAAGTTAATAAAAGTAAAGTACTCTTCTTTTTCGGACAGGTGCAGCTGCAGGACGCCGGAAACGACCAGGCTCACGATCAGCTTTTGTGCTTTCTTGTTTGACAACCTGGTTAGTTTGGTGAATTGCTTCAGGGTGATCCGGCCTTGTTCTTCAAGGTACTGGAAAAGCTTCTTCTCGGTGTCAGAATAGGCAATCATTTTACCTGTAGTACTTTGCTCTTCTTTAAGCATGTCCAACACGATTTTACTGGCAAGCACCGTCTTGTCTTTCACCCGGTAATACGCCCACCATTCCTTGTTCGCATCCAGCGCATAGTGCGGCTTGATCTCACTCTGTGCGATGGTGACGGCAAGTACGAGCTTATGATTGATGTAAATTTCTTCAAATGCTGGTTCTATAGCAGGCTTGCAAAACTGATGCGCAGCCTTGTTGATCATGTAGCGCTCTTCATCTTCAGATTTTACACCGACAATATTTCCGTCGTCGGAGACACCAATCAGCAGGACACCGCCTTTGTTGTTGGCAAATGCAACCAGGCTCTTCGCAATCTTTTCTGCATTGGTGATGGTTTTCTTGAAATCAAGTGTTGTGCCTTCGCCCTGTAAAATAAGTTCCCTGACATTCATCTTCTAAGTATCGTTTAGTTTAATAGGCGACAACCGGTTTTTCACCTGAATGAAGATTCCTGATGTAAACTTCGTTCATTACTGTTGCACATACCTCACCATCTTTATTGGTGATCTCCATCGGATAAGCTTTCACAAATTTTCCGACCGTGTTCAGTGCAAGAATAGCTTCATCTAGCATTTCATCGGATATGGTAATGCTGAAATACAAATGGCTTCGGCCAGGTTTTAAATACTGAATGGACGCACTTTTAAGCCATACCCGTATCTTGAAGCCTTTTCTTCTTAAGGATTGATCGAACAACAATGCATAGAACGGATCTGTCGCGGCATAAATTGTGCCGCCGAATATGGAGCCGTTAAAATTGGTATTCACCAGGCTCTTAGCGATCTTGACGTCGACACCCCTAAAATCTTTATGAAATTTCTTTACCCAGATACGCTGACATAACATGGGCGGATATAGACTTAAGGCCCATTTAAGGGTTCTTTCTGATACAATCATGAGCAATAAATATCTTAAAGTTTTTGCTGCATTTAAAATTTTTATTGGCCAGAGGGCCTAAGTATTTCCACAGCAATTGATTTTTTTAAATTGATCTTGATGAACCACAGGCTTAATATTTAAAACTTTTTCAATTCGAAATATGTTTTATAGGCAATTAAAACTATTCTATGAAAAAAATGATTTTAAGTCTTGCTGTTGCGGGTTCTATGATATTGGCCACATCAGCATGCAATTCAACCAAAAACCTATCTGGTTCATCAGATAGTACAGGTATGGATTCAACGAATATGGGTACAACGTCGACAACCACGATGGATACCTCACAACAAACCGCGGATACAACCAGAACCACAACTACTCCGCCAGACAGCACTAAGACACTGCCTCCAATGTAGTGTACCTTATTTTAAGAGCCGGAACTGTGTTCCGGTTTTTTTTTGCCCCGGATTTCGCGACCATAATCCTCCTGGAGCAGTGTCAGGTGAGTGTATTTTATAGGAATACAAAAATTTACATCTGGTTTAATTGGTACATTTGGTTTTGCAATAAATATCATGTTCAGAGAAAACGTAGTTACAGCGTATCAAAAGATACAAGATGATATTTGCCATGCCTTAGCGCAGGCAGATGGTCTGGGGAAATTTGAAGAAGAGATCTGGGAACGGGATGGCGGCGGTGGCGGCCGCACCAGGATCATGCAAAACGGCAATGTAATAGAAAAAGGTGGCGTAAACTTTTCTGCAGTATTTGGAAAACTTCCGGAGGCCGTTAAAAGATCCTTTAAAGTAGATAGTGACGAATTTTTCGCGGCCGGAGTATCTATTGTAATGCATCCATCTAATCCTTTCGTGCCAATCATACACATGAACATCAGGTATTTTGAACTGGATGAGCAAACCAGGTGGTTTGGCGGTGGGATAGACCTGACACCACACTATGTTATAGAGGAAGATGCAAAGTTTTTCCACGAGGCCATGAAAACGACCTGCGACCGCTTTCATCCTGACTTTTATCCAAAATTCAAACAGCATGCGGATGATTACTTTTTCATCAAGCACCGCCAGGTGCATCGCGGGGTAGGCGGCATCTTCTATGACCGTCTGCAGCCAGCAAGCACAGGCTTGTCTTACGAGGAAATTTTTGAGTTTTCAAAAGCAGTAGGCGAAAGCTTTGCACCTGTTTACACCGAACTCATTGACAGAAACCGGAATACACCATTCACCGATGCCGAGCAGGAGTGGCAATACCTGCGAAGAAGCAGATATGCAGAGTTCAATCTTGTTTATGACTCCGGGACCAAGTTTGGATTGGAAACCAATGGACGGATCGAGTCGATCCTGATGAGTCTTCCTCCGGTTACGAAATGGACCTACAATTTCCAACCAGCAGAAAACAGCCCAGAGGCCTTTACTTCAACACGTTTGAGAAAAGGTATTGATTGGGTTTAAATTTTCTCTTTACTGCCCTTAAACGTTATTATTTTGTTAAATTCGCAAGGTTATTATAATACCTTATTAAAATCGTTTTAAACGAATAAAGAAAATATGGCTGAAGACTTGGAAAATCAGGAAAACGATAAGATTATTAAGATCAATATCGATGAGCAGATGCGCTCTGCATACATCGATTATTCGATGTCGGTAATTGTATCTCGTGCTTTACCTGATGTGCGCGATGGATTGAAACCCGTACACCGTCGTGTTTTATATGGCATGCTCGATCTTGGGCTTGCAAACAACAAACCTTTTAAAAAATCTGCCCGTATTGTAGGTGAAGTACTGGGTAAATATCACCCGCATGGT
>DCLG01000055.1:0-300 GCA_002320935.1 Pedobacter sp. UBA1654 | reverse complement strand
AGCGATGCGTTATACGGAAGCCCGCTTTGCCAAAATTGCTGAAGAAATGCTTGCCGATATCAATAAAGATACGGTAGACTTTCAGCTGAACTTTGATGATTCACTTCAGGAACCATCCGTTCTGCCCTCAAAAGTTCCAAATTTACTAATCAACGGTGCTTCTGGTATTGCAGTGGGTATGGCGACGAACATGCCGCCACATAACATCACAGAAGTTATCAATGCTACAGTAGCATATATTGAGGACAAGGAAATTACGGTTCAGGATCTGATGAAACACATTAAAGCACCTGATTTCCC
>DCLG01000068.1 GCA_002320935.1 Pedobacter sp. UBA1654 | reverse complement strand
CTGGTTTGATGGCTATCTGGCGAGAACATTGAACCAGACTTCGGCTTTTGGTCGATTCCTGGATCCGGTGGCAGACAAGCTGATGGTGGCAGCTGCACTGATTGTCCTGGTACAATGGCAACCTTCGATCTCCATGGCCTTTGCTGCAATAGTGATTATCTCGCGGGAAATTACGGTATCAGCTTTACGTGAATGGATGGCTGAACTGGGTGCGCGAACCAGTGTAGCGGTGTCTACAGTCGGCAAATACAAGACCGCCTTCCAGATGATCGCAATTACCGTATTTCTGCTTAACTGGCAGCCGCTAGATATGCTGGCTTATGCATTGCTCTATACTGCAGTTGTGCTCACCTTATGGTCGATGTTTATCTACCTGAAAGCGGCCTGGCCCTACCTGAAACAGCCTTAATCGAATATTGAATCAAGCCCCAGTCACTGGGGCTTTTTTTATGGTCGATGATAATTTGCAGGCAAAAAAATACCCAGCCTTTGGGGGAAGAACTGGGATGAAATCGGGGATATTTATCGCTATTATACAAAGATGTTGCCATCCTCTTAATTGCTATTATAGGAAATCCATTTTTTAATTCATGTACATTCTTGTAGTGTAATGTTGCATTTCTATAGTGGCATGTATCTGCCGTTTACAATCTATTATTTTGAAATGAATGAAGGGCTTAAATCTAATAAGACTCATAATTAAATTCTTTAAATCGAATAAGTAAATTCAGCATTTTTAAACTTAATTGATTAGTAAAACTTCATATTTGTAATAAATTTGATCTATAGAATAAATAATATTGAAAAAAATTGATCTTAAAACTGATGCAATCTGTTGTTCTGAGAAGTTTAGGAAAAGAGGAAGGATATGATCTATTGATTAGAAAATAGATAACTAGATGAAGGGAATTCTAGGGATTTTATTTGCTTATTTACGGTACATTTCTGTAATCAAGAGAAAGGTGGGTGAGAAAATTAAAAAATGCTTTAAGAAAACCTTATTCGGATTTCATTTGAGGGACGGTTCCTGTCTTTCATCATGTTGAGCGTCGTATAAAAAGTCTGTCTAATGATGGAGATTTTTTAGATTGCAGCTTACGCGCAGCATAGCTGCTTGTCTTGCGGCGTGGCAGAGCAGTGCTCTTACAAAGAAAAAGAGCCTCATAAGAGACTCTTTTCTAATTAAAGCCTACGCACACCTTTTGTGTTTGTCTTGCGTAAAACTTAAAGCAACGCTTTAAGTTTCACTCAGGCTTTAGCCCTTCAGCTTTTTCCAATGATTCATCATTATTGAAAAACTTCTCACGTTGTTCTTCAAGGAACTTTTTCGCATCCGCTTCAAACACGTTTAAACGCTTTTCATTGATCAGCGTAGTTTGATGCTTCAGCCATTCCTGCCAAGCCTGTTTAGATACAGTATCAAACAGTTCCTGACCCTTTGCACCTGGGAAGGGTGCAAAGTCTAAGCCTTCCATTTCTTTTTGATACTTACGGCAAAATACTTGTCGAGACATATCAATACTCCGAATTTAAGATAGCGCAATTAAGCATAAAGTTTTTCCAGACGTGCATAAGCTCGTTCGATTGCTGCTGCGACTTGTACAGGTGCAGTACCACCAATGTGGTTACGCGCATTTACAGAGGCTTCTAAAGTTAACGCTTTTTCAAATACATCTGCCTGGATCAGGTCAGAGAATTGCTGTAATTGTTCAAGGGTGAGTTCAGACAAGTCTTTGCCTTCCTGAACACCAAGCGCAACGGCTTTACCTACAATCTCATGTGCATCACGGAAAGCAACACCATTTTTCACTAGGTAATCTGCTAGGTCAGTTGCAGTCGAGAAACCACGAAGCGCTGCTTCACGCATGATTTCGATATTTGGAACCAGTGCAGGAATCATATCCGCAAATGCCATCAATGAACCACGAACGGTATCGATTGCATCAAATAATGGTTCTTTGTCTTCCTGATTATCTTTATTGTAGGCTAATGGCTGACCTTTCATTAGAGTCAACAAGCTCATCAAGTCGCCATACACACGGCCAGTCTTACCACGGATCAGCTCAGGTACATCCGGATTTTTCTTCTGTGGCATGATCGATGAACCAGTGCAGAAACGGTCCGGAATATTCACAAACTTGAACTGTGCAGAAGTCCACAGAATCATTTCTTCAGACATGCGAGACAGGTGCATCATGATTAAAGATGCTGCTGCATTGAATTCGATGCCGAAGTCACGATCAGAAACAGCATCTAATGAGTTTTCAGCCACTGCTTCAAAACCTAGCAGTTCAGCAGTATAAGCACGGTCGATTGGATACGTAGTGCCTGCTAAAGCAGCAGAGCCCAATGGCATACGGTTAACGCGTTTACGGCAGTCAATCAGACGCTCCGAGTCACGTACCAGCATTTCAAACCAGGCCATCAAGTGGTGACCAAAAGTCACAGGTTGTGCCGTTTGCAGGTGAGTAAAACCAGGCATGATGGTATTGGTATTTTTCGCCGCCAAGCTCAAAATGCCTTTTTGTAATTTCTCTAATAATTTTAGGATGGCATCAATTTCATCACGGACATAAAG
>DCLG01000060.1:51566-51986 GCA_002320935.1 Pedobacter sp. UBA1654 | reverse complement strand
GGCCAACGTTTAATCCCTGGTTAGATGAGGCTAAAACAAAGCCAAATCCCGGTAACGGCAATACCGATGGTAATCCACTTTACTGGTTAAGTCGTGTAGATCGCACCAATGAAGTTAACCGCATCGTTGCAAATGGTACCGTGAAATGGGACATCCTTCCTGGTTTATATTTCAAAGGAACAGCAAATGCTTATCTTTTTGAGAGCTTGAGCCGTAGCTTCCAGAAATCCACGCAAACCTACGCGAACGTGTTCACCAATACCATCGGAAACAGCAGCAGGGATGCAATCGACAGAACTGCACGAGATTTTCAGACACAGTTCAATGGTATCTTAAACTACAACAAATCTCTAGGAAAGCATAACCTTAATGTAATGGGCGGTGCAGAGTATTTTCATGTAAAAAGCTCTGATGCACAAG
>DCLG01000060.1:45757-51513 GCA_002320935.1 Pedobacter sp. UBA1654 | reverse complement strand
AATGCACCTACAGATGATATTCCAACGGCAAATGCATCAACTACGTTTGCACCAGGCGCTAACTACAGTGATCGTTCAGCCTACAAGATCGCTTCCGTGTTAGGTCGATTGGCTTACGATTTTGATCAAAAATACCTTTTCACCGCAGTGTTCCGTATGGATGCCGTATCAAGCCTTGCCTCAGAGAACCGTAACGGATTCTTTCCAGGACTTTCTGCAGGCTGGAACATCCATCAGGAAGAATTCTTCAAGAACTCCGGTTTAAACAAATACATCTCGACCTTAAAACCTCGTGTAAGTTACGGTCAGAATGGAAACGTAGCAGGCCTTGGTCGCTATGAAGTTCAGGGTGTATATGGTTTAGCCACCAACTACAATGGTAACGCGGGTTTTCTGAACACAGGTGTGATCAACAGCAATCTGCGCTGGGAAAAAAGTAAAACAACCGATGTTGGGGTAGATCTGGGTTTATTCAAAGATCGTGTGAACATCATCTTCGATTATTACGACAGACGCACCAGCGATTTACTAACCAACCTGAATTTACCAAGCTACACAGGGTTCTCTACTTTAAGAACCAACCTCGGAACCTATCAGAACAAAGGTTATGAATTTGCAGTGAATGTAAATGTTCTGAATACGACAGACTGGAATGTAAGCGCAGGTGCGAATGCATCCTTCGTTAAGAACAAGATCCTTCAGCTGCCTTTCAACGGAAATGAGAACAACCGCCAGGGTGGATTACAGGTGTACGATCCGGCATCCGGCCAGGTGGTATGGGTAGGTGGCTTACAGGAAGATCGCACCCTTGGTGATATCTATGGTTATCATCAGTTATCCATATTCAAAGATGAAGCTGAGGTAGCCGCCATTGCCGGAAACCGAACAGATGCTGTCGCCGGAATCACAGGTCCTAACCTGCCTGCGGGCCCTAACGGACGTATCACACCTGGTGATGTAAATTGGGAGGATGTAAATGGCGACGGACTAATCGATTCCAGAGATCAGGTGAAGTTGGGGAACATCTATCCTAAATGGACAGGCGGTTTCAATGCCACTGTAGCCTACAAGAACATCAGCTTATATAACCGCTGGGAATTTGCCACCGGACATACCATTTACAACGATCTTGTAGCCAGAACACTCGGTAACTACCAGGGTACCTTTAACTACATTGATCTGCAGAAACAAGCCTGGTCGCCAACCAACACGGTAACAGACATTCCGAAGGTTTACTTCGCAGATCAGGTTGCCGGATCGAAACAAAACTACACAAGAGCCAATAACGCCAATCCAGTGCTTAACGGAAACAACTCCAATCTGTATGAGAAAGGCGATTACCTTGCATTAAGAGAAGTAACCATCTCGTATGGTTTACCGAAAACGCTGCTTGCAAAATCCAGATATATCTCCAATGCACGTGTATATGTAACGGGTAGTAACTTGTTTTACATCACTAATTTCTCAGGACCATCTCCGGAAGCGCCGATCAGCGGTGGTGTAATCAGCGGTGTCTATACCGGTACATATCCAACCCCAAGATCATTCGTATTCGGTGTTCAGGTAGGTTTTTAATATTAAATAGTAAACAGATGAAAAAGAACATAAGGAATATTCTAACCCTTGTTGGAATTAGTACCATTATACTGGGGGCATGCAAGAAAGATCTTGACCTACGCCCAATCAGCAGCCTGAGTGACGCCAGTTATTGGCAAAGTCCAGACCAGTTCGACGCCTTTGTCAATGGTGTACATTCACGCTTTCGTAACCACACCACTAATTTCGAATACCTTGGAGAATTGCGTTCCGGTATTTACGGTACCGATCCGGGTACAACGGCAAGCTTTACCGGCGAGGCTACACAGGGCTTCGAGCGTATGTGGCTCCATACCATGGATATAGATAATCCGGGCGTAAGTAACTTTGGCGGATTTTACGACAACATCAACCAGCTGAACTTGCTTATCAACAAATTAAACACAACTAGCGTAGTGTCTGATCAGGTAAAAGCCAATTACCTGGGTATTGCTCATGGCATGCGTGCCTTCTATTACTTCCAGCTTTACAGAACCTGGGGACCGGTGATTATTCAAACCGAACCAACAATTACGCTTGATGTCGCAAACCTTGCTAAAGCGGCATCCAGCGAGGCTGAAGTACTGGCACTTATAAAATCAGATATCGATGCTTCTAACACCAACTTCGGTGCCGACTACAGCTTCTCAAGTAAGCTTAGAAAGGGCTTTTGGTCTAAGTCGGCCACACAGATGCTAAAAGCTGAAGTGTACCTCTGGACTGCACACCGTCAGGGTGGTGCAGCAGATGCAACCATCGCTAAAACAGCACTCACCG
This sequence comes from Pedobacter sp. UBA1654, assembly GCA_002320935.1. Lineage (GTDB taxonomy): Bacteria > Bacteroidota > Bacteroidia > Sphingobacteriales > Sphingobacteriaceae > Pedobacter. Next base: position 49,161 of record DCLG01000060.1, on the reverse strand, counting down.
ATATCCAGGCAAACGCAGCAGGTCTGGCACTTTTACCAAACTACGCAGATGTTTTCTCCGTGACCAACAAAGACAACAATGAGATGATCTTTGCATCGAAGAACAGGCTCAATGAAGCAACACTAGGCTTCATTGGAAACTTCGTACCACAAACCAGCCTCATTGTTAACTTCTCAGACTCCATTGCAAATAGGAAATTTGATGTCGTTGCAGATAACTACGGAGGCCTCTTACGTACACCAACCAGAATTGCGACTTACAGGCAATTCAGCAACGCGGATACCAGAAAGAACGTGACGATCCAGGGAGCTTATTCCAAAACTCCAACCAACGAATACAGCATTGCCGGAGCGTTCCTGAAGAAGTATTTGGGTGAGCAGAATGCCGGTTCAAGAGCCTACACAAACGATTTCCCCATATACCGGTATGCGGACCTGCTTCTGCTGCTTGCTGAAGCTAAAGTGGAACTTGGAGAAAGTCCTGCCGCCGAAATTAACCTGGTACGCGCAAGAGCCTATGGGGCCAATTACAGTGAAGCGGTATATGGCTATCCAAATCAGCCGGTAGATACAGATCCCCGTCAAGCCATCCTGCAGGAGCGATTGCTCGAGTTTATAGGAGAGGGTAAACGCTGGTACGACTTGCGCCGCATGGGCGATCAATATGTATTTGCAAAAACAGGCCTTCCAGCTGCACAGGCATATAAATTACTATGGCCAATTGACCGGTTAACTTTAACAAACAACAGATCCTTAAAACAGACGGAGGGATATCCTGGATTTTAAGCAATAAATTACAGCTTCAAAAAGCTGAAACCCCAACATCTCTAATGAATAAAACAATNNGTTCCCAAAACTAGAAGGTTTAATTGCGGCACCCTTCACGCCAATGCATGCCGATGGTCAGATCAATACCGAGATCATCCCGGCGTATTATAATTTTTTAAAAAGCAATGGGGTAACCGGCGCTTTCATCTGTGGGTCCACAGGTGAAGGCGTTTCCATGACTACGCAAGAGAAAAAAGAGGTTGCTGCTGCATGGGCGCAGGCCACTAAAGGTGATAACGATTTTAAAGTTATGATGTTCCTTGGCGGTACCAGCATTGCAGATTGCAAAGAGTTGGCTCTACATGCAAAGGAAGTAGGCCTGTATGCCATCTCGTTTACAGCACCTTTTTACTTTAAGCCAGCTAACGTCGACATGCTGGCAAAAGCCTGCGCGGAAATCGCTGCTGTGGTACAGGACATGCCCTTTTACTACTACCACATTCCGGTGCTTACCGGTGTAAGCTTTGCCATGTACGACCTGCTTCAGGTTGTACATGAGCATATTCCAAATTTCGCCGGGGTAAAATATACGCACGAAGATTTTATGGATTTCCTGAGCTGTCTGCATTTTCAGGATGGTAGATACGATATGCTTTGGGGCCGTGATGAAAACATGCTTTCGGCACTGGTACTCGGTACAAAAGGTGCGGTTGGCAGTACCTACAATTATGCTGCGCCGCTTTACACAGACATGATCGCTGCATTCGAGCAGAATGACCTTAAACGTGCACAGCAGCTGCAGCAGCAATCTATTGACATGATTCGTCTACTGGGTAAATACGGCGGCATCGCCACTGGAAAGGCTTTTATGAAGGTTGTAGGACTGGATTGCGGAAACTTCCGATTACCTGTTAAAAACATGGATGCTGCACAATACGAGCTGTTCAAAAAAGATGTAGAAGCTGTGGGTTTCCATCAGTACAAGTCTAAATCATAATTAAAGTCTTCAGATCATGAAAGGCTGGTTTTCCCCTTTAGCGATATCCATAATGCTTATGACGAGTTGTGCAGCCCGGAAGGCGCCATTTACAGATATAACCTGGACTACAGCGGCCACCGTGCAAAATCCCGACGGCAGCCGCTCGCCGGGTTTTGCGGGCGCCATCAATGCAGTTACGAACGACGTGCTGCTGGTTGCTGGCGGTGCGAATTTCCCGGACAAAATGCCTTGGGAAGGCGGGAAGAAAAACTACTCCGACGACCTACGAATCCTGGAGAAATCGGGCGAGAAGTACAAATGGATCCAAGACCTGAATGCTAAGCTGCCCGAAGCCATCGCCTACTGCGGTAACACCGTTACCGACCTTGGTGTTGTATATGCCGGGGGCGAAAATGAAAAGGGACCATCAAAAGCCACTTACCTGCTAAGCTGGAATGCGGATGCCCGCAAAATAAGGATTCAGTCACTTCCGGACCTACCGGAAGCAATGACGAATGTTGGGCTCACCGCAATCAATAATGTGGTGTACCTGGCAGGGGGCGACCGTACTGATGCAAGTTCAAATGCATTGTTTCGGCTTGATCTGAACAATGCAGCTCTGGCATGGGAACCGCTGAATGCACTGCCTGTGGCATTAGCCAATGCGCTGGTCATTGCGCAACAAAACAAGATCTATGTTATCGGCGGCAGGTCCAAAACGGCCTCTGGTATAAGTGATCTGCATGCTGGCAGCTATGTTTACGACCCTTCAACAGACCAGTGGAACAGCCTTGCAGACATCTCCGACGGTAAGAACATCAGTAACTTTTCTGCGGGAGCGGGGCTGAGTCTGGGCAAAGATTATATCTTGGTTACCGGTGGTGATAATGGAAAAGTTTTTAATCAGATTGAAACACACCTTACGAAAATCGCCGTCACCACAGACGCTGCAGAAAAAGCGCGCTTGACAACAATGAAAAACAACCTTTTGATAAATCACGCCGGTTTCGACCGGAGTATACTGTTATATGACATCCCAAAAAACCAGTGGGCTAAAGTTGGAGAACTTCCTTTTCCCGCGCAGGTTACCACCACTGCCACGAAGTGGGGCGAGGTCATTGTGCTCTCTAACGGAGAAGTAAAGCCTGGCGTGCGAACACCTGAGGTAATGATCGGTAAATTTAAATAGCACCTGTTTATGAAAGAGACAAAAAGATATGCCTGGGTTGTAGTGGCGCTGCTTTGGGTAGTTGCGCTGCTCAACTACATGGACCGGCAAATGTTATCCACCATGAAGGCGGCCATGCAGATCGATATCAAGGAGTTGCAATCCGCAACAAACTTCGGCTACCTGATGGCGGTTTTTCTATGGATCTATGGATTGATGAGCCCACTATCCGGCATCATTGCAGATCGTGTGAACCGCAAGTGGCTCATCGTGATCAGCTTGTTTGTCTGGTCTGGCGTAACCTACCTAATGGGCCATGCAACAACGTTCGATCAGATCTACTGGCTGCGCGCGCTTATGGGCGTTAGTGAAGCCTTGTATATTCCCGCAGGACTATCGCTGATCGCGGATTTCCACTCGCCGAAAACACGTTCCCTGGCCATTGGTATTCACATGACGGGGCTTTACATGGGGCAGGCACTTGGAGGCT
>DCLG01000060.1:45397-45719 GCA_002320935.1 Pedobacter sp. UBA1654 | reverse complement strand
ATCACCTTCCATACCTTCGGTTTAATAGGTGTAGTTTATTCCTTCTTTCTGGTATTCTTTCTACGCGAACCGAAACATTCTGATCTTGACAAAAGCAGTGATCAGTTGCCGGTTCGTATTAAAGGATCCCTGTTTAAAGGTCTGGCAATCCTGTTTACGAACATATCCTTCTGGATCATCCTGTTCTACTTTGCGGTGCCGAGTTTACCGGGATGGGCGGCTAAAAACTGGCTGCCAACACTTTTTGCTGAGAATCTGAATATCCCTATGGCGACTGCCGGACCATTGTCTACCATCACCATTGCGGCATCCTCGTTCCTTG
>DCLG01000060.1:23135-45332 GCA_002320935.1 Pedobacter sp. UBA1654 | reverse complement strand
GCAGACAAACCTCCGCGGCCGGATTTACACCAGTGCCATCGGACTGGGGTTAACCATACCTTCGTTGCTACTACTTGGTTTCGGCCACTCCCTTCTGCATGTTGTTGGTGCCGCCGTATGTTTCGGCCTTGGTTACGGTATGTTCGATGCGAATAATATGCCTATCCTGTGTCAGTTTGTAGCCGCACGCTACCGGGCTACAGCATACGGACTGATGAATATGACTGGTGTATTCTTTGGGGCTTATATCACCGATTTACTGGGTAAATCTTCTGATGCCGGAAGTCTGGGCGAAGACTTTGCAATGCTTGCCGGAATTGTTGTGGTCGCCCTAGCCGTACAGCTATACTTTCTGCGGCCAAAAGATAACGACTACATAACCGCACAACCCTGATTATAAATTAAATTCCTATACTATGCTACATTTAAAAGAACAAGCTGGATTGATGTTTCTGTTGCTGCTAACCATCATTGGCTGCAGCCCGAAAGTAGAAACCAATAATAACGCATCTCTAATAAACATTACCGCCATCCCAACAGTTAACCCGCTTCTTGTACGTTTCGAATACAATCCTGTGCTGCGTCTGGAAGTCTATGTTCCCGATCGTAGTTCGGCGGTTACACTCAGCACGCTGGAAGGACAGTTTGATGCTAAAAACCTGAACGACATCAGTAAACTGGAAGTTTATCGTACTGCTGAACCGACGAATATGGAAAAGGGAGAGCTGATTGCAAGCCTGGTTCCCGGAAGCAAAAACTTCAGTATACCGCTTAAAGCGACCTTGTCGCCGGGTGTACACCATCTTTGGGTGAATGTACTGCTTAAAGAGAACGCCAACATGGATGGTTCAGTTAAGTTGAAGATTACCAAAGTTGGCGATGCGGAAAACAATAGATATGCGGTGAATCAGCAATTAACCAATCACCGTATTGGCTATGCGATCCGCAAGCCGATGGATGAAAATGTGAAATCCTACCGTATACCAGGTATTGTAACTACAGACAAGGGTACCTTAATTTCTGTCTATGATATCCGTTATGACAATAGCAGTGACTTACCTGCAAACATTGATGTTGGTATGAGCAGAAGTACAGACGGCGGCAAAAGTTGGTCGGCCATGCAAAACATTATGGATATGGGCGGCCCGAAGGATAACAGTGGCGTGGGGGATCCTGCGGTGCTGTTTGATCCTGCCACCAAAACCATCTGGGTAGCCGCATTATGGAGCAAAGGTAACCGGTCTATTGCTGGTTCTGGTCCTGGATTAAGCCCCGATGAAACCGGCCAGTTCTTAATCACCAAGAGCACCGACGATGGCCTTACCTGGTCAAAACCTTATAGCATCACCAATCAGGTGAAAAACCCGGAGTGGCGCTTGTTCTTCCCGGGACCGGGTAATGGCATAACCATGTCAGACGGCAAGCTGGTGTTTGCCGCTCAGTACTGGGATGCGAACAAAATGCCGCACTCCACGTTGGTTTATAGTGATGATCATGGTAAAACATGGAAAAGTGGCGTAGGCGCAAAAACAAATACTACAGAAAGTCAGCTTGTGGAGACTGAGCCGGGAACACTGATGTTGAATATGCGTGATAACCGTGGCAGATTCAGAAGTGTGGCGGTAACCAAAGATATGGGACAAACCTGGAAGGAGCACGCTACATCATACAGCGCTTTGCAGGATCCGGTATGTATGGCCAGTTTCATTAAGGCGCGTGTAAATGTAAATGGCAAACTTCAGGACGTATTATTTTTCAGTAACCCGAATTCGGCTGGTTTGAGGCGTGACATTACCATCAAAGCAAGTCTGAACAACGGTGAAACCTGGCAGCCTGCAAACGCTTTACTGTTGGATGAGCGGCAATGTGATGGCTATTCGGCTTTGACCAAGATTGATGATAATACACTCGGTATCCTGTACGAAGGCGTAAACCGAATGCAGTTTCTTCGTATACCGGTTGCTGATGTCATTAAAAACTAAGTCTGTCTGAATATGAATCTCCGCACTGCTTTCCACGCCTTTTTTTGCGTGCTAATGATCCTATTTGCTGGGGTCGCCACGGTCTTTGCTCAACTTAAAGTGGCCTGCATCGGGAATTCGGTAACGTATGGCTATGGTTTAAAAAATCCTGAGGCAGAATCTTATCCTGCACGCCTGCAAGAATTGTTAGGCGAGAAATATACTGTACGAAACTTTGGCCTCAGCGGAGCAACCTTGCTCCGCAAAGGTCATAGACCCTATAACAAAACCAAAGAATTCGCAGCAGCGATCGATTATAANNACATCGCCGTGCTGCACCTTGGCCTCAATGATACGGATCCACGAAACTGGCCGGAGTACAGAGATGAGTTTGAGCGCGATTATGCCTGGTTGATGGATACGCTGAAAAAACAGAATCCGAAAGTTCAGCTGTATGTCTGCCGCTTAACGCCAATATTCAATGGACATCCCCGGTTCAAATCCGGTACCCGGGAATGGTATTGGCAAATTCAGGAACGTTTACCGGAAATTGCGAAAGCAAATGGTGCCGGGCTAATTGACCTTACCAGTGCTCTTTACAACCGCCCGGATCTCTTTGCAGATAACCTGCATCCCGACAAAGAAGGTGCAGCCATTATTGCCAGTACGGTATACAAACATCTTAGTGGTAGTTATGGCGGATTGGCACTGCCCGCCTTATTTACGGACCACATGGTTTTGCAACGTAATTTGCCGATACCGGTTTATGGAACCGCAAATGCGGGTGAACGCGTACAGGTGATTTTCAATAAGGAGAAACGCAGTGCTGTGGCTGATGCTTACGGCAAATGGGAAGTAACATTCCCGGCAATGTCACATGGCGGACCCTTTCAGTTGCAGGTAGCGGCAAAGTCAAAGAAAATACTGTTAGAAGATATTTTGATCGGCGATGTCTGGCTTTGTGCCGGACAGTCGAACATGGCATTTGAACTTAAGTCTGCAGCTTCCGGCAGCGAAGCGCTGCAGCAGTTAGCAAAAGGCAATCCTAAGCTCCGGTTATTGAAGTTTAATCAAGTTGCCCAGACAGGCAACAAATCCTGGGATTCGCTAACACTAGCCAAGGTTAATCGTCTGCAATTCTTTTCAGGTGCATGGAAGACTGCGGATGTATCCACTGCTGCTGATTTTTCTGCAATAGGCTACTATTTCGCGAAAAAGATTCAAACCGAAGTTGATGTACCTATTGGTATGATCGACATTGCGGTAGGCGGTTCCATCCTGGAGTCCTGGATTGATCGATATACAATGGAGCACGATCATCAGCTTGTGGACGTGCTTACCAACTGGCGGAAATCCGATTTCATACAGGAATGGGCACGAGGACGTGCCGATGTAAACCTGAAGCATGCCAGCAACCCTAAACAGCGCCATCCTTATGAGCCAGTTTACAACTACGAAGCTGGTATAGCCAGGCTAACGAAATCGCCAATAAAAGGTGTGCTTTGGTACCAGGGTGAAAGCAACGCGCAAAACGTAGAACTCTACGAGCATGCGATGCCGGTGCTGGTGAAAAGCTGGCGCAAAAACTGGGGGTTGGATTTTCCTTTCTACTATGTACAGCTATCCGGTATTAACCGACCTTCCTGGCCATATTTCAGAGATGCGCAGCGAAAGTTGCTTAGCGTTATTCCAAATAGTGGTATGGCCGTAAGCTATGACCTTGGCGACTCACTTGATGTTCATCCGGAACGCAAAAAAGAAGTAGGCGCGCGACTTGCATTACAAGCACTGCAGAAAACCTATAACAAGGCAGTAACTGCTGATGGTCCTGCTCCGTTAAGCATTAAACGTGCAGGTAATGAACTGATCATTTCTTTTGATCATGCGGCAAAACTTTACACGATCAATAACCAGGCATTAACCGGTTTTGAGCTGGTGACTATCAAAGGTATCCATCTGCCAGCGAAGCCAAGCATTGAAGTTAATCACGTTCGTTTGAGCATCCCGCCCGGTGAACAGATTAAAGCTGTTGTCTATGCCTGGCAGCCATTCACCCGCGCCAACCTGCTGAATGAGGCCGGGCTACCTGCATCAACATTTTCCATGACCTTAAATTAATGAACAACATGAGCTATACTGTAGCGGACTTAGAAACCCTAAAAAACCATTACGAGCACCAGCTATTAAACGATACTGTACCTTTCTGGTTCCCTCGTTCCATAGATGAAGAATTTGGCGGCTACCTGTTTTTCCGCGATGCCGATGGAACGCTGATCGACGATGACAAAGCGGTTTGGATTCAGGGCCGTGCTGCCTGGTTGCTCTCAACCTTGTACAATACCATCGAAGCAAAGCCGGAGTGGCTTGCTGGTGCGAAATCGGGAATAGACTTCCTGAATCAGCATTGCTTTGATACGGACGGACAGATGTTTTTCCATGTTACACGTGAAGGATTGCCTGTTCGTAAACGTCGCTATTTCTTCTCAGAGACCTTTGCGGTAATCGCTAACGCAGCCTATGCAAAGGCGAGTGGAGATGCTGAAGCAGCAGAAAAAGCGCGTTACCTGTTTGGTAAGTGCATTGAGTATGCAACTACTCCCGGATTACTGCCGCCGAAGTTTACCGATACCCGCCCGACCAAAGGCATTGGTGTGCCGATGATCATGATGAACACTGCCCAGCAACTTCGGGAAACCATTGGCGATCCGAGATGCGACGAGTGGATCATGACCTGGATTCGTGAGATTAAACGCTACTTCGTTAAGGATGATATTCAGTGTGTAATGGAGCAGGTAACCCCAGATGGCTCAATTGTGGACCATGTGGATGGTAGAACCCTCAATCCTGGACATGCCATAGAAGGTGCATGGTTCATCCTGCATGAGGCCAAGTATCGGAACAATGACCCGGAGCTGATTGCACTTGGCTGTAAGATGCTCGACTACATGTGGGCGCGTGGCTGGGACCAGGAGCAGGGCGGAATTCTATACTTTCGTGACGTTTACAATAAGCCCGTTCAGGAATACTGGCAGGATATGAAATTCTGGTGGCCACATAATGAGGCCATTATTGCAACATTGCTTGCCTATACCATGACTGGGAATGAGAAATATGCAAGATGGCACAAGCAGGTACATGATTATGCCTACGAAAAGTTCCATGACAAAGCGCATGGTGAGTGGTTTGGTTATTTACACCGTGATGGAAGCATTGCACAAACGGCAAAAGGTAACCTGTTTAAAGGCCCCTTCCATCTACCAAGGCAGGAATGGTATTGCCAGCAACTGTTAAAAGATTACCTGAACAAATCGGTTTAAATATATACGAGTCAAAAAAGGACTATACAAGGACTATATAAGGTACAAACAAGGGGTTAACAAGGGGTTAACAAGGGGTTAACAAGGTTATGGCCTTGTCAACCCCCTGTTAACCCCTTGCCAAAGCCTTGTTAAGGCCTTGTTAATTCCGAAGGTCTTTCGAACTATTGAGCAGGTTCATCATAATCGCTCCACTGCGCAGTTCCTTTTGGCTCTGCGCTTTTTACTTCCTTACTGCGCTCTTCACTAAGCTGTTTGTTAAGCTTTTCAGTTTTTGAAAGCTCATCTTTCTTACTGTCCTGCATTTCGGTAAGTCCTTTAGTCTCTTTAACATGCGCAACCGGATCTGGAATGTAGTTCCACTCCAGGCCCATATCTGGCATTTCACCTTCGTTCCAAGGACCACGAGGGCTCTTTTCTGGTGATAAGTTAAAATACTGTTGGGTGAAGCGTGGATCTGCCTGCAACACACCCGGAGGAAAGTTTGGCTGGATTGTCGATAAAGCTGCTTCGAACATCTTGTAGTGTGCTACTTCACGGGTCATTAAGAAGGAAAGTGTGTCTTTCACATAAGGATCGTCCGTGAACTTCATCAGGTGTTCATATACCAGTTTTGCTCTGGATTCTGAAGCCAGGTTACTCCTTAAATCAACAGTCAGATCGCCGTTGGAGTGAATGTAAGATGCACACCATGGAATACCCTGACTGTTTCTTAATGTTGGTCCACCGCCGGTAATGATCGGGAACTGCGGATTGGCATGTAATGCCGCATGAATGATATTTTCTTTTGCCGCTTTACCATCTAGCACTTGCATGATTTCACTTTGGTCTGCAGCATCTTTGAGCGCTCCGTTTACCCCCTTAAGTAACATCTGAATGGTTGCACCAACGATCTCCAGGTGGGAGAATTCTTCAGTGGCAATGTCCATCAGCATGTCGTATTTATCAGGGTGTGGTTGCTTGGCGCCAAAAGCTTGCGTAAAGTACTGCATAGCTGCGGCAAGTTCCCCATTTTCGCCACCGAACTGCTCTAATAGAATATTCGCAAATGCCGGATCGGGTTTTGATACTCGGGCATTAAACTGTAGGTCTTTTGAATGATGAAACATAGTTTTTCGTTTTAGGATAGATATACAAAATGGTATTATATAGCCTTAACTATTTCGGGAGGTAATAAGTTTAAAACTTCCACTATTGATAATGATTATAAGGAGGCTACACGTAAGTAATATTACCCGAATTAGAGGCGATGCACAGGCCTGGAGCAACTTAGACAAACCTGTTTTAATTTTATTTTTTGTTGTTTGATTACAATCTTTATTTAATTAGCTTTGTTATGCAAGCATAGTATTTAATGAAACAGCAGGAAACAGTAGATTATTTTTTAAAGATGGTTTGGCAGAATGTGTCGAACGTATACAATCAGATTGCATCAGGATTCGGGATTACGCAATCTATTGGGTACATGTTAATTAATATTGACAAAGAGGGGACTGCGGTATCACAATTGGCAGCACTGCTTGCAGTAAAGGCCACAAGTCTGTCGAGAATGTTAAACAATATGGAAGAGCTTGGCTTGATCTATCGCGAAGCCTCAGCATGTGACAAGCGTTCTGTGAAAGTCTATCTGACAGATTATGGGCGTGAGAAGCGGAAGCTGGCCAAGGATGTTGTTATAAATTTCAATGAATACCTGAATGAAAACCTGAGCGTGCAGGAGAAGAATAACCTGATCAAAACGCTGGAGAAGTTGAATAAACTCACATTATCATATACAAGTACGATAGAAAATGATGAACAAAAGAATAAATAAGGTCGCCGTTCTGGGCTCCGGCATTATGGGATCCCGTATTGCCTGCCATTTTGCAAATATCGGTGTTGAAGTATTGTTGCTCGATATCGCTGCAAAAGAAGGCGACAAAAACAGCATCGTGAATAAGGCACTTGAAACTGCGGTAAAGACAAACCCTTCACCGGTTTATACCAAATCTGTTGTCAACAAAATTACTACCGGCAACTTTGAGGATGACATGAAGAAGATTGCCACGTACGACTGGGTCATTGAGGTTGTTGTGGAAAACCTTGAAATAAAGAAGAAAGTTTTTGAGCAGGTTGAACAATTCCGCAAGCCCGGCAGTATAATTTCTTCGAACACTTCCGGAATTCCGATCCATATGATGGCTGAGGGAAGGTCGGATGATTTCAAAGCGAATTTCTGCGGTACACACTTCTTTAATCCGCCACGATACCTGCGTTTATTGGAGATTATCCCAACGCAGTATACCAAGCCTGAGCTGGTTGACTTCCTAATGTATTATGGAGACAAATTTCTTGGAAAGACGACTGTACTTTGTAAAGATACACCTGCATTTATTGCAAATCGGGTTGGTGTTTATTCCATTATGGCGCTGCTGCATTTGGTAGAGAAAATGGAGCTTACTGTAGAGGAAGTTGATAAGTATACAGGCCCGGCATTAGGTCGCCCAAAATCAGCGACTTTCCGTACAACGGATGTGGTTGGTCTGGATACCATGATTAAAGTGGCCAAAGGTCTGTACGACAACTGCCCTGAAGATAAAGCACACGAGCTTTTCAAGCTGCCAGACTATGTTGCAAAAATGGAAGGCAATAACTGGCTTGGTGATAAAACCAGTCAGGGATTCTATAAAAAGACTAAAACGCCGGAAGGTAAAACGGAGATCCTGGCCTTAGACCTGAAGACGCTGGAGTACAAGCCACAGGTAAAAGTGAAGTCTGCCACATTAGATATGACCAAGTCTATTGAAAATGTGCGTGAACGGATGAAGGTTTTTGCTGCAGGGAAAGATAAAGCCGGTGAACTGTTCCGTGCTTCTTTCTTTGGTTTATTTGAATATGTTTCGGATCGTATTCCAGAGATTTCAAATGAGTTGTATCGAATAGATGATGCGATGCGAGCTGGCTTTGGCTGGGAACTCGGTCCGTTTGAGGTATGGGATGCTGTAGGTATAGCCGAATCTATCGATGGTATGCGTAAGTATGGCCATGAGGCTGCTGCATGGGTACATGAAATGCTTGAAGCAGGCCATACCACTTTCTATAAAGTGGAGCATGGTGTAAAACTATATTACGATATACCTTCTAAGAGTTATGTGCCAGTTCCGGGAACAGAGGCCATCATCGTTCTTGATAACCTGCGTTCAAAACAAACCCTGTGGAAGAATGCTGGTGCATCGATCATCGATTTAGGGGATGGAATCCTGAACGTAGAGTTCCACTCGAAAATGAATACAATTGGTGGAGACACCTTACAGGCGATCAATAAAGCAATTGATATGGCTGAGAAGGACTACCGCGGATTGGTGATTGGTAACGATGGCGCAAACTTTTCTGCTGGTGCCAACGTCGGTATGATCTTCATGATGGCTATAGAGCAGGAATGGGATGAGTTGAATATGGCGATCCGCATGTTCCAGAATACCTCTATGCGCATTCGCTACTCTTCTATACCAGTTGTTGTGGCGCCGCATAACCTTACCCTCGGTGGAGGTTGTGAATTCAGCCTGCACGCCGATCATGTGCAGTTAAATGCAGAAACTTATATGGGACTGGTCGAATTTGGCGTTGGCGTGNNAGAATTCGCATTGCGTGCTTCTGATGAGTTCAAGAGCGAGCAGATTTCACAAAACGTACTGAAAGAGCGGTTCCTAACGATTGGTATGGCCAAGGTCTCCACATCTGCAGAGGAGGCATTTGAGCTGGGTTACCTGCAGCAGGACAAATATTCGATTTCTATGAATAGAAGCAGGCTGATCGCAGATGCGAAGGCAAAAGCCATTGAGCTGGCAGAAGCGGGCTATACCATGCCTGTGAAGCGCAGGGATATTAAGGTTCTGGGTAAGCAAGGGCTGGGTATTGTATATGCCGGAGCGAACAGTATGTACTCTGGTAAATACATTTCAGAACACGATAAAAAGATCTCAGAAAAGTTAGGCTATGTGTTGTGTGGTGGCGATTTGTCTGCACCAACTGAAGTTACGGAACAATACCTTCTTGATCTGGAGCGGGAAGCATTCCTGTCCTTATGCGGAGAGCGAAAGACGCTTGAGCGTATTCAAAGTATTGTAACTAAAGGCAAACCACTGCGGAACTAATTATTCTAAAACATTAAAGAAGAAAACATGGAAGCATATATTATAGCTGGATACCGGACTGCGGTAGGAAAAGCACCCCGTGGTGTATTTCGCTTTACCAGAGCAGATGATCTTGCGGCAGAAGTTGTAAGGGCACTCGTAGCCTCGGTTCCGAATTTAGATAAAGAGCAAATTAATGACGTCATTGTAGGTAATGCTACACCTGAGGCAGAGCAAGGCTTGAATATCGGGCGTATGATCTCCCTAATGGGACTGGATACAGAGAAAGTACCGGGGGTGACCGTGAATCGCTACTGCGCATCTGGCCTTGAAACCATCGCCATGGCTGTGGCGAAAATCAGGAGCGGTATGGCCGACTGTATCATTGCTGGCGGCGTGGAGGTAATGTCGGGAATGCCTTTCGGCGGTTGGAAACTGGTGCCAAATCCGGAAGTCGCGAAGAACAATCCGGACTGGTACTGGGGCATGGGCCTCACTGCAGAGGCTGTAGCCAATGCGTATAAAGTTAATCGCGAAGACCAGGATGCTTTTGCTTACCAATCTAATATGAGGGCAGTTGAAGCCATCAAAAACGGTCATCTTAAAGCTGGCGTATTACCGATTACCGTAAACGAGACCTATCTGGATGAAAACATGAAAAAGCAGACCAGGAGTTTTGTGGTAGACACCGATGAAGGTCCGCGGGCAGATACAACAATTGAAAAACTTGCCAAGCTGAAGCCGGTGTTTGCTGCTGATGGCACAGTAACGGCAGGTAACTCGTCCCAAACTTCGGATGGTGCTGCTTTTGTGCTGGTGGTATCTGAACAGAAAATGAAGGAGCTGGGTGTTGAGCCAATTGCAAGATTGGTGAGCTACAGCGTTGCCGGTGTACCGCCAAGAGTAATGGGCATTGGCCCGATTGCGGCAATTCCAAAGGCCTTGGAAATGGCAGGTATGAAGTTGGATCAGATGGATCTGATCGAATTGAATGAAGCCTTTGCTTCACAATCGCTGGCGATAGTGCGCGAACTCGGCATCAATACCGATATCCTGAATGTGAACGGGGGCGGTATCGCACTGGGGCATCCACTGGGTTGTTCAGGCGCAAAATTGTCTGTTCAACTGTTCAATGAACTGAAAAGGAGAGACAAGAAATACGGCATGGTGACCATGTGTGTGGGTACAGGCCAGGGTGCAGCGGGAATTTTTGAGATGTTATAACAGATTTTAAACAAGATGAGCTTGCTCAATTAAATATTACAAGTATGGACACTACAGACAAAAAAACAATAAAAGGAGGCGAATTCTTAATTTCCGAAACGACTTATCAGGATGTATTTATCCCGGAGGAGTTTGATGAAGAGCAGGTGATGATTGCGCAGACTTGCCGTGATTTCCTGACTGCAGAAGTTTTTCCAAACCTGGACCGCATTGATGCGCAGGAGGAAGGGTTGATGCAGTCGCTGTTGGAGAAAGCCGGTGAGTTGGGGATTCTGGGCGTTTCTGTTCCTGAGGAATTTGGCGGTTTTGGTAAGAACTTCAACACCTCTATGCTGGTTGCTGACATTATCGGTGCCGGGCATTCTTTTGCTGTGGCTTTGTCGGCACATACTGGTATTGGTACTTTGCCAATTTTATATTATGGCAATGAGGAGCAGAAGGCAAAATACATCCCGAAACTGGGTACAGGTGAGTGGAAAGCGTCTTACTGTTTAACAGAGCCAAATGCGGGTTCGGATGCAAACTCAGGCCGTTCCAAAGCGAAGTTATCTGAAGATGGAAAACATTACATCCTCAACGGACAGAAAATGTGGATCACCAATGGTGGATTTGCAGATATCTTCATTGTGTTCGCTAAGATTGATGATGATAAGAATCTAACGGCTTTTATTGTTGAGCGGGATTTCGGTGGCATTACCATGAATCCTGAGGAGCATAAGATGGGCATCAAAGGATCTTCGACCCGTCAGGTTTTCTTCAACGACTGCCATGTACCGGTTGAGAATATGCTTTCTGATAGAGAGAATGGGTTTAAGATTGCAGTGAACATTCTGAATATTGGTCGTATTAAACTTGCTGCTGCTGCTATTGGGGCTTCGAAAAAGGTGATTGATCATGCGATAAACTATTCTAACGAAAGGGTGCAATTTGAACGTTTAATATCTAAGTACGGTGCAATCCGACATAAGCTTGCCGAAATGGCAACTAAGGTTTACGCTGTAGAGAGTGCAAGCTACCGTGCCGGGCAAAATATAGACGATGCCTATGAAGCACTGGTTGCGGGCGGAATGGATGCCAGCAAGGCGAAATTGAAGTCGACCGAGCAGTTTGCCGTAGAATGTGCCATTCTGAAGGTTTGGGGATCTGAAGCACTTGACTATGTAGTGGATGAGGGTGTACAGGTTTATGGTGGTATGGGATTCTCCGCTGATGCACCAATGGATCGCGCTTACCGTGATGCACGTATCAACCGGATCTTTGAGGGTACAAACGAGATCAACCGTCTGCTTACTGTAGACATGATGCTAAAGCGTGCGATGAAAGGTGAGCTGGACCTAATGACACCTGCTACAGCAGTTGCATCAGAATTGATGTCTATTCCTGATTTTGGCGAGCCGGATGACACTTTGTTTGCTGCAGAAAAGAAAATTGTTCAGAACCTGAAGAAAGCAACCTTGATGGTTGCCGGATCAGCGGTCCAGAAGCTGATGATGAGCTTGTCTAAGGAACAAGAGATCCTCATGAACATCGCCGATATGGCGAGTTATGTTTACGTGGCGGAATCGGCGATGCTAAGAACAGAGAAATTGGTGAGTTTACGAGGTGAGGAAGCATGTGCAGGCCAATTGAACATGATGCGCATTTACTTCGTAGAGGCTGTAGACGCAGTCGCCAAAGCTGGTAAAGAAGCTTTATGGGCATTTGCTGAAGGTGATGAACTCCGGATGATGCTTGTGGGTTTACGCAGGTTTACCAAAATGGAACCTTTCAATGTGAAAGCTGCAAGGCAGGAGGTTGCACAGCAACTGATCGCTGCGAATAAATACTGTTATTAATCACACCTAAAGAAATACGCTCCGCCGTCCTGCATAATTTGCAGGGCGGTTTTTTGTTGTTGTTAAAAAAAGTTAAAAATTGTTCGCTCAGATATAAAAGACTATTTTTGTTGATATGTTCAAAAATGCCCTTTTTTTTGCTTGTGCCGTCCTATGTATAGTGATGTCTTCTTGCGGTGAAGTGGTAGAATATGATAAAGCAACGCAATTACAGTTGGACATAGATTCCATAAAGCGGTTCATCAGTAAAACCAACCTGAACTTTGAGGCAGAGCGTAGTGGACTGCACAGTCAGATCCTCTCAGTCGGCACGGAGGATATTACTATACAAGAAGATGATGAAATCATTGTAAGTTATACGGGTAAATTGTTAAATGGGATCATCGTTGAAAGCGGAGATTCTGTGAAGCTGAAATATTCGGGTCTAATTGAAGGTTGGAGGGCCGGACTGCTGAAAATAAAGCCGGGAGGAGGTTCCATAAGGTTGTTGATTCCGTCTACCATGGCTTATACGAATAAGCAGGTGGGCCCGATCCCACCGAATTCTAATCTTGACTATGTAATTGTCTTCAGAGCAATAATCAGAGATAAGGTTCAGTACCCTGCGCCGCCCGTAGAAGAAGATCCTGATGCTGAGCCGGAGGAAACGCCTGAGGAGAATCCGGAAGGCGAAGCTGCTGCAAGGCCGGTTCGTGATGTTTTGAGAACACTTAATAATCAAAAAATACAATCTAAATAAATGATGTTTAAAAAGTTATCTATATATGCTGTTGCCTTTTTTGGCGCAATTACCATCCTCAGTTCATGTGAGAAAGAGTATGAATCCATTGAGGCTATCGACGACAGCAAGCTGAGTCAGTATATTTCTAGTAACAACCTGCAGGTTACCAAAGACCCTTCGGGATTCTATTACCAGATTGTAAACCCTGGAACAGGGGAGAACTTCAAGAATACTGATTCTGTACTTTATCACTTTGTGATAAAGTCTTTAGACGGCAAGAGTTATTACGACACCAAAACGGATGCAGATAACATTGCGAACAAAGTTGGATATTCAGATAAAATCATCATGAATAGGTCCATTCCAGCAATTCGCACATCGATTCTCGCTTTAAAGCCAGGGGGCTCTGCAAACGTTTTGTTACCCTCTAATATGGGTTTTGGCAGAAATGGTGAGGCGGATTTAAATGTACCTTCTAATGAGCCTTTAATGATTAGTGTGACGACCTTTCCTGAACGTTCTCAGGCGGAGCGTGATGAAAAGTTGATTCAAGAATTTTTGGAAAGGAACAACTTAACTGCAACGCGTCATAATTCGGGCGTTTACTACATCATTGACAAACCAGGCGCTGGTAAAGAGATTAACATCAATTCAACCATTTATCCTTTCTATACTGGAAGGCTGCTTGATGGCACGGAGTTCGATAAAAGCACGGACACTGCTGCAGTTTTTCCATTAACCAGTGTTGTGCTTGGATGGCAGCGCACTTTGCCATTGATTAAAGAAGGTGGAAAAATGAGAATGTTTATTCCTTCGGGACTTGCTTATGGCAGTGCTGGAAAGAGCCCAATTAAGATGAATGTTGTTTTGGACTTTGATATTGAGGTCAGAAAAGTCTCAAATTAAACCGGGCCGTCGTTTAAAGCGGCTTTATATACCCGGAGCATCCGGTCTCTGGCAAAAGCATGATCCACAATTGGTGGGTCATGCTTTTCTTGTTTATACTGGGGGGCCCATTTATAAATGTATTGGTTCTTTGGGTCGAACTTCTTCGCTTGGAGTTCGGGGTTAAACACCCGGAAGAATGGTGCGGCATCATTGCCACTTCCGCACGCCCACTGCCACCCGCCCACATTACTGGCCAGCTCATAGTCCAGGAGTTTCTCAGCAAAGTAAGCTTCGCCCCATCTCCAATCGATCAGCAGGTGCTTCGTTAGAAAGCTTGCAACTACCATACGCACGCGGTTATGCATAAACCCGGTTTGATTAAGTTGCTCCATGCCCGCGTCTACGATGGGGTATCCGGTCCTGCCGTTGCACCAGGCTTCAAACTCCTGTTCATTGTTCCGCCATTGAATGCGATCGTACGCGGGCTTAAAAGCCTGGTGCTGAACTTGGGGAAAATGATGGAGTATCATCATGTAGAAGTCCCGCCAGATTAACTCCGACAGCCATTTGTCTGCATGATTGGCCAGAGCTGTTCTTGCAGCTTCTCGAATGCTGATGGTGCCGAATCTGAGATGCAGGCCAATATAGCTTGTGGCGTCATCAGCAGGATAATCCCTGCGAAGTTCGTAGCTGGCGAGCTTTGCAGCGAAATCTACTCCTGGAAAGTCAATGTTCATGTCCTTGAATCCCAGGCCGGTCAGGGACGGCATTTTGGATGGCTCGCAGCGCAAAAGATTTTCGAGGTATTGCTCAGTTGGGTAAGCTTTGATGTAGAAATCGTTGAGCTTTATTTTCCATTGTTTGGAATAGGGGGTGAACACCGTGTATGGTTTTCCATCTGGCTTCACAATTTCTGATTTCTCAAAAATGACCTGATCTTTGTAGGTCAGAAATGGAATGCTTTTCCCATTAAGGATATTGGATACTTCCTGGTCCCGCTGCTTGGCGTAAGGTTCGTAGTCATGGTTGGTATAAACTGCTTTCACATTGAAAGTTGCAATAAGTTCCTCCCAGACATCAGGGGGCATGCCATATTTGATCATCAGGGTGCTGCCCATTTGCTCCAGCCGATCTTTCAGTCTGTTTAGGCTGCGGTGAATAAATACCACTCTTCGGTCTTCCGTCGGCAATGGATCTAAAATGGCTTTGTCAAATATGAACAGCAGCAGTACAGGAAAACCTGATTTCAGGGCAGCATGTAACGCGGCATTGTCTTCAATTCTTAAGTCGCGGCGGAGCCAGCAAATGCAAATCTCTTCTCTCATGGGTATATTTCTGCAAGGGCATCCTGCAGCAGGGTGTACTTGAATTTAAAGTCAGTGTCCAGTATTTTCTGGGCCTTCGTGTTTGTGCTGCTTAGTGCAACTGCGCTCATTCCGCCCATAATGATTTCAATCATGACGCTGGGAACGGTTAGTGGCCATACTGGTCGTTTCAATCTTTTGGCGAGTTCCCGGGTGAAGGTCTTGTTGGTAACAGGGCTGGGCGCGGTAGCATTGTAAACGCCCTTCAAATCATGCTCAAGCGCATGAATGTAAAGGTTTACCATGTCTTCGATATGAATCCATGGGACCCATTGATTGCCACTACCGAGTGGTGCAGCAGCATAATGCTTTACGGGCAAGGCCATTAGTGGTAACCCACCCTGACTTTTATGCAGGATAAAACCAGTTCTAAGTTTCACAATGCGAAGGTCGAGGGCTCGTCCCTCATCAACAGCAGCTTCCCAGCGTTTGCAACATTCTGCTAAAAACCCCGATCCAGCTTCGCTGGATTCATTCAGGGTCTCATCACCGCGGTCTCCATAGTAGCCCACGGCAGAAGCAGAGATAAAACTGCGAACTTGATGGCTGCAGTTTGCGAGCCCCTTGTACAACAGTTTTGTGGAATTTGTGCGACTATCGAGTAACTCCTGTTTCCGCTTTTCCGTCCAGCGTTTCCCGGCGATATTTTCTCCTGCCAGGTGGATGATGGTTGAAACGCCCTCAAAACAGCCACTATCAATTGTTTGATTTTCGACGTTCCAAAGGAAAACGCGCGTATTGGGTAGCGGTTTGGCACGTCGGCTCAGAATGGATACTTTGTAGCCCTTCTTAATGAGGGCTGGTACAAGTGATCTGCCGATCATTCCAGTTGCGCCTGTTATTAATACCTGCTTTTCCATATTACCATAACTATTTTGAACTTAATTGGTTTTAGTTCGGAGATTGTTACGAAAATAGCGTGTAAAGTAGCTGTTTTGTTTTGATAGTGTAATTATTCACCCCTTGATTTCTGCTAAGCTAAAATATCGTATATTTTTGTATAACACACTATGTCCAGTCCCTTAATGAAGTCAAAACGCATTCTAGTTTGGTTTAGAAATGATCTTCGCTTGCACGATAATGAGATGCTGGTTGAAGCAATTTCTAAGTCAGATGCTATTCTGCCGGTTTACTTTTTTGATCCGAGGCATTTTGACCAGTTGGGTTTTCATAGATCCAGCACCATGCGGACCAATTTCCTGCTGGAAAGTGTAAATGCGCTTCGACAGTCATTTCAGCGCATGGGTGGAGATCTGCTTATCGTTCAGGGCTTACCGGAGGATCATATTGCCGGGCTTGTAGAGCAGTATTCAATTTCCGAAGTTTACCATCACCGCGAGGTGGCGCCAGCTGAAACCCAGGTTTCGGCGAATGTGGAAGACAGGCTCTGGAAGATTGAAGTGAACCTGAAACACTTTATCGGGCATACCCTTTACAACAAGGAAGATCTTCCTTTTCCGATCAAAGATATTCCAGATGTTTTTACGCAGTTTCGCAAGAAAACAGAACGTGATGCGATTGTAAAAGCCTGCTTTGATGCGCCGACTACGATATCATTTGTTCCAAATGAAGATTGGGGCCAGTTACCGGCACTGGAAGATCTCTATTCCGGAACCTTGCCTGGAATATCATCAGGTACTGCTAACCTGAAAGGAGGTGAGCAGGAAGGGTTGGGGCATCTGCGCGATTTGCTGAAGCCAGATTCGAGTATTTACATCAAGGTTTCGAGCAGAAACTCAGATCCTTCTGGATACATTTCTCAGTTATCTCCATGGCTATCCACCGGGTGCTTGTCGCCCAGAATGGTTTATTGGACTGTGAAAGCAGCGGAAGAGCGCTACGGCAGTAATGCGAACTTCAGCAATTTGATACTTGGGCTATTTAAGCGCGACTATTTCAGATTCATGTTTAAGAAACATGGTGTCCCTTACCTTGAGCATACGACTGATGCCGCTGCGCCGGTAGTTGATCCGATTTTGGAGGCCAGTTTTGAGCAATGGAAACGTGGTGAGACTGGCCATATTTTGGTTGACGGCTATATGAAATCGTTAGCAGAGACCGGATACTTATCCGGCTATGGGCGGATTCTGGCAGCGACTTTCCTGGTTCATGTAATTAAATATGACTGGATGAAAGGCGCTGCGTACTTCGAAGAAACACTTGTAGACTACACTGCAGCGAGCAACTGGGGTAATTGGAAGTGTATAGCTGATAGCGTTTCAGGCCTGAAGTCGAAGAATGGCTTCGACGTAGACAAGCACTTGAAAATTCTTAATATCGCGGCAGTCGCCTAGATTTAACCACTTGATTTCTAAGGCTGCTGAATGTTTGGTTTGTAAACAAACCGGAACATTAGTTGTTGTAAACTCGTGAGGAAATATTCAATAAGCGACATAGAAGGACTGATTGGTATTAAAGCCCATACAATTCGGGCCTGGGAAATCAGGTATAATCTGGTGCCTCCAAAGCGCACGCCCACCAACATCAGGTATTATGATGAGGAGGATCTCAAAATGTTGCTGAATATTGTTGCGCTGAATGAGAACGGCTACAAGATCAGCAAGATTGCGAAAATGAGCAGGGAGAAGATCGCTGATTTGGTGCTGCAACTCAAAACGGAATGGGGCAATGAGTCTGTACAGCTGATTAATCTATCCAATGCCACCATCAAATATGATGAAGCTGCATTTTCAAAAATCCTCAGCAGCTGCATTTCTGAACTTGGCTTAACAAAAACCATGGATCAGGTGCTATTTCCTTTTATGAAAAAGATTGGCATGCTTTGGCAGATCGGCGCAATAGATCCGTCACATGAACATTTTGCGGCAAATCTTATTCGTGACCGTCTGATCGTGGAAATTGATAAGTTGGATAAACCAAGAAATAAAGACCCGAGAAGATTTATACTGTTTTTGCCGGAAGCAGAGCTTCATGAGACCGGATTGCTTTTTGCGAGGTATCTGTTAAAAAGCTGCGGCCATGAAACGCTTTATCTCGGACAGGAGATTCCCTACTCGGATTTGAAAAAAGTTATTGAAAGTTATAAACCAGATTATGCTTTTATTGTACTGACCTCGTTAAATCTTGGTAAGGACATTAATAAAATTCTAAATAAACTAATTGAGAATTTAGACGTTCCGGTAATTGTAGCTGGAAGTTTGATCTCTGAATTTGATATTGTCGTTAACGATCAATTGAAACCACTTAAAAATGTGTGTGATTTAGTGGGCTTTCTGGAAGAAATATGAAGTATTTTGCCCGTTCTTAATGGTAAAATCCTAATTTTGCATGACTTATAGCAATTGAAACACATGGATAATTTGTCTTATCTCAGCGGTGAAAACGCCGAATATATCGATGCGCAGTACCAACTTTACAAACAAGATCCCCAATCTGTAGAATTTGGCTGGCAGAAGTTTTTTGAAGGATTTGATTTTGGAAGAGAAGCATCTGGAAATACGGTAAACGATGTAGCCCCTGAGCAATTTTTGAAGGAAGTAAATGTTTTGAATATGATAAATGGATACCGTCAACGCGGCCATTTATTTACCAAAACTAACCCGGTACGCGAGCGTCGTAAGCACATGCCAACCCTGGCGCTTGAGAACTTTGGTTTGAGCGAGTCAGATCTTGACACTGTATTTAATTCAGGTGTAGAGATTGGAATCGGAGCAGCAAAGTTGTCTGATATCATCGCTTTTCTTGAACAAACTTATTGCGGCTCCATCGGTGCAGAATACAAGTTTGTTCGTACTCCTGAAGTACTTTCCTGGATTGAGAAGAAGATGGAAAGTGTACGCAATACGCCGAACTTCTCTATCGAAGAAAAGATGCGCATCCTGACCAAACTGAATCAGGCTGTAAGTTTTGAAAATTTCCTTGGAACGAAGTTCCTGGGTCAAAAGCGGTTTTCTCTTGAAGGTGCAGAAGCATTAATTCCTGCACTTGATTCTGTAATTGAAAAAGGCGCTAATCTTGGCATTGAAGAGTTCGTGATTGGTATGGCCCACCGTGGTCGACTAAACGTGCTTGCCAACATTATGCAGAAAACATACAAGGACATTTTTGCAGAATTTGAAGGTAAGAGTTATAGTGCGGAATCACCATTTGGTGGTGACGTAAAATACCACCTTGGTTATTCTACTGATGTCACCACAAATGATGGTAAAAGCGTTCACCTAAGCTTATGCCCGAATCCATCTCACCTGGAAACTGTAAATCCTGTTGTAGAAGGGATCACAAGATCAAAGATTGACTTTAAATACGGAGGTGACAATTCAAGGATTGCACCGATCCTGATTCACGGTGATGCTTCGATTGCCGGACAAGGGATTGTTTACGAGGTAATTCAGATGGCTGGTCTTGAAGGTTATAAGACTGGCGGAACCATTCACCTGGTGATCAACAACCAGATTGGTTTTACCACTAATTATAAAGATGCGCGTACCAGTACATACTGTACAGACATTGCGAAGGTTACTTTATCACCTGTTTTCCATGTTAATGGTGATGATCCTGAAGCTTTGGTTTACGCCATCAATCTTGCGATGGAATACCGTCAGCGCTATAAGAACGACGTATTTATTGATATTCTTTGCTATAGAAGATTTGGACACAATGAGTCGGATGAGCCAAAGTTCACCCAACCTATGTTGTACAAAATCATTGAGAAACATGCGAATCCAAGAGACATCTATATTCAGCAACTGATTAAAGAAGGTAACCTTAAACCTAGTCAGGAGAAAGAAATTGAAAAAGAATTCCGTGCGGTGCTTCAGCAGCGTTTAGATGAGGCCAAAGCTGTAACTTCTACTTATAAGGATGTAAAGTTTGGCGGGGCATGGTCAGAAATGCGCATTGCCAGTCCGAATGATTTTGAAACTTCACCGAATACCGCTGTTAAAGAAGAGACTTTGCTTGACATCGCTAAACGTATAAGTGCATTACCAGGTGATAAAAAGTTCTTTAAGAAAATCGAAAAGCTATTTGCTGAAAGAAGCAATATGGCGAACAATACGCATATATTCGACTGGGCTATGGCTGAGCAGCTTGCTTACGGTACCTTGTTGATGGAAGGAAAGCGTGTTCGTGTAAGCGGACAGGACGTAGAAAGAGGAACTTTCTCTCACCGTCATGCTGTACTTACGCTTGAAGATTCTGAAGAGGAGTATGTACCATTAGCAAACCTGAGCGACGATCAGGCTACATTCGATATTTATAACTCTCACCTTTCTGAGTACGGCGTATTGGGCTTTGAATATGGTTATGCAATGGCCAATCCAAATGCATTAACCATCTGGGAAGCTCAATTTGGAGATTTCAATAATGGTGCACAAATTATCATTGACCAATATCTTGCCAGTGCAGAAACCAAGTGGCAACGTGAGAATGGTATGGTGATGTTATTGCCACATGGATATGAAGGGCAGGGGCCTGAGCACTCATCCGCAAGGATCGAGCGTTTCATGGAACTTTGTGCGGATTACAACATGCAGGTGATTAACTGCACTACACCTGCAAACTTCTTCCATGCACTACGTAGACAGTTTTCACGGGACTTCAGAAAGCCTTTGGTGGTCTTTACACCNNGCTTGCTGCGCCACCCGAAATGTGTGTCTCCAGTGGTTGATTTTACCGAAAACAAGTTCCAGGAGGTGATTGGTGATCCAAATGTGGATCCTTCAGCGGTACATCGCGTGTTATTCTGTTCTGGTAAGATCTACTATGAATTGCTGGAGAAACAACAGACTGATCAGCTTAAGCATGTTGCTATTGTCCGCGTAGAGCAGCTTTATCCGCTACCACTTGCACAGATGGAAGCGGTTTACAAGACTTATGAAAGTGCCGCTGAAGCCATATGGGTTCAGGAAGAGCCGGAAAACATGGGTGCATGGCCTTTCTTATCACGTAAGACAAGAAAGACCTTCTTCAAGGATATTGAAGTGATTTCAAGAAAAGAAAGCAGCAGTACTGCAACCGGGTATGCTAAACAGCATGCAGATCAGCAGGCATATATCATTGCAAAAGCCCTTGAAGTTCCTGTGACCGAGAATGTAAAGGAAATTGCTGATAAATCAGAGAATAAAGTTTTTAATGTAGATTAAGATATAATACATCAATTATGAGTTTAGAAATAAAAGTTCCACCAGTAGGTGAATCGATCACTGAAGTTGTTTTATCACAATGGTTGAAAAACGATGGTGATGTAGTTGAAATGGACGAGGTTATTGCTGAGCTGGAATCAGACAAGGCAACTTTTGAACTAACTGCAGAGCAGGCTGGAACTTTAAAAACTGTAGCAAACGAAGGTGATACACTGGCAATTGGTGCTGTTGTATGTACAATTGAAGAGGGTGGCGCTGCTGCACCAAAGGCGGCTCCTGCTGCTGAGGAAAAGCCTGCTGAAGAACAACAAGGTTCTGCAACAACTGCGACTGCTAATGGTTCTAGCTATGCAACAGGTACACCTTCGCCAAGTGCTGGTAAAATCCTTGCAGAAAAAGGCATCGAGGCCGGCGCCGTATCAGGTACTGGTGTTGATGGAAGAATCACCAAGGAAGATGCACTGAAAGCTGAAAAAGCCTCTGCTAAACCTGCTTCAAAGCCAGCTGATAAATCACAACCTGCTGTTGCTCCTGCTGCTCCGGGTTCAAGAAACGAAAGAAGACAGAAAATGACGCCTTTGCGTAAGACTGTTGCTAAACGTCTTGTAACCGTTAAAAACGAAACAGCAATGCTTACTACTTTCAATGAGGTGAACATGAAACCAATCATG
>DCLG01000060.1:14094-23089 GCA_002320935.1 Pedobacter sp. UBA1654 | reverse complement strand
GAACATGAAACCAATCATGGACCTTAGAGGAAAGTACAAAGAACAGTTTAAGGAAAAACATGGTGTGGGTCTTGGTTTCATGAGCTTTTTTACCAAAGCTGTTTGCGAGGCTTCTAAGGAATTCCCTGCTGTGAATGCTCGTATCGATGGTGAGGAGATTGTTTACAATGACTTTGTTGATGTTTCTATTGCTGTATCTGCACCTAAAGGACTTGTAGTGCCGGTAATTAGAAATGCAGAAAGCATGAGCCTTGCGCAGATCGAGAAATCCGTATTGGAANNATTGAAAGCACGTGATAACAAGTTGTCGATAGAGGAGATGACAGGTGGTACCTTTACCATCACCAATGGTGGTGTTTTCGGTTCCATGATGTCAACACCGATCATCAATGCACCACAATCTGCAATCCTTGGTATGCACAACATCATTGAGCGTCCAATTGCTGAAAAAGGTGAAGTAGTGATTCGTCCAATGATGTATATCGCATTGTCATACGACCACAGGATCATTGACGGCCGCGAGTCTGTTGGCTTCCTGGTTCGGGTTAAACAACTATTGGAAGATCCTGCACGCTTATTATTAGGTATATAGGTCTTCAGCATAAAACAAAAGCGGCGCTTTCCATAAGGAAGCGCCGCTTTTGTTTTCAGGCATATTTAAACTTGTAAATACCCTAATTCAGTTGTTTTGTGTTGATATAAAAGTTCGGGTCAGCTTTGAAGTTATCCTTGTTAATTGTATTGTCCAAAGCAACTTCTTTCCATTTTGCTGTTGGCTGAACCAATGTATATGTATTTGGCTTCAAAGTTACTTTTAGAGGCATATTAAAATCCTTCACATCTGCATTCCATCGATAGGAGAGTTTGTTGTTGCTGATCTTATATTCGAAAGTTGGTATATCTTTATGGCGCAGGTACTGATCGAAGATCTTCGCCAGGTTCAGTCCGCTGTTCTTTGCTATGTAGTTTTCCACTTCAGCAGTTGTCACCGTCTGGTGATAAAAGGTTTTATTTAAACCACGCAGAATGCTTCTGAATTTTTCATCATCATTGATCAGCTGCCTTATGATGTGAATCATGTTTGCACCCTTACTGTACATATCACCAGAACCCTCCTTATTGACATTATACTGTCCAATGATCGGGATGTCATTTGCGATGCCCTGTCTTATGCCCTGAACATAAGCATCTCCAGCTTCTTTGCCGTACAAGCTTTGGGTAAACAGTGTTTCCGAGTAGTTGGTGAAACTTTCATGAATCCACATGTCGGCGATGTCTTTAGCAGTGATGTTGTTCCCGAACCACTCATGACCACTTTCATGAATGATGATGAAATCGAACGTCATGCCCCAGCCCGATGCGGACAGGTCGCGCCCCAGGTAGCCCTTCTTGAACTGATTGCCGTATGCAACAGCACTTTGGTGCTCCATACCCAGGTGTGGGGCCTGAACGAGCTTATATCCATCTTTGTACCAGGGAAAAGGACCAAACCAATGTTCAAAGCTTTTCAGCATCGGTTTTACGTCGGCATCCCAGTGTGTGCGAGCCCTTGTACTGTCTTGCTTAAGCGCCCAATAATCAATTGTAAGCGGACCTTCTTCACCCTGGTAGGTGTCTGTCCAGTGGGCATACTTACCAATGTAAAAGCTTACATCATAGTTGTTAATTGGATTCGCAACGAACCAGTTGTGCTGCATATAACCATCCGGTTTCTCTACCCGGCTTCGCAGTCGTCCGTTGGAGATTTCCTGCAGATCCCGCGGAGCGGAAATGCTGATCATCATGCTATCCACTTCGTCGCTTTGGTGATCTTTGTTTGGCCACCAGCTACTGGCGCCCAGGCCTTGACAAGCTACAGAGACGAAGGGATTGCCGGCATCATCTTTTCTGAAGATGAAACCACCATCCCAGGGCGGGCGGTTGGCGACCTGTGGTTTGCCGGAATAATACACAGTAAACTCATCCTTACTTCCTTTTTTAATTGGGCTGGGGAAAGTAACGAAAACGGCATTAAACTCCCTCGTAAAGGGAAGTTCTTTGTTTTTATACAGCACACGTTCAACCTGAAGATTGGAGAACAGATCAAACTGTAGTTTGCTGAAGGTGTCGGTGGCGGTGAAGGCAAACTTGTTGCTGCCGGATACAGATCTGTTATCTATATCAATTTTCACATCCAGATGGTAGTAATTGATGTCGTAGCAGGTTCTTAGTGGCGTTAACATACCGCGAAGGGTATCAGCACGGGTGGTTTGTTCTGCTTTGTGCAGGACCTGTCCGGATGCCGATGCCTGGATCAGACAGGCAAGTGCAAGGGCACTCAGGGTTTTTTTAAACATATTCTCTATTCTATTACAATAAACTGTTCTTATTAATGAGCGCTGCTGAAGCTGTTGGCTCATTTACTTTAAAACGGTAACCACCAGGGATGATGGGTTTTCAGCATCATGATAAATCCGGTGTGTCGCTTTCTGAAAATCAGAATCGGAAGCATTNNTATCTACGAATTTTTGCGGGTTGCGGTCTACCAGTGGGAACCAGGAGTTCTGAACCTGGATCATGATTTTGTGCCCCTTTTTAAAGGTATGACCAACATCAGGCAGTGTATAATTCACATCCGTAATTTTACCGGGTACAAATGGTTCTGGCTTTTCGAAGCTGTTGCGGAACTTACCACGCATAACCTCCCCACGAACCAACATCTGATAGCCACCCATCAACACGTTGTTGGTATTTGGCTGCGGTGCAGTGGCATCTTCAGGATAGACGTCGATTAACTTCAGCACATAATCTGCATCTGTACCAGTTGTGGAAACCTTTAATTTCGCCATCATGGGACCGGTTAAGGTGATGTCTTCCGTTAGCACATCAGATTCATAAACCTGTACATCGGGCCTTCTCGCTGCAAAGCGCTGGTCATCGATCATGTACTCGCGCGTTCTCTTTGGCTGTACACCATTCTGATAAGGAACAGGCTTGTTCGGATCACTAACATATTCGTCAAAGCTGTCTTTGCCTGCAGGGGCATCGAAGCTGAGCTTGCCATTGGGCTGGAAATAAAAAGTTCTATTTTCTGTCTCCCTTGGCGGCCAGCTGTCGAACTTCTTCCACTCGTTACTGCCTGTCAGGAAGATACTAGCTTCCGGGATGTCTGCAGCCGGGGCACCTTTCAGGTGATGCATGAAGAACGGAAATTCCAGGTTCTCCAGGTACCATGTGCTTGTAGGCTGTCCAAATTCAATGTCATTGAAACGCTCACCTGTAGATCTTACCCATCCACCATGGAACCATGGACCCATTACAAGTTTATTGTTCGCCTTGGCATCCTGTTTTTCAATGGCTTGATAAGTAGCAAGCGCGCCAAATGTATCTTCGGCATCAAAGAAGCCACCAACCACCAATACCGCTGGTTTAATGTTCTTCAGGTGTGTGCGGATGTTGCGGGCTTTCCAAAAATCATTGTAGCTGCCGTTTGCCATCAGGTCATTCCAGAACTTGATGCTATCGCCGAAGTATTTTTCTTTAACATTCTTCAGGGCACCAATGCTCAGGTAAAATCTATAGTTGTCTTCTATCGGGAACTTAAAAGGCTTAGGACCTTTGTCAGGTGTAATTGGTTTTGGTCTGGGTACGCCGAAACTGGAATAGAAATTAAAGGCATCTGTTAAGAAAAAAGCGCCATTGTGGTGGAAATCATCGCCCATGAACCAGTCGGTAACGGGTGCCTGCGGAGATACCGCCTTCAAGGCCGGATGTGCGCCCGGCAATGCGGCAGTAGAGTAAAATCCAGGGTAGGAAATACCGTAGATACCTGCTTTACCATTGTTACCTGGTACATTTTTAATCAACCAATCGATGGTGTCATAAGTATCAGAGCTTTCATCGATCTGCGTTTTACCTTTCTTGTTTTCAACATGTGGTCTTACATCTACAAACTCACCTTCGCTCATCCATTTTCCACGAACATCCTGGTACACGAAAATAAACCGTTCTTTCAGGAAATGAGAAGAAGGTCCAAGGGTTGTTTTGTAGTCATTTTCGCCGTAGGGACGTACCGTATACGGCGTTCGGTTGATCATGAAAGGATATTTCCCTTTCTCCTTAGGAATGTAAATTGCGGTGAATAGCTTAATGCCATCGCGCATGGGTATCATCCTTTCAATTTTGGTGTAGTGTTCCCGTACGAAGGCCGAATCTGTTTGTGCAAACAGCATTGGTCCGCAGCATAGGATCATTAGGATTAACAATAGTCTGGTTAGTTTCATTTCGATCGATTTATCAGGTTAAACTTACAAAAAAAGGTGCTCATTAGGCTATTGTCATAGTTTTGTGATCTGTTAATGCATAAAAATCTATATGGCTGATCAGGTTGCAGGCAGCTGTGTAACGGTATTGATTTTACATTGTACTGCCAATTAAGGCCATGCTGATGCCGATTTTCTTTTCGAGTTTATTAACTTTGGGTTATAAAAAAATTGATTATGCAATACGACGTAGTAGTTATAGGTTCTGGTCCTGGTGGTTATGTAAGTGCCATAAGATGTGCTCAGTTAGGCTTAAAAGCAGCCGTGATAGAAAAATATAATACTTTTGGGGGAACCTGCTTAAACGTAGGTTGCATACCTTCAAAAGCATTACTGGACTCTTCGGAGCCNNCTTTCACAATGCTGCGCATACATTTGCTACTCATGGCATCGACTTGAAAGATCTATCAGCGAACATGACGCAGATGATTGCCAGAAAGAACGACGTTGTTGCCCAGAATACTGCGGGTATCACGTACTTATTTAAAAAGAACAAAATTGATACATATGAAGGCTTAGGCTCATTCGTGGATAAAAACACGATTAAGATCACCAAAAATGATGGCAGTGAGGAGCAGATCACCGCTAAAAACGTGATTATTGCTACAGGTTCAAAACCAACCAGCCTGCCCTTCCTGCCGATCGACAAAAAAAGAATCATTACATCCACGGAAGCTTTAAACATTACTGAAGTGCCGAAACACATTGTTGTAATTGGCGGTGGCGTAATTGGCCTGGAGCTGGGTTCCGTATATGCACGATTAGGTACTAAAGTATCTGTTGTGGAGTTCATGCCGAGCATTATTGCTACGATGGACGCGGGCTTAGGTAAGGAACTACAACGCGTGCTGAAGAAAGCTTTAGGCATGGAGTTCTTTATGAACCACAAGGTGACCGGTGCCAGTGTTGAAGGCGAAACCGTTACCGTTACCGCTGATAATTCAAAAGGTGAACAGGTTAAGTTTGAAGCCGATTACTGCATTGTTGCGGTAGGACGTACAGCTTATACCGAAGGCTTAGGATTAGAGAATATCGGTATTAAGACCGAAGAAAGAGGCAATAAGATCCCTGTAAATGAGCATCTGGAAACAACTGTTCCTGGTGTATATGCGATTGGTGATGTGATTAAAGGCGCAATGCTTGCACATAAAGCTGAAGATGAAGGTGTTTACGTTGCAGAACATATTGTTGGTCAAAAGCCGCATATTAATTACAACCTGATCCCGGGAGTTGTGTATACCTGGCCAGAAGTTGCTTCAGTGGGCTATACTGAGGAGCAACTAAAAGCAAGCGGCACCAAATACAAGTCAGGGTCATTCCCTTTCAAAGCGAGTGGTCGTGCGAAAGCAAGTATGGATACTGATGGTTTCGTTAAAGTGCTTGCCGATGCAAATACAGACGAGATCTTAGGTGTACACATGATTGGCCCGAGAGCGGCAGATATGATCGCTGAAGCTGTGGTAGCAATGGAGTTCCGTGCTTCTGCGGAAGATATTGCAAGGATATGCCATGCGCACCCGACCTATACTGAAGCGATTAAAGAAGCGGCAATGGCGGCTACGGAAAATAGAGCGATTCACATTTAAGAATAATAACCATTAATGAAAAAGCCGCTTCCTGACAGGAGCTGCTTTTTCATTTAATAAGATATCATCCCTTAGAAATGCTTTCTCAATTTGTAGATCCCGAAAGAACATAGTGTCAGGGAAATACAAAACGATATAGAAGCTGAGTAAGCTAAAAATACCCTGTTTTCCGCTAACAGGAACTCAGCTAAACTTCTGTAATGGATAAACATTGAATACAGGACAAACGAGCATGTTAAGTAAAACTTATTAGACTGCCCACGAAGTTCTCTTTTTATGAAAGCGAGGAAGCCGATGTTTATAGATATCTGGTAAAACATCACTATCAGTAATAGCATCGAAGTGATCGGAACAATGATCGTAAACATTGCGTTTTCTGTAAGAAACAGATACAGCGCAAAGGCATAGATATTCAAATAATAATTACTCATATTAAACGTCCCTCATGCAAGCTCAGGAAAAAGATCATACAAAAACAGCCTACTGAAAAGTAGGCTGTTTTTGTATGATACAGCAGCTTCAAACAGCTGCAGTTACAATTTGATTAATTTGCGTGAAGCACGCCTGCATGATCTTCCGGTTTATAGTTCGCTTCCAACTCTGCAAGTTTCTTTTTACCGTAAGCCAGTCTGGTGATTAACACAAACAGTACCGGTACAATAAAGATTGCTAGAATGGTTGCCGAGATCATACCAGCCGCCACGGTCCAACCGATGGTCATCCTGGATACTGCACCAGCACCATGTGAAAGGATCAATGGAATTACACCCAGGATAAAGGCCAGTGAAGTCATGATAATTGGGCGTAACCTTAGCTTAACCGCTTCCATTGTTGCCGGTAATAAACCCATACCCCAGTCAACACGCTCCTTTGCAAACTCAACGATCAAGATCGCGTTCTTCGCCGATAGACCGATCAGTGTGATTAAACCAACCTGCGCATAGATGTTGTTATCCAGCTTAGGAAGGAAGCTTAATGCCAGGATCGCTCCGAACAAGCCTAGTGGCACTGCCAGCAGGATGGAGAATGGTACAGACCAGCTTTCATATAATGCCGCAAGCAACAAGAACACGAAAACAATGATCAGGGCAAAGATCAGGGTAGTACTACTACCAGCTTCCCGTTCCTCCAAACTCAAGCCGGAGAAGTTGTAGGTGTAATTTGTCGGTAATGTTTGCGCAGCTACTTCTTCAAGTGCGTTCAACGCATCACCAGAGCTATAACCAGGTGCTGCTGCACCACTCACTTCGATCGATCTAAACAAGTTAAAGTGGTTGATGATCGATGCTGTTTCTACCAGCTTATGAGAAACAAGGGTGCTTAATGGCACTGGTACTCCAGCTGCATTCTTCACGTATAATTTCTGAAGATCATCAATACTGCTTCTGTAATTGGTATCGGCTTGTGCCACAACCCTGAAGTTACGGCCGTACTTGGTGAAATCGTTCACATAGCTACTTCCAAGGTAAGTTGAAATGGTGCTGTAAATGGCACCAACGGAAACGCCCATTTTCTTAGCCTGTTCACGGTTTACTTCAAGTTTGTAGTTTGGCGTTCTTGCGTTGAACAGGGTATAAGCCATTGCAATTTCCGGACGTGCGTTCGCTGCTGCCAGGAATTTACCCACATTTCCCTCAAACTGCTTAATATCACCAGTTTGTTTTTCCTGTATCTGCAACGCGAAACCACCACTGATACCAAGACCAGGGATTGGCGGTGGCGCTACGGCAAGTACACTTCCTTCTTTGGCGCCGGCAAACTCCTGAGATACTTTGGCGATGATGCCAGCAGCATCACCTTCACGTTCATCCCAGTTTTTCAACTGTACGAAGAACGTTGCGGCATTGGATTTAAACGACCTGTTCAGGATATTGATACCACTGATGGAGGTGATGTTTAATACTTCCGGATATTTCTTTTGGATGGTCGTGGTAATCCGCTCAATAAAAGCATCGGTACGTGCTGCCGAAGCACCTTCAGGTAGAGTAACCCCCATCAGGAATACACCGGCATCCTCATTCGGAATAAATCCCGAAGGTTTGGTCATAAATAAACCTACAGTACCCACATAGATACAGGCAAGGATTACCATAACCAGAGGCGCTTTCTTTAAAGCCCATTTTACACCGCTTGAATAGTTTTCTGTTACTCTTGCAAACCATTGATTGAATTTGTAGAAGAACTTATTCAATCCTTTTGATTCTGCCGTTAAGTTCATTGGTGTTAAAAGCATTGAACATAGGGCTGGTGTAAGTGATAATGCCACAAAGGCAGAGATCAATACTGAAACAGCAATGGTGATTGCGAACTGCTGATAAAGTTGTCCCACCATACCTGGAATAAATCCTACCGGAATAAATACTGCCGCAAGGATCAAGGCAATTGCGATAACCGGCGCAGTAATATCATTCATAGCTTTCCGCGTCGCATCAGGGGCTGAAAGTCCTTCATGGTCCATATAGTGCTGAACAGCCTCCACCACAACGATGGCATCATCCACCACAATACCGATCGCGAGTACGAAACCAAACATTGTCAATACGTTGATTGAAAAACCAAGCAGGGTAAAGAGGATGAAAGTACCGATAATAGAAACCGGGATCGCCAATACCGGGATCAGAGTGGCCCTCCAGCTTTGCAGGAAGAAGAATACCACAATGGTCACCAGGATCAAGGCCTCGACAAGCGTGTGAATTACCTCACTTATAGATACCTTAACGATCGATACGGTCTCGTAACTGATTACATAGTCCACATCTTTCGGGAAAGATGCTTTCAGTTCATCTAAAGCTTGTTGAATACCATCTGCAGTTTGCACTGCGTTTCCACCCGGGGTTTGGTTGATGGCCATCATGGACGATACTTTTCCGTTAACCTTCGAGCTTGTAGAATAAGAGAATTCACCCAATTCTACACGGGCAACATCACGCAGATATACTGGTGATCCATCGGGACCGCTTTTAATAATGATATTTTCAAATTGTTCCACAGAGTTCAGATCTGCATCCAGCACCACCGAAAATTCGAAAGTCTGATTGTTGTTCTGTGGACGGCCACCCACAGTACCACCCGGCATACGGCTGTTTTGCTCGCCGATTGCTGCGGTTA
>DCLG01000060.1:4245-14088 GCA_002320935.1 Pedobacter sp. UBA1654 | reverse complement strand
CATCTCTAACGTACAAGTTGACATAGTTGGCAAGAAACTTCTGGTCGTAAGTTCCGTTAGGGGAAACAAGGCCCACTACCATCAAAATATCGTTGTTCGCTTTTCTGGTGGTAACACCCAAACGCCTTACTGCTTCGGGCAATGCAGGTTCTGCAATACCTACCCGGTTTTGAACATCCAGGGTGGCGATGTCTATGTTTGTACCTACATCAAAGGTTACGGTAATCGCTGAACGTCCATCGGCAGTACTGTTGGATGAAAGGTATTTCATTCCTGGAGTACCGTTAATTTGACTTTCTATCGGGGTGGTTACCGTTTGCTCTACCGTTTGCGCATCAGCACCGGTATAGGTGCCGGATACGTTTACCGTTGGTGGCGCAATGTTAGGGTATTGACTGATCGGCAAGGTTGTAATAACAATGGTACCAATCAGCACAATCAATATGGAGATGACGATGGCCGTGACCGGTCGCCTTATAAATACTTCTGAGATCATATAGCTGAAATTCTATTAAATTATTTTGCTGCTGCTGAAACTACGGCACCATTTCTAACATTCTGAACACCGTCGACAACAATGGTTTCACCTTTTTTCAGGCCTTCACTTACCACAACGTTGGTCTGGAACTGTCTGCCAAGTTTAACCAAACGTGCTTCTGCTTTACTGCTGTCGCCAACAACAAATACGTTGAACTCGCCTAACTGCTCGGTAACAGCTTTGTAAGGGATTACCAACTCGTCTTTCTGGCTCTTATTCAAAGCTTGAAGGCTCACGTTCATTCCGGCAAATAGTCTTCCTTCCTTATTAGGGTAGCTGATCCTTACCTTAATTGTACCGGTTTGAGGATCTACTGCACGATCAATGGCAACAATCTTTCCTTGTGCACGGTAAGTAGTGCCATCCTGACCCTGAATGGTAAAAACAGAATCTGCTACCACAGAATTGCTTCTTTGCAGGGCAACGAAACGTGGGATTTCACGCTGGTTAACCGCAATGTCTACTGCAATTGGATCATTGGTAGAAACAGTGTTCAACACTGTAGTACCTGGTGTAGCAAATGCACCTAGCTTTACCTGAGAGATACCGATGGTACCAGTTAAAGGTGATACAATAACCGAGCGCTGCAGGTCTGATGATGCAGCACTTAATTGTGCTTCAGCAGCAGCCACCTGAGATTCAGCATTTGCTAAATCTGTAAGTGCATAATCTACACGCTGTCTTGCAACGGCATCCTGCTCGGCCAGTTTGGTATAGCGTTCTGCATCTTTCTTGGTCCTGTCGCGGTTCGATTTAGCAACAGCGAGATTGGCTTTGGCTGAATTATAGGCTGCCTGATATTTTGTACGGTCAATTTCATATAGCTTCTGACCTTTGGTTACACGTTGACCATCCTGAACAAATATTCCCGTAATATAACCGCCAACCTGAGGGCGTAATTCAACTTCATTTAATGCAACGACAACACCAGGGTATGAATCTACAGTTGTTACCTGCTGTTCATTCACCGTAGCGGTTGTTACCGGAGTAGCCGGAGGTGGACCTTGCTGTGCAGGTTTTTGACCGCCGCCGCAGGAGGCTAATGTAACTGAGCCCAGGACCAGGACACCTAGCTTGATTTTATTATAATTATTCATTGTTTGGGTTATTGATTAACGGTTATTGTTCCTAATGCTTGTTTTACGTCTAGTTTTGATGCTAATAAACTATATAGTGAATTCAAATAGTTTAATTGTGCGGTGCGAAGGTCGGTCTCTGAGGTCATCAGATCCAGATACGTTTTGATGCCTTCGTCATATTGTAATTTGATGGTGTTGTAAACCGATCTTGATATTTCTACGTTCTCCTTGTTTGTTCTAAGGTCGTTCAGGTTGGCTTTGTATGTAGCAATTGCTGCCTCATATTGCGAGTTAATTTGATTTTTCACGTTCTCCAGGTCCAGATCAACTCTTTGTTCCTGTAACTGTGATTTTTTAATTTCATGTGTACGCCTGCCACCCTGGAAAATTGGAAGTGTTAACCTCAGACCAATGAGAGAGCTTGGAAAGTTGCGGTCGTACAGATTGTCAATCTGTTGACTTTGATAGTTAAACCCATAATTGTAGAAACCAGATAATGTTGGCAAATAGCTCCATTTGTTATAGCTGGTATTGATGCTTTGTAGCTGACGTTGTGTTTCCAATAAGCGGAATTCCACACGGTTCTGGTAATCGAGCATCTGGGTAGTATCGATCAAAACATCATTTTCCATATCAGCTGCGGTAAACGACAATGTGAAGTTTTCTTTGCCCTGGTAGCCGATTAGCTCTTTTAAATAAGCATACTTGTATTTCACCAATTCTTCTGTACGTTTCTTATCTGCCAAAGAGTTGCTTAAGCTGATCTGCGCACGCTGGAAGTCGGTTTTATCTACTAAACCTGCTTCGTACTGTGCACTTGCATCTTTAAGTTGCTTTTGCAACCGGGCAATGTTCTCGTTGATGATGTTCAGCTGCTCATTGCTGGTCAGAATGTCGTAGTAAGCTTTACTAACCTCTACTACCGTGTTGATTCTGTTGGCTTCGGTATTTTGTCTGTACTGCTGTCTGAAGTACTTTGCAGATTTAGATGCCTGGATAAGACCAGCGTTTAGAAACTGCTGATCTGCTTGTAATACCAATGATGATGTATTTTTAGCACCAAAAGTTAAAAAGGAAGAAACCCCATTTGTAGTAAGCACCTGTGTTTGCTGCTTCAAATTGTGGTTGAAACTTCCTGAGGCATTGATCTGTGGCAACCAGCCCGAAAGTGCAGATTTGATATCACGATCGGCGATTTCTTCATCAAGCACGGATTGTTTAACTTCAGGCCTGTTACTTAATGCGTAATCAATGCACTGCTGTAGCGTGGCATTGGTAAGTGGCTGTTCTGCTTTTACGATAGATTGTGCGGATACCGATCCGGGGAGTAGGAGAGGGATCCATAAAAGCATGGTAATTAGGAAATTACGTGATTTCATATATGTATTAAAAGGTATTGAGTTTAAATTGTTTGCTGTTTTATTGTTTTTTAATGCCGTCCCAAATCATGCTGATCACCGCTCTGATATCATCATCTGAGAATACCATATGCTGCCTGAGCTGGAAGTTTGCAGCAGCCACAAGCGTTCCCTTGATGATCGGCATGAGCAACTTTGCATCGATATTCTTGAAATACTTTTCCTGTATCCCGTAGTCAAAAAACCGGATGATGTGCTCAAAACGCTTCTCATGGTTTTCTACCTGATTCTTGGCATAGGGAGAATTGGAGTACTGCTCCAGAAAATACAAAGTGTCTGGATTACCAATGTAGAAGTAGTAATGGTTTAGCATACAGCGAAAGAACCGCTCCTTGTAGTCCAGCGTTACATCGTCACCAACCAGCAATGATGCAGCAAGCCTGCTGCTTTCATGCACATACAATGCATCAATCAATGCATCTTTAGATTCAAAGTAATGGTAGATGGTTCCCGCAGCTACACCCGCATGTTTTGCAATCATGCTCATCGGTGTGCCGTGAAAGCCATACTGACGAATAAGAGCGAGGGTACTGTTCAAAACAGTCTCGCGTTTGCCACAAATATCTTCTAATTGAACGTTCATTCGGTTACAAAAGTAAAGTTTTTCGTGTACTTATTACACCATGTATTTGCTTATGACTTAAAAATGAT
The DNA here is from genome assembly GCA_002320935.1 of Pedobacter sp. UBA1654. Taxonomy (GTDB): domain Bacteria; phylum Bacteroidota; class Bacteroidia; order Sphingobacteriales; family Sphingobacteriaceae; genus Pedobacter. Next base: position 10,402 of record DCLG01000060.1, on the reverse strand, counting down.
CTTGACAAAAATAGCTGTGTTAAACAGACCGGTTCCATATGGGTTTGATGTGTTTTTGTTCCGAAACTGGTGTTTGCGTAATCCTGAATTATCCGAAATGCAAAAAGCCCATATCCTTTTACAGATACGGGCTTTTTTGCGTGTTAAGTTACTTAATGGGTATGTTCCATTTCGTATTCTTTCACCTCTTTATGATCGTACGGTTCTACCATCAATTCTTCAATGGTAACACCTTTCTTATTATAACCGAGTTTATCCAGGATTCTGTCGAAGATCATGTACATAACCGGTACAATGATCAGCGTCAGGAACAATGAACTTAATAGTCCACCGATGATTACCCAGGCCAAACCATTTTTCCATTCCGCACCTGCTCCGCCAGCTAATGCAATTGGAAGCATACCGATAACCATCGCGATGGTCGTCATCAGGATTGGTCTTAAACGGGCATGGTTAGCAAGAATTAAAGCATCATAGGTACTCTTTCCTTCGGCTTTCATCTGGTTGGTAAAATCGACAAGGATAATCGCGTTTTTGGCAACAAGACCAATAAGCATAATCAGACCAAGGATGGTGAAGATGTTCAAGGCATTATTCGTCAGTGCCAGGGCAAGTAAGGCACCGATCACAGAAAGCGGGATCGAGAACATGACCACGAATGGATACACAAAGCTGTCGTACAAGGTTACCATAATCAGGTAAACCAATAGGATGGAAGACAACAAGGCGATACCTAAGGTACCAAACCCTTCACCTTGATTTTCCGCATCACCGGCCCAAAGGTAACTTACCCCTAATGGCTTTTTCAGTTCACCGGATTGTTCCAGTCTTTCCAACTCTGCTTCGAACTCGGCAACCACTGTACCTGTAGGACGACCAATGGCCTGTGCTTTTACGGATACCGATGTACTCTTATCACGTCTTTCCAGCTGACTTGGTCCGGAACCTTGTGTAATACTTGCAAATTGTGAAAGCTTAATCTGTTGTCCGGCACCGTTTACAAAGATCAGGTTACTTACATCATTAATGTCTTGTCTGTTGAACGACTGATATTGGATATTAATGTCGTACTCGTATTCACCTTTTCTAAATTTTCCATCCGTGTTACCACTAAAGGCAGTCTGCATGGTTAAACCAACCGTTTGTAAGGAAAGGCCAAGGGATGCCATCTTATCTCGATCTACCTGAACGTTGATTTCCGGGCTACCTTCTTCAACGGAAAGTTTGATCTCTGCAGAGCCTTTGATCTTACGCAACACTTCCTGCGCGCCTTTTGCATAACGCATGGCACTGTCCAGGTCTGAACCCATTACCACCAGTTCAATAGGCGCATTCTCCGCGATACCTAAAATACTGATCGGAACGGTTTTAACTTTTACACCTGGTAGGTTTTTGGCCAACTCACGACTTACTTTAGTTGCATAAATACTGGCATCATCTGCACGGTCTTTACGCTCTACCAGTCGCACGTTAATTTCTGACTTGTATGCTGTTGCCTGTGTACCACCAAAGTCACCACTTGCCTGACCCACTGTGGTGATCAGCTGTGTAATCTCTGGTTTTTTAGTCAGGAAGGCTTCTGCTTGTTGAGTTGCAAGGTTGGTTTGTTCAATGGATGCATCTTTCGGCATCTCTAATTGAACAAGGAACTCGCCTTTATCACTTTTCGGGAAAAACTCTGTACCGATATAACCAGCAGGAATCAATCCACAAGAAGCAACCAACATCAGAAATACCAGACCAATGGTTTTTCCTCTGTTTGCAAGTGACCATTTCAGGATATTCGTGATCCAGTTGGTGAACTTGTGCAATTGATTTTCAAACCAAAGGATGAATTTTCCAAATGCATTTTTACCTTCAATACGCTCCAGTTTACCAAATCGGGAAGAAAGTAGGGGAACGATGGTGAATGATGTAACCAGGGATAACATGGTCGCAATAATTACCACCACACAGAATTGTCTTAGAATGTTTGATACCAGTCCTGTAGTGATGGCGATCGGGAAGAACACCACAACAATTACCAGGGTAATGGATACTACGGTAAAGCCGATTTCGCTCGTCGCGTCATATGCGGCACGTACCTTGTTTTTACCCATCTCCATGTGACGGTAGATGTTTTCCAATACTACGATCGCATCATCGACCAGGATACCAACTACAAGGGAAAGGCCGAGCAGTGACATCAGGTTCAGTGTAAATCCGAACATTTCGATACCAATAAAAGTAGCGATAAGTGATGCAGGAATAGATACCATAACGATCAAGGCATTCCTTAAACTATGAAGGAAGAAAAGCATCACAAAGGCTACCAAGATAACTGCAAGCACCAAATCGTGGATTACGGCATCAGCAGATTCCAGTGTATAGATGGAGCTGTCATTTACGATATTGATCTTAAGGTCATTCGTTTTATAATCCGTCATCAGCTTCGCGATGGTGGCATGTACACCTTCACTCACCTCTACAGCGTTTGCATCAGACTGTTTAATGATCTGAATGGCAATTGCACCACGACGGTCGATACGCGCTAGTTTTTCTACTTCTTTTTGTCTGTCCTGAACATCAGCAACATCAGAAAGTCGGATCTGTGCACCATCAGGACTGGTTGCAACAACCAGATTACGCAACTCGTCAATGTTCTGGTATTTACCAGAAAGACGGATCAGGATGTCCTGCTCGTTGGTTTTTACACTTCCTGTTGGGAAATCAAGGTTTGAGGTAAGAATAGCTTGTTGTACTTGTGGTACGGACAGGTTATAGCCCTGGAGCTTATCAGCCATAAGTCCAACCTGAATTTCACGTTCCTGACCTCCAATTAAGTTTACCTGTGCCACGCCGTTTACACGGGAAACAATAGGCGCAATACGGTTATCGATTAGGTCATAGAATGTAGCATCGTCCATATTTGCAGATGCAGACATGGTGATAACCGGAAGGTCGTCTAGTGAGAACTTACTTAATGAAGGCTGATCAACATCATCTGGCAGATCTGCCAATATGGAGTTTACCTTTCTTTGTGCATCGTTAAGGGAGAGATCCACATTCGCTTTATCTGTTAAGGTAATGGTTACCACGGATAAACTTTCATAAGAAACGGCATTCAGTTTCTTGATGTTCTCCATAGAGGAGATTGCATCTTCAATTTTCTTGGTAACACTGTTCTCAACCTCACTTGGCGAAGCACCAGGGTAGATGGTGGAAATGGAGACCACATTATTGCTGAACTTAGGCAAAAGCTCATAACTCAGCGAGAAGTAGCTCAGCAGTCCCAGCAATGATAATGCGGTAAAAACCACAATTACCAGTGAAGGTCGTTTAATTGATATTTCTGTTATTTTCATCAGAATCTTTTTTAATGTTTATGAAAGCTTGGCTTTCAAATTATTTAATCACGCTAACCGGGCTGCCATCAACAAGGTTGATCTGACCACTGATGATTACTGTTTCACCCTCTTTTACACCATCAAGAATCTCCACCTGATCACCGATAATTCTGCCGGTTACCACCTTGCGTACTGCTGCTTTATTGCCATCCGCTAAAACGAAGATCTGGTTGCTGCTTACGCTACCAATAAAGGATCCGCGAGGGATGGTAATGGTTGGTGCCTGGTTAGGGAATTTGAAGATTGCTGTAGCGTACATACCAGCTTTAAGCTTATTGGACTGGCTGTTTGCAACTTCAATTTCAATAGGGAAGTTCAAGGTGTTATCTGCTTTTGCTGCAATGAATGTGATCTTACCGGTAAAGTTATCTGCAGGGAACACGTTGCTCTTGATTTGAACGGCATCTCCTACATTCAGATTTGCAACCTGATTTTCATTTACATTAACTTTCAGTTTCAGCTTGGAAACATCTACCAGTTCGAATAACTGTGTGCCTTGAGCGGTTACAAAAGCACCTACTTCAATAAATCTCTTGTTCACAATACCGTTGATTGGCGCTTTGATGTTTGCATCACTAACCCTGCGGGAAGCACTTTGTAATCTAAGTCTTGCATTTTTAACGGCTAAACGTGCCTGATCCAACTGCTGCTGGGTTACGCCACCAGTTGAAAAAGAACTGCTGTATCTTGCTTCATCGCGGATCGCATTCTGTAATGCTGCTTCTGCGGTTTCGCGGTCTGTATTTAAGATCTCTGCATCAATAATGGCAAGTACCTGACCTTTTTTCACGCGGTCACCTTCATCAACTAAAATTCTGGTTACGCGACCTGCATTTTCAGATAAGAAGTTGATTTCTGTACCTGGAATAAAGGTGCCGTTTGCACTAAAGTCTAAATCAACGGCTTTCTTTTCAACTGAAGCAACACGAACACTTACAGCACCACTACCTTCAGATACGATTGCGGTCTTGGCTTCATTGTTTTTCTTGTTGTTATTTAGAACCAGCCATATGCCCACAAGCGTAGCGACAACAACTAAGGTTATAATAATTCCTCTTTTCATTTTAATAGTGATTTTATATTTCCGTTTGATTTTACAAGTTGAATTTCAGCGATCTTATAATTAAGTAGCGCCTGGGTGTAGCTGTTTTGTGCTTCTGTTAATGCATTTTCAGTATCCAACAGATCTGTTAATGCAGCAAGGCCATTATTATAGTTGTTCTGAGTGCTTTGGTAGATCTCTTCTGCCAACTGCACGTTCTGACGTTGCGAATTTATGGTGTTGATGCTGTTTCTTAGCGCAATCTTAGCATTTTCGTAAGCCATGTTTAGCGCATTGGTCGTTTCCCTGCGATCTTCTTCGGCCTTAAGGATATCTACGTTCGCCTGTCTTACTCTGGACCGAGTTGCGAAACCATCAAAGATTGGAATACGTAAGGTTAAGCCTACAGCCGATGCATCATACCAGAACGCACTGCTGTTGTTTCTGCTTTTAAAAAGGTCGAACCTGTCGCTCTGTCCGGTTGACGAATAGTTTGCGGTTAGAGATAAAGTAGGATAGTATTCAGAGATGTAANNTCTCTGCAATCCTAATAGTTCACGTTGTATGTCGAGCAATCTGATCTCTGTTCTGCCACTTAGATCAACAGTATCCGCAAATGCGGGAAGGTTAGTAAACTCTGTAAGCTCCGTTGTTGGCAGTACAATTTCAGTTTCTACCGGCATACCCATGTAGAACTTCAACTGGTTTTCCAGCTGGGTTACCGCGTTGATGACCTGATCGCGCTGGTTCTCAAGATTGGTAAGATTAACTTTAATACGATCTACATCAATCTTTTTTGCTAAACCATTTTCATATTGATTCAGGATGATACGCTCTACAACACGGACATTTTTAATGTTGGTGTCAATAACATTTCGTTGCTGACGGTTAACCAGTACCTGATAGTAAGTGTTTGCAACCTGTTCAATAATCTGTTCTTCCGTAAGGTTTTCATTTAGCAGGTAATACTGCTCGCTGGTTTTAGCCGCTTTCAGTCCTGTGAATACCTGTTGATTGAATAGTTGCTGACTTAACTGCACACCACCATTGGCATTCCATTTACGACCGAGCTGGAAACTCTGGTCACCAACCACCAACTGTCCAATGATCGGATTGAAGGTTAGTCCGCCATTACCTGTAATTTGAGGAAGTGCTTGCGCTCTTACTTCCTGGGTTTTGAATTTTCCACCCTGGATGTCTAATTTGGATCTTCGCACATTGCTGCTGTTCTCTACGGCATAGTTCAATGCATCACGTAGGGTAAGCTGCTGCTGTGCTGACACGTAATTCGATAATAGCAGTCCCAGCAATAATAGCGGAATTACTTTTACCTGTTTAAATTTAATCTTCATCGTTTATTGTTTCTGGTTTATTACTTTTTAAGCCTTTGATGAATAAATTAGCAAGGGCTAGTTGTCTTTCAAGCATGTTCTTTAATTCTTTTTTCGCGGGCATCAGCTCTTTATTGCCCTGCATGATGCACAGTGAGGTTAATCCATCCTGGCTACTCATATATAAATCTGCTGTTGTACGGCTGTCTTTAATTTGTATTTCACCCTTTTTTGCAGCCTCTTCAAAAATCTCTGCGTAGAAGCTGAGTGATTTAGATCGCATTTGTTCAACAAAGTTTCGCAGTTCTGCAGAATTTAATGAAGAATCTGGTGCACCACCACTAAGGTGAAGCATATAATACTTCTGAAAGTACTTATGTGAAACTTCAATAAGCCTG
>DCLG01000060.1:1945-4229 GCA_002320935.1 Pedobacter sp. UBA1654 | reverse complement strand
CGTTCTTTGCTAACCGTGTTAAAATAATCGTTAAATATTAGCTCTACCACACCCATGATCAGGCTGGTCTTGTCAGGGAAATAATAATACAATGAGGGTTTGGACACGGATAAGTCTTCGGCGATCTCGTTCATGGTTGTCTTGTGGATACCAAAATGAATGAACCGCTTTATAGCACCATCGATAATCTGTTCTCGTTTTTTATCTGTCTCTACCATTCTACCTTTAAACTTTCTGACTTTTAATATAATCGAGTCAAAGGTACGGCCATTAAATTCGATATGCCAGATTAGCAGTTAGGAAGGTGTCTTTATTGCATTATGATGACATTAATTTGCGGACAGCCCCGCGAGGAAGATTTTGGCAAGGAATTGCTCCTTAATGAAGATCTGTTTAAACTGGTCCTGACTAGGGCAAATATTTTTGTGGCGGCTAAGAACATTGAAGTGTACGCCGCCGAGGGCTTCAACAAGCACTTCGGTGGTAAGATTTATGTTTTCCACTTGAAATTCACCGTTTTCAACACCACGGCGAAGTAATGAAGCGATGATCTTAAGTTCAAACGCACGGGCTCTGGAGAATTTTTCATACAGGTCTTCCGGTAGATCCGGGCCTATAAGTTTGTTGAATTCCATCAGATTGTAGTACTTCTGGATGTATCCCTGCCGTTTTTGCAGTACCATGAGTACGCCTTCTGTACAGGTGCTGGTCTTTTCAACAGATTTAAGGATGTCTTTGCTGATGGTATGCATCAGGTGTTCAATGACGCTGACATAGAGGCTTAGTTTGTCTGGAAAATAGTAATATAAAAGCGCTTTAGAAAAAGAGATGTCTTTGGCAATGTCGGTCATTGTGGTTTTTGAGAGGCCATAATGTGCAAACCGCAACAATGCGGCATTGATGATAAGGTTTCTTTTTTTATCCTGATTTTCCATTAATTAGTCCTATCTGTAATATCCTGAGCGTAAACTATGCAGTAAATTTATTATTTAGTAAATGATTTTAATACTGTTCTTAAGAATTACTTTTGCAACCGTCACAAATTCTATTAAATGAGCCCGGTTATCCAAGAAAACGTATCATTAGTCAATTTTAATACATTTCGTATAGATGTTTCTGCCAGATGGTTTGTAGAGGTATATGCTGAAGCTGACTTGATCAGTATCCTGAAATCAGATTTCATCAAGTCGAAACAAGTGCTGGTTCTGGGCGGCGGAAGCAATATGCTTTTTACAAAAGATTACGATGGACTTGTGTTAAAGATTGGCATTCCGGGCATAGAAGTGCACGAAGCTGAACTGGGCGCTAAGGAGGAGGTTGTAGTACGGGCAGGAGCAGGCGTGTCCTGGAAGGATCTGGTTGAATTCTGCGTGGAAAAAGGCTATGGCGGCATTGAAAATCTGAGTCTGATTCCGGGAACAGTAGGAGCTTCACCAGTACAGAATATCGGGGCATACGGTGTAGAGTTGAAGGATGTGTTTGAATCCTGTACAGCAGTTGAGATCGCGACGGGCGAAAAACGAAACTTCAGCTATGAAGATTGTGCATTCGGGTACCGGGAGAGTGTTTTTAAGTCATCCTTGAAGCATAAATACATCATCACTAGCGTCAATTATCATTTAAGTAAGCGCCCGGTAATAAACATTCAATATGGTGCAATTCAGCAGGAGTTGGAAAAAAGAGCAATTCTTCAGCCTGGTATTGCTGATGTGGCGAAAGTAGTATCAGAAATCCGGGTAAGTAAATTGCCGGACCCTTCAACTATTGGTAATGCTGGTAGTTTCTTCAAAAATCCNNTCTCTGCAACGGAATTTGAACGTCTTCAATCAGAATTTCCCGGGGTCGTGAATTTCCCTGCCGGCGAAGGAAAAGTAAAGGTCGCTGCGGGCTGGTTGATAGAAGCTTGCGGCTTCAAGGGTATGGTGTCTGGCAGAACCGGAACCTGGAAGAACCAGGCTTTGGTATTGGTTAATCATGGTGCTGCAAGCGGAAAAGAAGTGTATGATTTTTCAGAACAAATTATTGACGCTGTGGCTGATAAATTTGGTGTGAGGCTGGAAAGAGAGGTTAATATACTTTAAATTCAGGTATTTCTTTCGATATCATTCCGGTAACTACTTGAATCCTGAACAGGAAATTCTTTTGGTACATATGTTGTATAACATTTAAGTGTGTAAAATTAAACAAACCTGGTGAGCCACAATACCCAAACCCTAGTTTGTTTTTGCATTTAAACCTTTAAAACTTAAATCATTATGACAAAAAATGAATTTAATCTTCAGCT
>DCLG01000060.1:0-1915 GCA_002320935.1 Pedobacter sp. UBA1654 | reverse complement strand
GTTCTCTACAGTCATTCGCTTTAAATTTTACCAAAGATGTGGAGGATGCTAACGACCTAGTACAGGATACTATGTTAAAGGCGGTAACGTATTACAGTAAATTTAAAGAAGGTACAAATCTTAAAGGTTGGTTATTTACCATAATGAAAAACACCTTTATTAACAATTACAGGCGTTTGGTAAAGACAAACTCTCTGATTACGCAGTCAGAAGAAATTTCATCATCAAATCTGCACTACAGTGCAACAAAAAATACCAGTGACAGCAAATTCATAATTGGAGACATTAATAAGGCATTAGCGACTTTACAGCCCGAGTATTATGTGCCTTTTATTAAGTATTTTGAAGGTTACAAATATCATGAGATCGCGGAAATTCTAAACATTCCAATCGGAACTGTAAAGACCAGAATTCATGTTGCGCGCCAGATCTTAAAGAAGTACCTAAAAACGTATTCTAAGGACATGCTGGGTGTTGAAGTAGTCTAAATATAATTTCTGTTTTATAAGGAAGGGCTGTTCATTAAGGTGAGCAGCCTTTTTTATGAACGGGCACCTGCCTGTTTGTTGCAGTGATTTGAAGGGATATAAGATTAAATCCTATTTTTGGAGTTAATTCTGTAATACTGGATGAATATATATCTTCTTCTGCTGACGGCAGTGCTTGCACTTTCCCTGTTTTTATACCTGCGATTCACGCCAGTAGCGATCTGGAAAGCCATGTTGCCGGCAGTTTTCGGTGCAGGGGTGATCATGATGATCTCCACTCTATGGCTAAAGGGTATTGGGGTAATTACGTATGATTTGTCCAGGTTTATTGGCAGTGACCGCTCCGGCATGCCATATGAAATTATACTTTCAGCTTTCGTGTTTCCATTTGCAGGGATTTCAATCTATAATTTTTTTAATTTTCGATATCCGGCCCAGACTTACGAGAAGTACAGTCTTGCTTTAAGCAACATTTTAATGGGGCTATGTATTGCAATGATTTTCTTTGCCTATACAAAGTGGTATCCAGTGCTGACCTTCGCGTTGATGTTTCTGGCGCTCGCGATTGTGGAGTATAAAAATAAGATCCGTTTCATGTATCGTTTTTATCGGGCTTACCTGGCCTTATTGCTGTTTTATATAGTAGTGGCCCTGCCTTTTCATTTTGGAAATCACGTTAACTATAATGAACAGCAAACCATCAAGTTCAGGCTCATTTACCTGCCATTTGAGAACTATTTCCTGTTGTTTGGCATCTTCTTAATCAGTATCCTGCTTTTTGAAGTCTTTAAAAAGCGCTTTAAACTCGTCTAACCAATTAATTACGCACAGATGAATAGTTATTCCAGGCAGCAGCTTGCATTGCGCAATGGGCAGGATAAACCGGAAATATGGGTTGCCTTCGAAGGGCGGATTTATGATGTTGGTTCAAGTCGCCTATGGCGGAATGGGAAGCACTATGAACACTGGGCAGGGCAGGATCTTACGGATGAACTTAAGGATGCACCCCATACCCATTCGGTGTTCGAGAAATTTGAGGTGATTGGTCTATTGAATCCTTAAGAACTTTATGTGAGGCAGTTTTAGATTTACTAAGGCGGGATTCTCCGCCTTAGTAAATTGGCATGTTTTTGAGTTGCCTGGTGTGCAGCTCCTTATATTTCGATGGTAAATGCGCTAAGCTTCACGAATTCTTTGATGCGCTCTGCTACTTCAGCTTCAGACAAGCTTATGATGCGTTCAGTTCCAAATTTTTCTACACAGAAGGAAGCCAAGGCTGATCCGTAGATGATGGCATTTTTCATGTTGTTAAAGTTAATGGTTCCAACTTTCGCAAGGTAGCCGATAAATCCGCCTGCGAACGTGTCTCCGGCTCCAGTTGGATCAAATACTTCAGCAAGCGGCAAAGCAGGGGCCGAGAATACCTG
>DCLG01000041.1:2703-17852 GCA_002320935.1 Pedobacter sp. UBA1654 | reverse complement strand
CACGAAGATACCAGCCCCGCCACCAATAAACCTCGTTTGCGCATATCCAGCTGCAAGTGCAGCTTCTGCATGCTCAGGAATGGTGTAATAGGTGTCCGGCGTTAGATTTGAAGGATCTGTTTCTTCCAGAAACTTTTTGCATCCTGTGCCGAATACCATTATGGTAAGCAGGACGACCGTCGATATATGTTTAAATTTGTAATTCATGATTATACGTGTTGAATGATAAATAATACTACAGACCAACGTTTAGACCGATAAGAAAGGTAGTTGGTTTAGGATAATCAAAGAAGGTTTGTCCTTGTGAAAAGACATTTCCGTAGGTGGTAACCTCTGGATCATTACCCCTGTATTTGGTAATTAGGAAGAAGTTTTGTGCACTGCCGTAAATTCTAAGGCGGCTAAGCTTTAATTTCTGCGTTATTGCAGTAGGGAAAGTATAACCGATTAGCGCATTTCTTCCACGGATAAACGAACCGTCTTGAATNNGTCCACATTGGTTACGTAGCCAGCACGGGTATCTCGGATAGCTGCGATTGGGCTGTTTTGATTCTGTGGCGTCCAGGCATCAAGTACACTCTTGTAACTGTTTGCAATCCCGACGCGATCTTCCGCCGAGTGTGTACTCATGTCCATCACGTCGTTTCCATAAGAGTACTGAAGATCAAGTAAAAACTCCCAGTTCTTATAACGGAAATTGTTGATGAAAGCACCCCAGCTTTTTGGGCTACCATTACCAATGATGCCACGGTCAGCATCATTTATCGCAAAATCGCCATTACGATCCAGATATTTTACGTCTCCAGGTAATAATGGTTTACCACCGCGGTAGGTATATCTCGCTGCTTCAGCACGCTCTGCTTCACTCCAGGTGCCCAAGCGGGTTAGTCCCCAGAAAGAGCCTACTGGTTCTCCCACACGGATAATACCGGTTTCATTTGTAAACCCTGGATTACCTACACCAAAGATGTCTGCCGGCGTAGCGAGTTCCAGTACTTTGTTCCTGTTGAGAGAGATGTTAAAGGTCGTATTCCATGTAAAGTCTGCGGTGCTGACGTTTACAGTGCTGATTCCCAACTCCAAACCTTTATTCTCCATTTTTCCAATGTTTCTGAAAACGCTGCCGTGTCCACTGGTTCTTGGAACTGGCGCGTCCAAAAGCATGTCCGTTGTCTTCCGATAATAAACGTCTGCTTCGATGTTTATACGATTTTTGAACAAGCCGAGTTCTACGCCAATATCCGACTGAGCTGTAGATTCCCAAGCCAATGCGTCGTTACCTAGCCTGTTTGTTCCAACACCTGCAAATCTGGTGTTGTTAAAAATAGCAGCATAGTTACCTAAAAGGCTTTTAGATGAATAAGCTGGAATTTCAGAGTTGCCGGTCACACCATAGCTGGCACGAAGTTTTAAGTTTGATATGGTTTTGCTTCCTTTAAGAAAATCTTCTTCCGATACTCTCCAAGCAACAGCACCGGATGGGAATAATGCGTATTTAGTCTTAGGACCAAATTTTGACGAGCCATCAGTTCTGGCAGTAGCCGTAAACAAGTATTTGTCTTTCAAGGTATAGTTCACACGACCAAAATAGGAGTTAAAAGCAAAGTCCGACCGCCTCGAAGCTCCTGGGTTTGGCTTGCCTGCAGAGTTTAGGTTATTAGGTCCATAAAAGTCAGTAGAGAAGTTCTCGCCACTGGCACTGAAACCAAATATGTTGGTTTGATACCAGGAAGTACCGAGCGTAGCGTTGATAACGTGATCCGTTCCGATTTTCTTATTGTATGTAAAGTAATTTTCAAGAGACCAGTAGCTTTCTCTGTTATTATCTAGAAATGCGGTACCGCGTTGATCAAACGAGATTCCATAAAGTGTACGGCCATTATATTCATTTCTACCTCTGGTTACCACGTTTGCACCGAGTATACTTCTAAATTCCAGGCCTTCAGCAAGATTGATATTTGCGAACACGTTACCAAGAGCAGTCTGCGTCTGCAACATGTATTGTCTGTCTGTCAGGATATGCACCGGGTTAGAACCACCTTCCGCACCGGGATAGTTCTGGTTGTCAGCCCAAGTTCCATCTGGATATTTTACCGGCAAGAAAGGAAAACTTTCAGTAATCATCCTTACTGAATTTAAGCCACCTGTACCAATGTCTACCAGGTTTTCATCCTGATTGGTGTAGTTTAAGCTACCACCAACTTTTAACCAGGACTTCATCTGGCTTTCCACGTTGAACCTGCCGGAATACCGTTTTAGGTAGGAATTTTTCAACAAACCGTTGTCTTCACGTACATTGAGGAAAATACCATAGGTCGTTTCCTGGTTTCCGCCTGTAAAACCAAGTTGGTGATTAAATGATAACTTATTTTGTGTAGCTTCCTTGAACCAGTCGGTATCGTATAATGGGTTACCCTGGGCATCAAATAAGTTAGGTAACGTTAATCTTTTGATCCTAGGGTCCACGTAGTTACCCCTTGCCCAGCCTTCAGGGTCGTAAGTTCTCGCGTTCTCATATGCTAGATTTTCGGTAGCGATATATTCTTGTGCATTAAGCATTTCTACACGGTTNNGGCAGAGCTACCTTTCTTGGTGGTAATAAGAATTACACCATTTGCACCACGTGCACCATAGATCGCGATGGAAGATGCATCTTTAAGCACCTCTACTGAAGCGATATCTCCAGGATTCAGGAAGTCGATGGCATTACTGTTCTGTGTTTGCGAACCTACCGGGAGGATTACACCATCAATCACATACAAAGGGTTGTTGGAGCTGTTGATTGAACTAAAACCACGAACACGAACATTGGTCTGTCCACCTGGGCGACCAGAGTTGGTGTTCACCTGCACACCTGCAATCCGGCCTGCCAGTGCCTGGTTCAGGGAAGCTGCCGGACGTTCTTCAAGTTGTTCCTGGCGTACGGAACCTACGGCTCCGGTTACGTCCGACTTACGACGGGTACCGTAACCTACAACCACAACATCGTCCAGGTTTTCACCAGCAGCAGGGGCCATGCGAATGGTGATTGCGGATGTACCGTTCCCTGCAGCACGCGTCTGCGTATTGTAGCCGATGTAAGAAAAAGTTAAGGTTTCTGAAGCATTTACCGCTTCAATGGTGAATTTTCCGGACCCGTCTGTAACGGCTGTCTTACCGGAGGCACTCTTGATACCCACACCGGCAAGGGCTCTGCCGGTCTCGTCCAGCACGGTACCGCTGACACGGATTTGTTGGGTGTTACTTTTGGAAAAGGTGATACTTGCAGCTTTCAGACTGGCGCTGTAAGCCGAAGTCCCATTTGCAAATGCCTGGTTGCCCATAAACATGAGCACAGGGATACCTGTACAGAGTAAATGTTTGATTTTCATAAAGTTCATTATTGGTTAGAATTGAATTTAGCGCATACGGCGCCATTGTCTGGGATACGGGAAGGAGCTTAGGTTTGTNNCCATTGGCTGGGGTATACGGTAAGGATCTTAATGTGTTTGCTTTCCGATTTGTAGGAGGATCAGTGCTTTAAGGGTGAGTTACTAAACCGTTTTACTAAATGTTTAAACTGATATAATGGTCAGCTATATTCTTGTGTTAAAAATTAGTGATTTCGAATAATGTATAAAATTATCTGTCGAGCGGCACGTATTTCCCTGGTCTTTTAACGCAATAAGTTTCGTTAAACAGATGAAAGCGTAACCAATAATATGAATAGTAATTTCATATTCCAAATTTCTTTAGATAAATTCTGGTTAATAAATCAATAAGATTTTAGCCGTTATTGGGCNNGAAAATCACGACCGGATTTGTCGTTTTAATCAGACGTTTAATGTAAGCGATACTGGATCAGCGAAGCGGAAAGATATGGCAGCAATGAAAAAGCCCCTTTGTTGAAGGGGCTCGATTCATATTCAATAAAAATAATCTGATTTTTAGTTGTACTGGAAAGTACCTTTTTCGCTTTGTATGGTAACCTGTTTTTTGTCACCAGCTTCTACGCGGCCAACGATTTGTGCGTCGATGTTGAAGCTTTTAGAAATTTCAATGATGTCGGTAGCAATCGCCTCCGGCACATATAGCTCCATCCGGTGACCCATGTTAAACACTTTGTACATTTCTTCCCAAGTGGTACCGGATTGCTCCTGAATCAACTGGAACAATGGTGGAACAGGAAACAAATTATCCTTAATTACATGTACATCATCATTGATGAAATGCAAAACTTTGGTTTGTGCACCACCGCTGCAATGTACCAATCCGTGGATCTGGCTTCTGTAGCTTTCCAAAACTTTCTTAATTACCGGAGCATAAGTCCGGGTAGGAGATAAGACAAGTTTACCGGCAGTAACGGTTGTATTTTCATCAATCGCAATCTCGTCTGTCAAAGCTTTACTACCTGAAAATACCAGATCGAATGGTACAGCAGGGTCAAAACTCTCCGGGTAAGCCGAAGCCACGGTCTTATTGAACACATCATGTCTTGCAGAGGTCAGTCCGTTAGAACCCATTCCGCCGTTGTATTCTGATTCATAACTCGCTTTTCCGCTGGAGGATAAACCAACGATCACATCACCAGCCTGGATGTTGTGGTTGCTGATCACCTCTTCACGTTTCATTCTGCAGGTCACGGTAGAATCTACGATGATGGTTCTTACCAGGTCNNTCAGCAGTTTCACCACCGGTAGAGTAGATGGAAATGCCTTGTTCACGGAGTTCGGCCAGAATTTCTTCCGTGCCGTTGATGATTGCCGCGATCACTTCCCCTGGGATCAGGTTCTTGTTACGGCCAATGGTTGAGGATAAAAGGATGTTTTCTGTGGCACCAACGCAGATCAGGTCGTCCAGGTTCATGATAATGGCATCCTGTGCAATACCTTTCCAAACCGAAAGGTCGCCGGTTTGTTTCCAGTATACATAGGCCAGGGCAGATTTGGTACCTGCGCCATCGGCATGCATAATGTTGCAGTATTCTTGATCATTACCCAGGATATCCGGGATGATCTTACAAAATGCCTGAGGGAAAATTCCTTTGTCAATATTTTTGATGGCATTATGCACATCTTCTTTTGAGGCAGAAACGCCACGTTGGTTATACCTGTTATCACTCATGTTGTTGCAAAGATATAGAAAGCGCGTAAAGTAGGGTGTTTTAGAAATAAAAAACCTCTCAGCAAGGCTGAAGGGTTTGCATAAGAAGTATTAATTATTTTGAAAATAACAACTCTCTCAATTTAGGTAAAGGCCAAACAGTATCATCAACAATTTGCTCCAATTTATCAGAGTGATAACGGATGTTGAAGAAGTAAGACTTCACTTTTTCATCGTAAGCAATTGCTTTCTCACGGGTATCTTCGATGTTGTTGGTCACTTTACGTTCCTCAAGCATGGCATCAACGTTATTTTTCACAATTCTAAGGTGTTGTGAAAGTTTGTTGATGATTTCCACCGGAGTAGATAAAGCTTCCTCGTTTAAGCCAAGTTCTTTAAGACCTTTAGCGTTGTCGATTAAAGTATTCTGGTAAGCGATACAAGCAGGGATGATCATGCTGTTTGCCACTTCTCCATAAACCCTTGCCTCAATTTGCAGCTTTTTGTAATAGCTTTCTAAAAGGATCTCGTGACGTGCATCAAGCTCTCTTTTGCTGAAGATATTGGTTTTGGTGAAAAGCTCAACACTCTTCTCGCTTACATAAGCATCAAGTGCTTTAGGTGTGGTTTTGATGTTAGCCAAACCACGACGCTCTGCTTCTTCTTCCCACTCTTTACCGTAACCATTACCTTCAAAACGAATGTCTTTAGATTCTTTGATGTAACGTTTGATGATGGTTAATAAAGCGATGTCTTTTTTCTCGCCTTTTTTGATCAGACGGTCAACATCAACTTTAAACTTCACCAACTGATCCGCAACAATCGCGTTTAAAACGGTCATTGGAGCAGAAGAGTTTGCGGAAGAACCTACAGCACGTAGTTCGAATTTGTTACCAGTGAAGGCGAAAGGAGAGGTACGGTTACGATCTGTATTGTCTAACAAGATCTGTGGGATCTTCGGAATACCCAACCATAGTGCATTATCTTCTTTGATCTTTTTGCTGATGCGGCTGTGCTCAATCTCGTCAAGCACCTCGTTCAACTGCTGACCAAGGAAAATGGAGATGATCGCAGGTGGCGCTTCGTTTGCACCTAAACGGTGATCGTTACTTACGGAAGCGATACTTGCTCTTAAAAGATCTGCATGTTCGTGAACCGCTTTAATCGTGTTTACGAAGAAAGCAAGGAACATCAGGTTATTTTTAGGTGTTTTACCTGGAGCCAATAAGTTTTTACCAGTATCGGTGATCAATGACCAGTTGTTGTGTTTACCAGATCCGTTGATACCTGCATAAGGTTTCTCATGTAAAAGCACTTTGAATTTATGTCTCAAAGCAACTTTCTCCATTACGTCCATTAACAATTGGTTGTGGTCGATCGCAAGGTTGATTTCCTCATAGATTGGCGCACATTCGAACTGCATCGGTGCAACCTCATTGTGACGGGTTTTCAAAGGAATACCCAATTTCAAAGATTCATTCTCGAAATCTACCATGAAAGCCTGAACGCGCTCCGGGATGGAACCGAAATAGTGATCTTCCAACTGCTGACCTTTTGCAGACATGTGTCCGAATAAAGCTCTGCCAGTCATCACAAGATCGGGTCTTGCATTATATAAGGCAAGATCTACCAGGAAATATTCCTGCTCAATACCTAAAGAAGCATTTACTTTAGTGATGCCTTTGTCGAAATACTGACAAACATCCACTGCAGCTTTATCAATTGCGTTTACCGCTTTTAAAAGAGGCGCTTTAAAATCTAAAGCTTCACCAGTATAAGAAACGAAAACAGTAGGGATACAAAGTGTTTTTCCAGAAGGGTTCTCCATGATGAAGGCTGGGGAAGAAGGATCCCATGCGGTATAACCACGTGCTTCAAAAGTGTTACGGATACCACCGTTCGGGAAGCTGGAAGCATCAGGCTCTTGCTGAACCAATGCGCTACCTGCAAAATTCTCTACCGGACCTTCGCTGCTTGGCTCGAAGAACGAGTCATGTTTCTCAGCAGTTGTACCGGTTAATGGCTGGAACCAATGGGTGTAGTGTGTTACACCTTTAGACATTGCCCATGTTTTCATTGCTGTCGCAATATGATTTGCGTCCTCCTGGCTAATCAAAGTGCCTTGTTCAATAGCAGAAATCAACTTGCCGTAAACTTCTTTAGACAAGTAAGCTTTCATTTTTTTCTGATCAAAAACGTTTGATCCAAAAAAGTCAGAAATCTTTGATGAAGGTGCTTTAACCTCTGGATATACGCGGGATTGTGCTTCGTTTAATGCAAATGATCTTAAACTTTTCATTGGTTTTTTAGAATTTGTCCAAAAATAGAAGAATAATCTTTTATTTCTGCTGATTTAGGTTAAAAATCTCGTTGATTTTTGAAAAAAGATGGAAACGAACTCAAAATTTTAAGGTTTTTACCAGAAAGAGGGCGGAATCCGGCCGGATGTTAATTTTTTGTTACGATACAACAATTGGAAAAAAAGCGGTTAACGTGCAAGATCTGCATGAGCTGGATCTGGAAACCAGGCACACCTGGTACACACCTTACGCACACCTCATCCACACCTCGCCCACGTAAATGTGTGTTTGATGTGTTTCAGGTGTGTTTGAGCTGAGTGGCAGTGGCCAGCCTGTTTCGAAAGCATTCCGGTATTTGGCGCGATGCATTTCCAAGGATTTTTTTACCTTTGCCATAACCCTTAAACATACATTATAGTGGAAAATACGTACCTGACAACATTAGAAACCGCCAAGGACCTTGGTCTTTTACCAGAAGAGTATGATAGAATTATAGCGATCCTGGGTCGTACACCTAATTTTACAGAATTAAGTATCTTTTCGGTGATGTGGAGCGAGCATTGCTCTTACAAGAACTCCATCAACTGGTTAAAGAAACTCCCTAAAGACGGTCCGCGCATGCTGGCCAAAGCAGGAGAGGAGAATGCCGGAATGGTTGATCTTGGTGACGGTATTGCCTGCGTGTTTAAAATCGAGTCGCACAATCACCCTTCTGCATTAGAGCCATATCAAGGTGCAGCAACAGGGGTTGGCGGTATTAACCGTGATATATTTACCATGGGTGCAAGACCAATTGCACAGCTGAACTCACTACGTTTCGGTGATCCGAATCACCCGAAAACACAATGGCTGATGAAAGGCGTGGTAAAAGGGATCGGTGATTATGGAAATGCTTTCGGTATCCCTACAGTAGGTGGTGAGTTATTTTTTGACGAGTCATTCCACGTTAATCCACTGGTAAATGCGATGTCTGCCGGTATTGTTAAAGTTGGNNGTGCAGCATTTGCATCGAAAAACATTACAGAAGATTCTGTGAACGACCTTCCTGCAGTTCAGGTGGGTGATCCCTTCCAGGAGAAATTATTATTAGAAGCAACATTAGAAGTTATACAAACTGGTGCCGTAATTGGTATGCAGGATATGGGTGCCGCCGGTATCATCTGTTCAAACTCAGAGATGAGTGCTAAAGGTGAGCACGGTATGCGCATTGACTTAGATAAAGTCCCAACCCGTCAGGAGAACATGGAACCTTTCGAGATCCTGTTATCAGAATCTCAGGAGCGTATGCTGATCGTGGTTGAAAAAGGCCGTGAAGCGGAAGTGGAAGCGGTATTTGATAAATGGGATCTTCATGCGGTGCAGATCGGTGAAGTAACGGATACCCAGCGCCTGGAGTATTATATGAATGGCGAACTGGTTGCGGATGTACCTGCAGACGACCTGGTATTGGGTGGTGGTGCCCCGGTATATGACCGTGAATACACAGAGCCTGTTTATTTCCAGGAATACAAGAAATTCAATATCGATACGGTTCGTCAGCCTGAGAACCTGAAAGCAATCGCTGATCACCTGGTTTCACATCCGAACATCGCTTCGAAAAGATGGGTTACCGATCAGTACGATTCTATGGTTGGTACAGCAAACATGACGACCAACCGTCCGAGTGATGCTGCGGTCGTTTCTGTAAAAGGAACAGATAAGGCCATTGCTTTAACGGTAGACTGTAACTCACGTTACGTGAATGCAGATCCGGAGACCGGTTGTGCAATCGCCGTAGCAGAAGCAGCAAGAAACATTACCTGTGCAGGTGGAGAGCCAGTGGCGATCACCAACTGTCTGAACTTCGGTAACCCTTATGTGCCGGAAGTATTCTGGCAGTTTACATCAGCGATCAAAGGTATGAGCGCTGCAGCAACAAGGTTCGAAACCCCAATTACTGGTGGTAACGTATCTTTCTATAACCAGTCGACCGACGATGGACCGGTATTCCCGACACCAACCATCGGAATGTTGGGTATCCTGGATAACAAAGAGACTTTAACCACTTTGGATTTCAAACAAGCAGGTGATCTGATCTACCTAATTGGTGCTTCTAAGAACGATATCGCATCTTCACAATACCTGGCATCTTACCTGAAAGTAAAAGCATCTCCGGCACCTTATTTCAACCTGGAAGAAGAGTATGCAATGCAGCAGGTGGTTAAGCAATTGATCATTCAGAAGCTGATCAAATCTGCGCATGACGTAGCCGACGGTGGATTATACATCAATTTGCTTGAGTCTGCAATGCCAAACAACCTTGGTTTCAACATCAGCACTGATGAGTCGATCCGTAAAGACGCCTTCTTGTTCGGTGAAGCACAAGGTCGTGTGGTTGTTACCTTGACTTCTGATCAGCAGGAAGCCTTTGTAGAATTGCTTGCCGCTTCAGAAACCGAGTTCAGCTTATTGGGTACGGTGACCGATGGTTCATTGGTTGTTGACGAAGAAAGCTTTGGAACTGTGTTGGAAGCAAAACAAGTACACTTAAACGTATTGCACAACATCTTAGGCGCATAAGCCATGTTCAATAAAATACACCATGTAGCGATCATTTGCTCCGACTACGAGCGGAGCAAAGATTTCTACGTGAATACGCTTGGTTTAACGGTGGTACAGGAAGTATACCGGGAAGCCAGGAAATCTTACAAGCTTGATCTGGCAGTGAATAGTCACTACCAGATCGAGCTTTTTTCTTTTGAAAACCCACCATTAAGGGCTTCCGGTCCGGAAGCGGTCGGCCTAAGGCATTTGTGTTTCGAAGTAAATGATTTGGATGCTGTGGTTGCTACTTTAAATTCACGGGCTGTGGTAACAGAGCCCATCCGTGTGGACGAGTACACCGGCAAGCGCTTCACCTTCTTTACCGATCCGGACAAGCTGCCGCTGGAGATCTACGAGCGTTAGCGATGGGGAGTATATTTCGTTTTAAACAATTTTCGGTGGACCAGTCCGGCTGTGCGATGAAGATCAATACAGACGGTGTGCTGATCGGCGGCATCGTTACGGCAAATGCCCCTTCGCGGATACTGGATGTAGGTACCGGGACAGGTGTAATCGCCATGATGCTGGCCCAGCGGTTTCCTGGGGCTTTTGTTGATGGCGTAGAAATTGATGCTTCTGCAGCTTCTACAGCTGCTAAGAACTTTTCTTCGTCTCCTTTTGCTTCAAGACTTTCTGTTCATACCGGAGACATCCTGACCTTTGAAAGCGATTTTGCTTACGACCTCATCATTTCCAATCCCCCATTCTTTGTAAACGACCTTAAAAATCCCGAAGCTAGAAAGCGACTGGCACGGCATGCCGATGAAGATTTCTTTGTTGGATTGATACGGAAGGTCTCCCTGCTGCTAAATCCTTCTGGTGAGTGCTGGCTCATCTTACCGGTAAAACAAGCAGAGGAACTGGTTGTACAGGCCGTTCTGTACAAGTTATTTCCGAAGCGGATCATCCATGTGCATTCCGATGAAAGTAAACCCGAGATCCGGCAGGTGATTTGTTTCAGCTTCGCCAATGCAGCGCCGGTACATGAAGATTTTTATATTTACGCCGCACAAGGTGTATATACCGATGCATATGTAAGTTTGCTAAAGGATTTTTTCCTGGCATTTTAAATCTACTATTTTGAAGCGAATTGGATTGATATCGGATACCCACGGGTATCTGGATGAAGCAGTATTTAAACATTTTGAGGAATGCGACGAGGTCTGGCATGCTGGCGATTTCGGTGCAGGTGTTGCCGCACCATTAATCGCTTTCAAACCACTGCGTGGAGTATGGGGTAATATCGACGATAAGGACATCCGATTAGAGTTCCCGGAACATAACCGGTTCATGTGTGAGGATGTGGATGTCTGGATGACGCACATTGGTGGCTATCCGGGAAGATATTCCGCTCAGGTGAGGCCAGAAATATACACTAAGCCTCCGAAGCTATTCATAACAGGACACTCGCACATTTTAAAAGTGATGTTTGATCCTAAAATTAACTGCCTGCATATAAATCCCGGTGCTGCAGGTAAATCCGGCTGGCATAAAGTAAGAACATTGATCCGGTTAAGCATTTCTGGTGAAAAAATTGATAACTTAGAGGTAATTGAGTTAGGTAAAAGGTAAGGTCGACTGTAATGTCTCCGTAGGTACTATTTTTTCCATCTTCAGACGGAAATCTACCGAAGGTAAAGCCACGCTTGAAGATGTGCTGCAGAAAGGCACGGAGCAGGTTGCTGCGGGTTACGTGATCTATGGCTCTTCGACCATGCTCGTGTACACGACAGGGAAGGGCGTGAACAGCTTTACTTTAGATCCATCCATGGGCAAGTTTACGAACGTAATTATGTGCATTTCCCGGAAGGGGTGAAGAAGTACATCAAGTATGTGCAGGTAGAGGATAAAGCGAGCAACCGGCCTTATACCTCCAGATATATTGGCTCCATGGTGGCAGATATCCACCGGAACCTGATCAAAGGTGGGATCTATATGTATCCGACCACGGCAGGTTCGCCGCGGGGTAAACTTCGACTGATGTATGAGTGTAATCCCATGGCGTTCATTATTGAGCAGGCTGGGGGTGTGGCCTCCGATGGTTTCCGAAGGATCATGGAGATTGAGCCTACAGAACTGCACCAGCGTACAGCCGTTTACATTGGTTCCAGGAAGATGGTGGAGATGGTCGAAAGTCTACTCGCCGGGCACCAGGCTAAAGTAGCGTAGACTTGTTTCTTTCTGCTTCAAATTCGTAGTCAATTTGCCAGGCTGCACGGTTTTTTGATGCTGCGACTGCAAGCTGGTCGCAGCGTTCATTTTCCGGGTGCAGGTTATGCCCTTTGATCCAGGTGAAGGCCACCTGGTGAAGCTTGTAGATATTCAGGAACTGCATCCAGAGGTCTTTGTTCTTCTTGCCTTTAAAGCCGGTCTTGGCCCAGCCGAATACCCATTTCTTTTCTATGGAATCGATGACGTACTTGGAATCGGAGGTAACCATCACCTGGGCGCCTGGTGTTTTGATGGCTTTTAGGCCTTCAATCACGGCGAGTAGTTCCATACGGTTGTTGGTGGTCATGCGGAAGCCGCCGCTAAGTTCCTTGTAGTGCTTTCCGGAGCGCAGGATGACACCGTAGCCACCTGGACCCGGGTTTCCACTTGCTGCGCCGTCTGTGAAGATTTCGATCATAGAAGGGGCAAAGGTAGGTTTTCTGGTTTGAAAATGGAGGTTGGTGTGGATTAATGGAGGTTTTCACTCTTTAAGTTTTGGGCTCGAGCCCCATATTGCACCCTTTGGCTGAATTTTAATCCTTTGATGTTGATAGGGTTATCAGAAAGTGCAGGGAGAAAGTTTAAATAAATTTGCTTGGAATATTATTAATCGTACTTTTGTCATCGTAAAACATGGTGGTTTTAGCTCAGTTGGTTAGAGCATCGGTTTGTGGTACCGAGGGTCGTGGGTTCGAGCCCCATATTCCACCCCAGTTTTTGAAAGCAGTCCAGATGGGCTGCTTTTTTGTTTTCTAGGCTTCTATGTGAAAGAGAGCCTAATCAAGAATGGATTGATTTAGAAAACTAATAAAGAACGTTAAGAATCCGTTTCTTAATCACCGCTATAAATAGGTAATAGCATTTTACACCTGAAACTAGTTTTCTCTTTGCTTATGAACCATGTAATCAAAATGTACATTTTGGTATGTCTGTCTAAATTTCAGGTGAATGATAATTAAATACTTTCAAATTTGTTTCTATCTTTAGTATGAACATTTAACGCTCGTATCAGTGGACTTTATTCTTAGAACGATTGACAGTAAAATAAAAAGGTTTGAAGGAACCGCAAATGCCAAGGTTTATTATCAAGTTAGAGTAGAATATTGCTTTAATCTATTATTAGCATATTTCTGGAGCAAAAATTGGGAAAGGATTGGAATCGAAGATTTTATTTTACAAGGCAACATCAGTAAAGAAGTTCAAAGACCATCCATCGGCTCCATTGCGAATATAATCCAGAAACTAGATGTTGACCAGGAAATTAAAAGATCGAGTTCTAATTCAGAACTTACTTCATTCGCTGAATTAAGGAATGATCTGATTGGACACGGGTATAGCTTTGAAGATGATCTAGCTAATTTCTCGGCACAGTTCAACGAATGGTATAAGCGACTTTTAGACCTGCGCATACCTGTATTAAGTAGAAATACAGACTTACTAATTTGCCAGGGTTTTGATGATGTCACCAAAAACTTTACTGGCACACTGTATGGTTACGATGGTGATATTCGTGGGAACTGGAAGTGTCCCCAGGAGGTACAAGAATTCGAAGTAGGAAATTTATATGCCTCATTCGAACCTAATGTGTACATCCGTTTGTCTCCCTTTATACACATTGATAGTGAGGACGATGCAATCTATGTTTACCGGGGTGTGCAACAACCCTTGATAGGCCAAATACGATATAATAGAATTGACAGGTCTGGAAGTACCTACACAAAGTGTTGGTCAGAATTTGAGCTAGCTGCAAACGATCTCTTAAAGCGGCAATCGAACGGCTGCATTATGAATATTTTTACACCAAATTACAAGCGATATATCGAGGTAGGAAGTATAAAGCAGAAGGTTTATGAATTTCTAACCGGTAAAGAAAAGAGTTCCTCCGTTTGCATAACTTTATGGGGCCATGGGGGTAATGGGAAGACTGCAACAGTCCAAAAGATTTGTGAAGAATTATCTTTAACAAGCTCAAAATATCCAGCCTTTGACTTTATTATTTTTCTTACGGCAAAGGATCGCGAATTAAATAAGTATACCGGTAAGATTGATACAATTAAAAGTGAAAATAGAGTTACAACGTTNNGTAGCCTTATAGAAAAGCTTAATTATCTCTTGTACTCCGAGAATTCCACAAGCACGAAAAGACTTATCAGAGAAACATCTAGAGTACTTCTGGCGATTGACGACTATGAAACCTTTGATGTTGAAGACCAAGAGAAAATTACTCAATTTATTAAAGAGCTAGATCTAAATTATTATAAAGTGATAATCACCACTCGGAACAGCTTTTTGAAAATTGGAGATGAAATTACGACTGGAGAGTTAGATGTGGAAAATACCATTAAATTCTTATCTGAGATACTTGCAAACGAGCATCAGTATTCTGCATTGCAAATTAAAGATGTTGAAAATGACATCAAAAGAGCATCTCTTAAAAGGGAAATTCATGAACTTACTTTAGGTAAACCTATTGAGATTATCAGATTTGTTAATTGCTTTGTTCAGAAAGGAAAACTGTCGTCCGAATTTCTTCGTGACATGAAAAGAATTAACACCCGATCTGAACGAATNNGGGAGAAACTATTTGCAGCTGCAGCAGGACAAATTGGCTCAAGACATTTTTGTTGTAATAGGACTTCTGACACCTCAAGATACTCTAAGCAGCTTAACGTCTCACATAAAGCTTTTGTTGAATAAAAAGGAAGAAGATGAAGCTTCTTTCAATTTGGCTTTAGATAAGTTAGTAAAGCTTCGTCTTATTGATGTTGACGAAGACGGATCATATAAAGTCGATTCAAAAGATATCCTTGAAATAATGAAAAAGGAATTTGAGAATAGGCCTCATTTATTTAAAAGTGCAGCAACAGCCATCTATGACCGTATTAAGACGCATATTACAAGTGACACCGACCGAGCACTCCTTAACCATGTAAAAACACTTCGCCACCAGTCTAATGCTGAGACTGCCATTCA
>DCLG01000041.1:2336-2672 GCA_002320935.1 Pedobacter sp. UBA1654 | reverse complement strand
ATTCAACAATATAAGGAGGTCCTTCGAAAAACTGATTTCTCATACGATATCCGTAAAGAAGCTCTATTAGACTTAGCTGATTTCCTCTTTAATCATCGAGGTGATAAACAAGGAGCAGTAAAGTTGTTTGATGAATACTTCAAAGACTATTATGAATTTGGGATCTTAAAACGTTATGCAAGCTATACATGGTCTCTTGATAAAGAGAAAGCAATAAAAATCCTTGAGGAATTTAATTCCAAATACTCAACGAAATCTATTTCTTTACAAAAAAACAATAAGGTTCATCTTTTAGGACTAATTGTCATGCGAGAAGGTCAATATTGGAATGATGTA
>DCLG01000041.1:0-2314 GCA_002320935.1 Pedobacter sp. UBA1654 | reverse complement strand
AAAGGTTTTGCTGATCCAAAAAGAGAGTTGAATTCAGAAGAGTTCAATGACATCTCATTGGCATTGGAATGCTTAACGGATATTTCTTATAGATTGTCAAACAAACAATTGGGTATTGAAATTTGCGATTACGTGTTGAAAACTTTTCCTGATAGGTTTACTAAACGATTCTCGAGCAAACGACAGAAGCTGTTTGGGTATAGAGCGACTTCTAGGCCCAGCAAGCCGACTGAGAGAAGGGACCTATCTAGTGCCCCAAAACCAAAAGTAAAAAGCGTGTTTCTTCCGATCATAAATCTAGAAGAGAGACAAGATGGGTATGTCGGCAAAATTTTAAAGATAAATAATGATGAGTCAAATTACGGATACATTTCAGTTGAGTCCGCAGAAATGATAGGAAAGGTCTATTTTCGTCAAAGCAGCTTAAATTCAATTGATTTTTCAGAACTTTTGATTGGTGATAATGTAGAATTCGGCTTTGGGCCAGTCAACTCTCATAAATACGGGGCGATAAATGTGAGGCTTGTAAGGGCTTTAGACAAGTCCAATAAATAATTATATCTGCTAATATCTTGTTGCAAGTCGGGCTCGTTAACTTTTCTTCCTATAGAAATAATAGCTGCAATATTTACAACTGGGCCATTTTGTTGTATCTCTTTGCTAGCATTAGTTAGGTACAAAGGCATACAATCAATCATGCATTGGCATCGGTTGTTTTAAAATATATTTTTTTGATAAATAGAGTGACCAAAAAAGTATGGAAATCGACAAAAACCTTTCCCATTATATTCCAGGCTGCTCTCCAGTCTTTTTAAAATTTAATATATTCCCATATGGCAAATAATCTGGTAGGTTATTCTAGGGCAGGTGATGAATTCCACTACCGCTGGGCAGCTAGAAGATGCCTGAGAATGCTCTTTCCAAACAGTAAACTGACCAGTATGGTCGTTGAAGGATCAAAGGACGTGAACGCCGCAGGGGAGTATGTGATGGATGTTACCGAGTATGCCCTTGATCATGACAGGGAGTCGATCAATTATTTTCAGCTGAAGCATACCACTGTACGCAAGGACAAGCCCTTTCAAATCAGTGACCTACAAGATACCTTTAGTGGGTTTTCAGCCCGATTCCTTGAACACGATTCGAAGGGTGAACTAGGTAAGAATGATATTGCCTTTGTACTGGTGACCAATCGACCCCTGGAGCGGAAGTTCAAAGCGAACATAGAGGCCCTTGCAAAGGGCACAGCGGCAGACAAGCGCTTTCTGGGTACGCTTAAAAAATACACTAAGCTGGATCATGGCAAGCTAAAGGCCTTCTGCCAGATGCTCAGGATCGAGGACGGCCATGGAGATTATCAGCATCAGAAAAGAGAACTTACTGTGGAACTGTCCAGGATCCTGGCCGACCTCAGCCCTCATACACAGGTGGAGAACGTCACCGCGCTAGTCAAGGACAGGGTGTTGCCGAATTCGACGGGAAAAATCCTGCGCGAGGATATTCTGGAACGGTTCGGTATCAGTTCGGAAAGGGAGCTCTATCCGGCCGAAGCAGCCTGGGAGGAAATGGGAAAGACCATCAAAAGGTCTGAGCATGATGAACTGATCCGTGAGATCAATGCTTCGCCTCACTCGGTAATCGTGCATGCCGAGGGCGGGGCAGGGAAGTCTGTTTTTACCCGCCAATATATCGAAAGCCTTCCAGAAGGTTCGGTGGGTATCGGTTATGATTGTTTTGGCGGGGGCAGGTACCGCAATCCGAGTGAAACTAGGCATCGCCACCGGGAGGCGATGATGCAGATATCCAATGAGCTGGCGACAATGGGACTTTGTGAACCGTTGCTGGCTACGGGTAGTGGCTCGACCGAGCGTGAACTGACCAGGATGTTCCTCTACCGCTTGGAGGCGGCTGTGGGTAAGNNAAGAGGCTTATCGGTTGGCCAGACTGACCATATTAGTTGATGCGGCCGACAATGCGGAAATGGCGGCGAGGGAATTTAACCAGAGCTGCTTTGCGCATGAGCTTCTACGGGAACAGATGCCTCAGGGCTGCACTTTGGTTTATCTGTGCCGGCCGGAAAGGATTGTTCTGCTCCAACCGCAGAGTTTCATCAGACGATTGGAACTCAAGCCCTTTTCCAAAGACGAATCTTGGGCTCATCTGCTAAACCTTTTTCCAGAGGCAACCTACGCAGAGGGGATCGAATTCCACCGTTTGACCAATGGCAATCCGCGTGTGCAGTCCAATGCGATGGATAACCGGTCAACTTCGGTTTCTCAGTTGCTCAACAGCCTCGGACCTAGGCCGACATCAG
>DCLG01000097.1:86085-87648 GCA_002320935.1 Pedobacter sp. UBA1654 | reverse complement strand
TCAGACGGAGGCCATCGTTGAAGGCCAGATTGTAGAAACCGGGTTAGGATTCGCATTAGTTGTGGACTACAATAAATTCAAACACATTTTCCAAAGCAGAAAAAAGAGATCAAGAATACAAGAACAGAGCGAACAAAATGAAACAACTAATTAGACCTTTTTTATTTATCCTGATGTGCCTGGTATGGTCAGCTTGTAGTAATACAAAATACCTGAAACCTGGACAGATCCTATATACTGGCGCCGAAGTTGAAGTTAACCCCGATTCCGCGAAAAAGATAGATGATCAAAAAGGTGTTAAGTCCACTCTGGAAAGCAAAACCAGGCCGAAGCCTAATAAGTCTATCCTGGGCCTGAAACCTAAATTATGGATTTATAACCTTGCCGGAGAACCAAAAAAGCCTAAAGGCGTCAGAAACTGGCTTCGTAATAAAGTGGGTGAACCGCCTGTCTTATTGAGCCAGGTAAACCTACAATATAATAGTGACGTGTTGACCAGCCATCTGATCAGTCAGGGTTACCTGCAATCTGTTGTCGCTGGAGATACTGTGATCAAGGACAAAAAGGGTGAAGCAATCTATACTGCTAATACGGGCGACCGCTACAAAATGGCAAGTGTGAAGTTCCCTGAAGATGTTGATTTTTTAACCAGCATTATTGATCAGAATAAAGACAAATCTGTTCTTGAAGTTGGGAAATATTATGATCTGGACGCCTTCAAAAACGAACGTGTACGTATCGACAATGACTTGAAAGAAAATGGATTCTTCTATTTTAATCCCGACTATCTATTACTACAAGTAGATAGTACAATCGGCAAAAGTCAGGTTGACGTACGGGTTAAAGTGAAAGATGTTGCTCCGGATGCAGCACTTAAACCTTTTACCATAAACCGGATTAATGTATATCCGAATTACTCATTGCGCCGCGATAGCACATTGAGAAGATTGCAGCCGCTGGAATACAACGGTATGAACATCTATGATGACCGGAACACTTTTAAACCGAGAGTCTTTGACAGACTTGTGTTCTTCCAACCTGATGAGCTTTACAACAGAAGAGACCACAACCAGTCATTAAACCGCATGGTGAATATCGGCGCCTTTCAGGATGTACGTGCTGAGTTCGTGCCCATCGACAGCATGAAAAGCAATCAGCTGGATTTAAATATCTTCCTCACCCCGTTGCGTAAAAACTCCCTGTCCTTCTCTGTAACGGGTACGAGTAAATCCAACAACTTCGTTGGTTCAGAAGTAACGTTAACACAGACCACGCGAAATATTTTCCGCGGTGCGGAGCAATTGGATGTAAGCGTGAGTGGCGGCTTTGAAACGCAGGTTAGCGGAGTATCCAGGGGGCTCAATTCCTACTCCCTTACTGCTGAAGGTAAATTAACTTTCCCGCAGTTCATTGTGCCATTCTTCAAGTTCAACAGCACCAATGCGTTTATTCCTAAGACGATCGCCAGATTGCAATACCAACTCCTGCAACGAGGTACATTATACGGATTGAACTCCTTCACAGGTGAATTTGGCTACAATTGGAAAGAGAATCAATTTAAGG
>DCLG01000097.1:82463-86022 GCA_002320935.1 Pedobacter sp. UBA1654 | reverse complement strand
TACGTATGTAAGACCTACCATAGATTCTTTAAGACAGCGTACGCTATTCGACTCCATTCCAGGTTTGAGGAGCACATTAGAGAAACAATTTATCATCGGTAGCAGGTATAACTTTACTTATACTAATCAGATGCAAACCGAGAGAAGAAATAACATGTTCTTCTATGGTAGTGTAGAAACGGGTGGAAACCTTTGGGGGCTCTTTGTGGACAAAAATGCAGCTGGCGAACGCACCATTTTCAATACACCATTAACGCAGTTCGTAAGACTGGAAGCTGACTTCCGGGACTACTTCAAAGTAAACAGAAACGTGACCTGGGCAAACAGGTTCAATGTCGGCTATGGCCATGCTTATGGGAACAGCACATCACTACCCTTTGTTAGACAATTTTTCGCAGGTGGAAGTAATGATATCCGCGCTTTTGCGGCAAGGTCGCTGGGCCCTGGAACTTACCGTGTAGACACAGCCCGTTTTGCAGATCAGGCGGGTGATATCAAAATCATGCTGAATTCCGAGCTCCGGTTTAAACTAGTGAGCATACTACACGGCGCACTGTTCGCTGATGCTGGTAATGTATGGTTGAGACGTGAGGACACCGGTACCCCAGCTACACCTGGTAACCCAGGCAGACCGGGAAGACCCGGTTCTGGCTTCAAATTGCAAAATGCTTTAAGTGAACTTGCTGTTGGTGCAGGTGCTGGTTTAAGAGTCGACGCATCAATTTTTGTAGTCCGTTTAGATGTTGCATTCCCAGTCCGTAAGCCATGGCTTCCTGCAGGAGAACGCTGGGTATTTGACGACATCAACTTTGGTGATAAGGCCTGGAGAAGAGATAACATCATTTACAACATCGGGATAGGTTATCCTTTTTAATAATCAGATGAGTTTAACAAAAAAATCTATCCGCTTTTTCAAAAGCTTCGGAAATTTGTTCGTAGCAGCGGGAAAGGGTTTCGCCGAGGATCGGGTGACTAAGCTAAGTGCTGCCCTTGCCTATTACACCATCTTTTCGATCACTCCAATGATCATCATCCTGATATCGCTTACCAGCATCATCTGGGGTAATGATGCTACTGAAGACAAACTGTTTTCAGAGATCAATGAGTTTGTAGGTGCCGAAGCCGCCAGACAGATACAGGATCTTGTGGCCCACGCAAGTTTATCAGGAAAGAGCAACATTGCACTTGCAGTTGGTATCATTTCCCTTGTTGTTGGTGCTACTGCAATTTTTACGGAAATTCAGGACAGCATCAACCTGATCTGGAAAGTTAAAGCAGTGCCGAAAAAAGGCTGGCTGAAGATGATTACCAATCGTCTGCTATCCTTTTCCCTGATCGCTTCAATGGGATTTTTACTACTGGTCTCGTTAATTATCAATAGTATCGTAGTGGCTTTGGGCAATCGTTTGGAAGACTATATACCGGAAGTTTCTTCCCTTCTGGTACTGGTATTGACCAATGCTTTGACACTCGCGGTTGTGACGGGTATATTTACTATAATTTTTAAAGTCTTGCCAGACGTGATATTAAAGTGGCGCACAGCAATTGTAGGAGCACTATTTACCGCCGTATTGTTCAGCATTGGTAAGTACCTGATTGGAATTTACATCGAAAAAGGCGACCCGGGATCAGCTTTTGGTGCAGCCGGATCAATCATTGTGATCTTGGTCTGGATTTACTATACTTCCATCATTTTGTACTTCGGCGCTGAGTTTACACAGGTTTATGCAGAAAAGTTCGACCATGGCATACAACCAACACAGTATGCCGTACATACTAAAACAGTGGTGATCGAGAAAGATGTAGACGTTCTTCCAGCACAACACCCTGAAGAAACAGCAGATATCCCGGAAGAAGACGAAGGTGATTCAAAAAAACCTTGATACATGAAAGACTCCTAGTTATCCTAAGATCAGGCGCTAAGTTCAACAATATCTTCTGTTACCGCAGCCGTTGCAGCATCGAGATCTGCCGAGATCAGTTCTTCGATGGTATCTTTCTCTATTCTAAGGTTTTTAATGATGTGCTTCTGCCTGTCAGGTGTGTTTTTCCCCATATAATACTCCAGCAAGCTCTTAATGGTTTGTTCTTTCAGGATTACCGGATCAAGCCTAATATCTTTACCAATGAACAAGCCAAATTCATCAGGTGATATCTCTCCTAAGCCCTTAAAACGTGTAATCTCAGGTTTGTTTCCGAGCTTCTCAATTGCTTTTTTACGCTCATCATCACTGTAGCAATAAACCGTTTCCTTTTTATTACGAACTCTGAAAAGCGGCGTTTGTAAAATATAAACATGACCTGCCCTAACCAGATCCGGAAAAAACTGCAGAAAAAAGGTCATCATCAACAGGCGGATGTGCATACCATCCACATCGGCGTCGGTCGCTATTACAATGTTATTGTAGTGCAATCCTTCGAGACCGTCTTCAATATTCAGTGCATGCTGCAGTAAGTTAAACTCCTCATTTTCATATACCACCTTTTTGGTAAGTTCGAAGCAGTTCAGCGGCTTTCCCTTTAAACTGAATACCGCCTGCGTTTCTACGTCTCTCGACTTGGTGATAGATCCTGAAGCGGAATCACCCTCCGTAATAAACAAGGTGGTCTCGTATCGTCGCTCATGTGTGGTATTGAAATGCACTTTGCAATCTCTTAACTTCTTGTTATGCAGGGAGGCTTTTTTAGCACGGTCATTTGCAAGCTTCTTAATACCTGCTATGTCTTTACGCTCTCTTTCAGACTGAAGAATACGCTTCAAAAGTGCCTCTGCAACATCCTGGTGTTTATGCAGGTAATCATCGAGTTCTTTTTTAACGAAGTCGTTGATGAACGTTCTTACAGTTGGACCTTCAGGTCCCATATTCTGTGAACCCAGCTTGGTCTTTGTCTGCGACTCGAACACAGGTTCCTGTACACGGATGGATATTGCAGCTATGATAGAGGCCCGGATATCCGAGGCTTCATATTCTTTTTTATAAAACTCCCTGATGGTTTTCACAACGGCTTCTCTAAAGGCAGCCTGATGCGTACCACCCTGTGTGGTATGCTGTCCATTAACAAATGAATGATAATCTTCACCATACTGCTGACCGTGAGTCATCGCGATCTCAATATCATTCCCTTTAAGGTGTATGATCGGGTAGCGAATGTGTTCCACATCAGCAACTTTGTTCAGCAAATCGTAGAGACCACGCTCAGAGAAGTATTTTTGACCGTTGTAATTCACGGTCAAACCCGTGTTCAGAAACACATAGTTCCAGATCATGCTTTCAACGAACTCAGAGATGTAGTGGTAGTTCCTGAAGATGCTCTCATCAGGATAAAACGTAATGGCGGTACCATTCCGCTGAGTAGTATCGATTATCGGGTGGTCAGTTACGATCTCCCCTTTTGAAAATTCTACTTTCTTGGTTTTACCGTCACGGTAAGATTGCACAACAAAGGTGGTGGATAAAGCATTTACCGCTTTCGTACCGACACCGTTCAAACCAACGGATTTCTGGAAAGCATTGCTGTCATATTTACCACCGGTATTGATCTTAGATACACAGTCGAT
>DCLG01000097.1:72346-82417 GCA_002320935.1 Pedobacter sp. UBA1654 | reverse complement strand
ATGCCGCGCCCATAATCCCGGATGTTCACCTTATGCTCAGATACGCTGATTTCGATGGTTCTACCGGAACCCATCACAAACTCGTCAATTGAATTATCGAAGATCTCTTTCAGTAAGACATAGATTCCGTCGTCCTGTGCTGAACCATCTCCCAATTTCCCGATATACATACCCGGGCGCAGTCTGATGTGTTCTTTCCAGTCTAAAGACCGGATACTGTCTTCATTATAATTCGGTTCTGCCATATGTGTTGTGTGTATAAACGCAAATTTAGCGCAATTACCGGCTACCACAAACATAATCTGTCAACATATTAACATATTGGTCAGCTACTTGGGTCATTTTGAAGGCCTTACCCGAAAGCCAAAACTATTATGTACATTTGCAGCGGAACAGGCGTTCTCCTGGTTCCAATTTCATACTTAAACCATTACATATTGTTATTCGACGAATTAAATCTGATTGAGCCGATCCTAAAAGCGCTGCAAACAGAAGGCTATACACAGCCAACCCCCATACAAGAACAATCTATCCCAACCATATTACAAAGCAGAGACCTTTTAGGATGTGCACAAACCGGAACAGGTAAAACTGCTGCTTTTGCCATTCCGATGTTGCAGTTGCTGCATAATCCCCATGCGAATGCAAAAGGGCCGAAAACGCCTATCCGTGCGCTGGTTTTGACCCCTACACGTGAGCTTGCCATTCAAATTGAGGAGAGTTTTAAAGCTTACGGCAGAAACTTGCCTTTGCGTCACCTGGTGATCTTTGGTGGTGTAGGACAAAAGGCACAGACTGATGCGCTACACCGTGGTGTCGACATCCTTGTTGCCACTCCAGGCCGTTTGCTGGATTTGATGAATCAAGGATTTGTAAACCTCCGCGACATTGAGATCTTCGTTCTGGATGAAGCAGATCGTATGCTTGACATGGGTTTTATCCATGACGTAAAGAAAGTTATTGCTAAGCTGCCTGCAAAAAGACAAACTTTGTTTTTCTCGGCTACCATGCCTACGGAAATTCAGAAGCTTGCAAATACCATATTAACAAATCCTACAAAAGTTGAAGTAACACCTGTATCCTCAACTGCAGAAAAGATCCAGCAATCCATCTACTTTGTAGAGAAGAACAACAAGAAAGACCTGCTGATCCACTTGCTTCAGGATAAATCTATTGAAACAGCATTGGTGTTTACACGCACAAAGCATGGTGCTGACCGTGTTGTGAAGGAACTGCTAAAAGTGAAAATCAAAGCGGAAGCCATTCACGGTAATAAAAGTCAAAATGCGCGTCAGCGTGCATTAACGAACTTTAAGTCGAAAGAGACAAGGGTATTGGTTGCGACAGATATCGCTGCCAGGGGTATTGACGTAGATGAGCTTGCTTATGTAATCAACTACGAATTGCCAAACATACCGGAGACCTATGTACACCGAATTGGACGAACTGGTCGTGCAGGGTTAAGCGGAACAGCATTTTCATTTTGTGATGCAGAAGAGCGTGAGTTCCTTGCAGACATTGAAAAGCTCATCGCTATAAAGATACCTGTAGCAGAAGACAATCCATATGCCATGAGCTGGCAGGGATTAATGGCTAAAGCATCAACGCCCGCGAAATCCAAAGGCAGAGGTGGCGCTGGCGGTAGAAGCGGTGGCGCAAGAAGTGGCGGACCAAGAGGTGGAAACGGCGGGCAACGCAATGCTGACCGTGAACCTAACCTTAGCGGTGCTAAAAGATCACCTAAGCCGGCCAGAAAAGCTTAATTCACGGCGTTAAAGCGCTGTATAACATAAAAGCCGTATCAGGAATCCCTGATACGGCTTTTTGTATTTATGCGTTATGCAGAATCTATACTTTTCTAATCCTGATGATGTGCAACCAGTGCAGCACTTTCATTATCGGATAAGTGGGATCAAATTCGAACCATCTGCTTGCAAAGTTCGGACTGTTCGGTTTCTTATGGTGATTGTTCTGGAACAACTCGCCCAACATCAGAAAATCTAAGGGCAGAGAGTTTTTACTGTGGTCATCATTATCGTGGTTTGAATAACCATACTTATGGCCGCACCAGTTTACAATTGCACCATGCAATGGTCCCATAAGGAAGTGAATCGGTAGTAAAAGGAACATCCACCATTCTGTGGCAAAACTTACATAAAACCAAATGTAAAAACTAACGAAGATCAAACGCGTGATCCAGGAGTCGCCAATTCTGTCGATGATTGGCCATGATGGATACCGGTCGCGGAACTGCTCTTCAGGTTCAATGTTGTACTTAGCGTAATTCAAATAGATGTTTTTAGTTTGAATCATCATGCCCCATACATCTTTTACAAAGTGCGGGGAATGTGGATCCTTCTCCGTATCGCTGTAAGCATGGTGCATCCTGTGAAGGATGGCATAAGCACGTGGATTAAGGAACGAAGATCCTTGAGCCAGAAAGGTGAGCGTATAAAAGAAACGTTCCCAAAAGATGTTCATCTTGAACATTTTGTGCGATGCGTAGCGGTGCAGGAAGAACGTTTGTGAAAATAGAGAGAGAAACCAATGGGCTAAAAAGAAAAATAAAATAATCATAAAGGGTGTTAGTACTAGGTATTTTCGGACATACTTCTTGGAATCCGAAATATAAAAGTACTAACATCCCCGTTAAATTACGTCATTTCGATCTCTTTATCTTCCAAAATCATCCTGAACGCGAACGATATCTGATTCATCAGATGGATTTTCAGCATCTGTATGTTGCCAGATTTCGGAAATTACACCCCAATCGTCAAGCCCGATCAGGCGATGTCTTTCCCCTTGCTGCAATTTGATTTTACTTCCCGAGTTCAATTGTTGTATGTCTCCTTGCTCATCGGTTGGACTGGTGATCACGCCAACTGTTCCGCTTACCACTTGCCAGATTTCAGCACGACGGTGATGATACTGCCAGGATAGACGCTTATTCGGTGCTACAACCAGAATCTTAGGGCTAAGCTTGCCACCTATCTTTAGATCTTCAATATTTAATCCATCAAAGTAGACGTTAGCGAACTGCTGCGCTTGTGCTTCATCAATGACAAAAAATCCACCCCATGGCCGGGTATCATCTACGTTAACCACATTGAAACCTTCACTCTTCAGGCGTTGTGCAATGCTGTCAAATATTTCTCTTTTTTGTTCTGACATAATAGAATTCTATTTTTTTGTTGCCAAATATAAAAAAACCAGTAGGTTCTGCAACCATGGCTTGTCTAAAATTGGAACAACTATTGCATTGACTATTAAAACAATGTTAACCTAAAGAACTATAAAAATGGGATTATTAAAAACAATTATCGTTGGTGCTGCGGTAGTAGCTGGTTATAAATATGCAACGAAAAAAAGAGTTGAAGATGGAAAATCTTTTTTAGATGATGTTCAGGAAAACATCCCTGGATGGAAAGATAAAGCTATGCAGTTTGCAAACAAAGCAAAACAGGACTATGCTCCAAATACCGGCGATTTACACGGCATGTAGAACCACATGCCTGTCAACATAAAAGCCCGGGTCTGATAAAGGTCCGGGCTTTTATGTTTATTTTAGGATCACCTCCTAACACTATCGTACAACTACATCTTCTATCTGAACTGTATGAGCGCTAAAAAAACCTAAGGCCCGGTTGCTCCAGTTACTTGGCGGATTCGAAGGCGTGGTTACGTCATTTGGATTACCGGATGCATATTGTTGTTCCAAAGTTCGCCAGTAAGTGTAGATAGGTTCATCAATAGTCTGCATTTCAACTGTCACTGCATCTCCACTTTCAATTTCCAGATCCTCTACACCTGATAAGAACAAATCCCTTCGAACGTACCGGCCATCAGTGAAGAAGTCGCTGTCGGAGAAGATCTGCCCCACCTTCTTACCATTAAGCACCATCTTATAAAGGTAGAAATTCTTGATACCTGCAGGATCCTGAAAATTCACGGCAATCGTTTTACGGACATTACTGCCGAAGGTCTGTTCTGTCGCGGAAAGAGAGTCAAGGGCTACCACTTCTGGCATGGTCGAACTGGCTGTATAGACCTGCTCTTCCAGAACGACTTTCAAAGTATAGTTAATCCCAGGCTTTCCCTTAAGGTCATATGCTTCATAAATCCCTGGCCTGGCTTCCTTAAACAAAACTACATTACCTTCACTGTCTTGCAGGCTTACTACAGCACCCGAAACGGCGGGGAAGTTATTGGATTCATCAAAAGGGACGGTTCTGGATATGCTAACCGATTGTACACCGGCTATATTGGTAAGATTACCTGCGATGACCAGTTGAGGCTCTGCCGCTTCCAAATCAAGGTCAAGGATCTTTTTACAGGATAAAAACATGGCAATGCAGAAGATCAGCATCACTGGAATTAAAGCACCGTATCTTTTCATGTTGTTAAAATTTGAAGTTATATGTTACCGAAGGAATGATACCGAATAAAGCCGTTTGCTCCGCAACAGTTCTTGATGGATCATTTTCGGCATCCCGGAAGTTGATCACGTAAGGATTTTTATGATTATAGGCGTTATATAATCCGAAGCTCCAGCTGGATTGGTAGTTTTTACGCTTTCTCCCTTCAAGGGTGGCGCCGATATCCAAACGATGGGTGGAGGGCATACGGGAACCATTACGCTCGGAATAATAAAATCTCGTGACCCCGTCCAGCTGGTACTTTCCGGTTGGGAAGGTAATTGCATTACCTGTACCATAGATAAAGGTACCTGAGAAACTCCAACGATCGTTGAGCTTGTAAATTCCGACCAGGGATACATCATGTGTTCTGTCCTGTCTTGAAGGGAAATATTTACCACCATTAATTTCTGCAAACTTCCGTTCGGTTCTTGAAAGTGTATAACCTACCCAGCCGTTAAACTTTCCATATTTTTTCTTCAGGAACATTTCCATACCGTAAGCCCGGCCAGTGCCATATACCAGCTGCGATTCTACGTTCTCGTTGGCCAGTAACTGCGCTCCGTTTTTATAGTCGATCTGATTTTGCAGCCATTTATAGTACAGCTCTACTGAAAATTCAAATACATTTTCCTTAAAGTTTCTGAAATAACCGGCAGAAACCTGGTCGGCAATTTCCGGCTTCAGGTTATTACTGCTCATGATATAAAGATCTGAAGGGGAACTCGCGGTTGAGTTGGAGAGCAGGTGTATATTTTGAGTATTACGCCCGTAAGATGCTTTCACGGAATTTTCGTTATTGAAGACGTAGCTTGCAGAAATTCTTGGTTCAAGATACATGTAGGATTTGACGACTGCGCCCGACTCGTAGGTTTTAGAACTGGTAACCTCCCCTGCCGGGTTATATGTGTTGAAGGTACCCGGACCAAAAAGATCGAATCTGCTTAAACGAAGCCCGTACAACAAGTTCAACTTTTCACCTATGCGCCATTCGTCAGAGATGTAGGCAGCGGATTCGAGCCCCTTCCGGTCTTCAAGTGCTTTTGGATTGAAGCTGGAGTTTGATGTAGCAGAGATCCGCCCAGGTGTAATGGTATGCTGAATCGCGTTAATTCCAAATCGCAAAGTATGATTGCTGCTTATGTAATACTGCAGGTCCTCCTTAAAATTGAAATCACGGATTCTGGAGAGCACCCGGAAGTCATTACCAACGTCGTAACTTTGCACCGTATAATCGTAATCACTATATATTAATGATGTATTTGAAAACAGACGACTGTTAAAAACATGATTAAACCTCAGTGTGGCAGTGGTATTGCCCCAGTTTGTGCCGAAAAGATTTTTCAGGCCCAACACATCCTTCCCAAGATAACCTGAGAAGTAAATTGCATTCTTATCATCAAAGCGGTAGTTGGCTTTAGCGTTTATATCATAAAAATAAAGTGAAGCCTGGTTTAACGCAGTGTCGGATGATAGCTTGAGAAAAGCATCCGCATAGGTGCGCCTTCCGCTGATCATGAACGAGCCTTTTCCTGAATCAATTGGGCCTTCAAACTTTAACCTGGAAGCGATCAGTCCAATTCCGCCCTGGAACGTGTAGTCTTTTGAATTCCCATCTAACATACTGATGTCCAGTGTTGAGGACAATCGACCACCATATTGTGCAGGCATACCGCCCTTATACAAATTTACATCTTTAATGGCGTCGGAATTAAACGTGGAAAAGAAGCCGAACAAGTGAGAAGCATTGTAAACCACTGCTTCGTCCAATAATATTAAATTTTGATCTGAAGAGCCACCACGGACGTAAAAACCTGTGTTCCCTTCTCCGCCCGACTTAACACCCGGCAATAGCTGCAGGGTTTTTACCATGTCCCTTTCACCAAACAAAACCGGAACACTGTTGATCTGTGCCATGTCGAGTTTTTCAAGACCCATCTGAGGACTACTTACATTCTCATCCCTGCGGGCCCCACCTCTGATAACAACCTCCTGCAGGTTGTTTCCCGGCTTAAGTGATACTGTTATTTGACGGTTTTCAGAGAGCTCTACTTCTGTCCTGAAGGTTTCGAATCCAACGTAGGCAATTTGTAGCGAGTATTTGCCGGGAGCGGCAGTCAGAGAATAAAATCCATAAGCATTAGTAAGGGTAGCATTACTGCGGCTTTCGCCGAGTTTAACGGAGGCACCGATCAATGTTTCGCCCGTAGCAGCATCCTTTACTAAACCACTGATTGTGAACCTGGTTTGTGACTGTACTCCGAGGTAGCTGAGCAGAAAACAGAAGATGATAAATGGAATTCTCATTTTGGCCATACCCGGCAAACATACGGCTTTCTATGAAAGGGTTAGCCGTAATAATGCAAAAAATAGTACGGTAAAATGCAAGGAAATCAAGGGTATATATCAAGTGACAATTTCAGCAGGATCTGCTTGAAATGCAGTTAACAATAAACTATTTCTCAACTTTTAAGTTGATACTAATATTTAATCCCTTAAAATTGCCTGATGAAATATTTGTCCTTAAAAATTGCCGAGATCAGTCAGCAGCCTGGAGATAACCTGGTGATTAAATTTGAGCGCACAGAAGAGCAGATCAGTTACCTGGCGGGCCAATTTCTAACCTTTATATTCAACATAAAGGGCAAAGAGATCAGAAGGTCCTACTCCCTTTTCAGTACCCCTGGTACCGGGGAGCCGCTTAGCATTGCAGTTAAACTGGTTGAAAATGGCGAAATTTCTAGGCACTTACATCATAAAACTGCAGTTGGAGATGTGCTGACCGCTGTTGAACCAAATGGAATATTCACTTATGTTCCGTATAGCAACATTAAAAGGACCGTGTTTCTTTTTGCCGCGGGAGTAGGCATCACACCAATTTTTTCTATACTCAAGACGGCACTTCTGGAAGAAAATGAAAGCAAGATCATTCTGGTTTATAGCAATCGCTCCATAAACGACGCCCTTTTCTATGATGAAATTCAGGACTGGGCTGCCCGTTATCCCGAAAGACTTAAAGTCATCTACTTTTTTAGTGATGCAAAAAACATCATGAAAGCCAGGTTGAACAAGTTCATGATTGAGCAGATCGTTTTGGAAAACATGGAGTTTGATCCGCAACAAGCACTCTTCTATACATGCGGGCCGATAGATTATATGGTGAATTGCCGCATTGTGCTGCTGTCGTTGAAATACAGCATTGACCAGATTAAACGGGAGACGTATTACATTCCGGAAGATGAACTGGATGAAGATGATACCACAGAAAAGAAGATTGCTGACAAAAACACGTACAAGGTAATTCTGGATTGGAACAAAAACACCTATGAAATTGAGGTGCCGTACTACAAACGAATTTTGGAGGTGGCACNNGATCAGAACATTAACATTCCATATAGTTGCACAGGTGGCATTTGCAGTACCTGCACCTCTACTTGTGTATCAGGAGGTGTGCGTATGGACTACAATGAAGTGCTTACTGATGAGGAGATTGCGAATGGACGTGTATTGCTTTGTACCGGTCATCCTACAGCCAACAATACTAAAATTATCATTGGATGATTAGAGCTAAAGTTGAATTTGCGTAAACCATTTGGCGAACAGCTGTTGGTAAACACCGTTCTTACGTATCGTATGTAATACCCCATTGATTTTAGCCTTAAGCTTTAGATCCCCTTTTTTCATTGCGATTGCATACTGGGTATCTGTATCTGGCAGAAAGGTTCCAATTTTAAGTGCCTTATGCTTTTTCAGAAAGCCGCCCGCTATCGGCGAATCATCAATCAACAGATCTATCTCACCATCAAGCAGGGCTTCATACATCTCACGGTTTGTATCCATATGTTTTAAGGTATAGACAGGATAGTGTTTCATCATATACTTTTCTGCCTCGGCAGCAGCCCTGACACCGATAACTTTATTCTTTAATTTTGTAAGATCATCTAAGTGATCTTTGTGGTTTATGACCGCACATAGCCGAAATTGCAGGTAGGGATCACTGAATTCCAGAATACGCATCCTGGTTGGCGTAACAGACACTGCCGAGCAGATCAGGTCCAGCTCTCCCTTATAAAGTTGCTCCAGAATATCTTTCCAAAGGGAAACCTCATATTGGATTTCAAGGTTTAAATTTTTAGCAATTATCCTAAGCAGGTCGACCTCGAAGCCCTCAAAAACCTCTGACTGATAATCAGTGTGCATTGGAAATGGAGCTGCAGAGTCTAAGCCAACCTTTAATATTTGCTTCATGGCCTAAAGTTATCAGTTTTAACATAGGAAAAACAGAACAAATTTCGAATTAGAACATTATTCATACGGAAATCAAATATAATTAGTGCAGTTTTAATCGATAATCTGTAAACTAAGTCTTCTAAAATGACAAAAACGTTGATCATTACGCTTCAGATAAATAACGATGCTGCAGAATACTTCACAAACTTACGAACACAGCATTTTCCAGCTGAAATAAACCATCTCAGTGCACATTTAACCCTTTTTCATAAACTGCCAGATGAGGATCAGGTCTTTGAGCGCCTGCAAGCGCTCTGCTGTAAACAGAACCCTTTCGAAATGATGGTGGCGGAAATCCGGTCTATAGGCAATGGCGTGGCATTTAAGGTTGAAAGTGCGGTACTTTCAGAACTTCATGCCAGGATGCAGGAATCCTTTAAGCCATACCTGATCCCTCAGGATCAACAACGGCTCTGGCCGCATATTACGATTCAGAACAAAGTTTCTGCGGAGGTAGCGAACTCGCTGCTGAACAGTCTGAAACAGGAATTCAGTCCTTTTACTATCGAAGCGCAGGGACTGGCTGTCTGGGAATACTTAGGAGGCCCCTGGTCTTTATTAAAGACCTATGATTTCTCGGGTTATTAAATCAATTTGCAGCCGCAATTAAACAAAAAAGCCTGCTCATTAAGCAGGCCTTTCAGCAAATTAAATTATAAAATTCAGTTAAGCACTTACCAGATTTTAACACGTTTTTCCGGTGCCAGAAATAATGAATCCCCAGGTTTAACATTGAAAGCACTGTAGAATTCAGGAACATTTCTTACTACGCCATTTACACGGAATGATGCAGGAGAATGCGGATCGGTACTCACTTGATTTCTCAATGCGGCTTCCCTGGCTTTGTGAAGCCAAACCTGACCCCAACCAATAAGCACACGCTGTTCACCGGTAAAGCCATCTATGGTTGGTGCTGGTTTACCATTCAAACTCGCTTTATACGCCTTTAAAGCAATGCTTAAGCCACCAAGGTCACCAATATTTTCACCCAAAGTAAATGCACCATTGACATTCAGATCAGGAAACACCTTAAACTCATTGTATTGTGCCACAAGCGCATTCGTGCGCTTTTTGAACTCTGACTGATCTGTCGCCGTCCACCAGTTGCGCATTACACCGTCCCCATCAAAGGTACTACCCTGGTCGTCAAAACCATGGCCGATCTCGTGGCCAATTACAGCTCCGATACCACCATAATTAACGGCATCTTCCGCTTCCAAATTGAAAAATGGCGGCTGAAGAATCGCAGCAGGGAACACAATTTCATTCATTGGCGGATTGTAGTAAGCATTTACCGTTTGAGGTGTCATGCCCCACTCGGAACGATCAACTGGTTTTCCCAACTTGTTTATATTTCTGTTATATT
>DCLG01000097.1:67442-72146 GCA_002320935.1 Pedobacter sp. UBA1654 | reverse complement strand
TTATCTACCAGGGCAAGCATTCTTTCCTTAGCTTCAGGTGGGAAATGCTTCTCTACATAAAGTTTTCCAACCATTTCGCCCAAGGCCCCATTTACGCTATTTACGGCTCTGCGCCATTGTGGCATTTGTTCTTCTACACCATACAAAGTCTTGTTATAGAAGTTGAAGTGTTCACGGTCCAGTGCAGTGGTCAGCAATGTTGCCGACCCATTTATGGCGCCCCACTTCAAATAAGTTTTCCAGTCTTCCAGGGGCGTATTCTTGATGATGCTGTTCAGGTCT
This sequence comes from Pedobacter sp. UBA1654, assembly GCA_002320935.1. Lineage (GTDB taxonomy): Bacteria > Bacteroidota > Bacteroidia > Sphingobacteriales > Sphingobacteriaceae > Pedobacter. The sequence continues at coordinate 71,864 of DCLG01000097.1, read as the reverse complement.
TTTGTATATTGAACCTGCGTCACAACCAGGCTGTCCGCCTTGCCTACACCTGCTTCATCAAGCATTGTTTTCCAATCGAAGTCCGGCATCAACGTATTCAGTTTGTTAACGCCATACTTGTTATATAAACCGACTATATTTCTGGTATCTTCTTTCTTCATGTGTTTAGAAGCAAGAGCAGTTTCCAACGCCATAATTTTTGCCGCCTTAGGCTTTGCATCAGCAATGCCTGCAAGGCCGAGGATATTTTCAAGATGTGCGAGATACTTGGTCCGAATCTCAACAGATTTGGCATCTTTCAAAAAATAATACTCACGTTCCGGAAGGCCTAAACCAGACTGCCAGGTGCTAAGCATGTACTGCTTTGGATCCTTAAAATCTTCACTCATTGACAGGCTGAAGGGCACCGAAAACCCAAGCTTGTTTGCACGGGCGAAGTAAGCTGCAAGATCTTTCGTGCTTGTAATTGCATCGATCTTTTTAAACTCTTCCTGAAGTGGCGCAAGGCCGATGGAATCACGTCCCTTCTGGTTTAAATAGGAAGCATAATAATCACCAATCTTCTGCTCTTCTGATCCAGCTTTTGCCTCAGACTTTGCTGCATTTTCGATGATTGCTCTAACATCCTCCTGTGCTTTCTCATTTAGAATAGAGGCCGCACCGAAACTCGGCTTGTCAGAAGGAATTTTCGTGTTCTTAATCCAGCTTCCATTAACAAACTGCATAAAATTATCACCCGGGGAGACGGTTGTATCCATGTTATTTACGTAAATACCAGAACCGAGTTTTTCTGCGGATTTGTTTTCGCCACATGAACTGAGTGCGAGCACCGAAGCTGCCACCACTGGAAAGAGAAATCGTTTTTTATTCATATATGTATTAGTTTATCGAAATAATGGTTAAACATCTCCGTGTAATCGTCATAACACAAAGGCATTCAATCTTTGTTTTAATATTTGTAATAATAACACAATTAACTTGATAAAAAATACAGATATGGAAAGAATTGAAAAGTTGTATACTGCTGAAGCAAATGCTACGGGAGGCCGTAACGGACATGTTAAATCGTCAGATGGCGTGCTTGATCTGGATGTAAGAACACCGAAGGAATTAGGTGGCAGCGGCGGTTCATATACAAACCCTGAGCAATTGTTTGCAGCTGGCTATGCAGCATGTTTCGACAGTGCTCTTAGCCTGGTCATTCGCATGGAGAAAGTTCAGGTCGGGGAAACCACGGTAAATGCCAAGGTTAGCATTGGAAAAAATGGACAAGGCGGCTTTGGTCTGTCGGTAATACTTGAAGTATCTATTCCTGGTGTAACACCGGAAGTTGCACAGTCCTTGATAGAGAAAGCACACCAGGTTTGTCCTTATTCTAACGCTACACGGAATAACATTGACGTAGAATTGGTCGTGATTTAACCTAAAAATATACCTGATTCAACCAAGCTTTAAATGCAAAAGATTTTGGAACGATTAATGCCGTTAAATTGTAAATTTGTTTTATCAACACACATATTATGGCACGCCCAAAAGCAACACCCCCACCAACGATTGAAGATACCATTGCAAGAAAAATCGAGAGTATAAAAAACGAGATTCAAGGCTTGCAGGAGCAACTTGATCATTGGGAGAAAATCGCAAACGATTATCAGATAAATAAGTCTACTATTGAAAGTATCTTGTCAGTTCATCAGGCTCCTGATCTTTCCACGGGTCAGGGTAAATCATCAAAAAAGGCATCTAAATAAGATGCCTTTTTCATTATATAGCCATCAGGCAGTCTGTTGTTTTACATGTTCAATGGACAGCACGCCATCGCCTTCAATTAAAAAGCAAATCAAACCAATTAACACAAAAGACGAAAGCCAGATTTCAGAGTAAGGCCGCGCAATGTCTTCACGTAAATTGACAAAGAATACTGCCCCGAAAAGGATCAGCAGATTTAACAGGCAGAAGACCCTGGTATGCGTTCCTACAGCAATCAACAGTCCACCTATAATATGCAACACGATGATTACATGAGCCATCAAACTAATGGATGCAGCAAGACCTAAACTCGCATTTTTCATCAGGGCCGTAAATGCATCAAGATTTGTGGCAAACTCGATTCCTTTCCAAATCAGAACTAATCCGAGGAGTATTCGAAAATAATCAAGCCATTTAGGATGGTGTGTATCACCCCATCTCTGGATTTTTGCTAATAGTTCCATACACTTTACTTTTTGGTTTAATTAAATCTAAACAAAGTCGAGATGCAATGCAAGCATAATTTAACAAATTAAGTCTGTACAAAAATTCCTAATTACTTAACAGCCTTCGCTTTACAACAAAGCTCAACAATTACTAGCCGTCGCATAACTTAAATCTGACCTCAAGCATTGTGTACCTTTTCCAGCAACAAATATTTTCTTAAAAAGCAGGTAAAATATATACAGCGATTGTATTTTTAATCTTATCTTAATACCAAGCTACTTCCTTCCCATCCTGCCGACACCGCAACTATTTAGCGTCACCAATCATCCGGACATCATGGAAAAAACCTCTACCTTAAATACTTATAAAGCAGTGTTTGATCACCTGCCAGCGGCCTGCATTTTGCTGAAACCTGATCACCCCCGTTATACCATTATCGATGTAAACCAGCAGTATATTGCTACCTTAAGGTGGCCGGACGAACAGTTTGCCGGGAAGTCTTTTCTCGAGGTGTTGTATCAAAACCTGGAAATTGAGAAATCCAAAATTGATAGGGATACATTAATGTCATTTTTTCTGCAGGCTATAAACAAGAAGTGCCCGGTAGAACACGATGTCTTAAAACTGGATATTGTTATTCCGGATAGCGGAGAGGTCATGCATAAATACTGGACGACGGTAACAACGCCTATCTTAAACGATCAGTCTGAAGTAGAATACTTGTTCAGTTGTCCAACAGATGTTACCGTACAGCACGAGTTGGCCGACCGCGGCATAAAACTTGAGTCTGCCGCAAGAATTCAAAGAGAATTCTTCGAATCCGTTTTCATGCAGGCGCCAGTGGGTATAGGTGTCTGGGAAGGCCCGAGTTTTATCACAAGAATGATAAATCCTGCACTTTCAAAATTTTACAAGACGGACAGCCGAAACTTGATCGGCAGGCCAATCTTCGATGCGTTTCCAGAATCAGGACTCCTCTGGAAGACAATCATGACGCACGTACTTGAAACCAGAGAACCTTATATAGGTGTAGAACTAGCAGTTGACCTTCAGGTGAATGACACAGTTGAGCGATCCTATGTGAATTTTGGACTCGTACCATATTATGAGGCCAATGGCAGCATGTCTGGCGTGCTCGGCGTGAGCATAGACGCCACACAGCAGGTCGCCTTGCGTAAGGATTTGGAGAAAAGTGAGCTGATCATGAAAATTGCGGTTGAATCTGCAGGCCTGGGCATTTGGGATCTTGATTTAAAAACAAGGAAAGTATTCTCTTCAAGTCATATCTGGATTGCAGGTTTCCCCATGGAACAATCCAGCTATCTACTGGACGAATTCCTGACTCATGTTATACCTGAAGACAGGAACCTATTGGATGATGCATTAAATGGACCGGGCTCACACTTTACAACTGTACTTCGGACGGTCTGGTCTGATAACTCCCTGCATTGGATCCAGTTAACCGGGAATATTTTAAGAGATGAAAATGAACAGCGGGTCCGGGTTGTTGGTACGACTCTGGATATTACGGATCGGAAAGAATTGGAGCAGCGAAAGGACGAGTTGCTAAGCACGGTTAGCCATGAGCTCAAAACACCAGTTACTTCGATCAAGGCTATTGCTCAACTGTTGGAACGGAAATTTGAACCAATTGGTGATCGGATAACAGTAGACCTGATCCATAAGCTTGTAAATCAAATCAAAAGGCTCACCAACCTCATCCATGATCTACTGGATGCCAGTTTAATCGAAGGTGGTAAACTACAGTTGAACAAGAATCATTTCCATTTCAATGAGCTGCTGGATGAAGTCATCTCTGATGTACAGCGCACAACAAACACCCATAAAATTGTACTTCAGCCTGGCCCTTCCATCCAGAGCTTTTCCGATAAAGAACGTATTCGGCAGGTTATTATAAACATGCTTACCAATGCAATAAAGTATTCTCCGACGGCGGATGAGGTTCTTGTAAGCCTTAGTTTAGAGGACAAATGTATTCGCTGTTGTGTGGAAGATTTTGGTGTTGGTATTCCAAAAGAGAAAGAATCACAAATATTCGAGCGTTTTTACCGGGTAATTGACGATAAACATTCTGGTTTTCAAGGAATAGGTATTGGTTTATACATTTCCAAGCAAATCATCACCAGGTTGAATGGTAAGATCTGGTTTGAAGGCAAGGCTGATGGCGGTACCATCTTTTGCTTTGAGGTACCGCAGTTTTGAAAA
>DCLG01000097.1:62585-67421 GCA_002320935.1 Pedobacter sp. UBA1654 | reverse complement strand
TCTATTCGGCACGGTTCAGGGTTTGCAGCATTGCTTTAAGGCGCTTTACATGCACTTCAAGCTGCTCTGCCCGTTCCGTTTTCCGTCCAGTGCTATCGTGTATGGAAAACAGGAGGTTCCGCCGTTCTTCCATCATTCGGATAGCTGTCCATAAAGATTCTTCCACGCTGCTCAACTGAAGATCTTCCAGGCAGCTGGCCGTGTAGGCATGTCCGGTAAAACACCGGAACCTTGGTATGACATCCTGTTCAATTTTATGTAATGTTCCACCACAATCCGGACAGGTAAGGTCCAATGCGGGACCAAGTTTCTGTAGTTCTTCCGGGTTACTGCTCATTCTTTTAGTGATTTCAGCCTCAATTTTCACGTCTTCCGGGATTTCCCCGGTCACACAGGATCTTTTCATAAGCAGGTTGTTTAAAAGGGGTCCAATTTCTACCACCGGCACCTGATGGTCCACCTCCATATTATTTATCACACTATAAGGCATATTTGGGAACTCCGCTTCATCGGGATGCTGCACAATGCAGACACCACCACTCCTTTTAATTGCGTACATGCCCGAAGTACCATCGTCGAGCATGCCCGTCAGGATTATTCCCGTTACACAAGCGCCGTATGTAGCTGCAGCTGAGCGAAACAGCACATCAATTGACGGCCTGTAATGGTTTTCGTAAGCACCTTTTTGCACCAGGATCTTTCCATAGTCAATTAGCATGTGGTGATCTGCAGAGGCAACATAAACCGTCTGTTTCATGATGGGTTCTCCATTAATTGCCACTTTGCAAGGTAAACTGGTCTGTTTTTGAAGCATCTTGCTTACGATATCCGCATCAGAATTCCTGGAGATGTGCACAACGATGAAAATGGCAGCATCCAAATCATCACTGATGGATGCGAGGAGCTTTGATACAGCTGAAAACCCACCTGCAGAGGCTCCGATTACAATAATATTTAGCTGGTCAGAATTTTGCATGTCTTATATACCGAAATCCAGCAAAAATAGTTTGAACTATAAGGAACTTACTGCAACGGCCACTTTGGAATCTGCGCATCCATAATATAAGAACCACTTCGATTTGTAATAAACCAAGCCCTCAATGAATACTGTTCCGTTTGCATACTGACCAGCTTTCTCATATTCCATTTCCGGTTTAAAGAAGGGTTTGTCTAATCTGCCTTTAACCTTTGTGGGATCCTGGGCATCAAACAGCACCTGTCCAGCGCTGTATGTTTCAGGTTTAAGTTCCGGATCACCGACACCAGCTACGCCATTTTTGCCATTGTACAATAACAATATACCCTTATCAGTAAGCAATGCCGGCGGACCGCATTCCGTCAATGCACTATCAAAGTATCCTTTTCGCGGTGATATCAGTTCGAGTAGTTCCCCTTTATTGTCAAGCAATGGCTCCCAGTCGATCAGGTTATTTGATGTGGCTGCATAAACATGATTTTCACCCCAGTACATCCAATATTTTCCATTGATTTTGGTGATCTGTATCTGATCCCCAACCAGTTTGGTTATGATTGAGCCCGACTTATGAAAGACATCCCTGAACCGGCCGTTATATGCTTTTTCAAACGCGGGGCCGTGTTTTTTCCATGTTAGGAGATCCTTTGAAGTTGCTACGGAAATCCTTGCTACCTTACGGTTCCAGGAAGTGTAGGTCATCACGTAGGTGCCATCTTCAGTTACAGCGACCCTGGGGTCTTCACAGCCACCAGGCCAGTCGTTCTCCTTCTGGTCATCGTTACCCGGATAAAAGACAGGCTTATCACGTCGCTTCATGGTCACACCGTCAGTACTCTCTGCATAACCAATCCGGGAGGTTCGATATCCAATACCGACACCGGATTTGTCTTCCGCCCGATACAACACCACAATTTTTCCATCCTTTACAATCGCGGCCGGATTGAAAGTGTCATTACTTTCCCAGGCCACATTCTTGTTATCCAGCACAGAGAAGAAAGATGTTGTAGAATCAGGAGAAATGATGGGGTTTTGCTTTACACGCTCGAAGCCAGACATGGCCCAATCAGGTAGATTATCATTCTGCTGTGCATAAGAATCTGTACTGCTGGTAAAAAGCAGGAGCAAGAGAGGCAAGACAATGCCGCATTGAAAGGATCGTATCATAGTTTACAATGGTTAGTTGGCTAGAAACCATTAAGATACGAATCTACCTACGAATCTGGAATACAAATGCTAAAAGCCAGCCCCTTATCGCATTTTCCTAAGATAAATACGCTCTGGCAATCCTTTAAACACATAATTGGTCACTTCGCAAAGCCACAGACGAATTAGAGTGGTTTCCCCTTCATATTTGTGAAGCAGGTAATCGCCTCCCCCGCCAAGATTTTGTTCACGTTCGTGCTCCAACTCCAGTAATTCCGCCCCTTCAAATTGCACATCAGAAAGCTTTAGCAAGCATTCATTAGCACTTCCACTGATTAAATCCAGCATTGTATCTGCCCCTTGTACCATTTCCAGATCCGCCTTTGGGCCTTCCCAACCGGGAAGTTCAACATACCAACGTCCGTCCAGCTCCTTATAAAATCTAAAGTTTTGCGTCATGCCCTAAATATAGAACTTGTAGTCATAAAACACACAAACAGTCAAAAACACCCAAAAGCTTTAGGCCTATTTGCTACATAATTTTAATTGATGAACCCTGCCGGTATTGAAGCGGACAGGGCTAAGGTGATGATTTGATTTATTCGTATCCGGGATTTTGTTTCATTTTAACCGGATCTAGTTTTACCTCGTCAAACGGAATCGGGTAATACCGGTCTTTTAGGGAGATGTTTGCAAGTTTGGCAATCCCGTAAGCGGCTTGTGGCTTTGCCTTGAAATAGGCAATCAGTTCAGTCGGAGTAAATGCCCTAAGCAAGTCAAACCAACGGTGGTGTTCAAAAGCAAGCTCCACCCTGCGCTCATGTAAAATCGCGAGTTTCAATGTCGGGTATCTTGCACTATAGTCTGGATTCAAGCGCGAGGTTGCATAATCAGGCATTCCCGCTCTTTGTCTCACCATGTCCAGGTACTGAATAGCCACGCCATCATTACCCATGAGATTGTTCACTTCTGCAAGCATCAGAATTACATCCGCATACCGCATCAAGATCCAATTATTCCCGCCATAACCATTAACACCCGCGGCAGCACTCGCGTCGCGGAACTTGGTAATAAACCAGTCTTTCACACTGGTCGCATTTGCGTATTTAATTGAGAAGTCCTTTCGGAGATCGGCACTTTCATAATCATTTACAAGATCCAGCTTAACATTGCCGCCAATGCCAGTGGTTACCCTTAAAGAGTTGATGTTCTCGCCTACCGGCTGATTATTCGCGGCTATACTCGAACTATAGTTCAAATCGCCCTGTCTGTTTACAATTTCAAAGATTACCTCCCTGTTAGTAGCCTTCTTCTCCACGTCGAATACATCAGCATAAGGGATTTCAGATAGTGAACCAAAGTTTTTTACGTTGTAAGCCGCCATTAAATAGGTATGTGCTTGCAGCAAATGCTCCTGTTTGTTCTCCGCCAAAGTAGTGGCCATTGTCAGGTAAACCTTCCCCAGATAGGCGTTGATTGCTGCTTTCGAAATGCGGCCTGCATTTGCAGCAGTTTGCAGGTTTGGAAGCGTGCTGTTCAGAGCATCCTTTAAGTCGGCCACAATCTGCGCATAAACCTCCGCTTCAGGAACGCGGAAGGTTCGTTCAGTCACTTGCTCTACCGTATTTAATTGTTCTGTAACCATAGGCACATCGCCCCATTTCCGCACAAGTTCAAAGTACATGAGCGAGCGAATGAACTTCGCTTCCGCAGCATAGTTTGCTTTATTGTCGGGATTCGTGAAAGTCACCTCATCAATGTGCGACAAGATTACGTTGCAGCGTGATATGGCTGCATATAAGGCAAGCCAATGTGTTCTGATGTACGAATTACTTGGCAGCAGCGAGAAGTCATTGAACTGAAAAGGCTCACCGGCATTAGACTGGTTGTCATTTCGGCCGACGTCGTCAGATCTTTCGTCCGTAAACAGACCACTTCCCTCACCCACCGTGTTTCCACTGCGTAAAGATTGATATGCGCCGTTTACCGCAAGTAAAACATCGTTCTCAGATTTAAAATATGCGCCAACAGCAATGGCATTAGGATCTGTCTGTTCTAAAAAATCTTTTTTGCATGAGCCTGCAAGCAGGACAACACCCAAAGCTAAAGTTGTAATAATATGTTTTTTCATTTTTAATGCTTAAAAAGTAAGTTTAAGACCGAGGTTATAGTTTCTGGCCAGCGGATAGTTCCCATAGTCTACACCAGGAGTCAGGTTTGAACCACCATTGTAGTCCACTTCTGGATTATAACCTTTGTAATTCGTGATGGTAAAGGCATTATCTAAACTTGCAAAAACCCTGATGTTACTGATGTTCAGCTTAGTGGTAATGACCTTCGGCACATTATAGCCAAGTGTGATGTTTGTACAGCGCAGGTAAGAGCCATCCTGAATATAGAATGTGGATAAACGTGTGCTGTTACTCTGCGTTCCTGCACGGGATGCTCTGTAAACCTCCCCAGATCCCGATTGTGCCGGTGAACGGTACCGGTCTGCAGCTTCTGCATATTGATTACCAGATCCTTCCATATTAAACAGGTAATAATCCTGTCCATCAAGCACCTGGTTACCCTGCGACCCGTTGAAAGATGCCCTTAGATCAAAAGATTTAAAGGCCGCATTCAAGCCAAAGCCAAAAGTAAAATCTGGATGTGGAGAACCGATCACCGTTTTATCCGCGTCATTTACGATCCCGTTACCATCCACATCCTCAAAG
>DCLG01000097.1:61315-62530 GCA_002320935.1 Pedobacter sp. UBA1654 | reverse complement strand
GATTGGTAGATGCAGAAGATGGTGCAACGAAGTTGATGTTCTCTTCAGTCACCAGGCCAAGTGCCTTAAATCCATAAAACATACCTACTGGATAGCCCTCCTGCGTAATATGCGTCCGATAAGAACGTTCTGCACCGTTGGTTAGGATGGTGCTCGCACCACCCATATCCAGCACTTTATTACGGTTGATCGAAATATTTCCGCTCAGTCCAAGAGTGAAGTCGGCATTGTCAATTATACGTCCATCAAGCTGGAAATCGAATCCGGCATTCCGGATCTTGCTATCCTTCAGGTTTGTGAGGATTGAGGAGACACCTGAAACAGCAGAAATCGTCTGATTAAACAGCAGGTCGTAAGAATGACTCAGGTAGTAGTTTGCGATTACAGACAAGCGGTTGTTAAAAAGCCCGATATCCGTACCGAAGTTGAACTGCGATGTTGATTCCCAGCCCAGACGCTCATCCTTGATACCTCCGCTCCATATTGCCGTAGAAATCGCATTTCCAAATACTACACCACCTGGAGAATTCATCACCTGGATTGCGTTGTAATTACCGATATTATTATTTCCACTTAAGCCCCAGCTTGCGCGCAATTTGACGGTTGACTTTTCTCCAACAAGATCGCGATAGAAGGTTTCGTCCGATAAGTTCCATCCGGCGGCAACCGACGGAAAATTACCCCACTTATTCAAAGGTCCAAAACGCGAAGAGCCGTCCCTGCGTAGGGAGCCTGTAAGGAAGTATTTGCCGGCGAAGTTGTAACTCAGACGACCAAAATAAGACAGTAGAGTATTTGTTGATTTTGAAGCATCCTGCAACGTGAAGAAGCTTGGATCAGCCCCTTTGTCGGAAATTTCACCAATGTTATCATTCTGGAAACCTCTGGCCTGAACTCTGATCAAATCACTTTTCACCTGTTGTGCTGAGTATCCTGCCAGGGCATTCAAGCTATGCTTTCCAAAAGCTTTGTTATAATTCAAAGTGAATTCAGCAAGCTGATCAGTCTGATTCAGGGTTTGTGCAATTGCATTTGCATCTGCAATCGCCTGGACAGAATATGGTGCATTGTTTCCGCTACTCAGACTTGTGGGTCTATAATAGTCGTACTTTTCATTATAGGTCTGCATACCAAGATTCGTTTTGAAGTTTAGGCCTTCAAGAATCTTGTAAGTTGCATTCACGTTGTATGTACTTCTATCGCCGCGACGGTTTA
>DCLG01000097.1:45080-61305 GCA_002320935.1 Pedobacter sp. UBA1654 | reverse complement strand
ACTGTCGCCAGCGGATTCTCCGGGTTTTGTACACCGTATACTGCTGACATGGATGCCATTCCAAACTGGATTGGCGTACCAACTGCATCACGTGCAGGCAGATAAGGCAAATAAAGTAATGCCGACATCATCGGACTGAGGTTGTATCGTCCTTCCTGCACCTCTTTATTGTTGTTTTGCGTGTAAGAAAGGTTTGCACCAACAGACAATCGATCGGTTACCTTACCGTCGATGTTACCTCTAAAGTTAATCACCTTCTGATTCGTGTTCGTTACAATACCATTGTTATCCTGATACCCGCCGCTTAGGTAATATTTCACATCTTTATTTCCGTTGCTAAACGAAAGTGTATGGCGCTGAAATGCAGCGTTCCGGTAGAGCTCATCTTGCCAGTCTGTGTTGTATTGTGCCGGACGAGCTTTTTGTGCGCTGAAATCATAGATCTCTTCAGGGATCACCACACTACTTCCATTTCCAACATTCGCAATACGTGCGGCATTATTATCAGAAAACATCGCATCCGTCCAGACCTTTCCACCATTCACTACCAGATCCCGGTAAGCATTATTCCGTCCGTCGATCTGCAGCTGGATGAATTCATCTGCATCCAGAAGTTTCACTTTTTTCGCCAGCTGAGCCATTCCGCCCTGTACGTCATACTGAAATCTGCCTTTTCCATCTGCCCCACGCTTAGTGGTAATCATCACCACACCACCGGACGCGCGGGAGCCATAAATAGCTGCTGAGGCGGCATCTTTAAGAATATCGATACTCTCAATATCTTCGGGATTGATCGATACGTTGTTACCTGAAGGATAGCCATCAATTACATACAAAGGATCGGAGCTTGCATTGATTGAGCCAATACCTCTTACCCGTATTTTGGTTCCGGAATATGGCGCACCGCTGGTTTGAGAAACCTGCACACCTGCTACTTTACCCACAAGCGCCTGTCCGACTGTGGGGGACGTAAGGTTTAGCTCTGCGGCCTTCACGCTGCTGATGGCACCGGTAACATCAGACTTTCTGATCTTCTGATAGCCAATGACAACAACATCATTTAGATCGTTACTTTCAGAAGCGAGCGTAATGTTCATTATCGTCCTGTTCCCCACCGAAACCTCTTTGGTAGTGAAACCAACGTAGGAGAACATCAAGGTTGCATTATCCTGAACGGTGATCGAATAGCGACCATTTGCATCTGTAACAACGCCTTTCTTCGTCTTTTTTTCATAAACGTTTACACCGGGAAGCACCTGTCCCTGGCTGTCGGTCACAATACCGGTAACCGTAACAACAGCACGTCTCGCATTGAAGTAGTCTCCGGGATTGCTTGCTGCATAAACAAGCAGAGGTGCGTTACCGATGGCAAGTATACCTATGGGTAAAAGCAGCTTTTTGCAAATACGTTTAATATCTGCGGTTCGTAAAAGTGAAATCATCTTTGCATTGGATTATTTTATAATTGCGGCAAAGCTATCCGGCAGAGATTAGAGGGATGTTATTCAGAAGTTAAGGCTAGATAAGCTTATAAGTGCCGCATTATTTAATGTTAATGCAGCCGTAACATTGATCTGAATGTTTTGAATAGTAAAGAAACAATATACTGCCATGTAGATAAGCTTGTTCATCATATTTGCTCTTTCCAGGTGATAAGCGTAAATTAAACAGTGCAAGCAATTTCGATCTGTGATGATTGTTTATTTGCTGGCTTGAGAAATTGCATTTTAGAAGTTATGGTATGGCTACAAAGAATAAGACAGTGTTTACCGAAGAGAGCGTTTTTGATTTTATAAATGCCTCCGTGGATAATGAACAGAAGAAACAAGATAGCTTGCGGCTTATAGAACTCATGCAGAAATGGTCAGGTTTTGAGCCTAAGATGTACGGAGCAACGATCGTAGGGTTTGGTGCTTACCACTACAAATACGCCAGTGGTCATGATGGAGATGCACCACTGATCGGTTTTTCTCCGAGAAAAGCTGAGTTTTCACTTTATGTTTATGCACCGGAACCTGAGGATAAAGCGCTCCTCGAAAAATTAGGCAAGTACAAGATGGGTAAAGCTTGTATCTATTTTAAGAAGCTGGCTGACCTTAACCTTGAAGTATTGGAACAGCTTTGTAAAACGACAATAAACTTCCTTCAAAAAAACTACACGGCCGTTTTATAAATGCGAAACGACGGTCTAACAGCGATACATTCAACCGAGGGGAATAAATGCGGTCGAAACTGTATATTTGTAGAATATGGGTTACGCAAAAGAAAGAGGAAAGCTTGAGAAGCTATCGACAAAAGTTACGGGTTTAACAAATTACGACGAAAAGAGTCTTGCTATAATCACAGACATTTATGAGCAGTATTCTCATACCGTTAGAATACTAAAAAACAAAAACCCAAACACGTTCAACGAGGTATATCAGCAAGATTTACCGCAAGTGAAATTGGCTAAAAATGGGTTGAAAGTAAGTGAAGAAGGTGATCGCCAGGACAATTTCGATAAGTACAAAGATATCCTTTCAACTGCACTGACTAATGCGATAACCTTAACCCAGGAATCTAAGTAAATCACCAAATTTTCACTCTCTCCTCCTCTGCTTTGTAATTCTTGTCACCCGGTTGCAGATTAAAAGCCCGGTAAAAGGGAGCAAAGTTCATCAGGGGCCCGTTCACTCGCCACATCGCCGGAGCATGCGGATTGGTGTTTACATATGTGCGCAGGAATGCATCTCTTGTTTTCACTCTCCATATTCTGGCGATCGATAAAAAGAATCTTTGGTCTGGTGTAAAGCCATCAATTTTAACGGAATCTTTTCCTTGTTGGGTCATCTTAAATGCATCATAAGCGATAGCGACACCACCGTTATCTGCGGTGTTTTCGCCCAAAGTTAAAGCCCCCTTAAGGTGAACGGTATCTAAAACGGTGAATGAGCCATAAAGATCAGCCAGCTGCTGGGTTTTTTCTTTGAATTTGCTATAATCTTGTTTCGTCCACCAGTTTTTCACGTTACCGTCTTTATCGTACTGGGCACCCTGATCGTCGAATGCATGCGTCAGTTCATGACCTATTACCATCCCGATGCCACCATAGTTAATCGCGTCATCTGCCGAAAAATCAAAATAAGGATACTGTAAAATACCTGCCGGAAAAACGATCTCGTTAAGTGCCGGATTATAATAAGCGGTAACTGTAGATGGTGTAGTATGCCATTCTGTTCTGTCAACTGGTTTATTCAATTTCGCCAGTTCGTATTGGTAATTGTTCCGGTTCAGCGAAAGCATATTTTCAAAATAATCAGTCCTTTTTATTTGTACCTTATCGTAATTGCGCCACTTGTCCGGGTAACCTATTTTCTTAGTAATAGTGTGTAATTTTTCCTTTGCCTTTAGTTTAGTGCTGTCACTCATCCATTCAAGATGATTAATTCTATTCTCAAAAGATTTTTGCAGGTTGTTTACCAGTGCAAGCACGCGTTTTTTTGATTGCTCATCAAAATACCGCTTAACATAAAGTTGACCTAAAGCCTGACCTAAGTATCTGTCTACCCGTTCCGTCATGATCTGCTTGCGTGATTTTTGTGCGGCCTGCCCGGTTAGCATCTTACTAAACTCAAATGCTGCATCCACATATGGTTTACTTAGCATTTCAGCATAGTTTTGAAGGGTAGCGGCTTTCAAATATACTTTCCAATCGTTTATGGATACGGATTTTAAAAGTTCATTTAATTTTTCATAATAGGCAGGCTGAGCCATATCGACGGAATCAGTTTTTGCGCCAAGGTTAGCAAGCAACATTGTCCAGCCCAGATTTGCCTGTGTTTTATTGATAGAAGTGGTCGCTACTTTATTAAAGTTGGCTTTAACATCTCTAAGTTGTACGTTCGTTTTATGAGATGATGCGAGTTGTTTTTCAATGCTGTAGGTAACATCCGCATGCTTACGAGCAGCCGTGGGATCACTGCCGGTTAACTGGAATAAAGTGCTGACATATTTTTTATATGCTTCTTGAATGCGGATTGTCGACGAATCCGTTTTAAAATAATATTCCCTTTCAGGCAGATTGATGCCTGATTGATAAACATGGGCGATGTTAATACCGCTATTTATGTCATCTGGAGATATACCAAAACCGATAATTGAGCTATTACCTGATTTCATTTCAGTGCCAAGGAAATTAAACAGTGTTGGCAGATTACTGATGGCGTCAATTCGAGCAAGTATTGGCTTAACGGGTTCATAGCCACGTTTATTTATAGTTGCCACATCCAGGCCCGATGCATAAAAATCTCCCACTTTTTGGTCAATGCTGCCTAGGGCGTTTTGCGTCCCTGAAACACTGTCGAGTATACTTTGAAGTAGCTTCTTTTGTGGAATATTTAAAAAGCTATAAGAACCCACACCTGATTGGTCGTTGGCAATCGCTACCGTATCATACCAGCGTCCATTGACAAAGCGGAAGAAATTATCACCCGGTTTAATGGAATGATCTATTCCGGTCACGTCAACAAAACTTTTATTTTGAGCATTTGAAACATTCCATGCACTTAGAAGTACCAATGCAACACACAGGCGAACTATTTTAAACATATTATCAAGGTATGTTTAAATATATCTTTTTTTAGCAAAGTTTAGGAGAATTGTCTCAGCAAATTTGTTCAGAGCTAAAGACTTCTGACGAAATTCAATGCGATCTCATTATAGATAAGCATGCAACAACCGCCATATTGAAGTTTAATGGTTATTCAGCCAGCTGGTACCGGATATTTGCCAAAGCAATGCCCTCAGGATTGATCAGTGGATTTCCTTGACCTACAGGATAAAATTAATGGTGACAACCGTAAACGACCTTTTCCCCTCTGTTTTCAAACTATACAACACTGCACCGCCTGGCGACTGTACTGGATGGTCAAACGACCCTCTAGAAGGATCTACCGGGGCATGTCAAATCTGGAAGTAAAGAGCACCTCTGGATGTTCATTCTCCACGTTGGGCAACGTGTTCCAAATAGGTGTCCAACCATAGGGCGCTGGTGTTGAAGGCTTTAGCCTGCGAACAAACATTGGCTTCTCATTGCCGTCGTCACTATAAAAAGCCATATTAATGTTGTTATTATTGATTTGATGATAAGTGCTTCCTTCTTCTAAGCGAGAAATTTTTAACAAGCAGGTGCCATCAATGTATTGTGAACTCGGATTTCTTAACCCCCTTTTTCACAATAAATTTGCATCTCTTCAGAATTTAACTACTTTTGCGACCCCGGGGGATTAGCTCAGCTGGCTAGAGCGCTTGCCTGGCAGGCAAGAGGTCAGCGGTTCGACTCCGCTATTCTCCACCAATGGTAAAGCCCCTAAAGTAACTTTTAGGGGCTTTTTTAATTTTGAGCCTTCTTGGCATTTAAAGTTCAGCTTTATTTCGCAATACCGGCCTCCGCAAGTAAAATCAGCAGCGCTTGCTGAATACCCAGATAGCCCTTGTCGTTCACAAACCATTCGTTCAAGGCGTGCGCATTTCCCGACTTACCACCCGAGCCGATGGTGATCGCAGGAACACCTTTAGAGATTGGAATGTTTGAGTTGGTAGATGCTACCCTCAATTGCGGTTCTGCACCGAGGTATTTCATGCTTGCCATAGCGTGCTGCACCAGTGGTAAACCAGGATCATTGCCACCAGAGGGGCGATCGCCGATCATTTTTACCTCAACAATAAGGTCTTTCCCCATCTTTTTCATGGCATTCTCCTCAGCTAGTGCTTTTTTCACGGCCACCTGCAAAAGCTGATCTATTCCGGAAAGACGCTCCTGACTTTCAGAACGCATGTCTACTTCCATCCAGGACTCAAAAGGAATGGAATTTACGGAAGTACCACCACCCGTTACCGCAACGTTATAGGTTACCCGAACGCCACTTTGCAGGGCAAACTTATCAGCTTCCACCACCCAATAATGAATGGCACGCCCTAAAGCATTATGAGGATTTGCAAGTCCGAATGCGCCGGAAGAATGACCACCAGGACCTTTAAATGTGATCCTATAGCGGTGTGACCCTAAGGCACGGTGGATAATTACGCCGATAGCAGTTCCATCTAAAGCAATATAGGTGTCAATTTTTCCAGGGCCCGCTGCGCTAAAAAGATTTTTTACCCCCCTAAGGTCGCCTTGACCTTCTTCACCTGTTGTTCCAACAAACAGCACATCAGCTTCCGTCTTTAAATTGCTTTGATTCATTACTTTCAGCAAAGTAAGCATTGAAGCCAGTCCCCTGGTGTCATCGGCAATCCCGGGGGCATACAAGGTATCGCCTTTATTTACAACTTTCACATCGGTACCTTCCGGGAAAACAGTGTCCATGTGGGCTTCCAGTATGATCCGCTTTTTCCCACTTTGACCTTTACGTAAGGCAATGACATTTCCAGCGGTATCCATCCAAACCGAATCCACGCCGACGGCTTTAATCATTTCAGCAAATTTAGCGGCTCTTTTATCCTCCTTATAGGGTGGTGCAGGAATTTCGGTCAGCAACACCAGGTTGCTCATGGTTTCCGCCTCCAGGTCAATAATGGTCTGCATGGCCTGTTTAACCTTTTTGTTAGCAGTGATTTTAGTAATGGTCTGCTGATGCTGTTTAGCAATCGTAACAGGTTTAGGATCTTCCTGCGCAAAAGTGTTATAACTTAAGCTGATCACGGTCAGCATAGAAAGTGCAGGAAGTGCTATTATTTTGAAGAAATTTTCCATAGGTCAGCAATATTCAACAGTATAAGGCAAAGATCAAAAGAAAGCAAGTTTTTTTTTGAAATTGCCAGAACAGTAGGGCCTCCGATTCTATCAGTGATCATTCCCCATAGCGTAATAAATACACGATTGTTCTACAAATCCAGGTCAAGAGGGCAAACCTGAAAACCGGAGCAACTATTTGTGAAGAAATTGTGAAACGAACCACATTAAGGCGCGAATTCGGCATTCAAGCGCAGAATAGCTGCTGCTTTTCTAAACTTTTCACATATCACTTCTCATATCCATGTACGTTGTGACTGCTTGTACTCTTACTTGAAACCCGGTGGAACCAATTTTGTCGTACACGAAGCCTTAGACTGCATCTACTATGACTGAAATCTTTTATCGAAATAACACTGGTGAACTTCACAAACTTCTTTTACATAATATAAACGCATCCGAATTCATCTCGAAACTGAGTAAGACTTCGGTTGAAGTTCTTTGCGCCATTGAGAATGGATCTATCATCTGTGCTTCTCCTGAGTTCAAAGGTATAGAAGATAACATCTCAATGATTTTAATCGACCTGGTAAGCCAACCTTATTCTTAAACACCAACTAGAATGAACCTGACATTTCTAATTCCATTCGCCATAATTCTTCTTTTAGCCATAGGCCCATTCGCCCGTTTCATTGAACGTTGGAATGAAAAAATCTGACGGTAAAAAAAGGTTTGTCTGAATTGAAAGTGCAGAATCGCATGATAATTCAGACCATAAGTTGCTTTTCAACTGCCGCGACAAGCTCATCAATATCGAAGGGTTTTGATAGCACTTCGTCAGCACAAATATCTTTTACAACATTTGCGTTAGGGTGGGTCGACAACACAATAAGGGGAATGTCTCGTAAATCCTGAGTCTCTTTGAGGACCCGACACAACTTGGTACCTTCTTCAGTTACCCGAATGATATCCAATATAATTGCGCATGGTTGTACCTGCCGTATTGTTTTGAGTGTATCTGCGGATGGTTTGATAACCTTAACTGTGAATCCTTGATTTCCTAAAATTAAGGAGACTAATTCCTGAAGGGCTTCGTCTTTTTCAATTACCAATATAGTTTTGTTCATCAAGTTTGACATCAATTGAGCAATTGCTCTGGGTGCGGGTATTAAAAGGGATTCAAAATGCTTATGAGCAGATATTCTTTGAGTGTGCAAACTTATCAAAGTTACCTTGACTTTCCTAAGTTAATTTAAACCCGCTTGCAAAAGGGTGACTTTCTTATCGGCTATTCATTGGCAGGATCAAATCCGAACTGTTGTTAATAGCACCTTTGATTACAGCAGAATTCACCGCCGTACTTACCGGATAAGCAATCATTTTCTCATCCGGATAAGGCTTACATAAGCCAAGCAGATCCGAAGGAGCGAATTCCTTAGCAAGCCAAAATTGTTCTGCAAACTTGTCAAGAATGACTGGCATTCTAAATTTCGGATCATGAACCTTGCCCACTGTTTTATTGGCTCGCGTGGTCATGATGGTAAATGAGCGGTAAACTTCTGCCCCATCCCTGCTCTTCCACTGGCTCCATAATCCTGCGAAAGCAAATACCCCACGATCTTTCAACATAAACCGATACGGAACGGACTGCCCGGATTTTCGATCCCATTCGTAGAAGCTATCAGCCAACACCAGACAGGTTTTATGGTTTTTTATCAGCGGTGCAAAAGTTTTCTTTTCCATTACCTCTTCGCTTCTCGCATTAAGCGTGTTGATATTGAGTTTAGTGCTTTCAGCCCAGTACGGGATAAGTCCAAAATGCATCTTTTGCGCAATCCTGGGTTCATCAGCCGTTATTACCAATCCTTCCTGCGTTGGCGCAAGATTATAGTTTGGCTGGAATGGTCCGGAAATTTGAACATTGTACATTTTCGCAAGTTCTTTCTCAGCTCTGGTTAAGGTATATCTGGCGCACATAATTTAAATTACAATATTATTCTATGATAGAACAATCACAAATGTGAAGTTACTTAGTGTTCTCTATACACTTTACTTTACATAAGATGAAAAATACTTGATTCAATCGCTTCAAATGCTACTTTTGTCCTCGAGAGCGTTAATTTGGATTGGGCAGCCGGTATGGCTGCCCTTTTCTGTTTATGGCTTAAACCAAGGTTCATCGGCGGTTGCCAGAATATACAACACTAATTCCGTATATTCCAACAACCAAACACATGAACATCAGCAATGAAAACCTCCAGCACCCTGCTCCTCCTTGGCTTTGCTGCATCCAGCCTAGCAGCATGCAACAACCCGTCTCCCATCGGCGAGAACAACAATGACAAAAGTGCAAAAACGATACTCCCCTACACAAAAAATAGCAAGTTCGACTGGCAGTTCAATCCAGATAAGAAAAACGAAGCCATTGTATTGAACGTCTTCAAAGCCATGGAGAACCTGGATCATGAAACCATCGGAAAGCATACTGCCGACAGCATCGAATCCAACATAGATGGTGTAAAATTTAATGGTACCCGTGCACAGATCATGCAGCTAAACAAAAATTTCTTTGCAACGCTTAAAACGCTGAAAGTAGTGCCTCAGGATTGGCGAAGCGTCGTCAACAAAGACCAAACCGATGAATGGGTAAGCGTCTGGTTTAGTCAGTATTGGGAAGACAAGGAAGGTAAAAAAGACAGCGTCAAGGTATTTAATGATATCAAACTTGCCGATGGTAAAATAACCGTTTGGAATGAATACCTACAGCACTTTTCAAAGCCTTAATGCTGTTCTTGTACTGATATTTTTACGAAAGCCTTTACCGGCATGCCTTAGCCCTTGTAGAAATTTCCTTATTATTGCTTTTTTTTAAAGCTTTTTAAGCTTTATACATACCTGAAAAGCAAAAATGGAAAATATTATATCGGGAATTAATGACATCGTTTGGAGCAATGCACTTGTTTTTTTATGTATGGCGGCAGGGATCTATTTCTCTATCGTTACACGCTTCCTGCAAGTTCGCTACATTAAAGAAATGTGGCGATTGCTTTTTAGCGGCAAAAGTTCCGAAAAGGGCGTAAGTTCTTTCCAGGCATTTGCCATCGCAATTTCGGGCCGTGTAGGTACCGGAAACATCGCAGGTGTAGCAACCGCAATTGCAATGGGCGGCCCTGGAGCCATCTTCTGGATGTGGCTGATCGCATTTGTCGGCAGTGCATCTGCTTTCATCGAAGCAACGCTCGGACAAATCTACAAGCAAGTGAATAATGGTCAATATCGCGGAGGACCTGCATTCTACATTGAAAAAGGGCTCGGTATTAAATGGTATGCCATCTTGTTTTCAGTTGCAACGATTATCAGTATGGCCGTATTGCTGCCTGGTACACAGAGCAACAGTATCGCATTGAGCATGAAAAATGCGTTTGATGTTCCAGTGGCCTACACAGGTGTAGGCGTTGCGATCCTTCTGGGATTAATCATCTTTGGTGGTGTGAAGCGCATCGGTAAAGTGGCTGAGGTTGTAGTTCCATTTATGGCTGGTGCATATATCCTGATGGCAGTGATCATTATGTGCTTAAACATTACTGAAATCCCTTCCGTCATCGCTCTAATTGTTAGATCTGCATTCAACCTTGAACCAGCTTTCGCCGGCGTATTCGGAATGGCAATTGCCTGGGGCGTAAAAAGGGGTATTTACTCGAATGAAGCCGGTCAGGGTACCGCGCCACATGCAGCCGCTGCTGCTGAGGTATCCCACCCCGTTAAGCAGGGTCTTGTACAAGCATTCTCGGTTTATATTGATACCCTTTTTGTTTGTACAGCAACAGCTTTCATGATCTTGTTTACCGGACAATATAATGTTGTGAACCCTGCAGGTGGCTTTTTAGTTGAAAACCTTCCTGGTGCAATCATTGGTGCTGAATTTACCCAACTGGCAGTGAGCGAACACTTTCCTGCAATTGGAAGCGGCTTCGTTGCCTTTTCTTTGCTGTTCTTCGCTTTTACCACCATCATGGCGTACTACTATATCGCGGAAACCAATTTAAGTTATCTGGATAAATCCGGTAATAAATTGCTGTTAAACTTCCTCCGTGTGCTGATGCTTGCGGGTACCATTTTCGGGGCGGTAAAATCTGCTGAAGCGGCATGGATGCTTGGTGATATCGGCGTGGGTGTAATGGCATGGTTGAACGTCATCGCCATTCTCTTACTTCGGAAACCTGCTCTCGCAGCGCTTAAAGACTACCAGGAACAGCGCCGCGCCGGTAAAGATCCGGTGTTTGATGCAGCGGCTTTGGGCATCAAAAATACCGATCAATGGCCGGGAGGTAAGTCTTCCCTGAAATAAGAATAAGCGTCCAGTAGTACTGCTCCTCCGCCCCGGTCCTGTTGAAAGGACCAGCCGGTTTTCGCAATAAAGCTCGACTCGATTTCGAAAGAAAGGCAGCTTTCATGCAGATCAATGATCCGCTTTCCGGTTTCTGCAACCAGAAAATCAATGAAGTATGCACCCTTGGCAAGGTAGGGTGGATGAAGCCTGATTACGATGTTCTGAGTACCAGGCTGAAGCTCATGCTCCCGGCTGTGCATCAGGCCAATCGGCCCGAAAAGAATCGGCATGCCGTTCTGGTTTTTGATTTTCACTTCGAAAGACACTTTTATTGGATAAATGCAATGCAATGTACAGTGTATATCGATCGGTGCATCATTAAAAACTTGATTGCTTTCTAAACCTTTCTGTGTAATAAAAGCTTCCTTAAAAAATACCGGCTTATTTACAACTGCAGTACGATTAACAAACCCGCCACCTTCCTCACTTCTTCGCTGCTTCAANNATGGCTTCCGATAAGTCTGTGCAATCGTGCATTCTACCATTCTCCAGCAGTATTGCCGTGTTACATAGGGTCTTCACCGATTCCAGGTTATGACTCACAAATAGTACGGTACGCCCTTTTTCTTTAGTCACTTGCCCCATTTTCCCCATACACTTTTTCTGAAACTCGGCATCGCCTACCGCAAGCACTTCGTCTACGATCAGGATCTCTGCTTCGAGGTGTGCAGCTACAGCAAAGGCTAACCGCACATACATTCCGGAGCTGTACCTTTTCACGGGCGTGTCTATATAGCGTTCTACGCCGGCGAAATCGACAATCTCATCAAAGCGCTTTTTGATCTCTGCTTTCCGCATGCCAAGAATGGTACCATTAATGAAGATGTTTTCGCGTCCGGTCAACTCAGGATGAAAGCCTGTACCCACCTCTAACAAACTTGCTATGCGGCCCCGACCTTTGATGATGCCTGATGTTGGGGATGTAACCCGGCTCAGCAACTTAAGTAACGTGCTTTTACCCGCACCGTTCCTTCCAATGATCCCGACCGCAGAACCTTCTTCCACTTCAAAGTTTATGTCTTTCAAGCTCCATACCAGCTTGCTGTCTGACTTCTTGGTACGGTCATTCACCTCTCCCACCTTCAAAAAGGGATCCTCCTTGCCACGCATCAGCGCCCACCAACGTTCCAAATCACGACTAATCGTTCCGGTACTAAATTCGCCTAACTCGTAAGCCTTTGATATGTTCTCGGCTTTTATCACAATTTTGCTCATTGAAACAGCTCCTGCTAAATTGTATTATATACCTGATTTTCTGTGCTTTTGTTTTAAGCTAATGCTCATTCATGCCCTTCAACAGGCCAAGCTTCTGTTTTAAAAACAAAGTTAAATCCCTTGCAGCATCCCCCTTGTAATTCCCCCAGAAACGCTTACGAATCCCGACAATATCATTGATGCTGCTCAAGGGCTCAGAGGAAGCCAGGGCGGCATAAAATAAATCGAGGTCTTCCACCACCAATCCTGCAACATTTGGTAAAAAGGGGTAGTTAAATTCGCGCTCTGATAAGTACTTCTCCATATCGAAAACAAAGAGGATGACTTCTTTATCCGGCAACAAGATATAATCGTATAAAACAGAGGAGTAATCTGTAATTAATGTATGGGTATATGGGAATAGTGCATAAACATCCAGGTACCAGGGTAGTATCCATACGTTCGACATACCTTCTACCGGAATATTCGCGGTATTGACATGCATTTTCAAAATCATTAATTCATTCTTCTTTTTTAAAATATCATTGATTCGCTGAACGTCAAGACCCAGGTCTTTCAAGAAAGTCGGTGAATCCCGCCAAGTGGGCATATATACATATACTTTTTTAAATGGCTTAAGTTTCATGATGTAAATCATGGTTTCCGGATGTTCATATTTCCTGATCAGCTCCAGTCGATCTGACTCAAGCATCAGCATGGCATCATTCCGGGGGTAACCGATATTGATGCACCGTTCTACTGGAATGCGAAAGGCTTTTGCAAATGGAACAGATTGGAAGGGACTGGAGGAAAGAAGGTAATCAGGACGCTTGAAGCGCCAGGGCATATATAGTCGGAAAGTCCAATGTTTATCGTGGTAACATTTGGCCAGGCTTCCATGCCTGATACTGAATTCTATTGTTTTTAACCCTATGCCATGCCACAAGTTCATTAGCAATGCCCCTCCTGAGGTAAAATAGTTAATATCAAACACGAAGGTGTTGTAGACATATACACCTGCAGTAAGGCAATGGTAAAACCCTTTAAAGGTATTCTTCTTATAGACTTCAAGTCCATTTTCCCGAAGTTGTTGATAGATGCGCGCATTGCGGGTAATCCAGATTGCACGTATCTCCGGATGCTGCCGCTGTACATATAGGAACATGTACTTCGGATTGTCGCCAAATTGATCCATGATGTAGTTTCCAAACACCCACTTCCGTTTNNTGGAAAATAAAAGGAACTAGCATAAATCAGGTAGTTTAAACAAAGTCGGACCCAGTGCATCATAAATTAATTGCCTTCTATTAAAAAAACTTTAAATGCTTGTTTTATTATTGATTAAATTACATTAAAACTAACAGTAACAAAAAAGGTTTATTTGAAAGCACACAATGTTGTTATCCAGAACGCTAGCTAAAATTAAAAGCCGGTTAGGCAAGCCTATCTTTAAGGCTTTATATAACAGGATGAGCAGGTTTTATATTGAGGATTATCCCGAACTCGCGGGATCCGCATTAAGCAACATATATCCGGCATTGCTTTCCCATAATATCGAAATTATCGATTATGACTCCAGAACGAATCTGGTTTACCTGCAAAAGAATGGACTTAATTTTTGCAGCACACCCGACTATCCCTGGATTGTGCGGGAGGTATTTGCCCAACATATTTATTTCATCCATCCAAAATACTTGAAGGCACAAGATTATATTGTTTTTGATANNGCATGAATCGCGGTTATGCCAGCTTGTACTTTGCATCTCAGCCTTGGTGTAAGGCGGTATATGGATTTGAACTTAACGAATACACATACGCTTTGGCACAGGAAAATGTAGCCTTAAACCCGAACTTAGAGGGAAACATTTACTTATACAACTTTGGCCTCGGCAATAAGGATGAGCAGATCACATGTTACTACCTGCCGCACCGGGATGGCATCTGCACCACCTCGTACGAATTCCTGAAGAACTATGCTCCGGAAGAACTGGACCGGGTCATTCAAAAAGACATACTGATCCGCAAGGCCAGCAATGTAATGCAGGAGCTGCTAAAGGCTATAGATCCACTGTCACGGATTGCACTTAAGATTGATGTGGAAGGTGCTGAATATGACATCCTGGAGAACTTAAGCAATGAATATCCTGAGTTCCTGGAGCGGGTAGATCTGATTATCGGAGAAGCACACTTCGGCATGGAACGCATCAATATCACTCTTGAGCCTTTTGGATTCAAGGATGTGAGCCATAAAAACTACAATCCTAAAACTGCGGACTTCCTTTTTGCAAAGGTGTCTACATGACCTAAACCGTATCTACAAAGCTTTTCTGAACTTTATTGAAAATAATAACGCCCATAAAAAGGACCACTATGGTCACCAGTGTGGTATAACCAAGCATAGACCAGCTGAAGGTTCCTGTGCCCAGGAAGCCAATTCTGAAAGTTTCGATAATAGAGGTCATTGGATTAAACTTAATTAAATTAACAAAGCGTTCCGGCGCTGCAGACAAGGGGAACACGACTGTCGTGGCATACATAAGCAATGGTACACCAAAGGTTACCAGAAATGCCAGATCACGGTATTTGGTTGTTAATGCAGAAACGACCATTCCCATGCCCAGCCCAAGGCAGGCCATCAGCAGCACCAAAAATGGAAATAGCAACAGATACCAGGTCACTTGAAAGTGTTCTCCTTTTATCGCGTAAAACACCATCATGCCAAAGAAAAGCAATAGCTGTACCCCGAACTTGACCAAATTTGAAAACACGATACTGAGCGGCATGATCAAACGTGGAAAATAAACTTTTCCGAAAATGTAAGCGTTGTCACGGAACACCGAGGAGGTCTTTATAAAGCAGTCGGAAAAGTAATTCCATGTTACCACCCCAGCAAGGTAAAATAAAGGTTTTGGCAGCCCATCTGTAGATATTCCAGCCACACTGCCAAAGATCAGCGAATAGATCAGCACGGTAAATATGGGTTGAATGAAAAACCAAACGGGTCCGAGCACAGTCTGTTTGTAAAAGGAAATAAAATCTCTTTTAACCAACAGCCATAGCAAATCGCGGTATTCGTAGTTCTCCTTTAGCTTTACATCGAGCAACGATGTGTGGGGCTTTATTTCCCAGTACCTATCAGATTCATGCATCATAACAGCTGTTCAACAATATAGTATTCAAGTTACAGATTTTAGATGATCTTAAAGAAGCGGCGGGTTGACCAGCAGCTTTTACTGTAAAAGTCCTGCACCTCACGACGGACAGGCGTATGTACCAGCTGCTTACGTAACTTAAAAAACTCTTTTAAAGCTTCATAGTACCAAGGCAGCGAACGCAGACCAAGGCGGTATACCCCTTTAAGATTATTGAGGTAAACCCTTGCTACATACTTCCCCCGATCCTTTTTATCGAAAAACTTATAGACAATGGCCATCTCATTACGTACTGAAAAAACCTTTTGCCTTTTCGGACTTCTGTTAATGACACTGGTGCGGTGATCAACATAGCAATGGGCGAAATACCGGATGCGGTAGCCAGCCTCCATGCAACGGATGGCATATTCCCATTCATGGGTATAGATGAACAACCACTCTGCAAAACCTCCAATTTTCTTGAAAAGTTCGTTTCGGATTATCGCACCACAACCGATAAAATCAATATTATCTTCCATGTGAACCAGGTAATCTGTTGGAAAAGCACCGCCAGTGACATTGAGAGCCAGAATACCGATTTCCGGATCGCCATCCATCACGGCGATCGCTTCATCCAGCCCGCTCAAAATGTTACTGTCATCATCAAGAACAATTAGGTATTCGCCATTGGCATGTGCAAAACCATCGTTCCAACCGGCAATACCGATATTCCTCTTGCGTTCAATGAGCTTGATATCCGGGAAAGACGTCCGGGTCGCCGAAACGCTCTGATCCTTT